>NZ_JABSUT010000018.1:0-71386 GCF_013284285.1 Brevibacillus sp. HB1.4B
TTGTCGAACGCTTCATATCTTATCACGTTCGTTATTTGCGAGTCAAGAAGTTTTTTATCGAATCTCGTTTTCTTTTCTCGTATTTTGTCGTCGTTCTTGGCGACAAGTAATAATCTATCACATAGAAAAAGAGAATACAAGACCTTTTTTACTAGTTTTTTAAAAAAGATAGCGAAAATGAAAAAGCCCCTATAAAAATAGGGACTTTAACAGGCTTACTGCGCTGTATACCCGCCATCGATGACGACAGCCTGACCCGTGACACCTGACGCTTTCTTGCTAGCTAAAAAGGCAGCGTAGTTCGCTACTTCCTTTACTTGCAGCAGTCGCTTCTGCGGCACGAGCGGGTAGATGACTTCTTCCATTACCTTTTCCAACGGCACATTTCTTGTCTTAGCCAAATCCGCTAATTGGTTTTGTACCAGCGGCGTATCGACATACCCCGGACAAATGGCATTTACCGTAATACCAGCCACTGCCCCTTCCAAGGCTGCAACCTTGGTGAGCCCGATGACCCCGTGCTTGGCACTGTTGTACGCTGCCTTCCCCGCAAAGCCAATCAAGCCGTTAATCGAAGCCATATTGATGATACGGCCATGACCTTGTTGCTTCATAATGGGGAACGCGTGTTTAATCGCAACAAAAGGCGCTGTCAGCATAATACTGAGCATTTGTTCAAATTTTGCAGTCGGAAACTCTTCTATTGGAGAGACAAATTGCAATCCGGCGTTATTCACTAAGATATCGAGTCTGCCAAAAATCTTGACTGTCTGCTGGATGCACGCCTGCACTTGTACCTCGTCAGTAACATTACAACCAAAGCTGATTGCTTCATGCCCTTCCTTTTGCAATTGGGCTGCTGCTGCTTCCGCTGCTTCCCCATTCAAGTCCAGTATGACGACTTTCGCCCCTTCCTCGGCAAACGTCCGGGCAATCTCCAATCCAATTCCGCTCGCAGCCCCTGTTACTACTGCTACCTGCTGCTCCAACAATTTCTCCATATCCTACTATCTCCTCTCCTGTCCCTCATTTTCTCTGTCTATAAACTGGTCGATCTCTGATGAAAATTAGAAAATAGAAACGGCGAATGCCAGAATGAACACGACAGCTGTTTTCAAAACCGTAATCGCGAAAATGTCTTTGTACGATTGACGATGAGTCAAACCAGTAATCGCGAGCAGTGTAATGACCGCTCCATTGTGCGGCAATGTGTCCATACCACCGGAAGACATCGAGGCAATACGGTGCAGCAACTCAGGGCTGATTCCCGCAGCATTTGCCATCTCTAGGTATTGCTTGCTCATAACCTCCAGCGCGATCGACATACCGCCCGACGCTGAACCTGTCACACCTGCCAGTACGTTTACAGCCAGTGCCTCAGATACCAACGGATGTTCACTTGCGCCCATAATCCAGCCTTGGATGAGCTTGAAGCCCGGCAATGTTTTCACAACGTTTCCGAACCCAACTTCGGAAGCAGTATTGAAGATCGCCAAGAGAGAGCCCATCGCAGCTGCCGTCAAACCACTCGCCAGCTTGTTTTTGACTTGCTTCACATTGATTAAAATTGCGGCAATAATTCCAAGACAGAGCGAAATAATCAGTGACCAAGAAGAGACAACATTTTTCACTTTCTCAATCTTAAATGATTCTTTGAGGATCGCCGGATCGTACCACGTTTCTACTGTCCAAATCCCTCTGCTGAACAAATAGTTACCCACGAGCACTAATGCCAACGGGAGAATCGCGACCCAGATGTTCATGTAGGATTCATTTTTGATCAGCTCTGGCTCGTTCGTATGTCCCTCGCCGTAGCCTTCCCCAGCAGTGACAGCTTGCTTGCGTCTGCGCTCCAGCCATAGCATCCCGCCAACGAAAACCATAATGGCGCCGATCGTTCCAAGAACAGGTGCAGCATAAGCATCCGTACCGAAATAAGTCGTAGGAATGATGTTTTGAATTTGTGGTGTACCTGGCAAAGCGTCCATCGTATACGTAAAAGCACCGAGCGCAATCGTTCCTGGAATGAGACGCTTCGGAATATTGGCTTCACGGAAAATCGCAGCGGCAAACGGATACACAGCAAATGCCACAACGAACAGGGAAACCCCGCCATACGTCAAAATCGAACAGGCCAAAACGACAGCCAAGATCGCACGATTGGAGCCGAGTGCCTTCACAATCGTGTGGGCAATGGACGAGGCAGCACCGCTCAACTCCATGACTTTTCCAAAAATGGCACCCAGTAAGAAAATAGGGAAGAATGATTTCACATAGTTTGCTGCATTCGTCATAAAGGTTTCGGTGTAGCTCGGCAGTAGAGAGATCCCGGAAAGGACAACGGCCAGCAGCGTAAAAATAGGGGCAAATACGATAACAGGATAGCCCCGATACGCAAAAAACATCAGGAGACCGAGCGAAATCAAGATGGATAACACTTCGATGATCATATAATTCTCCTTTCAATTTTCTCCTCCGCTTACAGAGGAAATGGTGTGTATTCACACGAAGAAAACGCTTTCATATCCAACTCAATTGCATGGACCATGCCAACTCCAGCCGATTCCAGAAAAATCGTTCAACCATACCCGTTCATCGTGCCTCGACTGTTTGCAAGCAGATGATAGCGCTTGCAGTTTTTCCGGATTTTCGGAATTTATTGTCCGATTTTATGGAATCTAGCAAAAATCAGCCCACCTTTTCGGGAATCTGGTCAAGGAAGGCTACTGGGTTAAAGCGGGAGGCCACCTTGCTCTATTCCAGAAAACCGGAATCTACCAAAACGTTATTCCTACAGATGAAAAAAGCCGCGAACCTGGTTCAACACCACATCCCCGACTTATACGCGCCTCGTACTATTGGTACTTCTCCCACTTTTCGTAAAAGCTGGACTTGCTGATTTGCAACAGCTTGGCGGCGGTAAGCTTGTTCCCCCCTGCTTGCTGCATCGCTTGTCGAAGTGCTTCCTGCTCAGCCTCTTCTATAACTTGTTTCAATGGTCGAACGGTATGAGTTGGAACCGATAAGAACGCGAGTGACCCTTCGTCCGATACAGGCAGCCAAATATGCTCCTTTTTCAGGACATCGTCTTCCATTAGATGCAGGGCTCGCTCCAGCACGTTTTTCAACTCTCGTACATTGCCTGGCCAGGAGTAGCCCCGAAGTACGTTCCATACCTCTTCATCAATGGCCCTGACCGCTACGCCAGTGGACTCGCCAAGCTGTTTGAGCAGATTCGAAACCAGCTCCGGCAAATCCTCCAGACGCTCTCGCAACGGAGGGATCGAGAGTGACACGACATTCAACCGATAATAGAGATCCGCCCGAAACTTCCCTTCCTTGATGCTTTGAAGCATGTCCGAATTCGTGGAAGCGATCACCCGCACATCGATAGGCGTCGTCCGTACAGCCCCTACTCGCTCGACTTCTTTTTCCTGCAACACGCGCAACAACTTGGCTTGCAGCGGCAACGGCATGTCCCCGATCTCATCCAACAGAATGGTTCCGTGGTTAGCCAGCTCGAACTTTCCCTTTTTTCCGCGGCGAACAGCTCCAGTAAACGCACCTTCTTCATAGCCAAACAGCTCTGATTCTAGCAAAGAATCCGGAATAGCGGCACAATTCACCCGAATGAAAGGACCCATTTTGCGCTTGCTCTCGGCATGAATAGCGTGGGCAAACAGCTCCTTGCCTGTCCCGCTTTCACCTGTGATGAGCACAGTCGAATCGCTTTTCGCAACTTTCTGAGAAAATTTTTTAAGCTCCTGCAGCTTCTGGCTGTACCCGACGATTTGATCAAAATGATAGGTAGCCCCCATTCGCCGCCGCAGCTCTTTCTTATAATAGGTCAATTCGTCCTTCAGCTGAGCAACCATCGCAGCCAAGGCAGTGAGCTCCTGCACATCCTGGAACAGCACCGTTCCCAGAACGGCAATCACTTTCCCTTCGTCCATAATCGGTATGCGATGCGCAATCATGTTCTGTCCTTTTATTTGCTGAATGTCGGCGATCTCGGCAACACCTTCCTGACCGACAATATGCATCCTCGTGTTTTCGATGACATCCGTCACTGGCTGTCCGATCACGTCCTGTACATTCAGAAATTCTCGATAACTCCGATTCAATAAGAGTATTTTTCCGTCCTTGTCGGTTACGATCATTGGTTCATGGGCATTTTCAAAAACGACCTCAAGCAATTTGCTCATCTGCTGGAGATTCCAATCCAAAACCGGCTCCCCCTTTGTCTGAATGCTGCTGTGTCGAACGTTCGCTCATTACTCGTTACGCCCAAATTATACAGGAACGATCAGGGGAGGTGTTGTAATTGCTTGACCAATCGCTTGGGAGCCGCGCACATATAGCCTTCCCGTATGTAATCCTCGATTTCACCATAGCTAGTCACGTTTTTGTTCAGGATCGAAACCCAGCCGTGATGACCGATGTACGGTGTCTTGTAAAAATGCTCCTGCGTAAGCAAAATCTCTTGGGTCGTCTTCAGCACCTTCACAGAAAGGGAGGGGCCTTCAGTGCCCCCCTCTCCCAAAATGACAAACGGCTTGTCGTTTACGCGAAACGATGTATGTCCAAAAGCGTCTACCTGCTCCGTTACTTCTGGCAACCGCATCGCCAGCTCGCGAACAGCAGCTACCATCTTCAAACCTTCTATAGAAGAAATCTGTTCGTGCACCATCTGGTCCAAGCCTCCCTTTGCTACCAAACCCTTATATACCAGTCTGTTCTGTACTTTGCACCACGTTTCCTTCCCTCATACGATAAAGCGGCAAAATAAAGCTGAGACCAATGATCATCAGGAATGCAGCGATTCCGTATATGACTGCGAGCGGGAGATGCAGCTTCAATACCCCCGTAATACTCATCATGACGACCATAGAGCCTGTAAACAACGGAGTCAGTATTCCATTCACCCGACCGATAAAGGTACTCTCGGTATTTTTAAGCAGCATAGTGTTGATCCCAATTTGAATAGAGGGCAAGAGCAATCCCGCGATGAACTGGGCAACAAGCGTCAGCCACAGATTCGTGGACATCCCGCAAATTGCTACTGCGACCGCATTTCCAAGAAGCCCCATGACCAATAACTTTTGCGGCGGAATCGTTTTGGCAGCTGCCATCGTCATGGCCCCTCCAGCAATCATCCCCACACCTTGGGCGGTAATTAACCATTGCAAGCTTTCTTTTGGCAATTGCAGTTGTTCAGTCACGATAAAAATCCCAAGCGGTTGAATCATTCCCAATGAGAAACCCACAGCCAAAAAGCAAAAGCCAAGCATTGACAATACGCGACTGGAGAACACATAACGAATCCCGCTGACCATCTCCCCAAGCAGTGCCGTTTCTTGCTGCTCTTCTTTCTCGACGCGATCTGGCGGCAGCAAATACAGGACACCGGCCGCAGAGAGAAACGCAACCGCAGTGATGACCATAGCTACCTCCATCCCCCATTGCTGGAACACAAACGTACCGATAATCGGACCAAATACCATGAAGATCGCGAAAATAGTCTGATACGCTGACATTCCTACCTGAAGTTGTTCACCAGGTACATGCAGCTTGAACAGCTTCATTCCGGACGGTTGAGAAAACTGAGAAAGAATGGCTGAAATGAGTGTGGCAAAAAAGATGGCCTTCCACGAGCCGTAAACGAAGGTAAGCAGCACTCCGACAACCGATAGAGCACTGAGCACCTCACACCAGACCATCGTTTTTCTCGGTTGCCAGCGATCAGCAAACGTACCAGCAAGAAAGGAAAACAGAAAGATTGGCGCATACTCCGCCACAGAAATCATGGATACAGCGAACGAATCGCCTCCTGTATGATCCATCACATAGAGCAGAATCGCCATGTTACGCACCCATACTCCGATTTGCAGCAGAAATGCTGATAACAAAATAGCCCTCACATAGCGATTTTTCAAAACATTTGACATAAAAAAGCCTCCTTATCCATTGCGATCTGGACAGGAGGCTACGCATATTATCGCCAAAAAGACATAGAAACCCTTAGTGAGTCTAAAAAGGATCTACCATCTATTCGCCAATATGCACATACTACCCCTATCCAAAAACGCATCGTTTTATCCGATTGGTTTTGCGGAAATAGGAGTTAGCAGATCATTGGCTTAATGGTCACCCTTTCTTGTAGAATGACCCAAGGGTACCACAAAAAGTAATTCTGTGACAAGAAAAATTCACTTGATCTTGTCCTATGCTTTGCCGACAAGTGTGATGCGCTCTGCGGCAGGAATTCGCGGCTGAGCGCCAGGGATCGCGGCTGGATAACCGATATGCAAGTTCCCCAGCACTTTTTCTCCTGGTCGAATGCCCATCGCTTCACGGAATTCCGGCTCGTGAATCCATGGGTACGTCTCCCACGTCAGACCGATGCCTTTTTCCCACGCCAGCAAGCTAAAGTTATGAATGACAATACTGGTCGAAGCAAAGTCGTCTTGGCGCGTAATCAAGTTCGGACTTTCTTCCATGATCACCGTCATCAGCATCGGAATCGCCATGATTTTATTGTAAAACTTCTCGCCGACCTCTTTCTTTTTCGCAGGATCAATCTCCCGCTTTTCCTTCATGATCCGCACGGCCTCGGCGATTCTTCTCTTGCCTTCCCCGTACGTCACAATAAAGCGCCACGGTTGTGTCATGTGATAATTCGGCGCCCACACGGCTGTATCCATCAGTTCTGTAACCAACGCAGGGTCTACCTCACGATCTGTAAAGCGATGAATCGAGCGACGCTCTCTAATCAATTTGGCCAGTTCCATTTCTGTCTCCTCCTTCTCATTCAAAAGCCATTGCAACGCCCCCGGAAATCTGGCGTTTGCACATTCACTCAAATGATCCGCCCCTGCGTCAATGAGCAGGACTAACTGATCTGCTGTGAAGCCGTTATCAGCCAATATCTGATGCGCTTCTTTTGTCAGCGGGACCATTTGTTTCTGGATGTTTTGTTTTTTGGCACCTTCCTTACTGCCAACATCCATGTAGATGCGCAGTCCGGGACGGTACATTTTCTTTTCCCGCATAAACGGAACCATGCCTTCATACCAATACGATCCCGAAATGCTGCCGATTTTCGTGAAAACGTCCGGATATTGGTGCGCAGCGTACATCGAGATTAAGCCACCAAGCGAAAATCCAATGATCCCTGTTTTTTCCGGCCGAGGGTCTGTCCTGTACTTGCTGTCGATATACGCCTTACATTCATTGGCGACGTAAGAAAGATACGCATCTCCTTGCCCGCCAAAATCAATGTTGCGCTCAGGCGAGATCGCTTTGGAGAACCAAGGCGTATAGTCATCCCTGCGGTTTCCTGGCTGGATGCCGACGAGAATTAGCTCAGGAATTTTTCCCTCTGCAAACTGATCTTCGATTACATCGAGTGCAGTACTAAACGCAGGATCAAACAAGTCACCGCCATCATGGACATACATGACGGGAAAACGGGACGTACTCTTGTAATAGGATGGCGGCAAATATACGAGCAATGCTCGGTGATGGCATACTTCTGCAAACAATTGTCCCTTCACAATTTGCACGTCCCCTCTTTATTTTTTTCTTCTACTCAGAAGATAGAAGAAATACGGTACACCGATGATCGAAATGACGATACCCACTGGCAGTTCAATGGGTGTGAACACAGTTTTGCCGATAAAGTCAGCTACCACGACCATAAGCATCCCGATTGTCCCTGACAAGGGAAGAACATACCTGTGCTGGATTCCCGCCAAACGCTTCGCAATATGCGGTGCCATCAAGCCGACGAATCCGATGCCTCCCGAAACCGAGACACACGCGCTCACGATCCCGATACTCGACAGCAGGAGAATATTGCGCTCCTTTTCCACGGACACACCCAGATTCTTGACGGACTCCTCACTCAGTTGAAGCAAATCGAGAATATACACCTTGCGCATCAAAACAGGAATGAGGATGACTAGCCATGGCAGCATCCCAGCAATATGCGTCCAGTTGGCACTCCAGATACTTCCCGAGAGCCATACGGTTGCCATTTCAAAATCGTTGGGATTCATTTTTAACGAGAGATACAGTGACACGGCACCCAATCCGGAACCAATGGCGATCCCCACCAGAATCAGTCGTTGTGGGTCTAGCGCTCCGTTACGCCAAGCAAATAGATAAATCAGTCCAGCCGCAAGCAATCCGCCTGTCAAACCGAACAAAGGCATGGCGATGATGGAATACCAGCTCGCATCCATAAATTGTCCACCGAAGAAAAACATAAAGGCGACGATAGCGGCTCCTGCCCCGGCGTTAATACCCAAAATCCCCGGATCAGCCAGCCCGTTACGGGTGATCCCCTGAATGACGGTACCAGCAACTCCTAAGCCAAAGCCGACTAACGCCGCAATAACAATCCGCGGCAGGCGGAAATCGAAAATAACCAAATCGTATTCCGCTACAGGATCAATACGCAATAACGTACGGATGACATCCAACACCGTCATGTCAAATACACCGTTGGTCAGGCTGGTATAAATCGCCAGCAAAATCAAGGCGATGTTGACGAGAAACAGCAAACGAAATTTACCTTTTTGATTAGGCATGCTTTCCCCCTCCTCTCTTGTAAATCAAATAGAGGAAGAACGGAACGCCAATAAATGCTGTCACCACACCGATTGGGGTCTCAAACGGACTGTTCATAAATCGGCTGAGAACGTCAGACAAGGCAAGGAAAATACCGCCCAATAAACCTGCACATGGAATGATCCATCGATAATCGAGACCTACCAAAAAGCGGGTAATATGCGGAATAATCAGCCCGACAAAAGCGATTTTTCCTGCCAACGCTACGGAAATGCCTGTCAGAATGACAACAGCAGTCGTTGCCAGCACTTTGACCATCACCGTTCTCTGTCCGAGACCGCGAGATACTTCGTCGCCCAAGGATAAGATCGTAATCGATTTGGACAAAAGAAGTGCGAGGATAATACCGACGATGGCAAAAGGAACCGCCAGCTTCACCAGGCCCGGCTCCAAGAGATGCAGCCTAGCATTGTACCAGAAGCTGACGTTTTGCGAGACTTGAAAATAAGTAGAAATCGCAGCTGAAATGCTGCTCAAAAAGGTACCCGTAATCGTGCCGATGACCGCCATACCCACGGGTGTCAAGCCGTTTGGCAACAGTCGGGAAAAAGCGAGAACCATCGCCACCGCAAATGCTGAACCGATCAAGGACATGGTAATCATCGTGACACTCGTAGCGGATGGAAGGAAAACCATGCACAGCGTAACGGCAAAGACCGAACCGTCAGACACGCCCATAATAGAGGGGGACGCGAGGTAATTCCTCGTCATCCCCTGCATCAACGCTCCTGATATCGCCAGAAATGCTCCGATCATGAGTGCGCCCAAAACCCTCGGCAAGCGAGAGTGCATGACAATTTGATGATCCACATTCCCTTCATCAAAGGCAAAGAGAGCTTGATAAATGGTCCCGGCATCAATCGACTTGGCTCCGTAATGAATGGAGAGCAAGATTGTAAGCAGGATCACCAATGGCGAAACAGCTAGTATGATCATGGAAGTTGCTTTTTTGGATTGCATAGCCTACCTCGCCCACTTTTACTTGGCAGACAATTTTTCAACAGCCGCCTTCAGGAATTGTGTTTTGCTCCAAGCAGTACCGCCTTGTGCGAGAGGATCAACTACGTTTACGTAAACTTTGCCGTTTTTCACTGCATTCACGCTCTTCCAAATCGGGTTGTTCTGCAAATCTTCCAATACGTTCGGCTTGTCTTTATTCTCGTCTGGAGAGAATTGGATGAACAGGTAGTCCGGGTTGATCTGGCTGAATTTCTCCATGGAGATAATTTCTTGTGCCTTCGCCGCTTTTACTTCTTCAGGTGCAGTCAAACCAAGGTCTGCGTACAGAGCTGGGTTGAAGAACACCTTCTCTGGATAGATGTTGATGTTTCCTTGGCGCAGACGAATCACCAATACTTTTTTATCCTTCACGCTGTCTCCCAATTTTGCTTTTGCCGCTTCAATCCCTGATTTATATTCATTGAGTGCTTTCTCTGCCTCAGCTTGCTTGCCAGTCAATTCACCCAACAATTGCAGATTCGCTTCCCAGTTGGTTGAAATGTGAGAAACGGGGAAAGTAGGAGCAATCTTGTTCAGCTTCTCAGCCATTTCTGGTGGAAATTTGCTACTGCCCAAGATCACGTCCGGCTTCAAGGACAAGATGGTTTCCAGGTTCGGTTGGATTTTTTCCCCGATGGATGTGGCTTCGCCTGTAATCGGTGCAAACATCTCCGGGAATTTGCCGCCTACAGAAATCGCGCCTACCGGGTTTACGTTCAGCACAAGTGAATCTTCCATGGACTCCATGCTGCCTACAATGGCGATCCGGTCTGTTTTGCTAGGGACGGTGTATTCTTTATCTAAATATTTAATCGTGCGTGTCTCTGCTTTATTGGCATCATCGGCCGGCTTTTCTGCTGTAGCTGTTGTCGCAGGTGCTGCGGTAGGTGCAGTCGTGTTATTCGCTGCTTCTTTTCCTCCGCCGCACGCAGTCAGAGCCAATGTCAACGCTGCAATGCTCAAGCCTAGGTATATCTTTTTCATTCTTGAAAGACCCCTCTCAGAAATGTAAGGTTTCACTCCACATGAGTGATAACGATTATCATTCGTGATTATAAAGCATCCACTCATGCCCGACCATGGACGAAATCCAGAATCAACATGGACGATCTCCTGAAAACAATCTCACACTCTCTTCCACGATCCGTTCATGAGCCGTTGCCGAGTATTCACGCCAAGGGTCCGACATAATGACATGCGCCCGATTGTTGCGGACTGCTTCGATCTCTTGCCATGATCCCGATGCTTTCAAGGCTTGGAAGCATGCCAACGTTTCAGCCTCTTGGCAAACCAACAGCAGCAAGCGATCTGGCGCGAGTGCAATTAATTCCTGTACGGTCACAAGCTGGTCGTACTCGTTCTGTTCCGAGACAAAAGCAGATTTGACTTGCAGATCTTGATAAAACACTTCATTCATACTGCGATTGCAGTGGACATAGAGCTGGTTTTTCAATATCCGCACGACGAGCACCGTTTCATCGCCCAGAGCATGTTGAAGCTTTGCCCGGGCCCTCTTCACCTTTTTCTCATACTCGCAAAGCCAATGATGCGCTTCCATGGACTCTCCCAAAAAGTCGGCCATAAGCTGCAGTTGTTCTTTCCACCCCTGCTCTTCAAAAGGTACATACAAAGTGGGCGCAATCTCGTCCAGATGCTTCTGTTCCTGCAAACTCGTCTCGTCCAAGCCAATGATGACGTCTGGCTTGGCATCGCGAAGCATTTCGATGTTGGCTTTCCAATTTTGGTTAATTCGAAACGCGCTCAGATGGACCGGGATATCGTTTCGATAGGTGTGATGATAGTAAGCCGTCCATTTCGGGTGCAGTGGCGCCGCGTAAGGAATCATTTTCAAAGCCAGCAAATGCCCGATAACGGTCGAGCCGTACGCCGCAATTTTTCGTTGGCGGCTTTTCATATAGAGAGTCGGTGAAACTCCGACAGCTTTCTTGAATTTTCGGCTAAAGTAAAACTCGTCATTGTAGCCCACTTGATGAGCGATATCGCGCAGCTTGGCATGCGACTGCACCATCATCTGCTTCGCCCGGCTAATGCGAAGCTCTGCCAAATAGTCCATAGCTGAGATGCCATACGTTTTTTTGAACAGATCGACGAAATATTTTGGACTCACCTCTGCGATGCGAGCCAGCTGTTCTATCGTCACATTTTCCGAGTAATGCTCTTCCATATGTGCACGTGCCCGCTCCAGCGCCATTCCAGAATCTGTTGTCGAGAAGTGAGCATGCTTGACGATGTGGTACCATAGCTCTTGAAAAGTGTGTTGACCTCGAAAACGCTCGAGTGCCGTCTCCTGCTTCCATAGATTCTGGATCAAATCACAATAGACAGGCAGCTGCCCTGCCGATTGGACAGAGATCTCTCCCCGAAAAGGAAACAGATCCTTTTCCCGAAGAGCTTGGAAGCACCGATGTCTGTCTCTCGTTTCCATAAAGACATCAAAACGAAGCATGTACATCTCCAAATGATCAGCCGAATCAGGGACGATGCCAAACGTAAGCATAGGAGGACATACGTAAATCGCGTCCTGCCGCAATTGGTACTCCTCGTTCTCCAGTCGCAGGCGCCCACGTCCCCCGGTTATTACCAGCAAAATATGCGTATGAGTGAATTGTTGGCGTAGTCGGTCATGTCCTTGTGCTTTGAACCATGTAATGTCACGCAGCTTAAAAATGGCTTCTGCCATGGTCTTCTCTGTGAATTGTTGAACCAAGGCTTGTGTTTCGTTCATGTTCTCACCTCTGCCCGATCCTCTGTGTAGATGTTGATAATCATTCTCATCAACAATAGAGAAAGTATATCAAAAGTGACGCTTGCTTCCTATCAGGAATATTTGATCGATTTGAACCGATAACTTGAACGTGGTATGGTACGTACCAATAGAAAGGGAACCAACCATTCAACATAACGGAGTGAAAATGAAGATATGAAACAATATGTTCTACCTTTTTTCTCTAGCCTCGTCGCGATTACTTTTGTGACAGGGTGCGTCTCTACCTCTGATCAACTAACGGTAAAAGACCCCACCCCACCTGCAACGGAAAACACAAGGAAGTCCCCTGCTGATACAACAAAAGCCGAAAAGCCAGCGGATGATTTGCTCAAGCAGTTCACCGTACTAGCTGCGCAAGCCAAGGAAGCGAATGAGCTAATCGCCTTTTTGGATCAGCATCTGGCGAAAACGGACACGAAAACCGCCGATCAATTATTTTTTGCCCTTGATCAGTATTATGAAAAACATCTGCCTACGATAAACGATAACTTCAAGGCACTCCTCGCCCAGCCGGGAAATGCGGATAAGCTGTATGCCTTGCAATACCCTTACGATTTCAACAAGCTAGAAGGCGATGACAGCTTCAAGCAATGGCTCCTCCACCAAACAGAGGGCGGACTCGTCTTAAAGGCGACGAAAGACATGTCCTTCTACTGGCAAGTGGATTACAAGGCATTGCAAAAATATGCCGCTTCGCTCGATGAGGAAGGGAAGGACTACTTGTCCATTCAAGAAACGGAAACGGGCAAACCGTATTTGGGTGACGGCGGGTTGCAAATCACGCGAGCTGAGCTCGGACCGAGAATGGTTGAAGTCGAAGAGTATTTGGTCAACTACCGCAGCAGCCCACGTGCAGTGAAGCTCCGTACGCTCTATATCGACTATCTCAAAACATACTTGTCTGATTACCGATATGAGACAATAGACGAAGCAACAATGAAGTTACTCCCAGCCGTCAAAGAAGAGTATCAGAACTTTGCCAAGAAATATGACGCTACGAAAACAGGACAGATCGTCAGGGATTATTTGATCGAGGTCACCAAAAACGAGGACGTGATCTTTGAACCCGGCAAGCCTGGTGAAAGCATCATCGGTGACACCAAACCGAACATTAGTCAGTTCTTGAACGGGCTCGAGGGGCGGATTGCTCGGACGATGAATCCGTAAAAAACAAGAAGTTTGCGTGGCTGTAGTGGAGGAGAGGGAACAGGAGAAAACGACTCAGCTTCTAGGGCCACCCATTGGGGGATTGACTGGCCGACTCCATGCAAAAAGCGAAACCGTGTCCAAAGTGGTCCAATCTGGATGTTTCTCAGAGGTGGACGCTTAAGGGCGTGTTTCGCTTTTTGCATTACGTCTCGGTCGGTGTCCCTAAGATCTTCGCTGTTTTCTCCTGTTCCCTCTACAAGCTGCTTGTTTTTTCGGTAGCTGATAAAAGATGAAAAAACCTTTACTGTTCTACCGCGGAGGTTTCGAACAAATAGAAAATGTAATCGGAGGAAGCTCCCGCGTGACCCATTTGTCTGAGCATGGCGGAGATATTGCCTCGGTGATAGGTTCCGTGGTTGGCGACGTGTTGGACGATGTCGGCATAGCGAGCATGAACCGTGCCCAATGCCGGGTGCGTATAGGCCGAGGTGTCTTCCATAGAGATTTGCCCGAAGAAATCTCTGAACTGCTGGGCTGATTCGGCAAACCGTTTTCGCAGCTCGTGTACGTTCTTCCCTTTTAATTCCTGCAAGAGAACCCCTACTTTTGGTCCTACCTCTTCGTAGCTCTCCCCCTTCATGGCCAACAACCAAACATAATCCGTCTTGAGAACGTGAGCCAACGTCTGGGTGATCGTCGGAAACACACTCGGAACCTCCTGCTCACTTACTCCCTCTGGTACCTCCTGCAACCGCTCGAATACCTTTTCGTTTGCCCATACATGATATTCGTACAAACGCAATGCTTCATGCTTCATAATCAATCTGCCTCCATTCACTTTTTCCATCTCTTCTTTGCTTTCAATATAAATCAACTCTCCTGACAAAAATGGTCAGTGAATTCAAGTCGACTGATAAAAATGAAATAAATCGGCAGCTATAGCAGCCAAACGCTCTTTTACAAAGGCTGGCTCTTCAACTTGAATGGATTTTCCGTATGGCAAAAGATAATGAGAAAGGATCGAATGGGCCATTTGCTCATCTACTTGAAAGATCACCTGTGCCTCGTTGCGCTCGATCACCGTATGTCCGAGATACCAATGCCTGCACAAATCAGCGAGTGACTGTGGTCTTCCTTTGACCTTGATCAAAATGGTGTTGCCCTGCTTGTCTGCTTCCGGTAGTAAATTCGAGAGAAAAAAATGGCGCGCAGAAAATTCAGGAGGGCGTTGAAAGCTGGCTTCTGTACGTTGGATCTCATAGACACGATCTGCACGAAAGCTGCGAATGGTACTACGGAGATGGCAATAGGCAACGATATACCAGTTTCCCTTCCAATAAACGAGCCCGTATGGATCAATTTGACGCCTCTGTCTCGTTGTCTGGTAGGCTTTCTGATACTCCATCGAAAGGGTGTATCCATTGGCAACAGACAGCTCCAGTTCCTGTAAGGTAGATTCGAGAGAAGGATCAACAGGAGGCTGGATCACCTCGAAGCCGATACTATGTCGGTCAATCGCGTCACGCTGCTCTTCATTTGTATAACGTTTTAGCTTGGAAATGGCCCGGTGTAAATCTGCTCCGAAGGGATAACCGGCCTCTTGGGCAAAAGCCGCTGCATGAATAAGGGCTTTTTGCTCGTTGAGGTCGAAAAACAGCGGAGCTTCATTGAAATGCTGAAGTAAACTGTAGCCACCATTGTGTCCGGCATCGGAAATGATGGGTACACCGCTCGCACACAGTGAGTCGATATAGCGATAAACGGTGCGAATATTGATCTCGAGAATCTCTGCCAATTGCTTGGCTGTCATTCGCTTGCCGGTCTTCAACAGCCACAAAATGGAGAGCATATTATCGGCTTTGGACATGGACGGATTCGCTCCCCTGAAAGAAATCTTCTGATTCTACTAATTACCACAGAATTCAATCCATTTCCTCTATCTGCCCCTTCTCCTTTTCTCGACAGGACAGGTCTTTTCTCGATACGCTGTCAGTTGAAACATGGCGGAAACGGTTGAAAAGGTATATTTCTGTTCACTTAACACCTCAATGACATAGGGCAAGGCGTCCACACTCCCCTTTAGCGTGTCTTTTGTACCGCCAGCGGAATGTTGAAGCACGACTGCGCCTGGGGTAACATGTCCCAAGATGTTTCTCGCTACCTGCGGGCCGGTGAGACCTTTCCAATCCCAACTGTCTATATCCCACAAAATCATTTCGTAGTCTCTCGCTGCAAGCAGCTGGATGACCTCCTCATTCACTGCTCCATATGGCGGCCGAACTATGCGAGGACTCACTCCTACTACCTTTTCGATCTGATCCGAGGTACGTTCTACCTGCTCCTGAACAGCCAAGAGAGGTATTTTCGTAAAGTCAGGGTGATCCCAACTATGATTTCCTACAATATGACCTTCCCTTACGATCCGCTCCAGTATTTTCGGGTAGTACTTCACCATTTGTCCCACACAGAAGAAAGTTGCCTTTACCTGATAGTGGGCTAATATTTCTAACACACGAGGCGTCCACAACTGATCTGGTCCATCATCAAAAGTGAGTGCGATTTCCTTTGACTGATTGAGCTTGTTCACAAGCGCTACCCTCCCTAAAGCCAGTATTCTGCTGCATTGATGCATAGTATGACTGGGCTCTCATTTGGTAACGCTAAAAAAGCTGTATGGATATGCAACGTATAAAAAAATTTTTTAACAATAGTTAATGAATATAGTATAATGATGATAATGATTTTCATTTTCGTAAAAATTCCTACTAGAGAGATTGTTGGATATACATGGAGGGTTAATCACGGCAAAGCATGCTCGAAAGGGAGGATTATATGGAAAAAGTTTTAGAAGTAAAAGATTTGCATGTGTCATTCGATACGTATGCAGGTGAAGTCAAAGCAGTACGAGGCGTCTCCTTTGATCTGGAAAAAGGAGAAACGCTAGCAATTGTTGGTGAATCCGGTTCCGGTAAATCCGTAACCTCACAAGCACTTATGCGCCTCATTCCTTCTCCTCCTGGACGCATTCCAAAAGGACAAGTTCTCTTTGAAGGAAGAGATTTGGTTACGCTTTCCGAAAAAGAAATGCAGGATGTTCGCGGTCGCGATATCTCGATGATCTTCCAAGACCCGATGACTTCCTTGAATCCGACGATGACTATCGGTAACCAAATCATGGAGAGCTTCATCAAGCACCAAAAGCTGAACCGTGCAGATGCGCGCAGCCGTGCTATTGAACTGTTGGAAATGGTAGGGATTCCATTTGCCAAGGAACGTGTCGATCAATACCCGCACCAGTTTTCCGGTGGGATGCGCCAACGGATTGTCATTGCCATCGCACTGGCCTGCAATCCAAAAATTATCATCGCCGATGAGCCGACAACTGCTCTGGACGTATCGATTCAAGCGCAGATTTTGGAGTTGCTGAAGGAACTGCAAAAGAAGATGGGTACTTCGATCATCTTTATTACGCATGATCTCGGTGTAGTTGCTAACATGGCAGACCGTGTAGCGGTTATGTATGCAGGTAAAATTGTGGAAATCGGTAAAGTCGATGAAATTTTCTACGATCCTAAACACCCGTATACCTGGGGTCTATTAGGTTCCATGCCTAGCCTCGATGCCAGCGACGACGAGCTGATGTCCATTCCTGGATCGCCGCCTGACATGTTCAAGCCACCTGTAGGTGATGCCTTCGCGGCTCGTAACCCATTTGCGTTGAAGGTCGATCTGGAATATGAACCACCGATGTTCAAAATCTCCGACACGCACTATGCGGCAACATGGCTCCTGCATGAAATGGCACCTGACATCAAACCGCCTGCTTCGGCTGTGAGACGAAAAGTCAATTCTAATGATGCGACTGAGGCTCCAGTAAGCACCAAAAAAATGATCAACTACGAGAACCGTGAGAAGCTGGTTGAAGTCAAAGATTTGAAACAGCATTTTGACCTCGGGAATGGTCATACGCTGAAAGCTGTAGATGGTATCACCTTTGACATCTACAAAGGGGAAATTTTCGGTCTTGTGGGTGAATCCGGTTGCGGTAAATCCACTACAGGACGAACCATCCTTCGCCTGTACGATGCAACTGGCGGAGAGGTCTTGTTCAATGGGAACAGTGTACACGGAAAGAAAACACTTGAAGAAAAGAAATGGCTCAACCGCAAAATCCAAATGATCTTCCAAGACCCGTACTCGTCGTTGAATCCACGTCTGACTGTATCCGACATTATTGCAGAAGGTCTGGACATTCATCGTCTGGCGACCAAGGAAGCACGCATCGCCAAGGTGCACGAGCTGTTGGAAACCGTTGGCCTCAACCGCGAGCACGCAAACCGCTACCCGCATGAGTTCAGCGGCGGACAGCGCCAACGGATCGGGATTGCACGGGCATTGGCTGTTGATCCGGAATTCATCATTGCCGATGAACCGATCTCTGCCCTCGACGTGTCCATTCAGGCGCAGGTCATTAACCTGCTCAAGCGCCTGCAAAAAGAAAAAGGCCTGACTTATCTGTTCATCGCCCATGACCTGTCCATGGTTAAATACATCAGTGACCGCATTGGTGTGATGTACCGCGGACGTATTGTGGAGCTGGCAGAAAGTAATCGCCTGTACGAGAATCCGATTCATCCGTACACCAAATCGTTGCTCTCGGCAATTCCATTGCCAGACCCTGATTATGAGCGCAACCGTAAGCGCATCGTTTTCGATGATCAGGAATATTTGCGAGATCAAGGGGAAGAACGCGTCTTGCGTGAAATTGAGCGCGGTCACTTTGTTGCTTGCACCCAGAAAGAATTCGAAAGATACGGCGGCGGAGTCTTGGTGTAAACCTGATACAGAAAAAAGGGAGAGAGCCTCGACAGCTCATCTCCCTTTTTTATTTAGTCCTTCATTCGCAAGAGTCTCATGCTGTTTAAGATGACCAGCAATGCGGCTCCCGTGTCACTGAGCACCGCCAGCCACAAGGTTAGATAGCCTGGGAATATCAACACGAGTGCGACCAGCTTTACGATGATCGAAAACCAGATGTTTTGCTTGATAATCGCGAGTGCTTTTCTGCTGACCTTCATCGTGTGCGGCAGCTTTTCGAGATTGTCAGCCATCAATACGATATCCGCGGTTTCCATTGCCGTATCGGTACCAGCTCCACCCATGGCAATCCCCAAGTCAGCTGATGCGAGAGCAGGCGCATCGTTGATCCCGTCACCCACCATGGCGACGACCTTGCCTTCTTGTTGGAGTTTCTTAACCGCCTCTACCTTATCTTGCGGCAACAACTCTGCAAAATAACGATTTACACCCGTCTGACTCGCTACCTTTTTCGCCGTACCAGCATTGTCACCAGTCAGCATCACGATGTCTTCAATACCTGCCGCCTTGAGTTTGCCAATGGCACTAACCGTAATCTCACGAATGGTGTCGGCAACGGCAATCATCCCGATCAATTTCGTTGCGGTACCGATAACCACCAGCGTATGTCCCTCACTCTGCAACGACTCGATTTGCGTTTGCCATGCCGACAAATCGACTCCCAGCTCTTGAAACAAGGCGGGCTTCCCTGCATAAAATGTCTCGGCTCCAATGACAGCGCTCGCCCCTTTTCCGACGATCGCCTTGAAATCTTGCCCACTCTGGGAAGCGACCTGCTTTTGTTTCGCATAGGTGAGAATCGCTTGTGCAATCGGATGGGAAGAACGCTCTTCAATCGTTCTGGCGATCGACACTACTTCGTCTTCGCTTCCCTCCATCTCGATAACCGCTGCAACCTGTGGTTTCCCTTCCGTCAATGTGCCCGTTTTATCGAAGGCAATGGCGTTGATCGCCCCTGCCTTTTCCAAAAACGTACCGCCCTTGATCAGGACGCCGTTTCTCGCGGCATTTCCAATCGCAGACACAATCGCAACTGGCGTAGAAATGACCAGTGCGCACGGGCAAGCAACAACCAGCAGCTCAAGTCCTCTGTAAAACCATTCTCCCCAGGTACCGAGTCCGAATAATGGCGGGAATACGATCACGAACAAAGCAAGCACGAGCACGATTGGCGTGTAGATCGCAGCGAATTTGTCGACGAACGCCTGAGTAGGCGCTTTTTTCTCCTGCGCTTCCTCCACGAGATGAATGATTCTGGCAATCGCCGTATCCTCCACCAGCTTTGTTACCTTGATCTCCACCGCGCCGCTTTCGTTGACACTCCCTGCAAAAACGCTGTCGCCGACCAGTTTATCTACGGGAATCGATTCACCTGTAATCGGGGCCTGATTGACGCTCGATGTCCCGTGTACAATCACCCCATCCAGCGGGATTTTCTCTCCTGGCTTCACTACGATGACTTGGCCGACAGCAATGTCCTCAACTGGCTTGCGGGTAAGAGTCTCCCCTACCTTGACCCATGCCTCAGGCGGAGCCAAATCCATCAAATTGCGTATGGAGTCACGTGTTTTTTCAATCGACTTGGTTTGCAGCAAGTTTCCGATGGAAAAGAGCCAGACGACCGTCGCGCCCTCCAGCCACTCACCGATTAATGCTGCTCCAATAGCCGCAACAGACATCAATACGTTCATATCCAGTGAACCGCTTTTGATCGCGTAAAAAGCACTGCGCGCAGGTCGGTAGCCGCCACTTATGATCGACAACGCATAGAGCACAGTAACGACTAGTGGAGATACGCTTGGTGAAAGGGAGGCTAGAAAACCGAGAGCCAATAACACACCCGAAATTGTCGTCAGTACCGTCCCTGCTTGATCCGTTTTCGGTACTGCTTTGGCGGTACGTCTCGTAAGTAGCATGGCACTGTATCCAGCCTTGGCGACTTCCTTCACCACCACATCGGCTCCTAGTCCATCCGCGACGAGCTGCATTTTACCCGTGGAAAAGTTCACGTTTACCTCTTTTACGGTTGGCAACGTCTGCATATGCTTTTCCAGCGATTTGGCGCACGAACTGCAATCCATACCTGTAACGCGATAGACAACAGCCTGTGAAGAAAGAATTCCTGCGGTTTCTGTTGCCGCAGCCGCAGGCTCGAGAACCGTGAGAATTTTACCAGCATGCGTATGCTCACTGCCGCATTGATGCCCACTGCAACATTCTTCTTTTTTTCGTTCTTCTGCCATCTGTTCTCACCTTTTTCCAAGCATCTATTTTGCCCAGCTTCGAATGAAATCAATCCACAAACATTCAAACAAATATTTAATTATTATATTATCGCATCCTTCTGGTTCGTTCAAGAATTGATTTGAATATTCCGCCCATTTTTTTACAGATCGAGAATAAAAAAAGACCCCTATTACTAGGAGTCTTGTTACTTGGTACGAGCTTCTACAGGTGTTGGGGTGGTCTGCCAACGCTCCCCACAGTCCAGACATTTGCACTTGATTACTTTACGCTTTTCTAAGGCAAGACGAACGGCAAACAGAATAAATGCCCCTGACAGTCCGAGGAACAAAAAGATGACAGGAGTCCCTTTCACGGAAATGCCGATCAAGGCAAGCACTGCCAAAACCGTTACATAAATGGTTATGTATAATGGCTTATTGATCGACTCGGTGAAATCGATCTTTGCAGACCGGCACTTCGGGCACTTTGGTTGCGCACTCATGGTATTCTCTCCCCATTTCTTGGATCATGTTCATCTTACACGAAAACGAAGAGGGACACTACACTGCCATGAAAATGTCGTTTTTCCTTTTCACTTTCTCCGCGAATGTCTATAATAGTAGGACATTGTAGAGCATGAGGTGATGGTTACAGTGGATGACATCTGTGAAATCCAATGTTTTGATGAGGAAAAAGTAAATCGGTTAAAGCCGTTCGCCACAGAATCAGAAGGGGTAGCAAAAATCTTCAAGGCGTTGGCCGATGACACCCGCGCCAAAATCATTCACATCCTCTCGATGGAAGACGAGCTCTGTGTCTGTGATGTGGCTGCTATCATCGGAAGCTCGATCGCTAACACCTCCCACCATCTGCGGCTACTTCGCAACATGGGACTAGCCAAGTACCGCAAAGAAGGTAAACTCGTTTTTTACTCGTTGGATGATGACCATGTACGCCATCTCATATCTGCGGGGATTGAACACGCCAAAGAACAGAAAACCATTGTCCGAGCTACCTGATTGCTCGGGCTTTTTTGTTATAGGTCTAAGATGACTTTTTTAAGAAATAGTTAGGAGGTGTGTTCGCACATGATAAACAAGGATGCTGTAATCCATTGTTTACAGGGTATCCATAACCGAAAGTTCGTCGATCATTTTCATATTCAAGAAGACCGGCAGCCACGTTGGGAGGCTTCAGCCTACCTCTTGTCTCTCGAAAAAACAGAAGTCCCTCATCCGGTGGATGCTTTTCTACTTTTAATGGAGCGTCCCGAATACTGGGGTGAAGAGTGGGCTTGGGAAGAGATGAACGTCAAAAATAGCAACAGACTGCTTGTACTTAGTCGGGTCATTGATCCCCTCATAAGGTTTGGGGTATTCATGAAAATAGACGTAAAAAATACGCTTGGCAAACTAGATGAACTAGGTATTGAAATTGATTTTGGCTCCATTGTGACAGCTGGGTCCACTAACACGCTGATTTATGATGAGTGGAATGATTTTCTATTATTCGGTGGTAACGCACACCATTATTACGTCATTCAATGGTACACAACCGCTTAATCAGTATTTTAAACATTTGATTAACCATGAGGGGTTCCCTCGTTTTTCCGGGTAAATCCTTATAAAATCAGCCTTTTACGGATGGCTCGGTTTCTGTATGAAGACGCTTGTTGACCGCCTCTATTCCCACAAATATAAGGAAGTAACATATTGCAGCAAACACAAAAACCGTTGCCTGCGGATAAAACAAGGCAGCATGCGGATCAACACTCATTAGCCATTGAAAAAACACAGGCACATAGCCGATGACCGCATACCCGCCGAAACGCACAGCGTTTTTATTCCACCCGATCAAGTGTGATCGACTCACTAGCAAGTCCACGAATACCGACAGCCATACGAAGACAACTAGATTCAATGCCATGCTGAAGAGCACACCCAGCAAATACTCTTGTCCGAACCCATACGGCGCGCTTGGATCACGATAGATGTAGATGATCAACGCAGCATACAGACCCGTAATAAAAGCGGATATGACTGCGGCGAGTACACGCCTGCCGATATTCATGGAAATCACTCCCTTGCTTCGCTTCATTATGAATCGTTTGTCGTTCACGCAGTAGGATGCTCACCCGTCGGTAGGCTGACCGTGACCGTTGTCCCTTTGCCTATACGGCTTTGAATGTGAATGCTACCTTTTGCGACCTGCAAAATTTTTTGTACGATAGAAAGACCGAGGCCGCTTCCCGTCGCTTCCCGATTGCGTGACTTGTCTCCTTTGTAAAAACGGTCAAAGACATGCTCCTGCTCTTCTTCTGACATGCCGATCCCCGTATCCCGAATGGTCACGCCGATTCGCGTATCCTTTTGTATCGCAATAGATATAGAGCCAGCCGTTGGGGTGAATTTGATACTATTGGCAAGCAGGTTCATCCATACTTGATTGAGTAGCTGCTTGTCACCCACGATGAAAGTCTCCGGTAAAGTTAGCTCCATCACGAGCTTTTTTTGTTGCCACTGGTGCTCCAAAATTAAGAGGACTTGCCTGATCTGCTCATCCAGTCGGAAACGTGTCGGTTCGTACAGACCTGTCTCTTTGTCCAGGGAAGCGAGCGTCAACAGCTGCTTGCTCAAGGAAGACAGCCGCCTGCTCTCCTCTTCGATGATAGTCAAGTACGTCTCCTGCTGTTCACTTGTCACACCGCCGCTGCGGATAGCTTGAGAAAAGCCTTGGATCGATGTCAATGGAGACTGGATTTCATGTGAGACATTGGAGACAAACTCTTGGCGCATCTCGTCTAGTTGTTTGAGTGACTCTGTCATCCTGGCAAAATGCATAGCCAAATCGCCGATTTCGTCACGGCGTGAGATGTCCAGGTGGATGTCGTACTGCCCTTCTGCCAGCCTTTTGGTCGCATGGCTCAGCTTCTTGATCGGCTTCACCAAATAACGGGTAAATATCAAAATCAGGATCAGGCTAAGTACAAACATCGCTGCCAGCAGCAAGGCAAACATAATATGCACTTCGCCAAACTGCTGTTCAATATTTGGTCGTACAAACAGGGCGTATTTTTTCCCTTCTGCTGTAAGCGGCAAGCCAATGCTGTTTGTCAGCGTGTTTTCAAAAAATCCGGTCACAAACCAGCTGTGCTGTTCTTCTGTAATCCCTCTGTAAGTCTCACCCGCCAACACTCTTTGAACGATGGCAGGCTCTATCTGCTGATCGCGAAAAGGTGCTCCGAATTGGCTTACTGCGCCATTCTCATCCACGAGATGTAGCTGAAAATTCAAATTGGCGACATGCGTCATGAAGGCGGGCAGGTCGAGTGTGGATTTATGCTCATACAAATCGATGATTTGCTGTCCGATGCTCGTGATTTTTTGTTCATTATAAGCGCGCAAATTTCGTTGATAGTACTCATTTGCCAATAAAAATCCAAGTGTGCCGCTGATCAGTACAATTGCGACAAAGGTAAGAACTAACCGGACGTAGAGAGATTTCACTGGCCTCGTACCTCCAGCTTGTAGCCTAAGCCGCGAACAGTAGAAATGACAAAGTCATTTGTTTTCTCCGTAAATTTTTCTCGCAGCCGCTTAATATGCACATCGATGGTCCGACTATCGCTCTCGGTATCGCCGCCCCATACGAGCTCCAACAGTTGATCTCGGGTAAAGATCCGATCAGGAAAACTGGCAAGCTGGGCAAGCAGTTCAAATTCCTTTAACGGTAAATGAATCAACTCTTCTTTCACCTTCACAACATGGCTGATCCGATCGATGACGGTATCGTTTATGACGATGATTTGTTTGCTGACCATCTGATAACGACGCAGCAAGGCCTTGATGCGGTACAGCAATTCGGTAGGCTCAAATGGCTTGGTCAAATAATCATCCGTCCCCGCCAAAAAGCCTTTTTCCTTATCGCGCACCTCGCCCTTTGCCGTTAGCATGATGACAGGGAGGTCGTAAAATTCCCGTATCTCCCGGCACAGCTCCCAGCCGTTTTTGCCTGGCATCATCACATCCACGATGGCGAGCTGGACTGATTCCTGTTCCAACAGCTGCGAAGCCTCATCTCCATCCACACAAGCCAAGACATGGTATCCCTCTTTTGCTAAATAAAATCGCAATAGCTCACGTACATGTGGATCGTCATCTGCAATCAGAATCGTCAGTTTCATCAAGCTGGCCCCCTTGTTACTCCGCCTTCTGGTTTTCCTGCTTCATTATTTTGAATGATACTCACTTGTCTACCATCCTGCAAATCGTCAATGGCTTGCACCTACGTGGATCAATAGTAAAGAAGCAATATGAACAAGAGATGAATGAATACTGTTGGTTCTTGAAGACTTTTACACATCTGATTAAATCTGCGGGAAGCTGCTCTTTTCCCGGAAAAACAACTGTTTGCACACACAAAAAAGCGGCAGACATGGGCCCGCCGCTCTTGTTACTCATCGATTACTTGCGAAACATCTCTGTAAACCACGCGGCGGAAGCCTCTACTTCCTTCACCGTCAGCTGATGACCATATGAATCCCAATGCACAGTCACGTCAGCACCTGCTTCTGTCAGTAGTCGGTTCAGCCCCTCCGTCTCTTGTGCCGTACAAATCGGATCATTCGTGCCCGCTCCAATAAACACCGGAATGGCTGACATATCAGGCAGCGCTATCCCACGGCGTGGAACCATTGGATGGTAAAGAATCGCCCCTTTTAGCGGATTCGGGTAATGGAACAGGAGACTACCTGCGATATTCGCCCCGTTCGAATAGCCGACTGCCACGATATTGTCTCGCTCGATCTGATACGTAACCGCCGCCTGATCCAAAAAATCATGCAGCTCCTGCGTGCGGTAGACCAAATCCTCTTCGTCAAAAACACCCTCAGCTAAGCGTCGGAAAAATCGTGGCATGCCGTTTTCGAGAACATTCCCACGGACACTCAGAACAGAAGCGCCTGGATAAATGCGATTGGCCAGTGGCAAGAGGTCGTTTTCATCTCCACCTGTTCCATGTAGCAGCAACAGTGTTGGTGCTTCTGAATCGGTTCCTTTTCGAAAAATGTGCTTCAAATTCATGATTTATCTTCCTCCAACACTCTGACTGTAATCGGTGGCAAGCCTTGCTCAATCTGGGCGCGATGTGGCTCATACCACTCGGGGAGCATCAGTTTTTCGCCCAATGTATCAAATGGCTCATCTCGTTCAAAGCCCGGAGGATCGGTCGCAATCTCAAACAAAATCTCGCCCGGCTCGCGGAAGTAAATGGCGTTAAAGTATTGACGGTCAATAATATCTGTTGGATGAAGACCGGATTGAGCCGCGCGCTGCTGCCATTGCTGGTGATCCTGATCGTCTATAGCACGCCATGCGATGTGATGAATCGTTCCTGCGCCACCTTCTCCTCTTGGTATCGGCTCGGCATTCACGTCAATAACATTGCCCAAATCACCGTGAGCCTGGAAACGGACAAGGCCGTTTTCTTCGCCGACTCTGGTTAGTCCCATCAGTCTCTCGAGAACATCCATGGTGTGGGCTGGAGCCATACTGTACAAGATTGCTCCGCCGAAGCCTTTGATCGCCTTGTCAGCCGGCACTCCGCCAAAGGACCATTTGCTCGCTGGGCCTCCTTCACGTTCCACAATCTCCAGCTGTAAGCCGTCTCTGTCCGTAAATTGCAGATACGTTTCGTTAAAACGCTCCACGCGACGGTACTCGATTCCGAATTTTTTCAGTCGATCCTCCCAGAAGGAAAACGCCCCTACCGGAATCAAGAAAGTCGTATAGCCCACCTGTCCACCGCCCACGCGTCCGCGGCGACCAGATTCCCACGGGAAAAAGGTGATCGCTGTACCTGGACTGCCGACCTCATTCCCGAAGTACAGATGATACACTTCTGGCGCATCGAAGTTAATCGTTTTTTTCACCATGCGCAATCCGAGAAACCCTGCATAAAAATCAACGTTATTTTGAGCGCTTGTGACAAAAGCTGTGATATGGTGAATCCCTGCTGTTTGCTGTGTCATTTTGAATAGCCTCCTCTAATTATGATTTACTTGCTTGGAATGTGTTGTAGCTCACAAACTCTCCAACGGGCTTGCGGTACCCTCTCACACGCTGGCTGGATGTATCTTCTTTTCCAATCGTGATCATCAGAGCTGGCACAAAGCTGTCCGGAACCTTTGCTATCTCTTGAACGGCTGCTGGGTCGAATCCGATCATCGGGCAAGTATCCCAGCCTTTATCCTTTGCAGCGAGCATGAACAGCATTGCGGACAAATTGGCATTGCGGATCGCTTCATCGCGCTTGAACTGCTCTCCTCCAGACTCGTGCATCGCTCTGACAGAAGAATTATTGTGATCGTACTCGCGTTGATCCATGATCCCTAAATGAAGGAGACCTTCATTGATGCGCTCTACACTTTGGTACGCTTCCTTGTCTCCAAATACAAGCACAACTGCCGAAGCGGTCTTTACCTTATATTGTCTATATGCCGCTTCATATACACGCTCTTTTGCTTCTGGATCGGTGACAACTACATAGTGGGCATGCTGCAAATTGAATGCAGATGGCGCGAACTTGACCAGCGACATGATTTCATCGATCTCAGCAGGTGTTATCGTTACATCCGGTAGAAACTTGTTTGCGGATCTTCTGTTTTTTACAAGGGTAGTGAATTCACTCATGGGACTTCCTCCTCGATTTTTTCATTCATTTTTTAATATCTTAAATTAAAGATAATGATGTTTAAAAAAGCACCTTCTTGGGGAAGTAGGATGACAATGTTACAAAAATTAATATCTTGAATTTAAGATAATTATAGGACTAAAATTTTCCCTTGTCAACACCCCAAGGCCAGAAGAATGAAATCTCTTCCAGCCCCACGCACTTTTATCAGGTTTCGTACCAGTAAAGAGCATACTCGGTCATGACAGAAGGATACCCCATTTGGCGCAGCATCGCCGTTATGTTTCCACGATGATACGTTCCATGATTGACCACTTGCATGATGATTTCTGCCAAGCTCGTATCGCGTACTCTCGTGTACGAATTGTCGAGGACAATGTGGCGATCCAAATCTTCTTCTTGGCTGAGAAACACTCTGTATTGCTCGACCAGCTCGGCATACATCTGCTCTACTTCCTCCAAGCTTTTTCCCGTTAATTCCTGTTCCTTCTTCCATGCCTCATTCAATGCCGCTCGCATGTCCATGCCCTGCAAAATGTGAAGCCAGCCTTGGTCCACCATATAAATATGCTCCACCACTTTTGCTACTGTCGGGAAAACGCTTTGGACCTCCTGCTCGTAAACACCTTCCGGAAGTTCCTTCAAGCGATTGATTAACGTTTGATTCGCCCACGTGTGAAAGTCGTACATGTTTTTGGCATAGTGCGTCATGATAAAGCCCCCTCTTTAGTTCTTGGATAGCTCTATCATAGACCGGCTTCCCTGACAAATATGGTCAGTGATGCTTCCTGCTCCAGCCAAAATCTCATTTTTTCTAATGAAAATAGTTGTTCCATGTGGTGGACTCCTGGAGGAAACGCTTCTTCATACAGCGATTTTGCTACGGCAGCCGCCACCATTGCGGTCATGTTGGACTGATCGCGCCCAAAAAGCAGACACTCTACTGTCGCCTCGTTAGTTCCCCGTTTTCCCCGTGCCTCTACCTTGATGGCAAACCGATCATCCCCCATTTTCCAACGCCCAAACGCTTCCATCACGGATTCCCGTACTTTTGGTTGATGGAGTAATCGGCAAATTCCTATACTCCGAAGGGCCGCCACCCCTCTCGTCATCCCATTCAGATCAAAACAAAGTCGGGTAGATACTGTAGGGATACACAAGGTGCGTGCCAATGTCTGCTGATCAGAAAACGGAAATCGATACGCGCGCTTTTTCCCCAGCCCCGGTCCAAAATCAACGAGCTTGCCCTCTGTCATGCTCTCTACGGTTACACGCTGATGATTGTTAATCACCTCGTAGCTCGTGCACAAGTTATCGACAGTCCATTCAATCGCGGCCCTCCCATGTCGATCACCGAGACCAAGCATAATGAATATGTCCAGCTCACTCACTTGGTCCAGTAAGCGATGAGCTTCCCCCGCGAGCAGGTTGGTCAGACCTGGCGCCAGTCCTACACTGAGTACGGCAGTTCCCCTGTTCTTCGTTTCAGTTCGGCTCCCCCATTGTTCGATTTGCGTCAAAAAATGGCCATTCGCTGAAATATCGAGATAATGCGTTCCATTCCGCACACACCCTTCTACAAAAGCCGTATTCGTCTGATCCAGACACATGACCACCAGCTTTACTTTTTCCAGCATGCTTTGGTCTAACGGCTTGTGAATATCGAGCTCAAGCGGCAGCACCTGTCCATCTGCTTCTCGGCAAAATGCTTCCGCCTTCTCCAAGCTGCGTCCAGCAGCATACACCCGTCCCGGATATGCGTTACCCAAATTCTTGCAAATCGTTGCCCCTACATGACCGTACCCCCCGACTACCACAATTCGATCCTTGCTCATGCCTTCTCCACCTCTGTGCCTCTCTTTTTCTGCCACTCCAGACGTCCCGCATACCACCAGACCAACAAACCGCTCAGCCAAATCAGGCCACCTGCTTCAAAAACCGCACGATACGCATCGATCATCGGCTGCACTGCTTGATTCGATTCGCCATTCATCATGCCCAGTCCCAACGCTGCGCCGACCACCATCCCTGCATTGCGTGTCAAGGCGATCATGCCTCCGATCGCACCCGCATGCTCCAACGGGACGTAGCGCATGATGTAGCTGTTGTTGGGCGAAGCAATCAGCCCCATACCTGCCCCCACCAAAGCCAGTAGCGCGATGATTTCCACCGTTGATAATACCTCTAGCCAGATCGCCAATACGGTTATCCCTGCCCCCATCGCACCAAGACCTGCAAAAATGAGTGGCCGTGCCCGATAGCGATCCGAAGCCCAGCCACTAAAAGGACCCGTCAACGCCAGCATCAGTGGGTAAGCAGTCATCATATACCCTGCCGTCAAAGGGGAAACATGCGCTTGATCAAGTAAGTAAAACGGCATGACAACCAGTACGAGATTCGCGAGCACAAACGAAGTAAAGCTAATAAACAATCCACTGGACACAGCTGATAGGCGAAAGACCGCCACGGGCAAAAACGGCACGGACTGTCGCCGCTCCCACCAGACAAACGCCCCTGCCAAGACGAGTACACATCCAAAAAGAATGAGCATCCCTTGTGAATCCCAGCCCCACCCGTTTCCATTGGAGATCGCCATAATGACTGAGCTGACCAGTAGCATGAACAGACCTGCCCCAACGAGATCTAGTGAACGGGCCTTCTTCGCCTGCTTATGAGAAGGAATGTAACGAAAAGCCAGCCCCGTAGCCAAGATAGCGACAGGAACATGAATGAGGAACAACCACTCCCATCTCAACCACGACGCGATCATCCCACCTGCAATCGGTCCAGTCATGCCACCAAGCGCAACAGCTGTGCTCATGATCCCCATTGCCCTTCCCCGCATTTCTTTTGGGAGCAACATCGCAATGAGCGCGATATTGGTAGCCTGGAACATAGCCGCTCCGACGGCTTGCACGATTCGAAGCATCAACAGCATCGTAATCGTCGTCGAAAATGCCACCAAGACAGAGCTTACCGTGAACAGCAGGAAGCCGTAATTGTGCAGCACACGATGCCCGTATCGATCTCCCAGCTTGCCCATGAAAGGAAGAAGAGACGCAATGACAAGCAAATATCCCGTTGTAATCCATTGTGCGATCGCCAGCTCCGTCTGGAAAATGGATGTGAACTGAGGGAGCGATACATTGACAATCCCCGCCGTAAAATGAGACAAGAATGCACCCAGACAAATCGCGATCATCATGAAAAAGCGCTGCCGCTGGCTCATATGGTCTTTCCAACTCCTCGCGTATCTTGTAAATTTAGACTAAGAATTATTCTCAATTATAAAGAGGAACGAGGAGAGCACCATCCCACAAAGATGGGATTTTCCTTTGCCAATAGACGTACAGGAGAATACAGATGAGCACAAATCGGGAAGCGAGCAAACGAAAAGTGATGGCACTAGCTGAACGCTTTTCTCACTCTTCACAAGACTATCGGACAGCGCTCTTGCAGCTATTGCGGGAGTTCGTCCCTTTTGACGGGGCCTGCTGTACAGCCGTTGATCCGCAAACGCTATTATCCACCGGAGCCATTACGGAAGACGGGGTGGAAGCCATTCATCATGGCATTTTTGAGCATGAATACTTGCTCGAGGACTTCAATCGATATGATCATCTGTGCAAAGCGGCTGAGCCTGTCGCTACGTTGAGTCAAGCGACCGATGGCCAGCTTGCACGCAGTGACCGCTATCGCAATGTTCTGCTCCCCGCCGGTTTTCATGATGAGATGCGTGCTGCCCTTAAGTACGACGGTGCATGCTGGGGCTATTTAACGTTGTTTCGTTCGCAGGGGCATCCCTTTTTTTCTGAGCAGGAGCGTGAATGTATTTTGGCTTTGGCGCCGCTGATTGGGTATCAGTTGCGAAAGACGAGTCTGTCCTTACCCGCTGAGGAAAATACGTGGATAGAAGAAGAGATGGGAATATTGATGCTGTCGGATCAGTTCACCTTACTCGCTGCCAATCCCACAGCGGAAAAATGGCTGACCTTGCTGCGCCAATGGGAGTCGATTAATCGCGATACCTTGCCCCGACCAGTGCGAGCGGTTTGTTCGCGGGCACTCTCCCAGCTGACAGAATCAGGTCACAAGACATCCATGGCAAAAGTCTGCATTCGCATGCCAGATGGCCCTTACATGACGATTCAGGCAAGCCCGATGAACACCCAAAGCAGCACGGTGCACCTGGCTGTATTGTTCGGTCCCGCAAAACCTGCTGACATGCTGCCGCTCATCGCCGAATCATACGGATTGTCTGTACGGGAGAAGCAAATACTCGACCAGATTGTCCGCGGCGCTTCCACGAAGGAGCTCGCACGCACACTGCACATCTCCGCTTATACGGTTCAGGATCATTTGAAGTCCATCTTCGTAAAAACTGGGGTATCCAGCAGACGAGAGCTGATCTGGCAATTGTTTACCCGATTTGGCGTACAGGCGAACCAGTGAAACCATAGCGAAAAGCCCCCTTCTTACAGCACACGCTGCTAGAAAGGGGCTTTTCGCTATCACTATGCGATGAACTTCAAACCAACAATACTGATGACAATCCCTGTCATGAACAGAATCCGCTTCCTGTCCCTCGACTCTTTGAAAAACAACATCCCTACCAGCACGCTTCCTGCTGAGCCAATTCCCGTCCATACAGCATAAGCTGTTCCGACCGGGAGCGTCTGTACAGCGGACGAGAGCAGATAAAAGCTAATACTTGCGAAGATCAAACAAGCAACCGTTGGCTTCCATTTTGTAAATCCTTCGGTCAATTTTAACGAAATCACTCCACCAATTTCTGCAAAACCAGCGATAATCAACATCGCCCATGCCATACTGTCCACCTCCAAGTTGTTATGCGTTCTCTTCTTCTGGCTTGCTCGACAGCTTCAATCCGATAATGCACGTGAGCAGCAACAGGATAAAAAAGATTTTCAAGAAAGAGACATCCTCACCCAAAAACGTAAATCCAACGACGGCCGTTCCCGCTGCACCAATCCCTGTGAAAATCGCATACGCAGTTCCGACTGGAATTCGTTTCATGGCCTGAGCAAAAAAGTAGAAGCTGGTAACGATCAATAGAACCGTGACGACACTCACTACGGGCTTCGTGAATCCATCCGAGAACTTCAGTCCCAATGCCCAAGCAATTTCGATCATTCCGCCAATGATTAAATAAAACCATGCCATGGTGATCACCTCTTCGTTGTTCTTGTTGTGTTAACAATGAATGAACGTCAGTCATTTTGTACCAAATAAAAAAACCTCTATCGAGGCATTCCTATGGAGGAGCGACCGCGCTTTAGCGGAAAGTTTTTATGCGCTCCAGAAAGTTTATGCAAAGTCGCTTTTACACGCTGGTACATAAACTTTCTTACACGTAAAAAAAAGAATTGGATATGCTCCAATACTTCTTTATTGGATACCTAGTGATCTTTTGCAAAAACGCAGGATTTCCGCTTTATATTCATCTGGTGCTACGTTCTTCTGATCGCTACTGTAATAGCGTTCCGCTGTATTCTCGACAAGCGTAATAATAATTTTGGCCGTCCATTTCACATCAATATCTTTCAAGATGGCGTTATCACTGATTGCTTGCACGAGGACGCCTTCCATCCACTCATAAAAAGGCTTATAGATCGTTCCCCATGTCTCCAATGAATTATCAAGTGCAAATCCGGAATAGCAAAGGATGATGACATCCCTGTATTCATCGGTAAAGGAAAAGGTCTCATCGACCAACACTTCGAGAACGCTCTCGATATCACTTTTTCCCTTCAGCTTATCATTGATCCGCTGGAAGGTAATCGTCAGCAGATTATCAGCAATCGCTGGAACCAGAGCCATCTTGGATGAGAAGTACAGGTAAAACGTCCCTTGGGCAATCCCTGCTTTTTTTACGATATCGGATATGGACGTCTTATCCAGTCCTTTTTCCGATATGATCTCGATAGCCGCGTTGAGGATTTTGGAATATTTATCGTCTTTGCTGACCGCCAAGTAACTTCCCTCCTTTTAAGCGAACGATTACAACTGACTGACTGTCATTCACTTTATCAACTCATTTTGAAACTGTCAAATCGAGATGAAAAATCAGCTCCTCGCCATATTCTCCCGCAAACCTTAATCCTTGATCTACAAAACCCGCCTTTTTATACAGTTGGATTGCTGGGGTATTTGTATGATGAACCGTCAACACACTTTCATCCCGCATCGGGTAATACTCTCGTGCGATGTCAGGCAAGCTCTGTAAAGCTTTCAAAGCGTAGCCCTTTTTTTGATGACGGGAATCGATCGAGAACGATTTAAAAATAATCGCCTGTTCATTTGGTGTGTAGGGATTGCCTGTCTGTGGTGTGAATAAGGCAAAACAGCCGATTAAATGACCTTGGTCAAAAATCACATAGGGCTGCTGATCAGAATTGTTTTGAGATACTTCGATGATATCGACTGGCATAGACGTGTAGATCGCTTGTTCTAGCGGCAAATCGTACGCCATGATCCAAGGGTAGTCGCTTTTCTTGTACGGTCTGATGATGAACATAATGCTCCCTTTCTCTTCTTTCGGAACATACTGTGGCAGCCCGGTATGAATCTGTAAGCACCAGTCTGCCACCGCCCCGAAATGGATTCATTTACTCGGCTTTTGATTTCTGTTCCCCTATTTTTTGATTCAGCTTTTCGAATGCCAATGCTAGCTCTTCTTTCGGGATCATCGCATACCGATCGCCAATACTTACCTCATAGGAGCTAGAAGATTCGTCTTTCTGTCTTACATAATGCGTGAAGCCAATCCCTGTCTCTTCACTAAGTGAGACCATGATACGCTCGAGCTCTTCTTGCGGCAAATCTGCGTGCACATGAAACATGTTGGACACAGGCACGGCCGGTCTCGTAGATATCCCCTGGCATTGGTTGTACAATCTCGCCAGCTCTTTTGCATGCTCGTAATATTGATTGAATTTATGTTTTCTTTGCTCAAAATGGTATTCTGACGTAACAATGTACGGGTACAAACTAATCAGATCCCCACCATGGCGTCTTTTCCATACCTTCGATTGCTTCGTGAAATCTTCATCCCCAGCCAGGATCGCTCCGGCAATTCCGCCTATCCCTTTGTAAAAGGAAACGTACACGCTATCAAACAATGCGCATACCTCATCGGCTGATTTCTGGTAATACGGCAGGATTTCCAAAAGCCGGGCACCATCTAGATGCAACCGAACTCCTTTTTCCCGACAATACTGGGAGATCGCCTCCAAATCCTCATACGAGGGCAGCTGTCCGCCAATCTCACGCTGTGGCAATTCCAGCAACAGGCACGCGATATCGTTGTCCATGCCGAGAACATCGTCCAGTTCAATCACTCTGTCTTTATCCGCCAGCAAGACCGCCTCAATCTGATGCAGCTCCTTGAGCCCATCTTCCTCGTGAATCTCCAAGTGGCAGAGCGGATGATAGGCGACCTTTTTGATTCCCTTCTCATCGCACCAGATGCGTAACGCGATTTGTTGGGCCATCGTACCGCTGGGAAAGAACACGGCAGACTCTTTGCCCAAATATTCGGCCATCTTGCTCTCGAAATTCTCGATGAGTTCGCCTGTTCCGTACATATCACCCTCTACATTCCCATCCACTCTGGACAGGACCTGCTGCAATTGATGGAGGTCTCTCTTGCTGTGCCCGGCGATTTGATAAGTGGTCTTTTTAAATACTTCTCGCAAGGTTTTCATATCGCTCATTTTGGCAGTGCTCCTTTTTCTTTCTCATCTTCAAAGCTTCTTACTTCTAAAGATATTACATTTCACGAGCAGCTTATGTCGTTTATTGTTTGACGCACTGTTGGCGATATTCACTCGGGGTCTTGCCCGTCATTTTTTTAAACAACGTGATAAAATACGGTGTATTCGGCATTCCTACCAATTGCGCAACATCCGCGATCTGGTTGTTCGAATGAACCAGCAGCTCTCGCGCCCTGTCTATCCGCTTTTTCTGGATGTACTCCACGGGCGTCATTGACATGAGTCGCTTAAATGTTCGCTGCAAATGAAACGGACTGCCATGGCACATATCCGCCAAATGCTCCAACGTCAGCTTTTCGTTATAATGAGAATCAATATACTGTGTAATTTGTGCCACCCACTCACGATCAGGCAACCTCTCTCCCGTGGGCTTGCATCGTTTACATGGGCGAAATTCTTCCCGCATAGCTTGGCTTGCATTTTGGAAAACTCGCACGTTCTCCCTCTTCGGCGGCTTTGACTTGCACGACGGTCTACAAAAGATCTTCGTCGTTTTTACCGCATAAAAAAATTGATCATCGTAAGACACATCGTTATGAATAATGGCCTGCCATCGCTCATCGGTTACCCGTTCCTCCAACACATGTCATCTCCTTTGCCATAGCCGTTATCGAATCGCTTGCTCTTATTGACAGTATACCCCTACGCTACGTGATCCGTACTGCTAGAAAATTAAAATAGCAAGATAACGAAATGACAGTATCGCTTTTCTTGTTATAAAACTAGAAGGAAGTCAGACAGGAGGTTTTCGCATGACAAGCGGTCTATCACACGAGGCTTGGGTCGATAATAGAGAAGAAATAATCTTGTCCGTACCTACGGAATTCAGTTTTTCGCAAAATCTTCACTACTTGTCCAGAGCATCCAACGAATGCATGTTTCACATTCAAAACGGGCGCCTCTACAAAGCCATCCCGATTGAACAAGATCCACAAGTGGTCGAAATTCACGCAGATAACGATCAAAGATTGACTGTGCGTTTTCTCAGCCCTTCGCTTCCCACTGAAACAGTCCGGATGGAGGTAGCACGCTATGTTCGCGATTGGTTCGATCTCGATCGAAATCTGGTTCCGTTTTATGAGCTTGCCGCAGGGGATGCTCTTCTACAGCAGGCTGTTGAAAAGTTCTACGGGCTGCGGACCATGGGTATTCCCGACCTGTTTGAAGCGCTCAGTTGGGGTATCATTGGACAGCAAATTAACCTGACCTATGCGTACACGCTTAAACGACGGTTGGTAGAGACATTCGGAAGACGGGTAGAGTTCGAAGGACAGACGTATTGGCTTTTTCCCACAGCGGAAAAAATCGCCGGATTATCCGTCGCTGATCTGGATGGATTGCGCATGACGACCAAGAAATGCGAGTATTTGATTGACGTCGCACAACTCATCGTTGAAGGGAAACTATCGAAAGAGCTATTATGGGACGGAGGAGATTATCAAACCGCGGAGAAACGTTTGACCAGTATTCGCGGGATTGGACCGTGGACGGCCAACTATGTGCTCATGCGCTGTCTGCGAATTCCCTCTGCTTTTCCCATTGATGATGTCGGCCTGCACAATGCAATCAAATTTTTACTCGGCAACGAAAAAAAGCCGACAAAAGCAGAAATACGAGAGCTGTCCAAGGCTTGGACGAATTGGGAGTCGTACGCTACTTTTTATTTATGGCGTTTTCTTTATTAATCAAAGGAGGTTCTATCCTATGCTAAAAATAGGTTCGCACGTATCATTCTCCGGTAAGGGACTGCTGAATGCCGCCGAAGAAGCTGCCACCTACGGCTCGAGTACCTTTATGATCTACACGGGTGCACCGCAAAACACCCGCCGCAAGCCGATCGAGGACCAGTACATTACGGAAGGCAAAGAAGTAATGGCGAAGCAGGGCGTGGATGAGATTGTGGTACATGCCCCGTACATTATTAACTTGGGCTCTTACAAGGACGATACCTATGAGCTCGCTGTCCGCTTTCTGCAAGAAGAGATTCGCCGGACCGACTACATTGGCGTCAAAAATATCGTGCTGCACCCTGGCGCGTACACAGACAAGGATGCAGAATACGGCATCGCCCGAATCGCAGAAGGCTTGAATGAAGTTCTGACAGGCATCAAAGACACCAACGTGAAAATCGCGTTGGAGACGATGGCGGGTAAAGGAACGGAAATCGGTCGCAGCTTTGAGGAAATCGCGGCCATCATCGAGAAAGTAGAAGACAACAGCAGGCTGACCGTCTGCATGGATACTTGCCATATTCACGATGCTGGCTACGATATCGTCAACGACTTCGATGGCGTCTTGGAACAGTTTGACCGGACAATCGGCTTGGACCGTCTCGCCGTCGTTCACTTGAATGACAGCAAAAACTTCCGCGGGGCAGGCAAAGACCGCCATGCGCCAATCGGTGCGGGACTCATCGGCTTTGATGCGATGAACTACATCGTGAACCACGAGAAAATCCGCCACCTGCCGCTTGTACTGGAGACACCTTGGATCAGCAAGGAGAAAGGCAACGAGCGTCCGATGTACGAAGCAGAAATCGCCCTCCTGCGCGGGGAAGTGGACAAGCGCTTCGGCAATGAATTCATGGACCATGTGGAGCGCCTCGATTTCTTTTTCCGCAAACAAGATATCACCAGACGCGAGTATGTGATTGGGATTTGGGAGTTGCTCAAAAACGACGCGAAGGCAAAGAAAGCCGATGGCCGCGAGCCGATGGAGCGTCTGTACGATATGGTGAAGGAAGCGAGATTGTTCCCTGAGCTTACCGAGGAGCAGATCAACCACCGCTTGAGTGCCTACTTCGCGATTCCAGCATTCTCGTAATGTCAAAGCGCTTGATGTAGGCTGACTGTGGCTTCCTCCTGTTGGAGTGAACCCGACACACGTACCGATAGAGGGGGAGCCATATGCCTACGCCAAAAAAGCCAGCACCTCAAGATGCTGACTCTGCCAAAACATACACCCTGCTCGGAGCTGATCGCTCTTTTTATCAAAGTGATACTCCGGGTACATTAGGAGGGTATCGACCAGGCAGGATATATGGCCGACTGGATTGTCCCTCTGCCATCAGAGCCATTACGCGAGGCGGTTATGTGCGCCATCGCGTATTTTTTGCGGATGAAGCAACCGCTATTGCTGCGGGATATCGGCCTTGTGCAGTTTGTTTACGAGAGAAATATTTGTTGTGGAAAGTGATGCGTGCGTAGATCAATGCGTCCTGCCATTCCGTTCATTTTGCCTCATGGTATCTCTATAGAACACCTGCGGGGATTCGAAAGAGTACATAGTTGCCCGTCCACATTTGTGACGTGATAATCAGCTTCTCTTTCCTCCGTTCAAAAAAGTATCCGGCCCCTTCTTGCTGGATAAAGGTCCAGCCTTTTTCTGTCACTGCTCGTATCATCGCTTCTGCCGCTGATGCTTGATTCGCTTGCGGCCCATACCAATCGACGTTTTCCTCCGTCGTCAATTTGACGATGGTTCCCGTGTTTTCGCCCAACAGCTCTGTCACTTCTCTTTTGGACTTGGAATCGAATGGTAATGCAGGATACCAGATCAGGGAAACATACGCGATCATGATGAAACAAAAGCCCAAGAAGAATAGGAGGAACAGAACTTTCGCTCTCTTGTTTATGCCCATGCAACTACTCCTCTTCTTCAAAAATAGCAACCGGACGCGCCCATCCCGCGCTCGCCCCTTTTACTTTGACAGGAAACACAGAAACGGTAAACCCGTAGGGTCTCGGCAATTGCTCCAAGTTCGCCAGCTTTTCAATTTGGCAATACTCTTTCTCTTTTCCCACATAGTGAGCCGCCCATAATACGCCATCGCGCGGATTTTGTTTATAGTTAGCGGCTTGAACGGAAAACGGGATATCCCATCCCCACCCATCGGTTCCCATGACCTTAATTCCTTGATCAATCAGCCAATGGGTTGCTTCCGCCGATACCCCTGCATGTGATAGGAAATAGTGTTCTTCATAGTATCTTTTATCTGCATCCGTCCTGATCAGGACAATATCGAACGGTTTTAGTTCGTATTGGATTTGGGCGAGCTTCTGCTTTACATCATTTACCGTGATTTCGTAGCCAGACGGCTTTTCACTAAAATCAAGCAAGACACCATCTCCGTAGAACCACTCCAACGGTAACTGATCAATCGTTCTTGCCGGCTCTCCCTCGGAAGTAGGCCAGTAATGCCAAGGTGCATCTACATGTGTCCCTGTATGTGTCGTGAGTGTCACCGTTTCACTCGCCCAAGCCTTCTGCTCGGGAAAATCCGTTGATTGGAGTCCGAAATACTGCGCAGCTTGGACAGCCCCTTCTTCATGACTATTGTATTGAATCTCAGGTGGAAACGGTTCTTTTGCCAGACGATCAAGAGGCACACTCAGATCAATGAACCGACGTGCTTTTCTATTCATAGCAGGATTCCCTTCTTTCCCCTTTGTAATTTTCTGTATTTTCGTTCAACATTACTGTACTACCTGCCTTCCACCAGCGTCAAATGAACACAAGCAAAAGGCCAGTACCTCGTCGTCTATACAGGTACTGGCCTTGTTTATGGAGATTCAATAGGAATTTGTACTTCTACATACGTATCGCCCCCATCTGGGGATTGCAGATAGTTTTCTCTGCCTGGCTGATCTTTTTTGATCCGGTATTGATTGCGCTCTATCCATTTTGCCAAGTCAATACAGGCCGTAGAAGGAACGAATGGCTCTACACGTTGGACCAGGGTGGCCATCATCGGCTCCTCTGGCAGCATACGTATTTCCAGCCTATCAGATGGCAAGGAAATGTCCTGTTTGAGTACATAGCCGATCTCCAATTCGAATGCCGTCTCGTCCCTCTCCGATTCCTTCCACAAAACGATGGGAGAAAGCATCCCTCTCTGCTGCTTGCCTGCATAATGAGCCAGTCGATCGAAAAGCATCGGAATCTCTTCCACCTTCCCTTCCGCACGGAACGAGACAACTTTTTGAGCTTCGACTCGTTTAAAGACAACCTCTTGTTCTCCATACCCCTTTTGCTCGATCGATAGCAGACGCTCCTTGATTCGATTCAATCGTGCTTGCTCCTCCTCAAGGAGCTGTTTCATTTCCCTTTCTTTTTGCCTGAATATGCCTTGTAGTTGTTCCAGGGACATCTCTTCATGAAGCAATTCCTGAATTTGTTGCAACGTAAATCCCAAGTCCTTGTACATGAGGATTCGATTGAGCGTAACCAATTGCTCTGCTGCATAAAACCGATAGCCAGTCTCTTTGTCGATATCCGCTGGCTTCAAAATACCAATCTGGTCATAAAAGCGAAGCGTCTTTAAGGACACTCTGCTCAATCGGGAAAATTCACTGATCTTAAACATGGAAAAACCCCAATCTATCATTCCCTTGACTTTCCCCTGTACGGGAACGTTTATAGTTGAAAAAAATCATGCTTACAAAGGAGCAATGCGAGATGGATTACGATATTTTTCACTTGGGAGAGGTGCGCTTGCAGTCAGGAGTGACCCTCCCACATGCATATATTGCTTACAAAACGTACGGCACGCTCAACGCAGCCAAGGATAACGTCATTATATTTCCTACGTCGTTTGGAGACCAGCATTACCAAAACGAATGGCTTATCGGGGAAGATAAGGCTCTGAATCCGAATCAATATTTTATCATCATTCCCAACATGCTCGGCAACGGGCTATCGTCCTCCCCGAGCAATACAGCCAGCCCGTATGATCAGGCCAATTTTCCACACGTTACGATCTACGATAATGTCGCCCTTCAGCATCGACTCATTACGGAGCGGTTTGGCATCAAAAAAATTGCGCTGGCAACTGGCTGGTCGATGGGGGCCATCCAGGCTTTTCATTGGGCGGCGAGCTACCCAGATATGGTCGAACGATTGGCTCCTTTTGCCGGAACCGCAAAAACATGGCCGCATAACATCGTCTTGATCGAAGGCATCCGAGCAGCCTTGCAGGCCGATGTAGCTTGGAACAACGGGCAGTATACAGCATCTCCCGAGGTTGGCTTACGTACCTTAGGGCGCGTTTATGCGAGTTGGGGGTTTTCACAGCCATTTTACCGCGAGGCATGCTATAAAGCTTTGGGCTATGAGACCCTTTCCGAATTTATCTCGGGATTTTGGGAGGAGAGCTTTGTTCCGTCGGATGCAAACGATTTGCTGGCGATGATGTGGACCTGGCAGCATGCCGACATTAGTCAAAATGATAGGTACAACGGAGACTTTGAGGCGGCGTTGCGAAGCATCCAGGCACGAACGGTTGTGATGCCTGTACGGACTGATTTGTATTTCACGCCAGAAGACAGTGAGTATGAGACGAAGCACATCCCCAACGCTACTTTTACGCCGATTGAATCAATCTGGGGACACTTGGCTGGGTTTGGGCTTAACCCTGTCGATACCGCGTTTATTGATAACGCCTTAAAGGAACTGTTGGAGACAAAATGAAAATACGAAGAAGAGGGGCACCTATAGAGGTGCCCCTTCCTTATTTTTTCGCAAGGAGTGGAGAATTTCTACTTTTCTGTCGTCCGATTTATATAATTCCTCAAGAAGCTCTTGTTCTTCCGGCGTCATTTGTTTCATGTCGATCCTCCTCTTCAAATAAAATGCGTGCAAGCCCTTATTATTTTCACATAAAATGAAATGGAGAAAAAAGGAGGGACTTCCAAATGGCCTCATTAATTTATCATGTTGCCGTATCATTAGACAATTTTATTGCCGATCAAGGGATCATGGATGGAAATATTGAAAACACTCTCTTTTTATTTGAGGGAGAACATGTACCGGACTTTTTATCTGAAATTCAGGAATATGATGCTGTGCTGATGGGCGCCAAAACCTACGAGTTTGGGTTTAAATTCGGTGCCAAGCCGGGCGAACCAGGCTATAAGGGAATCAAGCATTATATTTTCTCAAACTCCATGCAGTTTGAATCCAATGCAGAAGTCGAGCTGATCAAAGGCGATGCCATCGAATTTATCAAGAATCTCAAGCAGCAAGAAAACGGCAAGCTGTGGCTGTGTGGGGGCGGTGAATTGGCAGGAGCGTTACTGGCACATCAACTAATTGATCAATTAGTGCTGAAAGTGAATCCGGTGATGGTCGGTGAAGGTATCCCTCTATTCGGAAGTGCGAAGCCACGTCTCAAACTCGAGTTAGTGAACATGAAACAGTACGCGAACGGCGTAACGAAACCTACTTACAACATTGTTTATATATAATCTCGCTTAATAAGTGAAACGGGACCCCATCATTCGGCCCCGTTTCTTTTGTTGAGATTACAACGTAATATTTTTCAGTACTTCCGCAGCTTCTACACGCTCGTATTTTTCCACGTAAGCTCCTTTTGCCGATACTTTCAATAAGGTACCATCTTTTCGTTACGTTACATCCTGCAATTCACGAGCTGGGACTTCCAATGCCTTCTGAATCTCAATCTTCCGTATGCGATGCTTGTCTTTCTTTCTGATCGTAAAGACGAGATCATCGTATTGCCATTGGATACCTTCTTTGAGCGTCGAATTTTGACTGTATAGCCAACCCCCGATGGTATCGAGCTCTTCTTCATTAATATTGGCGTTAAGCAAATCGTTAACCTCGGAGAGCAGTACCTTTCCGTCCACAATCACATGGCTATTCTCTTCCACGATTTCGATTTCGGCTTTTTCCTCCGCGTCGAACTCATCACGGATCTCACCTACAATTTCCTCCAAAATGTCTTCAATCGTAACCATTCCGGAGGTACCGCCATATTCGTCAATCAGGATGGCGATATGCGTTCTTTGTTTCTGCATTTTTTTCAAAAGATCTTTTACAGGAGTAGCCTCTGAAACCGTCAAAAACGGTCGGATGAGCTTGGACATATCCAAATTTGGATCATCGGCATAATTCAGAAAGAACTCTTTCGTGTTAATCATCCCGATAATATGATCTTTGTTTTGCGATATAACCGGAAAACGGGTATATTGTTCTTCTTTCATGATTCGCAGGTTTTGCTCAAGAGTATATTCTTTGTGCAAGCAGCTCATATCTGTCCGTGGGACCATAATCTCGCGGGCCAGCATCTCGTCAAAAGCAAAGATATTGCTAACGTACCCATACTCAGACTGATTAATTTTGCCGCTCTCATAGCTTTCCGTCAAAATGATTCGCAGTTCTTCTTCTGAGTGACTTTCTTCGTGCTCCTTGGTCGGTTTCATCCCGAATGAACGCACAAGTAGAGCAGCAGAGCCATTCAGCACCCAGATTGCAGGGTACATCAATTTATAGAACCAAATAATAGGTTTCGCACACAGTAAGCTAACCGCTTCTGCCTTTTGGATCGCCACTGTTTTCGGTGCCAGTTCCCCGACAACCACATGTAGAAACGTAACAAGCGAGTAAGCAATCACAAACGACAGGACTGCAACGACTTGTTCGGGTAAATAAGGCGTAAGAAATGGGCTAATGATGCTTTCAATCGTCGGTTTCCCTAATACCCCCAAGCCAATGGCTGTCAACGTAATCCCCAACTGACACGCTGACAAATATCCATCCAGGTTACTAACTACTTTCTGAACAGCAAGAGCATTCTTTCTCCCTTCCATGACCAGTTGGTCCACACGGCTTGGGCGAAGCTTTACAATTGCGAATTCAGTTGCCACAAAAAATGCAGTAGCAACAATCAGAAAAGCAATTAGTAACAAATTCATGGTTAGCAATATCCTATCCCCTCTTCATTTAGAAGTCTTACCTTTTCATTGTACGAAACTCCACTCCCTCATATCAAAGTTCGCTTATATCCAATTTCGTCTTAATTGTTTGATTATAGGCAGTTTTGCTATTTCAGGTCACTCACCCTTACAATTGCTGACTACAGGCATGGCATACTTACTCCTATCCTTCCCTGCCTCCTACTCTTTATTCGAAATTGCCTAACTCCAACATGACCGGACAATGATCGCTTCCCATCACCTGTGAGTCAATTCCCGCCCCGAGCAACGATGGAGCTAGCCTCTCAGACGCGAGAAAATAATCAATACGCCATCCGATATTCCGCTCTCTTACTTTTGGCATAAAAGACCACCACGTATATGCATCTGTCTGATCCGGATAAAAATATCGATAGGTATCCACAAATCCAGCTGCCAGCAAACTCGTCATCTTCTCACGCTCTTCAGGAGTAAAGCCAGAATTATTGCGATTCGACTTCGCATTCTTCAAATCAATCTCTTGATGGGCGACATTCAGATCCCCACAAACCACCACGGGCTTCTTCGCATCTAACTCCAACAAGTAATTCCGAAACCGATCCTCCCATTCCAGCCGATAATCCAATCTCGACAAATCACGCTTCGCATTCGGGGTGTAGACCGTGACCAAATAGAAATCCTGAAACTCCAAAGTAATCACGCGGCCCTCAGGCTCATGGTTTTCTTCCAGCCCATAACGAACAGAGAGTGGTTCCATTTTTGTAAAAATAGCCGTTCCGGAATAACCCTTTTTCTCTGCGTAGTTCCAATATCGATGATACTCCTCGCCGATCTCCATCTCGATTTGACCTTCCTGCAGCTTCGTTTCCTGCAAGCAAACTATATCGGCATTCGCTTCTTTGAAGTACTCGTAAAACCCTTTGTTTACGCATGCGCGAAGTCCATTTACATTCCAAGATATCAATTTCATCATCGCTTATCTCCTCGTCGCTATTCGTTAGATTCCATGGTACACTATCTTTGTTTTCAATTATAGGAGGGTACAATGATGGACATTGCAATGGGCATCGCATTCATGAGACTTCGTTAAAATCGACAAGACCCCAAGTCGGCTCAGCCATTTTCAAAAACGGAGTGGGATGAGTTTATTTGTGTTTGATTGATTGTAACTATTCATGAATGAGGTGTTTTTATTATGTCTAAAAACAATGTAGAGCAAATGCTCGCCATCGCGAAAAACAACGGAATCCTTGTAGACCCAACTACCGTGAAGGTGAATGAATCCGGCTTAGATTTCCTTGCGATTTTTGCAAGTACGATAGATGGCGTTCCATGGGTATTGCGCCAACCGCGCCGTGACGATGTCGTGGAGACAGCTCGTTACGAGAAAAAGGTGTTAGATCTCGTGGCAAAACATCTACGTGTAGAAGTACCGGATTGGCAGGTTCACACCTCTGAATTCATCGCTTATCCGATCCTAAGTGGCACACCGATGGCAACGATCAATATGGAAACAAAAAATTATGAGTGGTATTTGAACCCTGAATCTCTACCTGAGCTGTGCTTACAAACATGGGCAGAAGCATTGGTCGAGTTACACGGTATTCATCATGATCTTGCTCGAGATGCTGGTATCCGCGTCAAGCAGCCTAGCGAAGCACGAGCAAGCCTTCGAGAAAAGATGAATGATGTCAAACGCGTCTTTGGCGTTTCTCAAGCGCTATGGGATCGTTGGCAAAATTGGATTATGGATGATACATTCTGGCCTGCTCACTCCGTTCTCGTGCATGGTGACCTCCATCCGGGGCATATCCTGGTTGATGAAAACGGAAAGGTAACGGGGCTCCTGGATTGGACGGAGGCCGAAGTAGCTGATCCGGCGACGGACTTTACGGTCTTTTACATGTTGTTTGGGGATTCAGGCTTGGCTGATTTCATCAAACGCTACGAAAAAGCAGGAGGCCGTGTATGGCCGCGCATGCATGAGCACATTGCAGAAATGACATCCGTGTATCCCGTCATTCTTGCCACCTTTGCGTTGAAATCAGGACTGGAAGAGTTCAAGATCATGGCACAACAAGCTCTGGGAGTCGATGAAAACGGCAAAGAGATTTCTTAATAAATAAAACCAGCCACCGTCCCCGATTGGAGGCGGTGGTTTTTCCATGTAAATAGCTACAATGAGCCATTACTGTCTTGGAGATATGGTGTTACAATAAATCGGCTCATTTGGACAATCCTTTATTAAATAGATGGAGTGAATATGATGAAGCGAGGACTTCTTATTGGCATTTGTGCTGTGGTTGTAGTAACAGGCGTGCTTTCCATTCCTGTTGAGGCAGGCCCCTCACCCGACACACGAATCATATTGGAGCACACGAACAAGACGTATATTTCACCGCCCTGTTATGAGCAAGCTAACAAAACGAACAATCTAGCCGAAGCTGATATGAAAAAAGCGCAGGAATTGAATTATCAGCCAGAATCCAGCTGCACGGCAAATTCACTTGCCCCCATCAAGCAACCGATCGCTTCCATACTCGCTGAAAATCTTGGAATAAAACAAAGCCAATGGGACTGGTAACTGCACTACGTTCTGATTCACGAATTGTTCAAGGAAAATAGCTCATGTGAGCCATCTCCTTTTATCAACAAAGTTTATATAATCATCAAGAACGTCATCGAGAGGAGTAACCCTGCATGCTATTTAAGAAGTGGAACCGTAACTTCCACCGCTACATCGGACTCATCGTTAGCCTTTTTTTACTGATGTGGGCCATTACTGGTTTTCTCCTGTTAAATGTTCCTTGGTATCAGGAAAAAGCCACAGACTTGAAAACCACAATGATCGAGGTACCCGCAAAACCAGAAGAGCTAACCATTGCCTATGTGGGGGAGAAGTTAGTAGAAACTGGGGAATATTCTTGGGCTGAGATCAGATCGATCGCAAAATCAGGTGACTCTTTCAAAGTCTACGTCAGCAGAGAACCTATTCTGCGGCTGACTGTTTCTTCAGAAGGGCACATCACAGCCTTGAAACAAGATCCCATTTTAGATTTCTTCTACGGACTGCATGTGGGCGAATGGGAAGACCTTAACTATGTGACTGTGTTAGAGATTATCTCCATTTTAACTGCTTTTCTTGTCGTCTCCGGGCTCATTTATTTCCTGCCCAAACGCTGGTTTAAGAAACGTGAAACGAAAATATAAAGGCTTCGGCCATAAAAAAAGAGCGTTAGCCTTCAGCAGCTAATGCTCTTTTTTTGATTAATAGTACGGAGAAATCATGATGTAAACAATGACACCCGTCGCACTGACATACAGCCACATCGGCATCGTCCAGCGGGCGATTTTTTTATGTTTTTCCACCTTCATGTTGAGTCCACGTGCAGTCGTAATCAGCGCAAAAGGCACGATAAGCGCCGACAGCAGAATATGTGTAATCAAAATGAAGTAATAGATCGGCCGCAGAATTCCCTCTCCCCCGTAGGAAGTGCTAGGTGCCATTCCGTGGTAGATCACATACGAAACCAAGAAGAGAGCTGTTGTCGAGAAGGCTGCAAAAATATATCCTCGATGCATCTTCATGTTTTTGAACTTCAGGATGGAAACGAGTGCGGCAACCAGAAATACAAAGGTAAAACTGTTCATGACCGCATTAAAAAACGGCAGAAACGTCAGATCGAGATGGCTGAAATCATTGTTCTTCGGCATGAAGTACAAGATGGCGATCAGCGTGTTAATCGCTATGGTGAGAATAACGATAATCGGTGTATAGTTGCGTTGTTTCATTCTTATGCTCCTTTTTTCTCAGATCATGAATGAGTATCCCGCTTTAGTCTACCCATTGACGAGCCCGGACATTGGCAGCCGAAGACGGTTAACCAGTCCAGTCATCCTAATGATAAACGAAGTAGGTATGCCGTACAAAGGCGATTTGATGAACAAAAAAAAGGACCAACAAATGTTGGTCCCTTTCGTTATTTCTTATTTGATTGCTCGTCCAGTGGTACGGCCTTGCTAATTCCTAGTGCAAAGAAGCTGATGACCACAATCGCCAAGAAGACAATTCCGGCAATCAGGGAAACGCGTGTGTCATCATTGATCCACATACCAATGAGTACCATGATGAGAAAAGCAATAGTCAAATAGTTGCTCACTGGGGCAAAAGGCATTTTGAATGGATGGTTGTCCATTTCAGCACCCTTTGCTTTTCGGAATCTGATTTGACTGATCAAAATGACAAACCACGGTACCATACCAGGCAGAACACTCGCACTATACACATACACGAAGAGATTTTCTGGGGCGATATAGCTTAAGATAACGCCAATTCCCAGACCGATCAGCACACCAATCGTACCTAACAACGGCACACCATTCGAAGACAGCTTCGTAAAAACTTTCGGGGCTTGGCCATTAACACCTAAGGTATACAGCATACGCCCTGCACTATAAATCCCACTATTACAGCCAGACATAGCAGCAGTGATCACCACAAAGTTAATGATACCTGCAGCAGCGGTAATACCAATCTTCGCAAAAGTAGCAACGAACGGACTGCCGATTGCCTGTAATTGATCCCAAGGGTAAACGGTTACAATAACAAAGATCGCACCGATATAGAAAATCAAAATACGCCAGATAATGCTTTGGATCGCACTCGTTAATGTTTTTCTCGGGTCTTTTGCTTCCCCTGCGGTAATCCCGATGAGCTCGACACCTTGATACGCCCCAATCACCAAGGAAAGGGCAAAGAAAAAGCCTGTCCAACCGCCCGTAAAGAATCCGCCATTCTCCCACAGATTCGATAATCCGATTGCGTTTCCACCATTTCCAATGCCAAAGAAAATCAATCCAAACCCTGCAATAATCATCAAAACGATCGTTACAATTTTGATCATGGCAAACCAAAACTCAAATTCACCAAATGATTTTACCGAGACCAGGTTTGCTGCACCGAGAATCACCATGGCAATTATGCCTGGAATCCAAGGCGGTAAATCCGGGAACCAATACTGCATATACTGCCCAACGGCGATGATCTCTGCCATCCCGACAATGACCCACTGGAACCAGTTACTCCAAGCCGTCATATAACCTGCTAACGGATGGATATACTTATGCCCAAAAGTCGCGAATGAACCCGTACTCGGTTCCATATACAACATTTCACCCATTGCACGCATGATGAAAAAAATAAAAATTCCTACAATTGCATACGCTAGCATGACAGATGGTCCTGTCCATTTGATCGTGCTGGCAGACCCCATAAATAGCCCAACACCAATCGTACCGCCCAAAGCAATCATCTGAATATGACGGGCTTCCAGGCCTCTCTTCAGTTCTTTGTTTTCCACGTAAGATTCCTCTTCCTCTCTGCTGTTGGCGGTATTTTAGGAAAGCCATCATAGAAAGCATTCCTAATCGTTAGTAAGATTATTCCTTTTTCTTACGTTGTGCTTCACTTCCGAATTGTTTGTTTATTTGTAAAATAAATTTCACTAACGTTAATTATTATATTCACTTTATAAACAATTTGTAAATCGATATGTTTAAGAAAAATATAACCAAATATATATTACTGAAAAAACATTTTCTTCTAAACTAGGTTACACGATAGAAAAGCACAACAATCGCCGAGATCTCCCTCGATCGGTTGTTGTGCTTTTTGCCTCCACGATTATTTAGAATTAAGCGCTCTTGCCATCGCATCCACATAGCTTTGGCTGGCACACTGGCTCACTTCCGCTTCGGGGACAAACACTTCAAAGCAGTGGTAGCAACCGGGATACAGATGAAATTCCACGTCTACGCCCGCTTGTGCAAGTCGCGTCACATATTCGATCGTCTCATCTCGGAACAAATCGAGCTGTCCTACGCACGTATAGGTCGGCGGCAGCCCCGCCAAGCTTTCTGCTCTCGATGGCACCGCATATGCGGATAGCTGACTGTCGTCGGTACCTTCGCCCAGGTACATACTCCACGCAGTCAAATTGTTTGTCCGGTTCCAGGTTGCATTTTCAGCCTCAATTTCATAGCTCGACGCTGTACGATTACGGTTGTCGATCATTGGATACAACGGCATTTGGAAAATAAGGGCTGGTCCCCCTTTGTCGCGAGCCATTAAAGCAAGTGCTGCGGTCAGCCCCCCTCCCCCGCTTGCACCAGCAATCGCAACCCGATCCAAATCGATGCCGAGTGACTCAGCTTCGTCTGTCATCCACGTTAACCCGGCGTAACAGTCATGGATGGCAGCTGGATAGGGGTGTTCGGGAGCCAGACGATAATCGACCGATACGACGATACAATTAGCCGCTTGTACGAAGCGTTCGCAGAGAGCATCATCCATATCGGGGTGCCCCAGCACATAGCCTCCTCCGTGAATCCACAGCATGGCCGGAAGCTTACTGCCTGTTCGCTGGGCGGGCTCGTATATTTTCGCTAGCATCTCTCCTGCTGCGCCTTGAATCATTCGACTTGTGGTACGTACATGCTCTGACTTCACAATAGGCGGATTTTTCAGCATGGCCCTGCTCGACTCCAAATTTTCTTCGAGTTGAAAACCAGGGAATTGCGCTAATGTTTGCCTTAATTCCGGCAGTACTCGACGATGAAAATCCACGTGAATCCCTCCCTTAAGCAAATGTTGATTCTTGCTGTGTCTCTGCTTCCCACTTGGTTATTTCCTCTCGCACCCGAGGCGCTACCTCTGTTCCCAAGAGCTCAATGGCTCTCATTACCTGATCATGAGGCATCGTAGATATCGGCACATACATCATAAAGCGTGTCATGCCTACCCGTTTGCGAAGGTGAATGATCTTTTGAGCAACCGTCTCCGGATCACCCACATACAACGCTCCTTCGAAGCTCCGTGCGGCATCAAAGCTAGCACGGTTATAATGCGCCCAGCCCCGCTCCCTTCCGATTTTATTCATTCCTGCTTGGGTAGAAGGAAAAAATGTATCTGCCGCTAGTTCCGTATCCTCCGCAACAAATCCTAGTGAATGGGACCCAACTGTTAATCGCGATACGTCATGACCAGCGTGCACGGCCACCTTCTTATAAAGCTGCACAAGTGGTGCAAACTGCCGAGGACTTCCACCAATGATCGCTAGCATCAGTGGCAATCCCAGCAGACCTGCACGAACAACAGACTCCTGATTACCTCCGCTGCCAATCCATATAGGTAAAGGATTCTGAACAGGCCGTGGATACACGCCCAAATTCTGTATAGCTGGCCGATGACCGCCCCTCCAGGTTACTTTTTCGGACGCCTGTATTTTAAGGAGCAGCTCCAAATGTTCATCAAACAGTTCATCATAGTCATTCAAGTCATAGCCGAATAGGGGAAAAGACTCGATAAAGGAACCCCGTCCCGCCATAATCTCTGCCCGTCCATTTGAAAGGCCATCGAGTGTCGCAAAATCTTGAAAAACACGCACTGGATCAGCCGAAGAAAGCACTGTCACAGCACTTGTCAGCCGAATCCTTTTTGTCAGTGGCGCAGCCGCAGACAGCACCATTGCTGGAGAAGAAGCCGCATAATCCTTGCGATGATGTTCACCTATGCCAAATACATCAAGCCCAACCTGATCAGCGAGGACGATTTCCTCGACAACTTCACGCAATCGCTGTGCGTGGCTCATCACTTCACCTGTCTGAACATCCGGCGTCGTTTCCACAAACGAAGTAATCCCAATCTCCACAGACCATCTCTCCTTTTGCAAAACTTGTATTAGTCAACAGCTCTGGAAGCAAAATAGTTTTATTTTATATATCTTCACTTCGAACTATTTTGGTAGCTCTATTTCCTTGGGATAGCCGAAACGCGTCTGGTCACAGCCCAATACACCAGAGCCAAAGCACTGACAGAGGCTCCGAGCAAGCATACTCCCTCCCAACCAAAATGCGCATATGTATAGGTCGAGGTAATAGAGCCAGCAGAAGAGCCAATCGAATAGAAAACCATGTACCCCGCCGTGAGCCGACTCCGCGCCTCTGCACCCAAGGTGAAGATCATACTTTGATTCGTAACATGTACGGCCTGCACCGCCAAATCAAGCAAAACAATACCTATCGCCAAGGCAAATAGCGACTGTTCTAAATAGCCGATTAGCAGCCACGATAGTAGCAATAGACTCAAAGCAAAGCCCGTCGTTCTCTGTCCGTAACCTCGATCTGCGAGCTTCCCTGCCCTTGCTGCAGCTAACGCTCCGGCAACTCCTACGAGGCCAAACGCCCCGATCGCCGTATGCGACAAAGATAATGGCGGCGCACTCAGAGGCAGTACCAATGGCGTCCACAAAATACTAAAGGCAGCAAAGATCAGCATAGCCAGAACAGAACGAATACGTAATAGCCGTTCTTGCGCGAACAACATCAGGACCGATCCAAGCAACTGGAAGTAGGATAGCGACTTTACCTCCCGCTCCCTATTTGGCAATACCCGAAATAATACACAAACCAATCCCAATAGAAATGCAGCAGAGACCAGATATACGGCACGCCACCCCGCAAGATCTGTTAAAACTCCTGCAATGGTTCGCGCTAGAAGTATGCCAATAACGATTCCACTTGTAACGACTCCCACCACTCGTCCTCGCTCAGCAGGGGCGGCCATTGTCGCCGCAAATGCAACAATTGTCTGCGTCACAACGGCAAGCAATCCTACCGCAGCTATACCTGCGAATAGTACTGTGCCGGTGGAGGCAGTCCCTACGATAACCAGCGCTACCACAGATAAAAACATCTGACCGATAATCAAGCGACGCTGATTCAATAGATCGCCAAGTGGCACGAGCAGCAACAGTCCTACTGCATAAAAGATTTGCGTAAGGGTAATGAGAATCCCTATGATGGAATAGTCAATTACGAACTCCATCGACAAATGATCAAGTAGTGGTTGCGCGAAGTAGATATTCGCAACCGACATCCCGCAAGCAACCGCAAACAATAGTGTTACATAGCGAGGCATGGGAGAGCCTTGCACTGAATCTGCCTTCCTATCGGCTTTAGCCGCTACTTTTTCGCTAACCTCCTCCATCTGTCTTCACCTTACCTCCTCTCATTTTACGTTTAGAACAAAATAACATACTGATCGGTACGTTATTTCGCCCAGTAAATATATCCCACTATTTCTTTTTCTGTCAACACCATTCTTTTTACGGTAGGATAAACCGTCCTAAAATTGACAACGCAGATGAAAACCAATAAAATATAAATTACCGTTCAGTACAAAAAATCCACTGGCAGTTACATAGATTCGAATACATGAGTAATGAGAGGAACTCTTTATGGCAAGAACACGCGAATTTGACGAAGGAAAAGTACTCGATGCAGCTATGCAGCTCTTTTGGGAGAAGGGGTATGAAGCTACCTCATTAAGTGATTTAACTTCCCGAATGGGTATCCAGCGCCCCAGTATTTACTCAACCTTTGGGGACAAAAAAGAATTGTTCGAAGCCGCACTACGCAGATACACGATGTCTCGTGCTTCGGAGATACGAACGAAGCTTCAAAACAATCCATCCGTAAAAGAGGCGTTTCGCCATTTTTTTAAAGAGGTGTCCGACGAGGAATATACGGAAGGTCTCAGCCGCGGATGCTTTTGCATTAATACCATGGTCGAACTTGCCCCTCATGATGAGAAATTTGAGATTTTGACAAGGGAACACCAAATGTACCTCTCTGTCATCTTTCAAGAAACAATCGAGCGAGGTATCCAAACAGGTGAACTCGATTCGAGTATAGACGCGAAAGCTACCGCACAAGCGCTTATCGTATCGTTAATTGGACTGACCGTAATCATGAAATCTCGTCCAAATCGATCATTTGTTGATAATTCAATAGAAGTTACGCTTACGTTACTTAGGTAACTATTACGATCTACTTGGACAAAAAAAAAGACCAACGTCTGTTGGTCTTCTTTCTCTCCATCACTACAACTACTGTTAGCGTTGCAATTTAAAACGCTGAACCAATGACTGCAACTCTTCCGCAATGTTAGCAAGGTGCGCTGCCGAAGCCGCCACTTCCTCCATCGAAGCATTCTGTTCTTCACTGGCTGCGGCGACTTGGTCGACCTCTTGTGCAGTGGCTTGGCTCATGGCACTCGATTCACCAAAGGCCACAAGCATCAATGTATTTGATTGCATCAACCCTTCGCTGACGCGAGCTACTTGCGCGAGGTGCGCATCAATGCGGTTAATGGCCTCATACATTTCCGTAAAACGCTGCTCAACCGATTGTGTCAAATCACTTCCCGCTGTAGCAGAATCCACGCCCTCCTCCGTACGTCTAACCATGTGCAGGACGCGATTCTGAACCTCGCCGATCAGACTGTCGATCTTTTCAGCAGCAGAACCTGTCTGATCAGCCAGCTTGCGTACCTCATCAGCAACGACAGCGAATCCACGGCCTTCTTGCCCGGCACGTGCCGCTTCAATAGCTGCATTCAACGCAAGTAAATTTGTCTGAGAGGCGATATCCTGGATAAAATTCGTCACCCCGCTAATTTCTCCAGCAACCCCTTTTAACTCCTCCATCTCATCTTTTGAACGAGTGGAATGCTCCACGATCATATTCACCTGTTGTCTCGCCGCTCCGAGGGACTCCTCTCCGGTATTGGCCAAACCTGTGATAAGCTGCGACATTTCCGTGCTCTCACGCAGAATGCGGATGGCATCATCCAGCTCCTGTTGCGCTTGCGTCGCCGATTGCTTCACGGTATCTATACTCCGATTCATATCGGAAGACATGGACGCTATTTCTTGCATGGAGGCTGCCACTTGTTCAATCGTTTGCACGTTCTCCTCCGAATTGGCAGACAAATGCTGGGAGGAAGCAGAGATTTGCTCGGAATGATCGGTAATTTGACGCAGAACATCGGACAACGATTGCGACATCGTATTGAAGTTGGATTGTAGCTGTCCAATCTCATCTATTCTTCCGCTCTCGATGGACCTGACTGTCAAATCCCCCTGCGCGATCGAGTCGGTCAGTTGCTTCAATTGCAGGATAGGTCTCACAGTCCGTTTCATGAAGATCCAGACAAACAAGGCAATAAGGGCAAGCAAAAGCACGATAAACATGAACGACATCCGTAACAGTGGCCCTGTTTTTTGCTTGATTTCACTCCAATCAATCACGGAAACGACGTTCAATCCGAGCGAATTTTGCTTGTTGAAATGGTAATATTCACGAAGCTCGTCAACGTCCATTTCAAAAGAACCCTGCTCTTGATCACGCATCACTTGGAAGCGCTCGTCTTCAAGCGGCTTGCCTTGTGGGAATCGCGGATGCGACATCGTCACGTTGTTCTGATCGAACAGGCTGACATATCCCTTTTCACCGATCTTGTACGTCTTTACCAGCTCGTTTAAGTGATCGATAGAAACGTCGATACCCGCTACTCCTGTACCGCCCGAGAGCGTCTTGGCAAACGTAATCACGTAGCTCCCACTGACTGCGTCGATGTAAGGGGGCGTCACAATGATCTGCCCTTTATGCTGAATCGCTTGCTTGTACCAATCTCGCGTAGTCGGATCAATTTCCTTTTTCGCAGAGTTGTAGTATCGATTGTCATAGTACATAAACGCAGCCAAAACATTGTCGATGTCTTTCTCTATGTTGTGGATACGATCGTAGATATACGTATCCGCATTTTGCCCCGGAGGAACTTGAACATCCGCAAAGCTATCGATCGTAACAGAATAATCCCGGTACGAATTATTGAGTACTTGTGTAATCATCGTGGTAACCGATTCAACTTGGGACAACAATTCGCGCTCTAACTGGTTGCGTGCCAGTTGTGTCAAGGAAAGGCTGAGAACGACAGAAGGAACAACGATAAGCAAGACGAGAAAAAACAGCATCTGCTTGGATAGCGAAGCTTTATAGCCGGTAAACATCTTTTTGATCATCTGTGATGACTCCTCTCTTATGGAAATAGGTTAACTAGCTGCTGTGAGAGCAACAGAACCAAACCGTTTTTGACAGCCCAAACACCGCCTCACAGGTCGACTAAAGGCGTACGGATAGACGGCAAAGCACCATAAATGTGCTGACCTTCATCAAGTTCATGTAAAGTATATTTCCCCTATTACTACCACTCTGAAACTTTACTACACCCAAACACGACAGTTTACTAATCACCCCAAAATTCAGATACCTAAAAAGTAGCAGCTCTGGAGGGTTTTTTAGTGTATTTTCACGATACTGTTTCATCCGCACTCGTCAAAGCTGCATTTTTCATCATATAATGAATTATTGATATTTCAGCAACTCCCTACCTAACAAACATACGGAGCTGGTTAACCATATGAATATCCTTGTAACCGGAGCAACAGGTTTTCTCGGAAAAAAACTCTCCCAAGATCTATTAAACGAAGGCCATACCCTTTACTTACTCGCTCGAAATGAAAAGAAGGCAAGCGATTTGTTGCATAGCTTTGCCGAAAAACACCGGACACGGGTACATATTTTACTAGGTGATGTTTCGAAAAAAGACTTGGGCGTCTCTGAAAATGATTTGAGACAGCTCAACAAAAAAATAGATGCGATGTACCATATTGCCGCATACCTGTCCTTCGATCCCGCTCAGAAACCGCAGACGTACGAGGTAAATGTAGAGGGAACAAAAAATACATTACAATTCGCAGAAGCCATTCGCTCCCCCCGCTTTATCTATGTGAGTACGGCTTACACCATCGGCACCGAAACAGAAGGAAAAGAAGCGCTGTACAGCCCGGAACGCTCCTTCGTAAACAACTACGAAGAGACAAAATGCTTGGCGGAACATCTCGTCTTCTCCTACAGCGACAAAATGGAGACCATCATTGTCAGACCGTCGATCATTATCGGCGATTCCAAAACGGGCGAAGCCGATACCACTTTTGGGTTGTATGGATTATTAAAAGGTCTTCGCGTACTGAAAAGAAGAGCATCGCGAACAGAAGGCTGGGACAAGCAAAAGTACCGGATCTTGGTGGATGTCGACGTGAACTCGAACCTCGTTCCGGTTGACTATGTCTCTTCTGTCTTGCTCGCAGCACTTACTCATGGGGAACAAAAGGAAATCTATCATGCTACCAACCCTGTTCCACCTACCCAACAATTGGTGGTCGATTGCATCAAAGAAGTCTTGGATTTTCCGAATCTAGTTCCTGTTCCATTTGAAACAGACGAGCTGCTAACCGAAGAAGAGAAAGCCTTCAATGCATCCATGAGCTTGTTCCATTCCTATTGGAAGCGGAGTATCTCTTTCCCGAATGACAACACCAAGAAACTACTGCAAAAAGTGGATCAAAGTGAACTGCAGATGGATAAAGAGATGCTGATTGGGATTATGAGTGGGTTTCAAAAGCAGGCTGTGCTTGCTACGTAGTTCTCATTTCGTTTTGTTCCAAGAAAAAAGAGCTACCCTAAAAGAGTAGCTCTTTTCTTTTCTTCTCCTTCTAGTTCAGAGAAGCAACCCTATCAAATTGCTTCGCATAGAGATGGGCGTACGCTCCATTGCGTGCCAGCAGCTCCTTGTGTGTGCCTTGCTCAGCAATACCGTCTTTGGTTAATACGATAATACGCTCCGCATTGCGAATCGTGGAAAGACGATGGGCGATAACAATGGTTGTACGTCCTTTTGCCAATGATTCTAATGATTCTTTGACGATGCTTTCACTCTCATTATCGAGTGCGCTCGTAGCTTCATCTAATATCAAAACGGGTGGATTCTTCAAGAATACCCGGGCGATACTTATGCGCTGCTTTTGCCCTCCAGACAGATTGACACCTCGTTGTCCGAGCTCGGAGTCGTATCCATTTGGCAATCCCATGATAAAGTCATGGGCATTCGCTTGTTTGGCTGCCATGATGATTTCTTCGTCGCTTGCTGCTGGTTTTCCGTAGCGGATGTTTTCCATCACGGTTCCCGCAAAGAGGTAGACATCTTGTTGGACGATTCCGATTTTATCTCGTAACGACTGTAGGTCGATATCACGCACATTGATCCCGTCGAGGTATACGTCTCCACCTGTCACATCATAAAAACGGGGAACCAGCGAACATAACGTCGTTTTTCCCGCACCTGATGGTCCCACTAATGCTACGTACTCTCCGGGATGTACCGTCATCGACAGGTTTACAAAAATATCGTCCAACTGCTCTTCATAACGGAACGAAACCTGCTGGAACTCAACTTCACCAAGCACCTCTGATATAGCCAGCGCATCCCGTTTGTTTTCGATATCCGGCTTCACGGCCATCAATTCCATAAAACGCTGAAAGCCCGTTATTCCTTCTTGCAGCAGTGTGCTCATCTGGGTCAGGCGCTGAATCGGCTCCATCATGAAGTTGATATACAATAAAAAAGTGATCAAATCTGCCAAGTCCAAGGTTTGGTTGACGATGTTGGCACTGCCAAAAATGATCACCGTTATCGTGATACACTGAATAATCGTTTCAACGCTATTGTAAAAATACGCTTCCGCTTTGTAGGTATTCTTACGGCTTTCCAGGAAACGATTATTTTCCCGGTTAAACTTCTCGATTTCCACGTGCTCGTTCGCGAACGATTTGACCACACGGATTCCTGACAAACTATCCTCTACCTGCGCGTTAACGTCTGCGATTCTTTCTTTATTCCTTGTTAATGCTCTGTTCAGCATCTTGTTAAAATACACAGAGAAAAGCATTAAGATCGGCAAGAAACAAAATACAGCCATCGTTAGCGGAGCATTGATCATAAATAAAATCACAAATGCCCCAACAAATCGAATGAAGTATTTCAAGTAGTCTTCTGGACCGTGATGATATAGCTCCGCAAGCATATACAGATCGTTCGTCAAACGCGACATGAGCTTACCGGTCTTTTCCTTATCATAAAAACGAAACGAGAGCTTCTGCATATGAGCGAATAGCTCACTGCGCATATCCCGCTCCATACGAGCTCCTATCTCATGTCCTTTATAGTCTGCATAGAAGTTAGCGATGTTTTGGACGATGACAAGAACAAGCATCAGTCCACCCATCCCGTACACTTCCTGTAGCGCCGTGGACAAATCTCCTTCGAGGATATCCTTCGTCACATACCGAACTAGCAAAGGAAACACCAAAGTCAAAGCAGATACAACAAAGGTACATGCCAATACCGACAGAAACACCATGACATACGGTTTGTAGTAGGAGAGAAATTTTTTGACTGGGAATCTCATGATTTACCCCTTTTTTCGTGTTTTTTTCAAAACACTTACAAGGGGGACACTATTTACATCATGATAGTAGCGAAAGTGTTCCACCCTTATAAGTTTGTGGGCTTTTCTTCATTCCGTTTCTCATGTAAATAGCCTCCTTATTGGTTGGTACACTTATTTTAAGCGATTATATGTCGATGTGCACCAGTTTATCCTGATTTTGTATAGGACTAAAAAATAAGCTTCCCCTTTGCCCATTTGTTGATGTCGGTTGAGGTTTCGGTCGAGTAACTCCGTAAATGGTGAATCCTTCAACCAAAGATTGGGATAAAATAAAAACTCGAGTCCCTGTACGCTAAGGAACTCGAGTTTTTGAATGCGGAAACGCCAGACGTGCAACCTAGCATTCTGCTTGCCCCGCTGGTTAAATTCTGGGTCACTCTCTTTTTGCATGAAGATTCCGTCATTACTGACTCAGTGAATCAAGCGAAGTGCGAACATGATTGGCAAACGAATAGTTATTTTTTGCATCCCAGTTGATAGACCAGGTCATAACTCCTTGGAACTGCGGATATCCAGCTGGATTTTGGAGTTTGTAAGTTCCTCCAAAAGACGTGCCTTTTACCAAGTATTGAAGTGCTTTCTGGATATCGGCAGGAGACGTATAGCCTCCCCCGGCAGCACTTGGAGCAGAAGGTAGCCCGATTGCGACTTGGTTTTCCCTCAAGGCCGGAAACATGTTATTAGGATTACGACCGATAGGGAATCCCTTCAATAACATTTCTGCCATCGCTACTTGGAAATCAGCCGTTCCTTGTTGATACGTACGACCATCTAATGCTTCTAACGCTCCGGAATTATAGTGTTGGACGTGGATATAATTCATTCGATCGCGAAGGGCATGAATCACAGGCAGATAAGCGCCCCACGGCCCACCATAGGAAGCGTAACCTCCTTGGACATAAGCCGTCTCTGGCGCCATCGTCAAAATGAAGGATGGGCCAAATGTAGTCGTGATCGTCTGAGTCGCTGAAATTAAGTTAATAATTTTAGGCGTTGTCGGATTTCTAAAATCAGTGTCCCCCGCATTTAGCGACAGGGAGCTCCCTTCCAGATCAATATCCATACCATCAAAACCATACGTTTGAATGATCGAGGTCATCGAGGTTATAAAATTTTGTTTGGCAGCTTCCGTCGTCAGCTCTACTGTACCATTCGCTCCGCCAATCGAGATGAGGACCTTCTTCCCTTTTGATTTTAAGAAGGCGATATCCGACTTAAATTCCTCAATCGATGCATTGAACGGCACGAATCCCATTGTCGCATGATCGCCACCGACTGGTTCTGCGAACGCAACATTGATTACATCGTATTTATCTGAGACATCTCTTAGCTTGAGTACCGTAGAACCATTGTCAAAATTATGCCAGTAGCCGATCAAAACTCGTTTGGATACCGGTTCATTTGGGGATTTAGATAAAGTTGTTACGGTTATCGAGGCGCTGGGTGGGGATACATTGCCTGCGGCATCTTTTGCCTGTATCGTGAATGAATATGTCGTATTTGCTAGAAGCCCAGTCACGGTATAGGAAGTTGTACTCGATGTACCAGCGAGTGTATCTCCGTTGTAGACGAGATACTCCTGAACAGCTATGTTATCCGTAGAAGCTGACCAAGATAAGCTGACCGAACTACTTGATATCCCTACTTCACTAAGATTTGTGGGGGACGTAGGTGGAATGGTATCGGGAACAGAGGGACCTTGCAGTTGCCACAGTGTCGGTACGTTGGGTGGTTCCCATCCGACAAGCGATGTATGAGCAAATGTACATTTATAATCTTGCCCTTGGTATGTAACCATGTCTCCTAACTTGTATACGGTGTTAGGAGTCCACGGTGTCATGGCGTGTGAAGACTGCGGAAATATAGAAAAAATTAAGATAAGCGACAGCACTACCAAAACTCCTGCTTTTCTCATCAAATGCATCAAACAAAGCCTCCTTCATTTTTACTTGTGCAAAAAAGAGTGTCATTTACATCTTTGCTTAACCCCCCTCTTACAGATGAGCTAATATAAAGATATCCTTATATTTGGAAAAAATGTATTTTTATGAATAAAGTATACATAAGAAAACCTCTATCGAGGCTTTTTCGAAGAGGTGCGACCGCGTTTTTGCGGAAAATTTTCTTAGCCTGCCTCCCACAGAGACAGACATATCATACTTCCAGCGTATACGATTACATGACCGTTCGCTATAGATCGCATCTTTGTTTGGAAAAATAACCCAGAATAACTTCGTTGACAACGTTTTCACAGAATAATAGAATACACTTAACAAGTTAACTATGATGGAGATTCGGAGACTCATACTTTTTGGCACTTTCATTTTTGAAAGCGCCATTAAGGTATGGGTTTTTTTACGTGTATCGCCATCATTGTTAGAAATCACTAAGGGGGAGGAATAAGATGCTCAAGCTGTTTAAGCCTGCACCGCCGATTGACAGATTGCCTGACGAACAAATTGATTCTGAGTATAAAAAGCTCAGGCTTCAGGTGTTTCTCGGAATCTTCATCGGTTATGCGGCGTACTATCTCATCCGCAAAAACTTCTCGCTCGCCATGCCTTATTTGATTAAAGAAGGATTTACAAGATCAGAGCTCGGCTTTGCGTTATCCGCCATTTCGATTTCCTACGGGATCAGCAAGTTTGTAATGGCCATTTTTTCAGACCGAAGCAACCCGCGAATGTTCTTGCCTGCCGGTTTAATTCTTTCTGCACTTATTAGTTTGCTGATGGGCGTTGTTCCTTACTTCACTTCATCCGTCTCGATCATGTTTGTGATGCTGTTCCTGAACGGTTGGTTCCAGGGAATGGGCTGGCCTCCATCCGGGCGTGTTCTCGTACACTGGTTTAGTGTAAGTGAAAGAGGAAATAAAACAGCCATTTGGAATGTAGCCCATAACGTTGGTGGAGGCTTGATGGCCCCCCTCGCTGTTGCAGGTGTAGCAATGTTCACCGGACTTTCGGGTTATACCTCTTCCGGGTATGAAGGCGTGTTTGTCCTGCCTGCTCTGGTTGCCATTGTCTTTGGATTCATTACGTATTTCTTAATTCGCGATACGCCGCAGTCAGTCGGCCTGCCACCTATTGAAGAATATCGCAATGACTATCCAAACAAAGAGAAGAAAACGTTTGAAACAGAATTCTCCACAAAAGAAATCCTTTTCAAATATGTGTTGAACAACAAATGGGTTTGGGCAATCGCGATTGCCAACATCTTCGTCTACTTCGTCCGTTACGGTGTTCTCGACTGGGCGCCGACCTATTTGAGTGAAGAAAAAGGCTTTGATATGAGCAAGTCGAGCGTTGCCTACTTCCTGTACGAATGGGCAGGTATCCCGGGAACGCTCCTGTGCGGCTGGCTGTCCGATAAATTGTTCAAGGGCCGCCGTGGACCCGCAGGATTTGTCTTTATGCTCGGCGTATTGATCGCTGTTCTGGTCTACTGGTTCAACCCACCTGGAAATTCCGTGGTCGATATGATTTGCCTGATCGCTATCGGTTTCCTGATTTACGGTCCAGTCATGCTGATTGGTTTGCAAGCCCTTGATTTTGTTCCGAAAAAAGCTGCCGGAACCGCTGCAGGGCTGACGGGTCTGTTTGGTTACCTGGGCGGTACAGTCACAGCGAATGCATTGATGGGGGTTATCGTTGATGCCTCCGGCTGGGATGCAGGATTTATGTTGCTGACGGCTTCGTGCGCATTGGCTGCTCTTGTTTTTGCTCTTACGTGGAATGTGCGGGGGCAAGAAGTAGTTAAAAATCATTAAAATAGCAAAAAGAAGGATGAAAATCGTTGTGATTTTTATCCTTCTTTTTTATGGCTTGAATAACCATTCTTCGCTAGTCCCAAAATTACCCGCTACATTAGATATTTTCGTTCTTCAGCGATTCAACAATACTCTGTTCTTTATATTTTCTAGTCGCATAGAGGATGGATGTACCTACAATGAAAAACACACCTATCCCTGCAAGGATGAGATTCGCCCAAGGCAACGTAAAAGCAAATTCAAAATTACGGCTAAGGCTCATGTAGATGAAAAACATCACGCATAAACTAATCGGTAAACCGTAAATAAGTGACTTCATTCCATAAAAGAATCCTTCGAAGCGTAGCATTTTCTTCATGCCCTCTGGTGTCATGCCTATGGAAGCCAACATCGCAAACTCACGTTTTCTCAAGGCCATCCCTGTCGAAATCGTGTTGATAATATTTGCCATGCAAATGAGTCCGATGAGAACCACAAACCCATAAAGGAATACGGATGTGACTGTGGCGCGATTCAGTGCATCCTGACGCTCCGCAATCAGATTGGTCGTATAGACATATACATCTGGATATCTGTTAATAATTGGGTTTATTTCATTTTCCAATGCCGCAGACTGCCCTGTTGTAAATTCAACCTCGCTGAAAATTTGCTCAGTCAGCATATCGTTACCTAGTTCTCGTAGCTTGTCAAAGTCTCGTTCAGAAACGACAAATGTCACGCTAGAAACATCTTCCTCGTATCGTAGCATAAAAGGTGGACGTTTATCCGTGATAGAAGCAATTCGGACTTTAGCTCCTTCAATCATAGTGAGAGGTATTTCTGATCCCTCTTGTACGGTTAGTTGAGTGATATCTGTAAAATTATGTTTTTCCTTCAAGGTGATCTGATTGACAAGTATGGCGGAAATCTCGTCACCTTCCCATTTCTTTGCATCAATCCCCGCGGATTGCAGGTACGCTGCAAAAGAAGCCTCATCAAGAGAAACAATCTTTGCAGACATGTTGTATTTCCCATCTGGATTAAGAGTATGGCGACTGGAGATGTCTGTGGTAACCTCGTTTTCGTTGAGGTATAGATCATTATAAAGAAGTTGAGTCTTCACTTTTGTTGTTGCGTTTTGGACAGACATCAAATCATTTGTTAATGAACGTACCCTTTCCCAATCGGCTCCCCTTGCGTATACGGACAGATCATATGGTAGCGGTGCTTGTGCCATATTATAGGACTTATCCATATACAACGAAAAGGAAGCAGCAGCAAGGTACAAGATTACACTGATCGCAAGAGAAAAGACCGTTGAGCGATAGTGGTGTTTATTCCTTTTCAGATTTTTTAATCCTAGTTCCGCTTCATATCCAAACAACTTACGGGTCATTTTGGATGTACGTACATCTTTTCCTTTTATTTCGATATCCTTTGTCTGGCGGATCGCAGTTATCGGTGTAATTCTCGATGCCCTCACTGCTGGAAACCACGCAGAAATGAGCAGCGTCAAAATGGAAAACAAAATGACAGCAATCATACTGTACGGCTCTATCACCAATCGCATCGGTTCACTAACGACAAACATTTTTTGAATGAATGGACTAAGCAAATGGAGAGTAACCCCAATACCAATGGACCCGAAAAACAACCCAGCTGGAATCGCTATGACCCCGATCACAGCAGCTTCAAAAAATACAGAAGCCCTTTTTTGCTGTTTGGTTGCCCCTACGCTAGATAACATCCCTAAAGTGCGACTACGCTCTGAAAGCGAGATCGAAAACGCGTTGTAGATGAGTGAGAAAGATCCAATCAGAATGATACTTCCAACGGTAAGGACTGCCAGATACATGGTGTTAAGAAAGCGGGAATCACTCGAAATCCCTGAATAAAGCAAAAGATCCCGGTTGTACTTGATTTTTACTCCATTAGATTTACCTTGATTATTTACTCCGCTCACCTTACTAGCGATCGTGTCACTCGTTTCATAAATGTCATTCCCTAAACCTTTAAAATCCTTATATTCAACTCTTACCGTGTAGGGGAAACCCTCCTCCAAGGCACCCTCTGAAAGACCACTAAATGCACGGTATGCAGCCATTGCATCCTGCTCTCTAGCTGGTGCTTGAACAATCCCGGTAATGGTGTATGTTTTCGTTTTTGTAGGCGTAAAGACTTCCTTTGATTGATAGGCATCATTGTTGCCCAACGTCTCGCTCGTACCATCTTTATTCAAGCTACGTTTACCAAAATCTAATGTGACTACATCTCCAACCTTCCAGCTAACACCGGCAGTTTGAAGAAACTGTGATGAAAGTGCCAGTTCATTTTCATTCTGAGGCAAACGCCCATCAATTGGGCTGATCCCTATTACATCATGATTACTGTGTCCAGTAATATACAAATAAGGCTTAGCCCTGTTTGCAGAGTTAGAAAGTCGTGCAAATCCGAGTTCCTGGTCAATGTCGTATCTTTCAATTGCTTCTGTATTTGTAATAACCGCAACATCTTCTCCTGTAACATCGAAAAAAGCTGCCTGCCATTTACCAGTGTAGGCAATCGTGTTTCTCTGCATCATATCCATGAAAGAACTACTAATCGAAAATACTGCTGTAAGCATTGCGACAGAAATGATAACCCCAATGATTGTAACAAGAGTACGGCTCTTATTCTGCTTCATATAGCGTAACGTGAGCTGATTTACGATATTCATCGCCTGATCACCTCATCTCTAGAAATCCTGCCATCCTGAATGCCGATAATACGGTCTGCTTGTAAGGCAATGTTTTCGTCATGTGTAATAACAATCAGGGTTTGATGCCGCTCTTTGTGTAGTTTTTTCAAGAGCTTCACAATCTCAGCACTGTTTTTGCTGTCTAGATTCCCCGTAGGCTCGTCAGCCAATACAATGGCGGGACTGCTAATCAATGCACGGCCAATGGACGCACGCTGCTGCTGTCCTCCAGAAAGCTGGTTTGGCAGATGCTTTAATCGCTGTTGAAGACCTAGAGTCTCTACGATATCGGAAAAGATATCTTGATTTACTTCTCTACCGTCCAACAGCAATGGTAGGGTAATATTTTCCTCTACATTAAGGACAGGGATCAGATTGTAGAATTGATAGATAAGCCCAATCTGTCTGCGTCTGAAGATGGCCAGTGCCGTTTCATTCATCGCGTACATATCAGTCTGGTCAACAATCACCTTACCGGATGTGGGTGTATCAACGCCCCCCAGAATATGTAGAAGGGTAGACTTCCCTGAACCAGATGGTCCAATGATCGCCACAAACTCCCCTTTTTGTACGGAAAATGAGATATCGTTCAGTGCAGTAACAGCTGTTTCACCATCACCGTACGTCTTTGACAGGTTCTCTACTCGCAAAATCTCCATCATGAACCTCCTAGATTCGTTATTACGTATAGAATAGCTGCCAAAGATGTCTCGTCGGTGACATTCAATCTTACAATTTTGTCATCTACATCATTTGCTTGTAGAATTTGATTTTGAATGCTGTGCCTACACCAATCTGGCTTTCCATAAACACATCGGCGTTTTGACTTTGCAAGATTGTTTTTGACATTGCTAGCCCTATTCCAATACTATCCGCTCCAGCATTCTTCCCTTTATAAAATCGTTCAAAAATGTGTGGAGCATCTTCCGGGCTAATCCCCTCGCCACTGTCGGCAATGACAATTTGTGTATACAATGCTGTTTCCTCACACGAAATAGCAATACGTCCCCCAACCGGTGTATGCTCAATCCCGTTTTTAATTACGTTCAAAATGGCTTCTACCGTCCAGTTTTCATCTCCATACACGAAAAGGTCTTCTTTACAGGAAAAAGAAAGCTCCTGATTTTTTAATTCCATGGGGACAAGGAGTGGTTCTAATGCCTTGTTTATCATTTTTTTGACAGATACGGATTCCTTCTTGAAAATAACGCTCTGCACATCGATTTTGGACAGCTTGAGCAATGAAGTCACGAGCCACTCAATACGCTTTAGCTGATTGATAATCTTGCCTAAGAACTCCTCCCTCTTGTCTTTTGGCAGACTCGGGTTGTTTAACAAATCAGCCATGACAAACATGGAGGCAAGTGGCGTTTTTAGTTGATGGGAGATGTTCGAAAGAGTATCTGCCAAGTATTGTTTGTCCTTTTTCAGAAGAGTAGACTGCTCAGACAACGTTAATGTGACTTTATAAATATCATTTTTCAGAATGCTCAATTCACCCTCAACGTTATCCCTAATATCCATCGTGGGTTGGCCTGAATAGACAGAAGCCAAATAATAAGCAAGCTTACTGATGTCCTGATAGCGTTTGCGGGTAAACAGGAAAAAACAGGAAAGGAGCAGAAATACCATGGCAATCGCCACAATCCCCGCTCTCCAATCGATTATCCAAAGAATTGTGATCCCCATGATGGAAATAAGCACGCTATACATACATAACTTCCGTATTTCTTTGTTTTTAAGCATGACTTCCACTCATTCGATAGCCAAGTCCGCGTACGGTTTCTATCACTTTGGGATTCTGGCTATCATCCTCCAACTTTTCTCGAAGCCGCTTAATGTAGACAGAAAGGGTATTGTCATTGATAAAGTTACCATCTAGATCCCAAATGCCCTCTAACAACTGATTTCTGGACAGAACTTGCCCTCTATTATTTATGAATGCCAACAGTAAACGGTATTCTAAAGCAGTCAGCATCACTTCCTCGGTTCCTTTGTACACTTTAGCCAGTTTCGTATTTACGACAACATTTCCAATCTTCACGTTGTCAGTCGGGGTATGGTCTTTTTGATAGTGCCTAAGGGATGACTTCATTCGGCTAATCAGCTCCCGAATACGAAACGGCTTTGTGATATAGTCGTCTGCTCCCATATCTAACCCCCGAACCACATTGATTTCATCATCACACGCCGTCAAGAAGATGACAGGTGCCTCCTGATTTTCTTTTACATATTCGCAAATCTCATAGCCATTACCATCTGGCAAAGTTAGATCCAGTAAATAAATATCAAAACGTTGTTGCTTGATTGTTTCAATTGCAGTTTGTTTCCCTTCACAAAGAACGACTTCATAACCCTCACTGGAAAGCGAATAGTGCAAACCATCTGCAATGGTCTTGTCATCTTCTACTACTAAAACCTTCAATGTTAATCCTCCCCTGGTTTCAAAATATCTATATACGGTTGATCTACGAAACACATCGTAACCCCATGTAAAAACAAGAATCGTATGTTACGTTGATTGAGCCATATAGTCATTATTGCCGATGTTATTTGTTATTAGTTCAATTTACTTAATTGGCAAGATACTTTGCAAGTTTGGAATAAGCTCGTACAAAAAATCGAAATGGATTTAGATGATCTTGAAATACTTCAAAATGAATTAGCGAGAATAGATGAATCTATGTCATTCACAGTAAGAAGTACTAACTCTATGGCCCTTCACGATCACGCGACAGAAGGTACATTCGGTTGTTTTTTTGATTATCAGCGATAATGAAAAAAGACGCCCATGGCGTCTCTAACATTTTCACAGCGTGAGGAAATAAAAAGGATATTACTGTCTCATAAAATGAAGCCAGAATCATTTTTTTACCTGGATGTTTTCCGGGTCCCCCCTTCCAACTTCCACCGTAGAAATGACGCCCATGCTGGTCTTCTTGTGAGAAAAAGCACACTTCGAAGGGTGCTTTATGGCAAATTCAACGCTGTTTGGATATTCTGTTGATCCAACTTAATCTGCTCGTTAACATTCCAAGGGTGGTACCAGCCCTGCTCGATCATGTACGTACTAATTTTTTCGTGCAAATCAATCGCTTCTTCCAATTGTTTGGTAAGCGTAGCTTTTATTTCCGGAGTGCCTGTTTCGGTTAGAGCCATGGCGTAATTTCTCACACCACTCTTGGCTGAGATTAGCAAGTCCATTGCCACTACTTGATCCGTCATGCCACCCATGCCGATCATATCTTGAAGAATACCAGCCATATCTTGTCTTCCACCTCCTATGTAGCTGCATTTGTTAGCAACGAGCTCAGCTCCTGAAGCTGTCTAGTAGATACATGAACATCATCGGCTAAAATTTGTTTTAACGCTTCGTCCGCAACCAATGCTTGCATGGTCTTGGATTTGGTCAAGCAAATGGTTTTAAAAGCAGCAATCTCATGAACCTCCAGCTGTTCGTGCAATCCATATGCCATCGAAGGACAGCCTCCCTTTCCACGATCTAGTTAAGGCTTTAGAACAACTTTGATGCAGTTGTCCGTCTTCGTATCGAACACTTCGTATCCGCGCTTCGCGTCGCTCAAAGGGATAACGTGGGTGATGATGTCGCCGGGATCCACTTTGCCTGACGTCACGAGTTCGTACATATACGGCATGTAGTGGATGACTGGGGCTTGTCCCGAACGAATATTGACATTGCGTTGCATGATGTCGCCAAGAGGAAACGCATTATATCGTCCTCCGTAGACACCGGTAATTTGAATCGTGCCAGCCTTCCGCACGGCTTGAGAAGCGATAACCACCGCACCCATTGCGCCCCCTTGCAGTTTTAGGCCACTCGCGAGAAACTCCAAATCGGACATTTTCCCGTCCATACCAACAGCGTCAATGACAACATCAGCGCCACCCTTTGTCATTTCCTTCAGATAGCTTCCAATATTTTTCTCTTGCTCAAAGTTTACGATTTCCACATTGTTCGTACGCTTTGCATGCTGCAAGCGGTAATCGACATAGTCGACCGCGATTACACGTTTTGCGCCCTTCAGCCAGCAAAACTTTTGTGCAAGAAGTCCCACTGGACCGCAGCCCAAAACAATGACTGTATCTCCGTTTTTCACACCGGCATTATCAACGCTCCAGTAAGCGGTCGTCATGGCATCGGCGATCAGACACAGCTTTTCGTCTTCCACTTCGCAGTTTTCAGGGAGCTTGAAATGGGTGAAATTTGCGAAGGGCACCCGTAAATACTCGGCTTGTCCTCCAGGATAACCGCCAGTCGTGCCTGAATAGCCGAAGTAAGCACCCATATCCCCATTCTCATTTGAATTATCGCATTGGCTTTCTAACTGGTTCTTGCAGTAGAAGCACTCCCCGCAGGCAATATTGAATGGAATAATGACGCGATCTCCCTTTTTCAGCTTGGTTACGCCCGGGCCAACCTCTTCAACAATACCCATTGGTTCATGGCCGATGATATAGTCTTCTTGCAAATTCGGAATCATTCCGTGGATTAAATGCAGGTCAGATCCGCAAATTGCTGTGCTGGTCAGCTTGATAATCATATCGTCGGGTTTCTCGATCTTTGGATCTGGAACTTCTTTTACCACGACGTTCTTAATGCCCTGATATGTAACAGCTTTCATCCATTGTTCCTCCAATATTATTGTTCATCTGGCGTCCGATCGAACATGCCTTTGCGCGAGGTATCCTCAGGGAAAAGCTTCATTTGTCCAATTTGGATGGTGTTCAAGGCCGAAAGCTGGTCCAATTGATATTGTTCATTGAGTTCGTAAGGGTGGAACCATTTTTTACTAATCATGAGCTCAGCAATTTCTTGATGGATAGCGATCCCTTGGTGGAGCTGCTTGCGAAGTACCGCTCTAGCCTCAGGGGATACTGTTTCTGTCAGGGCGATTGCCGTGTTTCGGACGCCCTCTTTGGAACGGACGAGGAAATCCATGGCAAACGTCATATCAGCCATCTCCGGCATGTGTAACGCATTAATCGGATCTTGATAATCGTTATTCATTCGAGTATCACCTTCAATTCAATATAGGAGTAGGGCGATTTTGCGGAACCGGGGCTTGGAATGGAGCTTTCTGATAGACTGCCTGTAGCTCGGCAATTGCTTGCGTAGTTTGTTCTACGTCTTTTTGCATCAATGCTTTTAGATCCTGATCGAATACGATGCCTTGCATCAATTTAGACTTGGCAAGGCAGAGTGTCTTGAAGTTGAGTGCTTCATGGATTTCAAGTGATTCATGTGCAGCCAGTGTTTGCCTATCCATTATGTAACGACCTCCTTCCAGTTACATGAACATGTATATTCTGCCCTTTGTGTATAGTGGTATTCAGAGATAACTACTGTGTCGGAATGGTTAGTAGAAGTTACGTTCGCTTGGCTGCCTCCAATATTTGATGTATTTTTCTAGTCAATCGAATCATCTACTAAAGCGTTGCCGAAACAAGCGAAAAAGGTACCTATCCGAATTCAAGATCACGCAGTTCATCCACCAGCATCTTTAGCTGCAAAGAGTAAGCATAATTCTGAACACTGTCAAAAAGCATGCTTTATGACACATCAGGAAACAAACCGTATTCTGTATGTCAAAATGTGTATCATTATTCGTTGAAATATTTCATTTTTTCCTTACTCTTTTTGACATACTTGTGCTTAATCCATGGGAACTAAAGATTGTTCGGGCTCTGTTGTGCTGTTCAAGGCTAATATAGTATTAGACTATCCAAACTTACCGTACAAAAAGCCAGTCAAAAC
>NZ_JABSUT010000019.1:0-63497 GCF_013284285.1 Brevibacillus sp. HB1.4B
CAGGGAATGAAACCAACCTCTTTACCCCAGAATGGGTAAGGAGGTTTTTCGTTTTTATAGCAAAAAGTCAAACTCGCGATTATTTTGTCGATAAGTTAGGCCGAATGACCGACAAGTTCCCTCTTGCAGACGGGTCTTGGGGTAGACTAACATGAGAAGGTACCTGATCCAGGCGTTGGAGTAGGCGAGGTTATGAAGGAGAATCGTTCATGAAAAAAATTCTAATCTTTTCCGCTTCCATCGGTAACGGACACAACCAGGCAGCGCGGGCCATGCAGGAAAGCTTGGCCGAGAGTGGTTGCACATCAATGATCATCGATACGTTGGAATATATTAGCCCCACCTTTCACAAGATTTTGCTAGAAAGCTATATGAATCTGTTAAGGCTGTCACCCAAGATGTGGGGAAGGATTTACCATAATACGGAAAAAACCCGTTTCTTCGATATGAATGTGCTGATGAATAAGTTATTGGCAAACAAACTGAAAAAGCTGATCAACAGTGTACAGCCTGATGCCTTTATTGCTACGCATCCGTTTGCAAGCTGTATGCTCTCCGTCCTGAAGGGGAGAAATGATTGGAAGGAACCAATCTATACGATCATTACTGACTATACCATCCATCCTTCGTGGATTAATCACCATATCAATTATTACTTCATCGGCCATGAACAACTGTATTACTTGTTAGACGTTTATCGTCAGGATCATCAAAAATTCATTCCGATGGGCATTCCCATTATGAAAAAATTCAGCTTACCATTGGACCCTGATTTGATTCGGCAAAAGCTGGGCCTCGCTCCTGGACAAAAGAGCATTATTCTTTCAGGGGGCGGATTGGGTCTCGGCTCGATGGAAAAGGTATTAGATGGTCTAGAAGAGATTAACATTCCTCTGAAAACTTTTGTGTTAACAGGGACAAACGACAAGCTGTACAATAAAGTGATAAATCGTACGTATCGCCATGAAGTCGTTCCACTAAAATTCATCAATAACTTCCATGAATACTTGGAGACGGCTGATTTAATTGTCACCAAATCAGGCGGACTTACATCAGCTGAAGTAATGAGTAAACGGGTACCCATGATTATTTACAACCCTCTGCCTGGACAAGAAGAGAGGAACAGCCACTTTTTGCTCAATAATGGATGTGCGGTACATGCCAATCTCTCGGAGCAATTGATTTACTTTATCGATGAACTATTGCATAGCCCGTCCAAGGTGGACTATATGCGTAGAATGGGACAGAAAATTTCAAAGCCAGATGCTGCACAACGAATTACCGAGTTTATCATGGATGATATGAATATGTTGTCAAGAGAAGTAGAATAGCTGCCTAGCCAGACAAAATGGAGGAACCCATGACTGTACCATTCGCCATATTATTTGATATGGATGGCACGTTACTGCAAACAGAAAAGCTATCGACCCCCGCATTTATTCGAACGTTTGACCAGCTTCGTCAACAAGGGCTATGGCAAGGGGAAACCCCTGACGAGCGTGAACTGATCAATGTACTGGGAATGACGATCGAGCAGATCTGGGACAAATTGCTGCCGGGCGCGAGTGAGGAAGCCATTCGCTCAGCAGACGCCTTCTTGCTAGATAATGAAATCCAATTACTCAAAGAAAGAGTGACCGAGCTATATCCGGATGTAAAATCAACCTTGGAAACACTGCGTGAGAAAGGATTTGCTTTGTTTGTAGCAAGTAATGGGCAAGAAGAGTACATCGATGCCATTTGTCAGGAATACGAGTTAAAGCCGCTGATGACCGATCTGTACTCAGCCGGCCGATTCCGTACGCATTCCAAAAATGACCTGGTTGCAAAATTGTTGTCGGATTACAAAATCGGGCAAGCCATCATGGTAGGAGATCGTCACTCCGACGTGGAAGCAGGCAAGACAAACGGTTTATTTACCATTGGATGCGACTTCGGTTTCGCCAAACCAGGGGAGCTTGATGGGGCAGATGTCATCATCACCAGCTTCACTCAGCTACTGAATCATTTGCCAGCAATCGACACCAATACACAAGAACAAACATAAACCATTCCTCAGGGAGTGGTTTTTTTGTTGATCATGTCCAAGTTTCAAGCGACCTTCTTTTGCCCACACTAGAATGTGTAAGGGACACTTGCGGGCACGCACTAAACCCATTATAATTAACGTCAAAGATAGTCAAAGTCAATAGGTAACCTCATAAGAACATACACAGAGGAATAGGAGGCGATGACTTGCGTAACATCTCGGACATCATTGAACATCACTTGAAAAGCATCATTACAAACAGTCCCAATGGATCGATCGAGATTCAGCGTAGTGAGCTTGCCGACCATTTTCAATGTGTGCCGTCTCAGATCAATTACGTCATCAATACGCGCTTTACCGTTCAAAAAGGATACATTGTAGAGAGTAAGCGCGGGGGCGGCGGGTATATTCGTATACGCAAGGTGCAGATTGTCAGCAAAGCACGCTTGCAGGAATTGCTAACAGAAGAACTGATTGGTGAGAGCATCAGTCAGAGCGTGGGAAATGCGATCGTAGAAAGACTAATGGAAGAAGGATTAGTCAACATCAGAGAAGCCACCTTGATGAAAATCGCTACCTCGCGAAATGTATTGACGCTAGAAGCTGAATTGCGGGATCGTTTGCGGGCAAATATTTTAAAGCAGATGATCGCAGCAATCTTGTTGAAGTAAAAGGAGGTATGATGTTATGAACTGTGAGGAATGCGGAAAACGACCGGCGACACTTCATTTGACGAAAATCGTCAATGGCGAAAAAACCGAATACCATATTTGCGAGCAGTGTGCTCATGAAAAAGGGGACGTCTTTACCGGCTTTCACAACTTCAGCATCAACAATCTCCTGTCAGGACTTTTAAAATTTGATCCCATGCAAAAGAATGGACGCGAAACGGCAACGAATAAGCCGCTTCAATGCGAAACATGTGGACTCACATATTCTCAATTTAGTAAAAGTGGACGATTTGGCTGTAGTGATTGCTACACCTTTTTGGGTGACCGACTGGACCCCCTTTTCCGCCGGATTCACGGAAACACACAGCATAGTGGAAAAGTACCAGAGCGTACCGGTGGCAAATTGAAGATCCGTAAAGAGCTGGAACAACTAAAGCAAGCACTGCAAAGTCATGTCGCAAGTGAAGAGTTCGAGAAGGCAGCAGAAATGCGTGATCGAATTCGAGCATTGGAACAAAAAATGGCCCAATCGTAGCAAGGGAGGTTAGCTGGTTATGTCCCAAAAGCAGTTTATGCAAAACCCGTGGAGCAATTGGATGAAAGGAGAAGGTCCTGATTCCGACATTGTCATTAGTACACGGCTGCGTATCGCCCGTAACCTGCGCCAGCACCCCTTTCCGTTATTGGCAACGGACTCGCAGGGCGAGGAAGTCGTCAGAAAGGTAACGGAAGTAAGCGATTCGGAGGCAATGCGCAAAAGGCATCAGCTTCAGGTCATCCAGATGGATCAAATTAACCCATTAGAAAAAAGGGTACTCGTAGAAAAGCATCTGATTAGCCCTCATCTGGCAGAGGAATCTCGCAAAGGTGCTGTATTACTTCGTGAAGATGAGTCTGTCAGCATTATGGTTAATGAAGAAGACCACATTCGAATACAGGTACTATTACCCGGGTTTCGTTTGAACGAGGCATGGGAATTAGGTACGAAGATAGACGACATTTTTGAGAAAAACTTGAACTACGCTTTCGACGAAACACGAGGATATCTGACAAGCTGCCCAACCAATGTGGGTACGGGTATTCGTGCATCTGTAATGCTGCACTTGCCGGCTCTGGTGATGACGCAGCAGATCAGCAGAATTTTACAGGCAATTAATCAAGTTGGTCTAGTTGTTAGAGGAATTTACGGAGAGGGCAGCGAAGCTCTAGGGAATCTTTTTCAGTTATCCAATCAGGTCACACTGGGGATGTCTGAGTCAGATATCCTTTCCAATCTCTACGGTGTAGCCAGACAGATTATTGAGCAAGAGCGTGTGGCACGTACTTATTTGCTGGAGCATACCCGGGTTTCTTTAGAGGATCGGATTTTTCGGTCGTATGGCATCCTGATGTACGCTCGCACAGTAGAGTCAAAGGAGGCGGCTCAGCGCCTGTCCGATGTACGTTTGGGGATTGATCTAGGTATTATTCCAAATGTATCTCCGCTCGTCCTAAACGAACTGTTGGTCACGACACAGCCGGGGTTTTTACAACACCACGCTGGACAAAAGCTCACTCCGGACCAACGCGACGAAAGAAGGGCACGGCTGATTCGCGAACGTCTGCGCGTAGTAGAATCACAAGAGTAATCGTAATGGTATCACGCAATTGTTAACCATATAGAGAAAAAACACGGTTATACGGAGGTGTACGATATGATGTTTGGACGTTTTACAGAACGAGCACAAAAAGTACTGGCGCTTGCCCTGGAAGAGGCGGTTCGTCTCGGACACAAAGATATTGGGACAGAGCATGTGCTGCTGGGACTCATTCGAGAAGGCGAAGGGATTGCGGCGAAGGCATTGCAATCACTTGGGCTTGGCCTCGATAAAATCCAGAGTGAAGTGGAGTCGTTAATCGGGCGAGGAACAGAGCAGTCCGGTAGTAATTACACACCAAACTATACACCTCGCGCCAAAAAGGTTATTGAACTGTCAATGGACGAAGCCCGCAAACTGGGTCATACCTATGTGGGGACTGAACATATTTTGCTTGGCTTGATCCGTGAAGGAGAGGGCATTGCTGCGAGAATCATGAACAATTTGGGCGTTAGCCTGAACAAGGCACGTCAACAGGTGCTCCAGCTCCTTGGCAGCTCGGAAATGATGGCATCTCATCAACCGTCTGGAGGGAACCCAGCGGCGAATACGCCGACATTGGACGGCTTGGCAAGGGATCTGACTGCAATCGCTCGTGATGGCGGACTGGACCCTGTCATTGGTCGCCAAAAAGAAATCGAGCGTGTGATCCAAGTACTTAGTAGACGTACTAAGAACAACCCTGTTTTGATTGGGGAGCCTGGCGTCGGGAAAACAGCTATCGCAGAAGGTCTTGCCCAAAAAATCGTGAACAACGAAATTCCAGAGACCCTTCGTGATAAGCGCGTCATGACACTCGATATGGGAACCGTTGTTGCGGGAACCAAATATCGTGGTGAGTTCGAAGATCGTCTGAAAAAAATCATGGACGAAATTCGCCAAGCAGGAAACATCATCCTGTTTATTGATGAGCTGCACACCTTGATTGGTGCTGGTGGAGCAGAAGGCGCAATTGATGCCTCCAACATTTTGAAGCCTGCTCTGGCACGTGGCGAGCTACAGTGCGTGGGTGCCACTACGCTGGATGAATATCGCAAGTACATCGAAAAAGACGCGGCACTGGAGCGTCGTTTCCAACCGATTCAGGTTGATGAACCGACACCGGAGGATGCGATTCGTATCCTGCATGGCCTTCGTGATCGTTACGAAGCCCACCATCGTGTCAAAATTACCGATGAAGCAATCGAGCAGGCAGTAAAACTGTCTGACCGCTATATTACGGAACGCTTCCTGCCTGACAAGGCTATCGACTTGGTCGACGAGGCGGCCTCCAAAGTTCGCTTGCAATCCTTTACGGTTCCACCAAACCTCAAAGAGCTGGAGGGACGTCTGGAAGAGGTACGCAAGGAAAAAGACGCTGCCGTACAATCACAAGAGTTCGAGGAAGCAGCAGCACTTCGCGATCAGGAGCAAAAACTGCGTGAAGAACTGGATAAAACGAAAAAAGACTGGAAAGAGCGCCAAGGCCAGCTGAACATGGAGGTTACGCCAGAAGACATCGCGCAAGTAGTGGCGAGTTGGACGGGTATTCCTGTATTGAAGCTGAAGGAAGAAGAAACAGAGCGTTTGCTGAAGATGGAAGAGATTTTGCACGATCGCGTCATTGGTCAAGATGAAGCAGTCAAATCCATCTCGCGTGCAATCCGCCGTGCCCGTGCTGGTTTGAAAGATCCAAAACGCCCGATCGGCTCGTTTATCTTCCTAGGACCTACTGGTGTGGGTAAAACTGAATTGGCTCGTGCCGTAGCAGAGACGCTTTTCGGTGACGAGGATGCCATGATTCGTGTAGATATGTCCGAGTACATGGAGAAGCATTCCACCGCTCGTCTGGTCGGTGCCCCTCCTGGCTATGTAGGCTTTGATGAAGGCGGTCAGCTGACCGAAAAAGTGCGTCGCAAGCCTTACTCCGTCATTTTGCTGGACGAAATCGAGAAAGCTCACCCAGACGTATTCAACATCCTGCTACAAGTATTGGATGATGGTCGTCTGACAGACTCCAAGGGACGTACCGTTGATTTCCGCAACACGGTTGTCATTATGACTTCCAACGTCGGAGCAAGCATGATCAAGAAAAATACGACGCTCGGCTTCACGACCAACGATTCGGAAAGAAAGTACCAGGATATGAAGGACAAAGTCATGGATGAGCTGAAAAAGAGCTTCCGTCCTGAGTTCTTGAACCGTATCGACGAAGTCATCGTGTTCCACTCTTTGGAGCAAGAGCACATCGAGCAAATCGTATCTCTCATGACAGAAGATCTGCGTAAACGTTTGAAAGAGCAAGACATTGATTTCCAATTGAGTGAAGAGGCCAAGAAAGTATTGGCAAAAGAAGGCTTTGATCCGGCCTATGGTGCGCGTCCTCTGCGTCGTGCTATCCAGCGCCACATCGAGGATAATTTGTCCGAGGAATTGCTCAAGGGCACGATCAGTAAAGGCGATACCGTCAATATCGAAGCCGAAGAAGGCAAGCTGGTTGTTAAGCGCCTCGAAAAAACGAAATCATAAGCTGGATTGAAACGTAATAGAATGCCTCCTGATTCGGGAGGTATTCTTTTTTTGGGTGCGTAATTATGATAAAAGTAGAGAAAGAAATCCAAGTGAGGGTGCGACTATGTCAAAGTATAAAACGAAATACGCGTGTCAAGAATGTGGCTATGAATCGCCAAAATGGATGGGAAAATGCCCGGGGTGTAGCAGTTGGAACACCTTGGTGGAGGAAGTGACCGTAAAAAATCCACATCGTCACGAAGGGATGAGCGGCGGCCAGCGCCAATCTGCGATTCCATTGACTCAGGTAGCCAGTGAAGAAGAGCCACGCATGGATACCACGATCGGAGAATTGAATCGTGTTCTTGGTGGAGGACTTGTTCCGGGTTCACTCATTTTGGTTGGAGGAGACCCCGGAATCGGAAAATCGACATTGCTTTTGCAGACATCTTTTGCCTTGGCTCATCAAGGGGCAAAGGTTCTCTATGTATCTGGAGAGGAGTCGGCAAAACAAATCAAAATTCGCGCGGATCGACTCCATTTGCAAACGCCGCCGATGTTTGTATTGGCAGAAAATGATTTGGATTTGATCGAACAGCATATTAATCAAGTAGACCCGGATGTGCTAATTATTGACTCGATCCAGACCGTGTTTCACCCGACGATCCAATCGGCTGCTGGAAGTGTCGCACAAGTGCGGGAGGCGACTGCCCAATTGATGCGGATTGCAAAAGGGAAAGGAATTGGTACCTTCATTGTCGGTCACGTTACCAAGGAAGGCTCCATCGCCGGACCGCGTATGCTTGAGCACATGGTAGATGCTGTTCTCTATTTTGAAGGGGAGCGCCACAATACGTTTCGAATTTTGCGCGCCGTCAAAAACCGTTTTGGTTCGACAAACGAAATCGGTATTTTCGAGATGAAGGATCGCGGTTTGGAGGAAGTGGCGAATCCGTCTGAGATATTTTTAGCAGAGCGTCCATTTGGTGTTGCGGGTTCCACGGTCGTAGCCAGCATGGAGGGCACACGTCCCGTTTTGGTTGAGCTACAAGCACTCGTTGCCCCGACCAGCTTTGTAACCCCACGGAGAACGGCAACAGGGGTCGATCATCAGCGTGTGGCGATGATCATGGCAGTGTTGGAAAAGCGTATGGGCATGATGCTACAAAATCAGGATGCATATGTAAACGTAGCAGGTGGGGTCAGATTGGATGAGCCAGCGGTTGATTTGGCGATTGCCGTAAGCATTGCAAGCAGTTTCCGTGATCACGCTACCAATCCGCATGATGTCGTTATCGGAGAAATTGGCTTGACTGGTGAGGTGCGCGGTGTCTCTCGTATTGAGCAACGAGTACGAGAAGCACATAAGTTAGGCTTTAAGCGTGTTATCATCCCGGAGAAAAACATCCGCGGTCTGGATGCGCCAGCAGATATTCAAGTGATTGGTGTGAGTAATATTGCCGATGCGTTGAACGAGGTGATAAGGAGGTAGGAGTGGGCATGCAGGGGAACATCAAAAGAGCTCCGCAATTCGGTGATGTGCTTCGTCTCGTGGCACCCGGCACACAGCTTCGTGAAGGATTGGAAAATGTTTTACGGGCCAAAACCGGGGGCTTGATCGTCATTGGGTGCGGTCCAGAGATGAAGACGATTGTCGATGGCGGTTTTTCCATCAATTGTGATTTTTCTCCTGCCCATTTGTATGAATTAGCGAAGATGGATGGGGCGATTATAGTAAGTGAAGACGCAAAACGTATCCTGTACGCGAATACGCAAATCTTCCCACCCTCCTCAGTCCCCACGAGCGAGACGGGGACACGGCATCGTACAGCGCAACGGACAGCCATTCAAACGAATCATCTGGTCATTGCTATCTCTCAGCGTCGCAATGTGATCACGTTGTACCAGGGGAATTTCCGGTATGTCTTAAGTGAAATCAGTGTCATTTTGGCCAAGGCGAATCAGGCTGTATCTACCCTTGAGAAATACAAGGCCGTTCTTGATCAAACATTGACGAATCTTGGTGCGTTAGAATTTGAGGAGCTCGTAACTCTACACGAAGTTGCCTCGGTTTTGCAACGGATTGAGATGGTGTTACGTATTAAGACAGAGGTCTCCAAGTACATATGTGAGCTAGGGGTAGAAGGAAGGCTCGTCAGTATGCAGTTGGAGGAATTGGTTTCAAACATTGAGGAAGAGGCACACATGCTTATTCGGGATTATTCCCGAGATCCATCCTATTCACCTGATCTCGTGTTGCGGGACATGAAAAAATTAAACTCGGAGGAAATGCTGGAACTCACTTCTTTTTTGCGAACGCTAGGGTATTCCTCCAATGCCAGTATGCTGGATGAATCCGTTTCCCCTAGAGGTTATCGGATCCTGTACAAGATCCGGCGTTTGCCCGTTACGATCATCTCAAATCTGGTAGAGCATTTTCATCATCTGCCGCGAATCATGATGGCAACGATTCAGGAATTAGACGAAGTGGAAGGCATTGGCGAGGTACGAGCGAGAGCGATTAAAGAGGGGCTGAAACGGATTCAAGAACAAGTGTTCATTGACAGACACATTTAAAGTAGAATAGGATAAAGGCATTATTTGTATTCAACATTTGCCTAGGGGACTTGGATGAAAACAAGGTCGACAGGATAACCTGCTCCTTACGCAAAAGAAATCAGGAGGTAGTCTATGTTCGTGAAATCGTTACCGAACATACTAACCGTAAGCAACTTGTTTCTGGGAGTTTTAGCAATTATTCTTGCGTTTCGAGGCGATCAATACGTCGAATATGCAGCGATCACAGTGATCATTGGTATGCTGGCAGACGGGCTGGATGGACGTGTAGCTCGTATGTTGAATGCCCAAAGCGAGTTCGGAAAGGAATTGGATTCACTTTCGGACGTCATTACGTTTGGGATTGCGCCAGCGTTCATCATGTATGTTGTCGTCTTGCAACACTTTGATTTGCTTGGGATTCTCATTACAGCCATTTTTCCGATCTGTGGTGCGCTGCGTTTGGCGCGTTTTAACGTACAGGCCGGGGTTCCGGGGTATTTCATCGGTTTGCCGATTACGGCAGCGGGGGGCGTACTGGCTACGCTCGCACTCTATCACCAAGTATTCACTCCGGTATTGCTTGCCGTAAGTATGTTGCTGCTTGCCTTTTTGATGGTATCAAAGGTCAAGTATCCTAACTTTAAAAAAGTGGGGATTCCAAAGTCTGCTTACTGGATCACACCCATTATCATCGCGATTGTGGTTGTTGTAGCGATTAAGTATCCGCAGCAATTTCCAAAAATCGTCTTCCTGCCACTTGCTTTTTATGCACTGTACGGAATAAAAAAAAACGTTGACTTTCTTGTCAAAAAATTACGCAAGCGTAAAAACAAAGAGGAAGAATCCGTTCCGTTTGAATAGTTACGGCATAAAAAAACCCACACTTCAATGTGCGGGTTTTTCTTTTTTGTATGCAACTTTTTTTAGGGTTCATTCGTAATACGAGTAACGGACTTTTAAGACAGATTGAAGACACCCAAAGTATTCAGTCGGTTGGATTCTTTCTGAAGCACATCTTCTAGCTTAATGTCAGTAATATTGCACAGGGCAGTGAGGTAAAAGAGATTTTTGCCAAGCTCAGCAGTAACTACATCGCGACAATGCTCGCACAGCGGTCCGTTAAAGTGGGTGTCCAAATGGGACTTGTTGTCCTCCAGATTCTTGTTCGAATCGTACGTCTGTTTTTTGGCAACCACTTCGACACAGCCGCATTCGGTGATGGCTTTGGTCAGTGAACGGTTAATGCGGGATGCCGTTTCCTGAACTTTGGACATGACGTCCAGTACGCTACGATGTCTGATCAAAAGCTCGGATACTTGCGTTTGAAAGTCGTCTATGTTTCGATTGTCCATCTGGTTCACCTCTGCTTTAGGCTGTTGGTATCGTCATAATTTTCTCTCATTACGATACTGACATTATAAGAAGGGAGTCAGCTCTCTGTCAATTTAACATCGAAGGAAACGAGTGTTCCCGGGTTGACGAGAAAATGACAACTATGTTAAAATTTTTGGCTATTTGACATGGCAAAATCTTTTTTGCTATAGTGAGGGAAAGTAAAATGAAGCATTATAATGATTTGGAAAAAAATAGGGTTTTACTCTTAGGCTTCTGTCTATATTAGTAAAAGGAGGTGAAGGCATGTTACGCCGAGTAGGAAAATTCATTTTTGTTTTGATTGGTGGCGGATTAGGGTATCGCTTTGGTGACGAACTGTTTTCGTTGCTCGATCCACTGTTAAACTTTGGTGTAGTAGCCGGATCGCAATATATTGGAGCTGTACTAGGTGCCATCTTGTTTTTCTTTTTAGCGAATTGGGTTGTGGATTATGTTCTGCGCATCGTTCGATGGGGTGAAGAGACACTCGTCAAAATGCCGGTTGTCGATGTGATGTTCGGAGCGATGGGGTTGATTAGTGGTCTTATTATTGCATTCTTATTATTCCTGCCCATCAGTAAAATTCCGATTCCATTTGTAGGAGATCTTTTGCCGTTAATTGTTTCCGGGTTGCTCGGTTATTTGGGCTTCCAGGTAGGATTTCGCAAGCGGGACGAGATTATGTCGGTATTTTCGATTGGACGTAAGGATAAGAAAAAGGATAGTGCAACAACTGCCGCTAACTTGGAAAATAAAATTCTCGATACCAGTGTCATCATTGACGGACGCATCGCAGATATTTGCCGTACTGGCTTTCTGGAAGGGGTACTGGTCATTCCGGGATTTGTGCTAGAGGAACTGCAGCATATCGCCGATTCCTCCGATGTACTGAAGAGAAACCGCGGTCGTCGTGGTCTGGATATCTTGAACAAGATTCAAAAAGAAATGAAGGTAAAGGTCCAGATTTGGGAAGGCGATTTTGAAGAAGTATCCGAGGTGGACAGCAAGCTGATCAAGCTCGCTAAGCTCATTAACGGAAAGGTCGTAACAAACGATTTTAACCTGAACAAGGTATGTGAGCTGCAAGGTGTTGCGGTATTGAACATCAATGATTTGGCGAATGCAGTTAAGCCCGTAGTTTTACCTGGAGAAGAGATGAACGTTCAAGTCATCAAAGATGGGAAAGAGCATGGTCAGGGTGTCGCTTATCTGGACGATGGCACGATGATTGTTGTAGAGGGCGGACGAGAATACATCGGAAATGACGTCGATGTTCTCGTAACGAGTGTGCTGCAAACTTCTGCGGGACGCATGATCTTCGCCAAACCAAAGTTGCTGGAACGAGCGTTATAGAAAAGACAACAGGAGAGGGATGAATCAGTGAGTACGGGTGTCGTGATCGTTGCAGCCGGTTCGGGTAAACGAATGGGTGGACAACGAAACAAGTTGTGGTTACCGCTTGCGGGCGAGCCGATCTTGGCTCATACGGTACGTCTTTTTGCCACTCATCCCGACATTGATGAAGTCGTGCTAGTGGTGAGTGAAGCAGACCACGCAGAAGTAACGACCTTGATCTCGGCTGAAAAGCTGACGGTTGTGGTTACTCTGGGTGGAGCAGAGCGACAAGACAGTGTGAGAAATGGCTTGGCATCGCTATCCGCAAATTGCGATTATGTACTAGTTCACGATGCTGCCCGTCCTTTCGTCACTCGCAAACAGATCAGTGACATGATCAAACAGGTGCAACAAGATCAGGCAACGATCATGGCAGTACCTGTCAAAGATACGATTAAAGTGGTGGGGGCAACAGGACTTGTAGAGTCAACCCCAGCACGGGAAAGCTTGTGGGCGGTTCAAACCCCACAAGCTTTTCGTATGTCTTTATTGCGAGAGGCACATCAGGCAGCAGAGGCAGCGGGGAAGCTGGGTACGGATGATGCGATGCTGGTTGAGTGGCTGGGTCATCCGGTATCGATTATGCACGGAAGCTATGAGAACATTAAGATTACTACGCCAGACGATCTGTGGTTTGGTGAAGAGATATTGCGGAAACGAAAGGGAGAGTAGCTCATGCGTATTGGACAAGGTTTTGACGTGCATCAATTAGTAGAGGGGCGTCCATGCATTATCGGTGGCGTCACCATCCCGTATGAAAAAGGCTTGCTAGGGCATTCTGACGCGGATGTTCTCCTCCATGCGATTAGTGACGCGATTCTTGGAGCGATTGGTGAGGGGGATATTGGCCGTCATTTCCCAGATACAGACCCGGCTTTCAAGGATGCGGATAGCGTGAAGCTGCTGGAGCATGTATGGAAGTTGGTTCGGGAGCGCGGCTACCGTTTAGGAAACGTGGATGCAACGATCATTGCCCAAGCGCCGAAGATGGCGCCATACATCCCGCAAATGTGTGAAGTCATTGCACGCGTGCTGGAGGCAGAAGATCTCTCGCAAGTGAATGTGAAAGCGACTACCTCCGAGAAACTCGGTTTTACAGGCAGAGGGGAAGGAATCGCTGCACAGGCAGTATGCTTGCTTGTCAAGTAGAAGGGCAAGGTGTAACATAAAGCCTTAGATACGTTTTTACTTAGGTCAAGGTTTATAGCCTTTTACATTCATAAGGATGGTGCTACCAATGGCGAAAGAAATTCGCACTCGTTATGCGCCGAGTCCTACGGGGCATTTACACATCGGCGGTGCGCGAACAGCGCTCTTTAATTATCTTTTTGCGAAACATCACGGTGGTTCGTTCATCGTTCGGATTGAAGATACGGACCAAACGCGCAATAAGGAAAATGCGGACGAAGAGCAAATGAAAAACCTGAAATGGCTCGGCGTAACATGGGAAGAAGGTACAGACGTTGGTGGACCATATGGACCGTACCGTCAAACAGAACGCCTGGACATTTATCGGAAATATATCGATCAACTGCTGGCAGAAGGCAAAGCGTACTACTGCTACGCGACAAAAGAAGAGCTGGATGCAGAACGTGAAGAACAGCTCGCGCGTGGAGAAACACCGCGCATTTTGGAAAAGCACCGCCATGTAACGGACGAGCAGCGTGCTCAGTACGAAGCAGAAGGGCGAGTGCCATCCATTCACTTCCTCGTTCAGGATAATCGCGAGTATGTCGTGAACGACCTGATTCGTGGCCAGGTAACATTCGACTCCAACGAGATGGGCGATTTCGTTATTTGCCGTCCGGATGGAATTCCTACATACAACTTCGCTGTTGTAGTGGATGACTATTTGATGAAAATTAGCCACGTCATTCGTGGAGAAGAGCATCTGTCCAATTCGCCTCGTCAATTGATGATTTATGAAGCGTTTGGCTGGGAAGCGCCTGACTTTGCTCACTTGGCACTGATCCTCAACCAAGATGGCAAAAAGATGTCCAAGCGCGATGAGAGCATTCTTCAGTTCATTGAACAGTACCGTGACCTCGGCTTCTTGCCAGAAGCAATCGTGAACTTCCTTGTTCTTTTGGGATGGTCTCCAGGTGGCGAAGAAGAGATTTTCTTAATGGAAGATCTGATTAAGCTGTTCTCAATGGACCGCGTGAACAAGTCGCCAGCTGTGTTTGATGCAACGAAGATGAATTGGATGAACAACTTCTATTTGAAGCGTCAACCGCTGGATATGATTACAGACATGTGTATCCCGCATCTGCAAAAAGCTGGCTTCATCGAAGAGAATTTGTCTGCTGAGAAGCGCGAATGGGTTCGCAGTATCGTAGGTCTGTACCAAGAGCAAATGTCCTACTGTGCGCAAATCGTTCCGTTGGCAGCTCTTTTCTTCCTCGACGAAGTGGTGTACGATGAAGAAGCAACTCTGGTGCTAAAAGAACCGCAATTGCCGGAAGTGCTTGCTTCCTTTGTGAAACACCTTTCCGCCCAAGATGCATATAATGTGGATGTTATTAAAGCGGTACTCAAAGACGTGCAAAAGGAAACGGGTCACAAAGGCAAGGCGTTGTTTATGCCGGTCCGTGTAGGAGCAACTGGTCAGGCGCATGGTCGCGATCTGGCGGAGACGTTGTATCTGCTTGGACGCGACAAGGTGATTGCACGTGCAGAGCAAGTAATTGCGAACGGTCAGTAAGTATTGGCTGGTTTTCTTTTATAAATAATGAATGCGACGATCAGGAGAAGTACAACAGTCTGCACATCTACAGAGAGGATGGATAGGTGAGAGCCATCTGGTGTGCCCTGTATGGAAATGCCCCTGTGAGCAATGAGCTGAACCTATCTTTTTGAAAAGATATCAGTAGGCGCCATCGGCTTCCCGCCGTTATCGGGATATGAGCGAGATTTGCTCATGACTGTTGTGAGTTTTTCGTGACAGTGATGACGATCTAAGCAGAGTGGAACCACGGTAAACCCGTCTCTGTCCCTTCGTGTTTTTTGAGGGGATAGGGGCGTTTTTTATTTTTTTGAAAAGGTAGTTCAAAAAGTGGTTCTCGCTATTTTCTCGATGCTGAAAAGACAACTTTTTGAACCCTGACATTGAGGTTGAACGTGAGCAGGTAAATCAGGCAGGAGGTGCCACCCAAAAATGTTAGCACAGATGAGAGATGACATTCATGCTGTTTTTGAACGAGACCCGGCTGCGCGAAGTACGCTGGAAGTCGTTATGACCTATTCCGGTTTGCACGCGATATGGGGGCACCGGATTGCCCACAGGCTCTGGAAGGCTGAGCTGTGTACACTCGCCCGAATTGTCTCTCAACTATCCCGTTTTTTCACGGGAATTGAGATTCACCCGGGCGCAACAATTGGCCGCGGCCTGTTCATTGACCATGGCATGGGTGTTGTGATCGGAGAGACGTGCGAAATCGGAGACAATGTAACGATTTACCAAGGGGTTACACTCGGGGGAACAGGTAAGGAAAAAGGAAAGCGTCACCCTACAATCGGCAATGATGTCATTATTGCTACGGGAGCAAAGGTGTTGGGCTCCTTCAAAATTGGCGATAATTCAAAGATAGGGGCTGGTGCCGTTGTCTTGCAGGAGGTACCGCCTAACTCGACCGTAGTAGGAATCAAGGGACGCATCGTCATCCAGGATGGCAAGCGGGTCAAAAATGATCTGGACCATGTAAATATGCCAGACCCGGTAGCGGATACGATTCGTATGATGCAAAAGGAAATTGATCAGTTACGCAAAGAATTGGAGCTTTTGAGGGAGGATAAAAAGAACGATGGGCATTCAGCTGACTAACACGATGACGCGGCGAAAGGAACCGTTTCACACATTGGAGCCAGGGAAGGTAAAAATGTACGTGTGCGGTCCGACCGTGTACAACTACATCCACATTGGAAATGCGCGCCCTGCCATTGTATTTGATACACTTCGCCGTTACTTGAAATATCGTGGCTACGAAGTGACATTCGTGCAAAATATTACGGACGTAGATGACAAACTGATTCGTGTGGCGAATCAGGAAGGTGTCACTGTCAAAGAAGTGGCGGATCGATACACGGATGCGTACAACGCTGATCTGAAATCACTAAACGTACTGCCACCTGATATTCAACCGCGAGTGATGCAGACCATTCCGGAGATCATTGAATTCGTGCAAGGGCTGATTGAAAAGGGCTTTGCCTACGAGAGTGAAGGTGACGTCTATTTCCGCACGGGACGTTTTCAGGAATACGGAAAACTTTCGCATCAACCGTTGGATGATTTGCAGGCAGGAGCTCGTGTAGAAATCAACGAGAAAAAGGAACATCCCCTGGACTTTGTCCTTTGGAAAGCGGCTAAGACCGGAGAAGTTACCTGGGGCAGTCCGTGGGGCGAAGGAAGACCGGGATGGCATATTGAGTGCTCGGCGATGGCCCTGAAGTTTTTGGGTGAGGAAATCGATATCCATGCGGGCGGAACAGACCTTGTGTTCCCGCACCACGAGAACGAAATTGCCCAGTCGGAATGCTTTACGGGTAAAGTCTTTGCTCGCTACTGGCTACACAACGGCATGCTCAATATCGATAACGAAAAAATGTCCAAATCCCTCGGGAATTTCTTGCTTGCACGCGATCTTTCGGAGAAATTCGGCGGTCAATTAATTCGCTTCTTTATGCTTCAGGGGCACTATCGCAACCCGATCAATTTTAGCGAAGAGTTGATTGAACAGGCGGCTAATGGTCTAGATAGAATTAAGACCGCGCATACGAATCTGTCTCATCGTCTGGATACCGTGCGCGCAGAAGAGCCGAATGATCAGGCACAGGAGCAGGCACGAATCATTGGAGAGCTTCGTGAGCGTTTTATTGCTGAGATGGATGATGATATCAATACAGCGAATGCCATTACCGTTATTTTTGACGTCGTGAAGGAAGCCAACCTGTATTTGCGTCATCAAAATGTAGGCGAAACCGAAGTTCGTGCGTACATGGATTTGTTGGTGGAGTTGACGGAAGTTCTTGGTCTTGAAATTGCAGAAGAGCAGGAACTGTTGGATAGTGAGATTGATGCGTTGATCGAAGAGCGCACAGAAGCTCGCAAAGCAAGAAACTTTGCCCGTTCTGACGAAATCCGCGATCTGCTCGCAGCAAAAGGAATCGTGCTGGAGGACACGCCACAAGGTGTTCGCTGGCGTCGAAAATAAGGGGCCGAAGAAAATAGATGCAAAAAGAAGAACTAACCCGAGATCCTAATCTGACAAATCCACTCGTGCTTGCCTTCCTCGGGGATGCTACCTATTCGCATTGTGTTAGGTATCATTTGATCGCCAAGGGGCTGGTTAAACCAAACCAGCTCCACAAGGCGGCCAACCGCTATGTTTCAGCGAAAGCACAGGCCAATGTGTTGTTGACGTTAATGCCCACATTGCCGGAGGAAGAATTGAATGTAGTGAAGCGGGGGCGGAATGCCAAATCCGGTTCCAGTGCGAAAAACGCCGATATTATCGACTACCGTCATGCAACGGCTTTTGAAGCATTGATCGGGTACCTGTACTTGTGTGGAAAAGAAGAGCGGATCGCTGAAATTGTGCAGCAGGCTTTTGCCATAGTGGAAGGAGAATCGTGAAATGAGTGAAGAATGGATTCTGGGGAAAAACCCCGTCATCGAGGCTTTGCGATCGGGTCGTACGATCAATAAGATTTGGGTTGCAGAGGGAACGAATAAAAATTTGATGGGACCTGTCTTTGCTTTGGCAAAAGAACAGGGTGTCATTGTGACGACAGCGAACCGCAAAAAGCTGGATCAGCTCGTGTCGACGGACAACCATCAGGGTGTAGTGGCTTCTGTTGCTGCTTACGATTACGTAGAAGTAGACGATATTTTGAAGCGGGCAGAGGAAAAAAACGAGGCGCCGTTCATTTTGCTGTTGGACGAGCTGGAAGATCCGCATAACCTCGGTTCGATCATGCGTACAGCCGATGCAGTCGGTGCTCATGGTGTCATCATTCCAAAACGACGTTCTGTCAGTCTTACGGCAACAGTGGCAAAAGCTTCGGCAGGGGCGATCAACTACGTGCCAGTAGCGCGAGTGACGAACTTGGTTCGTACCATGGAAGAGCTGAAAGAACGCGGTGTTTGGATCGCAGGAACAGACGCGAGTGCCAAACAAGATTTCCGCCAGGGTGATTATACGATGCCGCTCGCGATTGTCATTGGCAGCGAAGGAAAAGGCATGAGTCGCCTCGTTCGGGAAAACTGTGATTTTCTGTACAGCCTTCCGATGGCGGGCAATGTTACCTCACTCAACGCTTCTGTAGCAGCTGCCTTGTTGATGTATGAAGTCTATCGCTCCAGGAGTCCAATTCCAACGCGGGTGAAATGACATGTCAAAACGAAAAGCCAAGCAGCTGTTGATCGTAGATGGATACAATATCATCGGCGCCTGGCCCGATCTGCGCCTGCTGAAGGATCAAGAGCGGATGGACGAGGCGCGTGATCAGTTGATCGCAAAAATGGCAGAATACCAGAGCTACACAGGGACGAAGGTTATCATCGTTTTCGATGCGTACAACGTTCCTGGCATTGGCCGTCAAATGGAAGACTTCCAGGTTGAAGTCTATTTCACGAAGAAAAAGGAGACGGCTGACGAAAAAATAGAGCAGTTAGTCTCCGAATTTCACAATAAAAATCGACAAATTTATGTGGCAACTTCTGACTATACGTCACAACGTGTCATATTTGGGCAGGGAGCTTTGCGCAAATCTGCCCGGGAGTTGTTGCTCGATATGGAAAATGCGGGGAAAGAAATCAAGAAACAAGTCGAAAAAACGCAAGAAGACGGCTTCTCCAGGCGGATTACGCTGAATGATGAAATAGCGAAAATATTCGAAAAATGGAGAAGGGAATAACTTGGATTCGGTTGACGCTTTTTTACGGCATCATGTATAATAGCGCTATCTATTGGAGAAACCGGTTGGCGGAGGGATCATTTGTGAGTGTTGACCTCAAGGAGTTAAAACATGCCCAATATGAACTAATGACCGACGAAGAAGTAGTCGACCTGGTTCGCGATAATGACGCCGAAGCTTTGGAGTATTTGATCAACAAATACAAAAACTTCGTTCGTGCCAAAGCGAGATCCTATTTTCTTATTGGGGCTGACCGCGAAGACATCGTGCAGGAAGGGATGATCGGACTGTACAAGTCTATTCGCGACTTCCGAGGAGACAAGCTCACGTCGTTCAAAGCATTTGCCGAGTTGTGTATTACCCGTCAGATCATTACCGCGATCAAGACGGCGACACGCCAAAAGCACATCCCGCTCAATTCTTACGTGTCACTGGACAAGCCTATCTACGATGAAGATTCTGACCGCACGTTACTCGATGTGATCTCGGGAACAAAAGTGACCGATCCAGAGGAATTGTTTATCAATCGGGAAGAGTTCGATGATATCGAGGGCAAAATGAGTGAAATCTTGAGTGATTTGGAGCGCCAGGTTCTTATGCTCTATTTGGATGGACGATCCTATCAGCAGATTGCCGTCGAGCTGAAGCGTCACGTCAAGTCTATTGATAATGCATTGCAGCGAGTAAAGCGCAAGCTAGAGCGCTATTTGGAAGGAAGAGAGATTCATCTGTAGAGAATCTCTCTTTTTATTTTGGAAGCAAAAGGACTTCTTCTTGTCAAGTCATTTTGTTTGACATGGGTATTTCGGTATGATAAATTTATTTAGGTAGCCATAGACTCTTATCTCTCTGTTCTATGGTTACTTAGGTGAATGAAATGGTCTGGAAAAAGTAGCGGTTTTCCCGTACTATTTATCATCGGGGTACTTTTAACTAATAGCAGGTTTGAAATGAGATGGAGGTGGCAATAAATGCGAGTAAACATCACGTTGGCGTGCACCGAGTGTGGCGAGCGTAACTATATCTCCACGAAGAACAAGCGCACCACTACTGAACGTGTTGAACTGAAAAAGTATTGCTCCCGTGACAAGAAGCAAACCCTTCATCGCGAGACGAAGTAATGGTTGATGCGACGAAGTCAGGGGGTGGCAAAGTGGGTTTTTTATCACGAATCGGAGCCAGTTTTCGCCGTACCGGTGGTTTTTTTAGTGACGTAATGTCCGAACTAAAGAAAGTCCGTTGGCCTAACCGTAAAGAGTTGACAACCTATACGCTTGTTGTACTCGTTACGGTTGTGCTCCTGGCAATATTCTTCTTCGTCGTTGATTTGGGTATCTCGCGCTTGATCGATTTGATTCTAGGAACGTAATTATGCAAGTCTTAGGAGGGACGGACGGTTATCGTCCTGTTGGATATGGAAAAAGCATGGTATGTACTTCATACGTACTCAGGTTACGAAAACAAGGTTAAAACAAATCTGGAGAAGCGGCTCGAGTCGATGGGCATGGAAGACAAGATCTTTCGCGTTCTTGTTCCCACTGAAGAAGAGGTGGAAACCAAGGATGGTAAGAAGCGCACCGTCACGAAAAAAGTGTTTCCTGGATACGTCCTTGTTGAAATGGTGATGACGGACGACTCTTGGTATGTCGTGCGCAACACTCCTGGGGTTACCGGCTTTGTCGGATCCACGGGCGCCGGCTCTAAGCCGACAGCGCTGCGTCCTGAAGAGGCCGATACGATTCTCAAGCAAATGGGAATCGAAATTCCCAAGATCAGAGTCGATTATGCTCTCCGCGATATGGTGCGCGTCATAGATGGTCCATTTTCCAATCGCACCGGGGAGATTATCGAGATTCACCCGGACAGGCAGAAGGTTCGCGTATTGGTGGACATCTTCGGTCGCGAAACACCGGTAGAGCTAGACTTTACACAAGTTCAAAAATTGGATTAGGATTCAACTTGAAAAGTATCGCGCTATGTGGTACATTTCATTTTGTTTTAACAATCCCACAACATTAATTGGGGTTTCTTGCACTCTCACTATAGATCGAAAGTCTTTTACATAGAGACTTTCAAAAAACGGTGGGAGGGGGCATTCCCCCGTAATAACCACATGTGAAGTAAGGAGGTGTGTTACGTGGCTAAGAAGGTTATCCGCGTAATTAAATTACAAATCCCAGCAGGTAAAGCGAATCCTGCACCTCCAGTAGGTCCGGCTCTCGGTCAAGCTGGTGTAAACATCATGGGATTCTGTAAAGAATTCAATGCTCGCACTGAAAGCGAAGTAGGTATGATCATCCCGGTGGAAATCACCGTGTTTGAAGACCGTTCTTTCACTTTTATCACAAAAACTCCTCCAGCTGCAGTTCTGTTGAAGAAAGCTGCTGGTATCGAGTCTGGTTCTGGCGTACCAAACAAAACAAAGGTCGCTACGCTGAAGCGTGATAAAGTTCGTGAAATCGCAGAACTGAAGCGTCCTGACCTGAATGCTGCATCCGTAGAAGCGGCTATGCGCATGGTAGAAGGTACAGCTCGTTCTATGGGTATCGTAATCGAAGACTAATTGTCTTGAGTGCAAGGGGGCACAGACGTTGTGCCCCCCTGTCTGTGGGAGGATCAACCGCTACGACCACATTGAAGGGAGATTTAATCATGGCGAAAAAAGGTAAGAAATATCAAGAGGCTGTAAAGCTCGTTGATAAAAACAAAGTATACGAAGTAGCAGAAGGTATTGAGCTGGTTAAAAAAGCAGCTACTGCTAAGTTCGATGAAACTGTTGAAGCAGCTTTCCGTTTGGGTGTAGACCCTAAGCGTGCTGACCAACAAATCCGTGGCGCTGTTGTATTGCCACATGGTACTGGTAAAGTACAACGTGTTCTCGTATTCGCTAAAGGCGAAAAAGCAAAAGATGCAGAAGCAGCTGGCGCAGACTTCGTAGGCGATGCAGACATGATCGCGAAAATTCAAGGTGGCTGGTTCGACTTTGACGTTGTAGTAGCTACTCCTGACATGATGGGTGAAGTAGGTAAATTGGGTCGTGTACTCGGTCCAAAAGGCCTGATGCCAAACCCTAAGACCGGTACTGTTACTTTCGATGTAACAAAAGCGGTTAACGAAATCAAAGCAGGTAAAATTGAGTACCGCGTAGACAAAGCAGGTAACATCCACGCTCCGATCGGTAAAGCATCCTTCGATGCTGACAAGCTGGCTGACAACCTGGCTGCTCTGACTGACGCACTGAACCGTGCGAAACCAGCTGCAGCAAAAGGTGTTTACATGAGAAATGTAACCCTGAGCTCCACTATGGGCCCTGGTGTACGTGTAGCTGTAAAATAATGACACTTGACTTCCTTTATGGGAGTTGTTAAGATAGTCCCTGTTGATGAAAAGAATATGCCGTAGACAGAAGGCGCGGTGCTTGTGAGAGTAACGCTTAATATCCCTCCGAGGCGTGTAATGTACGAATGAGGAAACGCTGTTTTCCTTTGACGATATAGCATTATGCCCTCGTGAGTCTGCGAGGGCATTCTTCATTTTCTAGGATTAGAGCACGGGAGGTGTAATCAATGGCAGAAATTCGTCCAACCGTTATTCGTGAAGAAAAGGTACAAGCGATCAACGAAATCGCAGCTAAGCTTCGCGAAAGCCAAACTACAGTGGTAGCTGACTACCGCGGTCTGACAGTAGCACAAGTAACTGAGCTCCGTAAGCAATTGCGTGAAGCTGGTGTTGAGTTCCAGGTGTTGAAAAACTCCCTGACTCGTTTGGCTACTGAGAAGGAAAGCCTGACTGAACTGGATCAATATCTGACTGGACCAAACGCTCTGGCGTTCTCCAAAGACGATATCATCGCTCCAGCGAAAGTTATCGCTGAATTCGCTAAGAAAAACGATAAGCTGGAAATCAAGGGTGGCGTTATCGAAGGTAAAGTAGTTGATGCTGAGCAAATTAAAGCTCTGGCTTCCCTACCAAACCGCGAAGGTCTCTTGTCCATGCTTCTCTCCGTCCTGCAAGCTCCTATGCGCAACGTTGCATTGGCAGTCAAAGCAGTGGCAGAACAAAAAGAAGGTCAAGGCGCGTAATCGCCTGATCGGCTAATTTCAAAAAAATACTATTCCTTGAATGGAGGATTCACAAATGTCTAAAGACCAAATCTTGGAAGCCATTAAAGGCATGTCCGTTCTCGAACTGAACGATCTGGTAAAAGCAATCGAAGAAGAATTCGGCGTAACTGCTGCTGCTCCTGTAGCTGTAGTTGCTGGTGGCGGAGCAGAAGCTGCTGCTGAGCAAACTGAATTCACTGTTAACCTGGTAAGCGGCGGCGCTTCCAAAATCAACGTAATTAAAGTTGTTCGCGAGCTGACTGGCTTGGGTCTGAAAGAAGCAAAAGACCTGGTAGACAACGCTCCAAAAACACTCAAAGAGGGCGTTTCCAAAGACGAAGCAGAAGCTCTCAAAGCAAAACTCGAAGAAGCTGGCGCACAAGTAGAAGTAAAGTAAGTTAGCTTCCTTTAGGATATCCCCTTGCCTGCGGCAGGGGGATTTTCTATAAGCTTTTGATGATAGAGGTTTTCGTAAACGATGAGGAAGGGTGAATCACACGTGGCAGACCATTACTATACCAATCAACCGGGTGCTGCACATGATGAACAGCAATTTACGTTCAATCTCCGTGGTAATGAACTTCGCTTCATAACGGATGCTGGCGTTTTTTCCCGAGACCGGATTGACTTTGGAAGTGTATTGCTCATCGAGAACATGGAAATCCCCAGTCATGCGCGTGTGCTGGATGTGGGATGCGGGTATGGTCCGATGGGGTTGACGGCTGCCAAGCTTGCTGATCATGGTCGGGTGACGATGATCGACGTGAACGAGCGTGCGGTTAACCTGGCTCGTCGTAATGCAGAAGCAAATGGAATAAAAAATGTTGAGCTTCGAGTGAGTGATGTCTACAGCGGCGTGCAAGGCGAGCAGTTTGATGTCATTCTGACCAATCCGCCGATTCGTGCGGGTAAGGAAATCGTTCATCGCATTTTTGTAGAGGGATACGACCTGTTGGTAGAAGGTGGAGAAATGTGGGTTGTCATTCAGAAGAAGCAAGGAGCCCCATCCGCATTGAAGAAGCTACAGGAAACGTACCGCGAAGTAATAGAAATTGATCGGGAAAAAGGCTATCACATATTCAGGGCAATCAAATAAGCAAGAAGAAATCATTAGAAAAGTTTTCTTGACGTGAATAATTGAATGTGATAGCATTATAAAATGTCAATATGGGATAAATGTCTATTTTTCAGCAATTCCCTGTCTGTCAAGCGTTTCTACTTTTTTCCTGAGATAGGAATGTTTGCGTGAAAACATGGGAATTCTTTTAAAATAGAGTTTCTCTGGGTTAAAAATGGTTGAAACTACTTTAACCCATTTTTATTTTTAGGCATTCGAATGCGACTGAAAGAAGTTGCCGAATGCCGAGTTTCTATGTGTGAAAACACAACCTGAGGGGTGAATAAGTTGGCAGGTAAAGTGATTCAAAGTGGCCGACACCGCCAGCGTCGTACGTATTCACGTATTAACGAAGTGCTGGGCCTTCCAAATCTCATCGAGATTCAACAAAAGTCCTACCAATGGTTCCTTGATGAGGGGCTCCGTGAGATGTTCCAAGACATTTCGCCAATCCAGGACTTCACAGGTAATCTCGTGCTGGAGTTTATCGACTACAGTTTGGGAGAGCCGAAGTACGATGTTGACGAGTCGAAAGAACGTGACGTCACCTATGCGGCGCCTCTGCGTGTGAAGGTACGTTTGTTGAACAAAGAGACGGGAGAAGTGAAGGAACAAGAAGTCTTCATGGGGGATTTCCCGCTCATGACCGAAACGGGAACCTTCATTATTAATGGTGCTGAGCGCGTTATTGTCAGCCAGCTTGTTCGTTCCCCCAGTGTATATTACAACACCAAAGTGGACAAAAACGGCAAGCAGACGTTTACAGCTACAGTAATCCCGAACCGGGGTGCTTGGCTGGAGCTGGAGACCGATGCGAAAGACGTAATTTATGTCCGCATCGACCGTACGCGAAAAATCCCGGTAACGGTTCTTTTGCGTGCGTTGGGCTTTGGTTCTGACATCGAGATTCTCAACTTGCTGGGTGAAGATGAATACATCAAGAACACGCTGGAAAAAGACAATACCGATTCTACGGAAAAAGCGCTCATCGAAATCTACGAGCGTCTTCGTCCGGGCGAGCCGCCAACAGTCGAAAATGCGAAGAGCCTCTTGATCTCTCGTTTCTTCGACCCTAAGCGCTATGACCTGGCTTCTGTTGGTCGTTACAAAATGAACAAGAAGCTTCATCTGAAAAACCGTCTGTACAACCAACGTTTGGCTGAAACATTGATCGATACCACTACAGGTGAAATTTTCGCCGAAGCCGGTCAAATGATTGACCGTCGTGTATTGGAACGCATTGTGCCAGCTCTGGAAGGCAGCATCGGATTTATTGACGTTCGCACGCATGGCGGCGTTCTAGAAGATGAAGCAATCCATTTACAATCTATCAATATTTTCTCTCCGATCGAAGATGGCAAGATCATTAAAGTAATCGGAAACGGAAATGTAGATAAGTCCTTCAAGCATATTACGCCGGCGGATATCGTATCGGCGATCAACTATTTCATGAATCTGCTGCACAGTGTTGGTTCCACAGACGATATCGACCACTTGGGTAACCGTCGTCTGCGATCCGTGGGTGAGCTTCTGCAGAACCAGTTCCGTATCGGTTTGTCCCGTATGGAGCGTGTGGTTCGTGAGCGTATGTCCATCCAGGATCAGAACCAAATTACACCGCAAGCTCTCATTAACATCCGTCCAGTGATTGCATCACTGAAGGAGTTCTTTGGTAGCTCGCAGTTGTCTCAGTTCATGGATCAAACAAACCCATTGGCTGAGCTGACACACAAACGCCGTCTGTCCGCACTCGGACCTGGTGGTTTGACGCGTGAGCGCGCGGGCTTCGAAGTGCGTGACGTTCACCATTCCCACTACGGTCGTATGTGTCCAATTGAGACGCCGGAGGGACCAAACATTGGTTTGATCAACTCCCTGTCTTCCTTTGCACGCATTAACGATTACGGATTCATCGAAACGCCTCGTCGGAAAGTAGATCCGGAAACAGGCTTCGTGTTGACTGATATCAGCTATTTGACGGCTGATGAAGAAGACGTGTTTAACGTGGCACAGGCAAATCAGCCGCTTGATCACGATGGCCGTTTCGTAAACGACATGGTTATCTGCCGTCGTAAAGGTGAGATCTTGAGCGTACCGCGCGACAAGGTAGACTTCATGGACGTTTCGCCAAAGCAGGTTGTATCCGTAGCGACTGCGCTGATTCCGTTCCTCGAGAACGATGACGCCAACCGCGCACTGATGGGTTCAAACATGCAGCGGCAGGCCGTTCCGCTTTTGATTCCACAAGCACCGTTTGTCGGTACTGGTATGGAGCATAAAGCAGCGCAAGACTCCGGCGTGGCGATCGTTGCCAAGAATCCGGGTCAAGTAGAGCGCGTAACGGCTCGCGAAATCTGGATTCGTCGTTACCAAGAAATCGACGGTAGAAAAGTTGCCGGCGATCTCGATAAATACAAAATGCACAAGTTTATCCGTTCCAACCAAGGTACCTGCATCAACCAGCGTCCAATTGTAAGCACTGGAGACTGGATTGAAAAAGGCGATATCATTGGGGACGGCCCATCCACTGAAAAAGGTGAATTGGCTCTCGGTCGTAACGTAATCGTTGCGTTTATGACGTGGGAAGGATACAACTACGAAGACGCGATTCTTCTGAGTGAAAAACTTGTAAAAGATGACGTGTATACGTCTATCCATATTGAAGAATACGAGTCCGAAGCTCGCGACACCAAGCTGGGTCCAGAGGAAATCACTCGCGATATTCCAAACGTCGGGGAAGATGCTCTGAAAAACCTGGACGAACGCGGTATCATCCGTGTTGGTGCGGAGATTCAGGACGGCGACATTCTCGTTGGCAAGGTTACTCCTAAAGGGGTTACTGAGCTGACAGCAGAAGAACGCCTCTTGCATGCCATCTTCGGTGAAAAGGCTCGTGAAGTTCGTGATACATCCCTGCGCGTACCGCATGGTGGGTCCGGTATCATCGTAGACGTAAAAGTATTTACGCGTGAGAATGGCGACGAATTGCCACCAGGCGTAAACCAACTCGTTCGCGTTTACATCGCCCAAAAACGGAAAATCTCCGTGGGTGACAAAATGGCCGGTCGACATGGTAACAAAGGGGTTATCGCCCGCATCATGGCGGAAGAAGATATGCCGTTCCTGCCAGATGGCTCTCCAGTAGAGATCGTACTCAACCCGTTGGGCGTACCTTCGCGTATGAACATCGGTCAGGTATTGGAGACTCACTTAGGTATGGCAGCGAAGCTTCTGGGTATCCACGTAGCAACGCCGGTATTCGACGGTGCACGTCAGGCAGAAGTATTCGAAACGTTGGAAGAAGCAGGTCTGGATCGTGACGGAAAAACGATCTTGTTTGATGGTCGTACAGGTGAACCATTTGACCGCCGTGTAACAGTTGGTTGTGTATACATGCTGAAACTGGCTCACTTGGTCGATGATAAAATCCATGCTCGTTCTACAGGTCCTTACTCTCTTGTTACGCAACAGCCATTGGGTGGTAAAGCTCAATTTGGTGGTCAGCGTTTTGGGGAGATGGAGGTTTGGGCATTGGAGGCATACGGTGCTGCCTACACCTTGCAAGAAATCCTCACTGTCAAGTCGGATGACGTCGTGGGCCGCGTGAAAACGTACGAAGCGATCGTTAAGGGCGAAAACGTTCCAGAACCAGGTGTTCCAGAGTCCTTCAAGGTATTGATCAAGGAACTCCAGAGCTTGGGTATGGACGTGAAGATTCTGTCCGGTGATGAGCAGGAGATTGAAATGCGTGAAATGGAAGACGAGGATGAAGGTAACGGTGAAAAACTGAACCTCGTTCTCGAAGGCGGAAGCTTGAACGAAGAGTAAGATTCCGGTACCAAGGGAGGTAACGCCCTGTGATTGACGTGAACAACTTCGAATATATGAAGATCGGCTTGGCTTCCCCCGATAAGATCCGTTCGTGGTCTTTCGGGGAAGTAAAGAAGCCAGAGACGATCAACTACCGCACACTGAAACCGGAAAAAGACGGCTTGTTCTGCGAACGCATCTTTGGACCAACCAAGGACTGGGAATGCCATTGCGGTAAATACAAGCGTGTTCGTTATAAAGGTGTAGTGTGCGACCGTTGTGGCGTGGAAGTGACCCGCGCCAAAGTACGGCGTGAGCGTATGGGGCACATTGAGCTGGCTGCCCCAGTTTCTCACATCTGGTACTTCAAAGGGATTCCAAGCCGTATGGGCTTGGTGCTCGACATGTCCCCTCGTTCCTTGGAGGAAGTTATCTACTTTGCTTCTTACGTAGTAACCGATCCGGGTGACACTCCTCTCGATAAAAAGCAATTGCTCTCCGAAAAAGAGTATCGCAACTATCGTGAGAAATACGGCCACTCCTTCCAAGCGATGATGGGAGCAGAAGCGATTAAGCGCCTGCTTGCTGAAATCGATCTGGATAAAGATGTGGAAACGTTAAAAGAAGATTTGAAAACGGCACAAGGACAGCGTCGCAACCGTGCGATCAAGCGCCTGGAAGTGCTCGAGGCGTTCCGCAACTCCGGTAACCACCCGGATTGGATGGTTCTCGACGTACTGCCGGTTATCCCGCCGGAGCTTCGTCCAATGGTTCAGTTGGATGGTGGACGTTTTGCCACTTCCGACTTGAATGACCTGTATCGCCGTGTAATCAACCGTAATAACCGTCTGAAGCGCCTGCTCGAACTGGGTGCTCCTGACATTATCGTACAAAACGAGAAACGCATGCTGCAGGAAGCAGTAGACGCGCTCATCGACAACGGTCGTCGTGGACGTCCGGTAACAGGACCAGGTAACCGTCCTTTGAAATCTCTCAGCCACATGCTGAAAGGTAAACAAGGTCGTTTCCGTCAAAACCTGCTCGGTAAGCGTGTTGACTACTCCGGTCGTTCCGTTATCGTTGTAGGACCTAACCTGAAGATGTATCAGTGCGGTTTGCCAAAAGAAATGGCGCTGGAGCTCTTCAAGCCGTTCGTGATGAAAGAGCTGGTTTCCAAAGGCCTCGCTCACAACATCAAGAGCGCAAAGCGCAAGGTTGAGCGCGTTCAGCCAGAAGTTTGGGACGTTCTCGAAGACGTTATTCGCGAGCACCCGGTACTGTTGAACCGTGCCCCCACCTTGCACCGTCTGGGTATCCAGGCTTTCGAACCAGTTCTGGTTGAAGGTCGTGCGATCCGTCTGCATCCGCTCGTTTGTACAGCGTACAACGCGGACTTCGACGGTGACCAAATGGCGGTTCACGTTCCGTTGTCTGCTGAGGCACAGGCGGAAGCCCGTATTCTCATGCTGGCAGCGCAAAACATCTTGAACCCGAAAGACGGTAAGCCGGTAGTAACACCATCCCAGGATATGGTGCTTGGTTCCTACTACCTGACGCTGGAACGCGAAGGCGACAAAGGCGAGGGTACGATTTATCGCGATCCTCACGATGCGATTGCCGCTTATCAGCAAGGCTTTATCAGCCTGCATACGCGCATCGCTCTGCCAGCGAAACGCCTGAACAAAACCAGCTTTACTGAGCGTCAAGAGAACTCGCTGATCGTAACGACAGTAGGTAAAGTAATCTTCAACGAAATTTTCCCTGCTGATTTGCCGTTCATCAATGCACCGACTAGGGCTAACCTGCAAACGATGGTTCCAGATGAGTGCTTTGTATTTGATAAAGGTACAAATGTTTCGGAGTTCATTAAAAACCTCCCAGATCCGGGTGCTGTTAAAAAAGGATTCTTGGGAACCATTATTTCCGAGTGCTTCCGTCGCTTCGGTACGATGAAAACATCCATGATCCTCGACAGAATTAAGGAACTGGGCTTCACGTATTCGACGAAAGCAGGTATTACGATTGCCGTAGCGGACATCGCGGTACCAGGAAAGAAAAAAGACATCCTTGATGCGGCAGATGAGAGAGTTGCAACTGTCATGACGCAATTCCGTCGTGGTTTAATTACCGAAGACGAGCGTTACGACCGCGTTATCTCTATCTGGTCCAAGGCCAAGGATGAGGTAACAGAAGTATTGATGAAGTCCATGGATAAGTTCAATGCGATCTTCATGATGGCGAACTCCGGTGCCCGTGGTAACGTATCCCAGATCACTCAGCTGGCTGGTATGCGCGGTCTGATGGCAAACCCATCCGGTCGAATCATCGAGTTGCCGATTAAATCCAACTTCCGTGAGGGTCTGACGGTATTGGAATACTTTATCTCCACGCATGGTGCGCGTAAAGGTCTCGCCGATACAGCGTTGCGTACAGCGGACTCGGGCTACCTGACTCGTCGTCTGGTAGACGTTGCTCAAGACGTGATCGTACGCGAAACCGATTGTGGAACAGATAAAGGTATCCGAGTAACAGCAATCAAGGATGGTAAAGAAGAAATCGAGAAGCTGTCTGACCGTCTGACAGGACGTACTTGCTTCGAGACTTTGCGCCACCCTGAGACGAAAGAAATTATCGTGCACCGCAATGAGGAGATCTCTGAAGAGGTTGCCGAGTATATCGAAAAAGAAGGTATTACTTCCGTATATATCCGTAACGTACTTGCTTGCCGCACCAGCCATGGTGTTTGCAAACTGTGCTACGGACGCAACCTGGCGACAGGTGCCGAGGTGGAAGTGGGAGAAGCGGTTGGTATTATCGCTGCTCAGTCCATTGGTGAGCCGGGTACCCAGCTGACCATGCGTACCTTCCATACCGGTGGGGTTGCGGGAGACGATATTACCCAAGGTTTGCCGCGTATTCAGGAGTTGTTCGAAGCGCGTAATCCAAAAGGGCAAGCAGTCATCTCCGAGATCGATGGTGAAGTCGTCGACATTCGCGAAGGGAAAGATCGTCGCGAAATCGAAGTACGTGGAGAAGCGGAAAATAAAGTGTATGCAGCACCGTATGGCTCTCGCATCAAGGTTTCTGTTGGTGTCAAGCTGAATGCTGGTGATGAGCTCACGGAAGGTTCCGTAGACCCGAAAGAAATGCTCAAAGTTCGTGGCATGCGCGGCGTTTCCAACTACATCTTGCAAGAGGTACAAAAAGTTTACCGTATGCAAGGGGTAGAAATTAACGACAAGCACGTTGAGGTTATGATTCGCCAGATGCTGCGCAAACTGCGCGTCATCGACAGCGGAGATACTGACCTCTTGCCAGGCTCCTATGTAGAGGTACCAGAATTTGAAGTAGCGAACACAAAAGCGCTCATGGAAGGCAGAAGTCCAGCAGTAGGTCGTCCGGTTCTTCTCGGGATCACCAAAGCATCCCTCGAAACCGACTCCTTCCTGTCGGCAGCATCCTTCCAGGAGACGACTCGTGTTCTTACCGATGCAGCGATCAAAGGAAAAGTGGATCGCTTGCTAGGTTTGAAAGAGAACGTTATTATCGGGAAGCTGGTTCCAGCAGGTACCGGTATGTCACGTTACCGCAATGTAAAAGTTGCTAGCCAAGTAGATTACGAAGCAGAGCTGGAAGCAGCGAAGGCTGAGCAAGAAGCAGTTTCTGTAGAGTAATTGCGGGAAAAGCGCCCATCACCAATTGGTGGGCGCTTTCCTAAATAAAAAATATCAAATGGGCGTTGACAACAACTAGCCCACCTGATATTATATTCAAGTGTGCCTGACATCTGTACTTTGGAGGATATGAGAATCATGTCTTATGAAAAAGTCGAGCGGGCCAAGGACTTGACAATCGGCATTAAGCAGACGATTAAAGCTGTTGAAAGCCAACAGGTAGAAGCAGTGTATATCGCTGTCGATGCAGATAAGCGTTTGACCCAAAAAGTCGAGCTCCTTTGCAAAGAGAAGGGTGTTCCAGTCATCCATGTAGATTCCATGCGTCGTCTAGGCAAAGCGTGCGGAATTGAAGTGGGAGCAGCTACTGCTGCGATTAAAAAAAGTGGTTGACGATGTTTTTGTCTGTGGTTACACGTTGCGTAATACTGGACAAGGACTTTCTATTTGACCTAAAAATGACTCACCTGGATCTGTGGTCTTGAAGATTGGGTATTAAGAAGGGAGGTAACATCATGCCTACAATTAACCAATTGGTGCGTAAAGGTCGCGAGGATAAGGTTGTGAAGTCGAAGTCCCCAGCTCTTCAAAAGGGGTACAACAGCTTCAAGAAAAGCCAAACCAACCAAAGCTCTCCTCAAAAACGTGGTGTTTGCACTCGTGTAGGTACCATGACTCCGAAAAAACCGAACTCCGCGTTGCGTAAATACGCTCGTGTGCGTTTGACAAACGGAATCGAGGTAACAGCTTACATCGGTGGTATTGGCCACAACCTGCAAGAACATAGCGTCGTGCTGGTGCGCGGCGGTCGTGTAAAAGACTTGCCAGGGGTACGCTACCATATCGTTCGTGGTGCACTTGACACTGCTGGTGTGAACAACCGTAAACAAGGTCGTTCCAAGTACGGTACTAAGCGTCCGAAGCCAGGTCAAGCAGCAGCTGCAGCGAAAAAGAAATAAGACAAACGCCTGTGAAGTGGCGTGACTTTATATCGAAAAGAAGGAGGGAATACGATGCCTCGTAAAGGTCCTGTAACCCGTCGTGACGTGCTGCCAGATCCTATTCACAACAGCAAGTTGGTTACTCGCTTGATTAACCGCCTGATGTTGGATGGTAAGCGTGGTGTAGCTCAGAACATTCTCTACAACGCATTTGACATCATCCAGGAGCGCACAGGTCGCAACCCGATGGAAGTGTTTGAAGAAGCACTGAAAAACGTAATGCCAGTACTGGAAGTTAAAGCTCGCCGTGTAGGTGGTGCTAACTACCAAGTACCAATCGAAGTAAAACCGGAGCGCCGTACCACTCTTGGTCTGCGTTGGATGGTTAACTACTCCCGTAACCGTGGAGAGAAAACCATGGAACAACGTCTTGCTAACGAGATCATGGACGCTGCTAACAACACCGGTGCAGCAGTTAAAAAGCGTGAAGACACGCACAAGATGGCTGAAGCGAACAAAGCGTTTGCTCACTATCGCTGGTAGGAATTGAATCGGGTGTCCGTATTGGATACCCGTTTATTCTCAAACTCGAGTATGGAAGGAGCATACCTAATGGCTCGCGAGTTCTCTTTGCCGAATACGCGTAATATCGGTATCATGGCTCACATCGATGCTGGTAAGACGACGACTACTGAGCGTATTCTGTTCTACACTGGTCGCGTTCATAAAATTGGTGAGGTGCACGAAGGTGCAGCAACCATGGACTGGATGGAACAAGAGCAAGAGCGTGGTATCACGATCACTTCGGCTGCTACTACTGCTCAATGGGCTGGTCATCGTATCAACATCATCGATACACCAGGCCACGTAGACTTCACTGTAGAAGTTGAGCGCTCCCTGCGCGTTCTTGACGGTGCTGTAACCGTTTTTGACGCAAAAGGTGGCGTTGAGCCACAAACCGAAACCGTATGGCGCCAAGCTGACCGCTATGGCGTACCACGCATGTGCTACATCAACAAAATGGATATCATGGGTGCTAACTTCGATATGTGCTTGGGTCAGATCAAATCTCGCCTGGGTGCAAACCCTGTAGCAATCCAATATCCAATCGGTGCAGAAGATCAATTCAAAGGTATGGTTGACCTGATCGAAATGAAGGCAATCGTATATACCGATGATTTGGGTAAAACTTCTGACTCCGCTGAAATCCCTGCTGACCTGCTCGCTCGTTGCGAAGAACTTCGTATGGCGATGGTTGAGGCAGCTGCGGAACAAGACGAAGAGCTCATGATGAAGTACTTGGAAGGCGAAGAGCTGACCAACGACGAAATCCGTGCTGCTCTGCGTAAGGGTACTATTGAGTGCAAACTGACGCCGGTAATGTGCGGTTCTTCTTACAAGAACAAAGGTGTTCAGCCTATGCTGGACAACGTAGTATCTTACCTGCCGTCTCCAGTAGATATCCCTGCAATTAAAGGTACATTGCCAGACACTGAAGATGAAGTTGATCGTCCAGCTGACGACAACGGTCCGTTCTCTGCTCTTGCGTTCAAGATCATGACTGACCCGTATGTTGGTCGTTTGACATTCTTCCGTGTATACTCCGGTGTACTGAATTCCGGTTCTTACGTTCTCAACTCTACTAAGGGTAAACGTGAGCGTGTAGGCCGTATCCTGCAAATGCACGCAAACCACCGTGAAGAGATCCAAACGGTTTACTCCGGTGACATTGCAGCAGCTGTAGGTTTGAAAGATACAACAACTGGTGATACTCTGTGTGATGAAAAGGCTCCTGTAATCCTCGAGTCTATGGACTTCCCAGAGCCAGTTATCTCTGTTGCGATCGAACCAAAATCCAAAGCAGACCAAGACAAGATGGGTATCGGCCTGTCCAAACTGGCTGAAGAGGATCCAACGTTCAGAACTCGTACAGACGAAGAGACTGGTCAAACTATCATCTCCGGTATGGGTGAACTTCACTTGGAGATCATCGTTGACCGTCTGAAACGCGAATTTAAAGTTGAGTCGAACGTAGGTGCTCCACAGGTTGCTTACCGTGAAACATTCCGTAACGCAGCGAAAGTGGAAGGTAAATTCGTTCGTCAGTCCGGCGGTCGTGGTCAATACGGTCACGTTTGGGTGGAATTTGCTCCACTCGAAGCTGGTCAAGGCTTCCAATTCGAAAACAAAATCGTTGGTGGTGTAGTACCACGCGAATACATCCCTGCTGTTCAAGCGGGTATCGAAGAGTCCATGAAAAATGGTGTTATCGCCGGCTTCCCGCTGGTTGATATCAAAGCTACTATCGTAGACGGTAGCTACCATGATGTTGACTCCAACGAGATGGCATTTAAAGTAGCAGGTTCCCTCGCATTGAAGGAAGCTGCGAAAAAATGTGGCGCAGTACTGCTCGAGCCAATCATGAAAGTAGAAGTTACAATGCCAGAAGAGTACATGGGCGACGTAATGGGCGACCTGAACTCCCGCCGCGGTCGTATCGAAGGTATGGAAGCTCGTGCAAATGCACAAGTAATCCGTGCGATGGTACCACTGTCCGAGATGTTCGGTTACTCCACAATTCTTCGTTCCCGTACCCAAGGCCGTGGCGTTTACTCCATGGTGATCGACCACTACGAAGAAGTACCTAAATTTATCGCTGAAGAGATCATCAAGAAATCTAAAGGCGAATAATTACAGGTTACAGCTTTATCTTGCAATCAGAAAGGTTTACAATATGGAAGGGACAACCATTCGTAAGGTAAACCTTTCTTCAAACCATAAAACCCTTATCTATAAGGAGGCTTTCCTCTCATGGCAAAAGCGAAATTTGAGCGTAATAAACCACACGTTAACATTGGTACTATCGGTCACGTTGACCATGGTAAAACTACCCTGACTGCTGCTATTACAACTGTATTGGCACAGAGCGGTAAAGCACAAGCTATGAACTATGCTGCAATTGACGCTGCTCCAGAAGAAAAAGAGCGCGGTATCACAATCAACACTGCTCACGTTGAGTACGAAACTGACAACCGTCACTATGCTCACGTTGACTGCCCTGGTCACGCTGACTACGTGAAAAACATGATTACTGGTGCTGCTCAAATGGACGGCGCTATCCTGGTTGTATCCGCAGCTGATGGCCCTATGCCACAAACTCGCGAGCACATCCTGCTCTCCAAGCAAGTAGGCGTACCTTACATCGTAGTATTCATGAACAAATGCGACATGGTAGACGATGAAGAGTTGTTGGAACTGGTTGAAATGGAAATCCGTGACCTGTTGTCTCAATATGAGTTCCCAGGTGACGACACTCCAGTAATCAAAGGTTCTGCTAAAGAAGCTTTGGATAACCCAACTGGTGACTGGGCTAAGAAAATTGTTGAGCTGATGGAAGCTGTAGATTCCTACATCCCAACTCCTGAGCGCGCAACTGACAAGCCGTTCCTGATGCCTGTAGAGGACGTGTTCACGATCACTGGTCGTGGTACTGTTGCTACTGGTCGCGTAGAGCGCGGTGTAGTAAAAGTTGGTGACCAAGTTGAGATCATCGGTTTGGCTGAAGAAACAAAAACAACTACTGTAACTGGCGTTGAGATGTTCCGCAAATTGCTGGATTCCGCTCAAGCTGGTGACAACATCGGTGCTCTTCTGCGCGGTGTAGACCGTAACGACATCGAGCGTGGACAATGCTTGGCGAAACCAGGTTCCGTTAAGCCTTACACGAAGTTCAAAGCAGAAGTTTACGTTCTGTCCAAAGAAGAAGGCGGACGTCACACTCCTTTCTTTGCTAACTACCGTCCACAATTCTACTTCCGTACAACTGACGTAACAGGTATCATCCAACTGCCAGAAGGCGTTGAAATGATCATGCCTGGCGACAACACTGAGTTCACTGTAGAACTGATCGCTCCAGTAGCGATGGAACAAGGTACTCGCTTCGCGATCCGCGAAGGTGGCCGTACAGTAGGCGCAGGCGTTGTAGCTTCTATCGACGCTTAGGTTTTACTGATACACAAAACCCGACAACTTTGGTTGTCGGGTTTTTTTATGTGCTTTTATCGAATTTTTAAATAACTCCCATCAAAATCATTCAATTTGCCTCTCGTAGCAATATGCTACAATACCATCAGGATTGGATGGGGGATACTAGAGATGAAAAATAATGAGCGATTATTGTTTCTTATGCTTGCAGGTGTTGTCACGCTGTGGGGATTGAACGTGGTCATGGTCAAATATTTAGCAACGTTCCCTCCATTATATGTCGCCGCTATACGTATGACTGTCGGTGGAATCTGTTTATCGCCACTCATCTTCTTATACAGAAAGAGTTTGCGATTTAGCAAAACAGATTGGTTTTTGTTGGCTGGTGTCGGTGCTAGTTCTATCGCGCTTCATCAAATAACGCTTGCGGCGGGTGTTCAATATACGACAGCAGGAAATGCATCGCTTATTCTTGGATTAAATCCATTGGCAACGGCGCTCTTGGCGATGCTTCTCTTAGGGGAAGGTATGTCGTTGAAAAAAGGGCTTGGCATTGGAATGGGCTTTGCCGGAGTATTGATTGTCGTCATCTCTCAGCACGGTGGCCTTCATATGAATGGCTGGGGAGATGCCATTATGTTTTTCTCCATGCTCATGTATGTAACGGGTGGTTTACTCATACGGAAATTGGTCGTAAGAGGGGTACCGGTACTTTTAATTACGGCTTTATCGCAAATGTTTGGGGTCATTTTCTTGTGGGGAGTTGCATTGACTGTTCAACCAGCTTCCTATTATCTTTCTTTGGATGTTTCTTCCTTCCAGTGGCTTGTGATATTTGCTTCAGGTGCGCTATCAACAGCTCTCGGCTCGATCGGCTGGAATTATGGGATACGTCAGCTGGGAGCGAGTCGAACGGCTGTTTTCCTAAATGGAATGCCAATGGCCAGTTTGGTATTTGCGGCGATATTCCTGGGAGAAAGCCTTCAACTCGTACACTTACTAGCACTGTGTATGATCGTAGGCGGTGTTTATTTGGGATCGCGTAGCTTGGTGGGAGCGAAAGCCACACGGGCGGCAGCAACGCCTGATATAACAACAAAAGCGTAGGACAGTAATTGTCCTACGCTTTTTCTTATTGATCCCACTTATTGACCATATGGTGGGCGGTTAAACGCAAGCGATCAAAGATTTGCTTCCGAATCTCGCCTTCGAGTCCAGTCAGATCCATGGCTTTATCCATACAAGCGAGCCAAGCCTCTGCCTGTATAGGTCCAATAGGGAACGGCATGTGCCGTGCTCTCAGCATTGGATGGCCATGGGCATCCGAATACAGGCTTGGACCACCGAGAAACTGTGTCAAAAACTGATATTGTCGCTCCTTCACTTGCGTTAAATCTTCAGGGAAGAGTTCGGTAATATCGGGATGCTGCTTTACCAGATCATAAAAGGTATCGACAAGACGGGTCAAGGTATCTGCACCGCCAATGATTTCATAAGGGGTTTGATTCACATCAGACATTGAGGAAAACCTCCATTTCATAACGATTACAATCATAAGTATAACGTCTTCCTTCTATTATAGATAGATTGCTCGGCGAGTTGGCAGGTAATCCCGCTTGCCTTTCTTCGCAGAAATCTGTAAGATGATCAAGGTGAGTCATTCAGTAGGCACACCATGTACAAAAAAATATACGGAAACCCAAGAAAAAACTTGCGTTGCCCAGATCTTTTTAGTACAATATTGAATGTTGGTCATGGACTTGCGATGATGTGGGAGGTTGCTGACACACCCGGGCCCTTTGCCATGACTGGGGTGCAGGATATTTCCACGGAGAAATGTCTGTTTAAAAAATGGGCGAAAAAGGAGGGACTTCAATGGCAAAGCAAAAGATTCGTATTCGTTTGAAGGCGTATGATCACAAAATCCTGGATCAGTCCGCAGAGAAAATCGTGGACACTGCGAAGCGTTCCGGTGCTAACGTATCCGGTCCAATTCCACTTCCTACGGAGAAAGCAATTTACACGATCCTGCGTGCGGTTCATAAGTACAAAGATTCTCGTGAGCAATTCGAGATGCGTACACATAAACGTTTGATCGATATCTTGAATCCAACACCACAAACAGTAGATGCTCTGATGCGTCTAGATCTGCCATCTGGTGTGGACATCGAGATTAAACTGTAAGGTCCCAAAAAGCGATACACGCGCAGACGTTGTCTTGATAAGCGTGTTATACCAAGCAACAAACCCTTAAATGGCACCCCTGCGCATCGATGGGGACTTGATACAACATAAAGCGTTTTACTGAAATAAGCACAGGAGGTGGCACAAATGACCAAAGGAATCTTAGGGAAAAAACTTGGAATGAGTCAAGTTTTTGGTCCAAACGGAACAGCGATTGCTGTAACGGTTATCGAAGCAGGTTCTAACGTAGTTCTTCAGAAGAAAGACGTTGCGAACGACGGTTATGAAGCGATTCAAATCGGCTTCGAAGACAAAAAAGAACAGCGCGCTAACAAGCCGGAAAAAGGCCATGCAGCAAAAGCTAACACTGCTCCTAAGCGCTTCATTCGCGAAATTCGCGGAGTAAACCTCGCTGACTATGAGGTTGGTCAAGAGTTGAAGGCTGACATTTTTGCTGAGGGAGAATTCGTTGACGTTGCCGGCGTAACCAAGGGTAAAGGTTTCCAAGGTGCGATCAAACGTCACAATCAATCCCGCGGTCCTATGGCTCACGGTTCACGCTACCATCGCCGCCCAGGTTCTTTGGGTGCTGTCGATCCAGGTCGTGTATTTAAAGGCCAAACCCTGCCAGGTCAAATGGGTGGAGACAACGTTACCATTCAAAACCTGGAAGTGGTTAAAGTTATCGCAGAACGCAACTTGATTCTCGTAAAAGGCTCCGTGCCTGGTCCGAAAAACGGCTGCGTACTGGTTTCCACGGCAGTCAAGAAGAACTAGTAAGGAAAGGAGGAACTGACATGCCGAAAGTAGCTCTTTATAACCAAAGCGGTTCTCAAGTTGGCGAAATCGATCTGGCAGACAGCGTATTTGGGATTGAGCCTAACAGCGCAGTTCTGTACGATGCGATCGTGATGCAACAAGCATCCCAACGTCAAGGTACACATGATGTAAAGAACCGTTCTGAAGTACGTGGTGGTGGCCGCAAGCCATGGCGCCAAAAAGGTACAGGACGTGCACGCCAAGGTTCCATTCGCTCTCCGCAATGGAAAGGTGGCGGTGTTGTATTCGGTCCAACTCCGCGCAAATACGGTTACAAACTGAACCGTAAAGTTCGCCGTTTGGCACTGAAATCCGCACTCTCCGCAAAAGTACAAAGCAATGAAATGTTGGTTTTGGATGCTCTGAACATTGCAGCTCCTAAAACTAAAGAAATGACAGTTGTTCTGAACAACTTGAAAGCAGATCGCAAAGTTCTGATCGTTACTTCCGAGTACGACCAAAACGTAGCTCTTGCTTCCCGCAATATTCCAGGTGCAAAAATCGTAGATGCTGCAGGCATTAACGTTCTTGATCTGGTAGCGCATGACAAAGTAATCGTGACGAAAGAAGCGATTGCGAAAGTAGAGGAGGTGCTCGCCTAATGAAGAGCCTTCATGATGTCCTTAAACGCCCTGTCATTACCGAGCGCACCACTGACATGATGGCTGAGAAAAAGTACGTATTCGAAGTACCTCTCAAAGCCAACAAGACAGAAATCAAACAAGCTGTTGAAAAAGTATTTGGCGTAAAAGTAGAAGCAGTTAACACAGTTCGTGTACCTGCGAAACCAAAACGCTACGGAAAATACTCCGGTTACACATCCGAGTGGAAGAAAGCAATCGTTAAGCTGACTGATGACAGCAAAGAATTGGCCTTCTACGAGGGAGTATAACCTCGACGACTACCGAAAAGGAGGGTATTAACATGGGTATCAAAAAGTTTAAACCGACTTCTCCTGGTCGTCGCCAAATGACGGTTTCTACTTTCGAGGAGATCACCACGTCGACTCCCGAAAAATCCTTGTTGGCGCCTCTCAGCAAAAAAGCTGGTCGCAACAACCAAGGTAGAATTACCGTTCGTCATCAAGGTGGCGGTCACAAACGTAAATACCGTATTATCGACTTCAAACGTAACAAAGATGGTATCATTGGTCGCGTAGCAACCATTGAATACGATCCAAACCGTTCCGCTAACATCGCGCTGATCAACTATGCAGACGGTGAAAAGCGTTACATTATCGCTCCACAAAACCTGAAAGTGGGCGACCAGATTGTATCCGGAGCAGATGCCGACATCAAAATCGGTAACGCACTGCCAATGGAGAAAATCCCGGTAGGTACTACCATCCACAACATCGAGCTGAAACCTGGTAAGGGTGGCCAATTGGTTCGCGCTGCTGGTACTTCTGCTCAATTGCTTGGTCGTGATGGTGAATTCGTAATCGTACGCCTGTCTTCCGGTGAAACTCGCCGCATTCATAACGTATGCCGCGCTACCATCGGTCAAGTAGGTAACCAAGATCACGAATTGCTGAACATCGGTAAAGCAGGACGTTCCCGCTGGTTGGGTATTCGCCCGACAGTTCGCGGTAGCGTAATGAACCCTAACGATCACCCACACGGTGGTGGTGAAGGTCGCGCTCCAATCGGTCGTAAGGCTCCTGTTACTCCTTGGGGTAAACCAACCCTGGGTCTCAAGACTCGTAAGAAGAAGAACAAGTCCGACCAGTACATCATCCGCCGCCGTAAAAAGTAAGGTAGGCTGATACTATAACCGAACGCCTATGGCGAAGGGAGGTTCACTAATGGGACGTAGCTTAAAAAAGGGTCCTTTCGTGGATGACCACTTGATGAAAAAAGTTGACGAGCAAAATGAAAAGAACGAGAAACGCGTGATCAAAACATGGTCTCGCCGTTCCACCATCTTCCCTGATTTCGTAGGACACACGTTTGCAGTTTACGATGGCCGCAAACATGTACCTGTATACGTATCGGAAGACATGGTTGGTCATAAATTGGGTGAATTCGCACCAACTCGTACCTTCAAGGGTCACGTCGACAACGACAAGAAGTCCAAGAAGCGCTAATTTTCTCTTGACAGAGAGGAGGTACAAAGATGGAAGCAAAAGCAGTTGCACGGAATATTCGCATCGCGTCTCGTAAAGTCCGCCTGGTGGTTGACTTGATCAGAGGCAAGCAAGTAGGTGAAGCTTTGGCGATCTTGAAACACACGCCAAAGGCAGCTTCTCCAGTTGTTGAAAAGCTCCTGAAGTCGGCTATTGCAAACGCTGAGCACAACTATGAGCTGGATCCAAATAGCTTGGTAGTAGGCAAAATCTTCGTAGACCAAGGTCCTACGTTGAAGCGTTTCCGTCCGCGCGCTATGGGTCGCGCTAGCCGCATCCATAAACGCACGAGCCACATCACAGTGGTACTAAACGAGAAATAAGGAGGGATTACGTGTGGGTCAAAAGGTAAGCCCGGTAGGTCTTCGGATCGGTGTCATTCGTGACTGGGAGTCCAAATGGTACGCTGACAAGGACTTCGCAACTCTGTTGCACGAAGACTTGAAAATCCGTAAGTATGTAAAAGGGCGTCTGAAGGATGCTGCTGTATCCACGATCGAAATCGAACGCGCAGCTAATCGCGTGAACGTTACGATTCACACCGCTAAGCCTGGTATGGTAATTGGTAAAGGTGGTTCAGAGGTTGAAACTCTGCGCAAAACTTTGACCGAACTGACTGGCAAACGCGTTCATATCAACATCAACGAAGTAAAACGTCCGGATCTGGATGCTACTCTTGTAGCTGAAAATATTGCACGCCAATTGGAAAACCGCATTTCTTTCCGCCGTGCGCAAAAGCAATCGATCACTCGTTCGCTGCGCTCTGGTGCTAAAGGTATCAAAACCTTGGTAAGCGGTCGTCTTGGCGGCGCGGACATCGCACGTTCTGAAGGTTACAGCGAAGGTACTGTTCCGCTTCACACATTGCGCGCTGACATCGACTACGGTACTGCTGAAGCACATACCACTTATGGTCGCATCGGTGTTAAAGTGTGGATCTATCGTGGAGAAGTCCTTCCAGCGAGAAAGAACGTCGCTACTGAGGAAGGAGGCAAGTAATCATGTTGACGCCAAAACGCGTGAAACACCGTAAACAACACCGCGGGAAAATGGCAGGTAACGCAAAAGGCGGTACCACTGTTGCGTTCGGTGAATACGGATTGCAAGCAATGGAACCATCTTGGGTAACCAACCGTCAAATCGAGGCTGCCCGTATTGCAATGACCCGTTACATTAAACGTGGTGGTAAAGTCTGGATTAAAATTTTCCCTGACAAACCAGTTACACAAAAACCGCTCGAAGTACGGATGGGTTCCGGTAAAGGTTCTCCTGAGAAATGGGTAGCGGTAGTGAAGCCAGGCAAGATCATGTTTGAACTTGCTGGTGTTCCTGAAGAAGTCGCTCGCGAAGCTATGCGTCTGGCTATGCACAAACTGCCTATCAAGTGCAAGTTCGTGAAGCGTGAAGAAGTGGGTGGTGACGCACATGAAGGCTAATGAGTACCGTAATTTGACCACTGCCGAGCTCGAACAAAACGTTACTTCTTTGAAAGAAGAGTTGTTCAACCTTCGTTTCCAGTTGGCTACCGGTCAACTCGAAACCACATCTCGTATCAAACAAGTGCGTAAGGATATTGCTCGTGCGAAAACCGTCCTGCGCCAGAGAGAATTGGGAATCGGCTAATTATAGGAAGGAGGTTTGAACGATGACCGCAGATCGCAATATGCGTCGAACCGTTGTAGGTCGCGTCGTTTCCGACAAGATGGATAAAACCATTGTTGTTCTTGTTGAAACTTACAAGACACACCCATTGTACGGTAAACGCATGAAATTCTCCAAAAAGTTCAAGGCTCACGATGAGAACAACGCAGCAAAAGTTGGCGACATCGTAGAAATCATGGAAACTCGCCCATTGTCTAAAGACAAGCGTTTCCGTATGGTACGTATCGTTGAAGAGGCAGTAATCGTATAAGTCAGATTTTCGGATAGATAAATCCGAAAGGAGGAACAGTAAATGATCCAAACTCAAACGAGATTGGCTGTTGCTGACAACTCCGGTGCTAAGGAACTCATGTGCATCAAGGTTCTGGGTGGTTCCGGTCGCAAAACGGCGAACATCGGGGATGTTATCGTGTGCTCCGTAAAATCCGCTACACCCGGCGGCGTTGTCAAGAAAGGTCAAGTAGTTAAAGCGGTTGTAGTACGCACAGCAAGTGGCGTTCGTCGTAACGATGGTTCTTACATCAAGTTCGATGAGAATGCAGCTGTAGTTATCAAAGACGATCAATCCCCTCGTGGTACTCGTATCTTTGGACCTGTGGCTCGTGAGCTCCGCGATAAGGATTTCATGAAGATCATCTCTCTGGCTCCAGAGGTTATCTAATTGAACGGCAAAACTCAGGCAGTTTGTTCGATAGGAGGTGCACCAAGCGATGCACGTTAAAAAAGGCGACACTGTTATCGTAAATGCGGGCAAAGATAAAGGCAAAAAAGGTCGCGTTCTCGCTGCTTATCCGAAGAAAGAACGCGTTCTGGTTGAAGGTATCAACCTCGTGAAGAAACACAGCCGTCCGTCCCAAGCTAACCCGCAAGGTGGCATTGTGACTCAAGAAGCAGCTATTCACGTATCCAACGTATCTTTGATCGATCCGAAGTCCGGAAAAGCTACTCGCATCGGTTACAAAGTATTGGATAGCGGCAAGAAAGTTCGGTACGCGAAAAAGTCTGGCGAAGTACTCGACAAGTAGTCAGGTTGGAAAGGAGGATATCCTAGATGGCAACAAGATTGAAAGAAAAGTATACGAGCGAAATCGTGCCTGGCTTGATGAGCAAGTTCAACTACACTTCCATCATGCAAGTGCCGAAAGTAGAAAAGATCATCATCAATATGGGTGTAGGCGAAGCGGTAGCTAACGCTAAGTCCTTGGATACTGCAATTGAAGACCTGCAAATCATCGCTGGTCAAAAGCCTGTAGTAACAAAGGCTAAGAAATCCATCGCGGGTTTCAAATTGCGTGAAGGTATGCCGATCGGTGCAAAGGTTACTCTGCGCGGCGAGCGTATGTACCACTTCCTCGACAAATTGATGAACGTATCTCTCCCGCGTGTTCGTGACTTCCGTGGAATTTCTTCCAAGGCTTTTGACGGTCGCGGTAACTACACACTCGGTCTGAAGGAACAACTGATCTTCCCTGAGATCGAGTACGATAAAATTGATAAAGTTCGTGGTATGGACATCGTTATTGTTACTTCCGCGAAAACGGATGAGGAAGCTCGTGAGTTGCTGACTCAAATGGGTATGCCATTCCGTAAATAAACCCACTCGTAAGGAGGGAAGAATGTGGCAAAGAAATCAATGATCATCAAGCAACAGCGGCAGCCGAAGTTTGCAGTACGCGCGTACACTCGTTGCGAGCGTTGCGGACGTCCTCACTCCGTATTGCGCAAATTCAAACTCTGCCGTATTTGCTTCCGTGAACTTGCTTATAAAGGTCAAATTCCAGGCGTGAAAAAAGCAAGCTGGTAATTTGAAACGGGAAGGAGGTTTTCTCTCATGGTTATGACTGATCCAATCGCAGATATGTTGACACGTATTCGTAACGCCAACATGGTTCGCCACGAGAAAGTGGAAATCCCGGCGTCCACCATCAAGAAGGAAATCGCGCGCATTCTGAAAGAAGAAGGCTTCATCCGCGATGCGGAGTTTGTTGAAGACAACAAACAAGGAATCATCCGCGTATTCCTGAAATATGGTGCGAGCAACGAGCGCGTCATCACAGGTCTGAAACGTATCTCCAAGCCAGGACTTCGTGTTTATGCAAAGAACAATGAAGTACCTAAGGTTTTGGGTGGTCTCGGTTGCGCGATCATCTCTACATCCACTGGTGTAATGACTGACAAGCAAGCTCGTCAAGCACATGTTGGTGGAGAGGTTCTCGCATACATTTGGTAATTAATAGATCGTAAATAGCACAGGAGGTGCACCACATGTCTCGTGTCGGTAGAAAACCGATCGTGGTCCCTGCAGGCGTTACCCTCACTCTGAACGGTACTGAGCTGACGGTAAAAGGCCCTAAGGGTCAACTCGTTCGTAGCTTCCATGAAGATATCAAAATCAACATCGCTGAAAACGAAGTAGTAGTAGAGCGTCCAAGCGATAACAAACTTCACCGTTCCCTGCATGGTACGACTCGTGCGCTGGTATCCAACATGGTAACTGGCGTATCTGAAGGCTTCACTCGTACCCTGGAACTGGTCGGTGTAGGTTACCGTGCTGCCAAGTCTGGCAACGGTGTTACTCTCTCTCTTGGTTTCTCCCACCCAGTGGAAGTTACTCCAGAAGCGGGTATCGAAATCGATGTACCTAACCAAACGACTCTGATTGTTAAAGGTATCAACAAAGAGCGTGTAGGCCAAGTTGCTGCTGAGATTCGTTCCCTGCGCAAACCTGAGCCATACAAAGGTAAAGGTATCAAGTACAGCAATGAAGTGGTTCGTCGTAAAGAAGGTAAAAAAGGTAAATAAGCTTCTAGCTTCATGAGAAAGGAGGCCGCTTAATGTTTACGAAAGCTGATAAAAACAAAGCTCGGAAAAAACGTCATCTGCGAATCCGCAAACGCGTGATTGGTTCTACCATTCGCCCGCGTCTGAACGTATTCCGTTCTTCTAAGCACATCTACGCTCAATTGATCGACGATGCAACTGGCGTAACACTGGTATCCGCATCTTCTTTGGATAAAGAGCTGGGCCTGAATAATGGCGCTAACGTGGAAGCTGCTACAGCTGTTGGCACACTGATCGCTAAGCGTGCACAAGAAAAAGGTGCGACTGAAGTGATTTTTGACCGCGGTGGTTACATCTATCATGGACGTATTAAAGCACTGGCAGAAGCAGCTCGTGAAGCTGGTCTGCAATTCTAACAACAAGGAGGGTAAGGAATGCGTATCGACCCTAGCAAATTAGAGCTCGAAGAAAAAGTAGTCGCAGTTAACCGTGTAGCAAAAACGGTTAAAGGTGGACGTCGTATGAGCTTCAGCGCCTTGGTTGTTGTGGGAGACCGTAACGGCCACGTAGGTGCTGGTATGGGTAAAGCTCAAGAAGTTCCAGACGCCATTCGCAAAGCGATTGACGATGCTAAGAAAAAATTGATCCGTGTACCGATGAGAGGAACAACTGTTCCGCACCAAGTACTGTGCCAATTCGGCGCTGGTAAGGTTCTCATCAAGCCTGCTGCCCCTGGTACAGGTGTTATCGCTGGTGGACCTGTTCGTGCCGTACTCGAACTGGCTGGTGTAGGCGATATTTTGAGTAAGTCTCTTGGTTCCAACAATCCTATCAACATGGTCAACGCTACGCTGGAAGGCCTCGGCCGTCTGAAAACAGCGGAAGATGTCGCGAAATTGCGCGGTAAGACTGTTGACGAGTTGTTGGGTTAATAAGGAGGGAATGAAAATGGCAAAATTGCAAATCACCCTCAAACGCAGCTTGATTGGTCGCACTGTTGACCAACAAGATACTGTAAAAGCTCTGGGTCTTCGCAAAATCAACTCCACTGTAGTGAAGGAAGATAACGCTGCAATTCGTGGAATGGTTTTCAAAGTGAAGCACTTGGTTGAAGTGAAAGAAGTAGAAGCTTAATTGAACATCTCAATTAGTTAGGAGGTGCAACGTATGAAATTGCATGAACTGCAACCTGCAGAAGGATCCCGTCACACTCGTAAGCGCATCGGTCGCGGTATTGGTAGCGGTACTGGCAAAACTGCTGGTAAAGGTCACAAAGGTCAAAACGCTCGTTCCGGCGGAGGTGTTCGCCCAGGATTCGAGGGTGGTCAAAACCCATTGTACCGTCGTCTGCCTAAGCGTGGTTTCACTAACATCAGCCGCAAAGAATTTGCGATTGTTAGCTTGGACGCGCTGAACCGTTTCGAAGAGGGCACTGTAGTAACACCTGAGCTGTTGAAAGAAACAGGTGTTATCAGCGCGCTGCGCGACGGTGTTAAGGTTCTTGCTAACGGTGAACTGACTGTGAAGCTGACTGTAAAAGCTCACAAGTTCTCCGGAGCAGCTGCTGAGAAGATCGCTCAAGTCGGTGGAACAACCGAGGTGATCTAATGTTAGCGTCCTTAACTAACATTTTTAAAATTAGCGACCTTCGTCGCAAGATCCTTTTTACGCTCATGATGCTGGTTGTTTTCCGGATCGGAAGCTATGTGCCAGTTCCTAACGTAAATGTCGAGTTGTTTCAGCAGAATACAAACCAATTACTGGGCTTGTTGAACACCTTCTCAGGTGGAGCACTGCATAACTTCTCGATTTTTGCCATGGGTATCATGCCGTACATTACGGCATCGATTATCATGCAGCTGATGTCCATGGATGTTGTGCCTAAGCTTACGCAATGGGCACGTGAAGGGGAAGTTGGCCGTCGCAAGATTGCCACCGTTACCCGTTACGCTACCATCATCCTTGGTTTGATTCAGTCTGTAGGGATGACAATTGGATTCAACAATATGGCGCCTGGATTGCTAAACGACACGTCGGTTAGTAGCTATGCACTCATTGCGTTGACTTTGACAGCTGGGACCGCATTCATGATGTGGATGGGGGAACAGATTACGGAAAAGGGTATCGGTAACGGGATTTCGATCCTGATCGTTGCCGGGATCGTTGCTGGATTGCCTAATGCAGCTACGACGATTTACACCACGATGTTTGGTGATCCATCTGTAAATATCTTTTTCAGCATCGTCAAGGTTCTGCTTATCCTATTGGTGGTCCTCGCCATTATTGTCGGGGTTATCTTTATGCAGCAAGGTCTTCGTAAGATTCCAGTGCAATATGCGAAACGAGTGGTTGGACGCAAAATGTACGGTGGTCAATCTACCCACATTCCGCTAAAAATCAACTCTGCTGGTGTTATTCCTGTTATCTTTGCGGTATCGCTGGTAATGTTCCCGTCAACGATTGCTCAGTTCTGGGTGGATGCATCTGGACAAGGATTTGCTAACTGGATTTATCAGAACTTCCAAGTCAACAAACCATTAGGAATGACGCTCTACGCTATCTTGATTCTCGGATTCACCTACTTCTACACATTCGTACAGATCAACCCTGTACAAATGGCAGATAACATGAGAAAAAATGGCGGTTACATTCCTGGTATCCGACCTGGTAAAAACACTGAGGTATTCATTACTCGTACATTAAACCGGTTAACATTGGCGGGCGCTTTGTTCTTGATGCTTATTGCGATTTTGCCATTCTTCTTCGGTAGTATTGCAAACTTGCCGCAATCCATTTACATCGGTGGTACATCGCTGTTGATCGTGGTTGGGGTATGCTTGGATACAATGAAGCAGATTGAAAGCCAGATGATCAAACGCCACTACCAAGGGTTTATCAAGTAATGACTTAGATGTTTACAGAAAAGCTTCTGTAGCTTTTTTGATGGGACGGAGGGAATGGACGTGAATATAATTCTGATGGGACTGCCTGGAGCCGGTAAAGGGACACAGGCAGAACGTATCGTAGAAGAGTTTGACATCCCGCACATTTCGACTGGCGACATGTTCCGAGCTGCGGTCAAAAACGAAACGCCGCTCGGACTAGAGGCTAAATCCTACATGGATAAAGGTCATCTCGTCCCAGACGAGGTCGTCATTGGTATTGTGCGGGAGCGCCTTTCGATGGAAGACTGCGCAAAGGGATTCCTCTTAGATGGTTTTCCGCGCACAGTTCCTCAGGCGGAAGCGTTGACAGCTACAGTAAAAGAGCTGGGACGCGAAATTGACCATGTAATTAACATCAACGTTCAACGCGAGCAATTGATTGAACGTCTGACCGGTCGCTGGATCTGCCCTGTTTGCGGTGCTAGCTATCACACGATGTTCAATCCTCCAAAAGAGGCTGGCGTATGTGATAAAGATGGTGGTAAGCTGTATCAGCGTGAAGACGACAAGATCGAAGTGGTAACACAACGCCTTGACGTAAATATCGCTCAAACACAGCCACTTATCGACTACTACTCCGCACAGGAACTTCTGCGAGATATCGATGGAGAACAAGATATCCAGGTAGTGTTTGCGGAAATTAAGTCTTTGTTGCGAGGGTAATTGCGAATGATTATCCTAAAGTCGAAAGCAGAACTTGAGGTTATGCGCGAAGCTGGTCGTATCGTCGCACTCACCCATCAAGAACTGGCCAAGGCGATCAAGCCTGGTGTCACGACGAAGCAGCTAGACGAAATTGCCGAGACCTTTATTCGAAGCATGGGAGCAATTCCATCGTTTAAAGGCTATGGTGGCTTTCCAGGAAGTATCTGTGCTTCAGTCAATGAAGAACTCGTACACGGGATCCCAGGTAAACGGGCGTTGCAAGAAGGAGACATTATCAGTATCGACATTGGTGCCCAGTTTCAGGGTTACCATGGCGACTCCGCTTGGACGTATCCGGTCGGTAAGATTTCAACAGAAAACCAGAAGCTGCTCAGAGTAACGGAAGAGTCGTTGTACAAGGGGCTTGAAAAAGCTGTTCCGGGTGGACGCTTATCCGATATCTCTCATGCGATTCAGGTTCATGCAGAAGCTGCCGACTTCACACTCGTTCGCGAGTATGTGGGGCATGGGATCGGGCAAAACTTGCACGAAGATCCACAGGTTCCTAACTACGGCCCTCCTGATCGAGGACCGCGGTTAAAACCAGGCATGGTGTTGGCAATTGAGCCAATGGTAAATGCCGGCGAACGTTATGTCCGCACATTGGAGGACAATTGGACGGTAGTAACAGTGGATCGGAAAACTTGTGCTCATTTTGAACACACCATCGCGATTACGGAAGATGGCTATGAGATTTTTACACGGACATAAAAACGGTAGTTCCGAATGATTCGGGATTGTCGTCCAACGTGTCGACGATAAGTTCGTTGTGTGATCATTTCGCAAAACTCATGGTCCGACTGAAGAGCAGAAGAAAGGAGAGTTTACCATGGCAAAAGATGATGTAATTGAGGTGGAAGGTACGGTAATCGAACCTTTGCCAAATGCTATGTTTCGAGTAGAATTAGAGAATGGACATAAAGTCCTCGCTCACGTCTCAGGAAAAATCCGCATGCACTTTATCCGTATCCTGCCGGGGGATAAAGTAACTGTTGAACTGTCGCCGTACGACTTAACCCGCGGACGTATTACGTACCGCTATAAATAGTAAGCAAAACCCCTAGAAAAGGGAGGCAAGAACCATGAAAGTGAGACCTTCGGTTAAACCGATCTGCGAGAAATGCAAGGTTATCCGTCGCAAAGGTAACGTAATGGTTATTTGTGAAAATCCGAAGCATAAGCAAAAACAAGGGTAAACAAGGAGGTGCTTTTGACACATGGCACGTATTGCAGGCGTAGACTTGCCGCGCGAAAAACGCGTTGAAGTTGCTCTTACCTACATTTTTGGTATTGGCCGCCCCACGTCTCAAAAAATTCTGTCCTCTACTGGAGTAGACGCTAACACTCGTGTTCGCGATCTGACAGAAGACGAAGTAAACAAACTTCGTGAGTACATCGACAAAACTGTGAAGGTGGAAGGTGACCTCCGTCGTGAGATCTCCCTCAACATCAAGCGTCTGATGGAAATCGGTTGCTTCCGTGGCATCCGTCATCGTCGTGGACTTCCAGTTCGCGGTCAACGTTCTAAAACAAATGCTCGTACGCGTAAAGGTCCACGCCGTACAGTAGCAAACAAGAAGAAGTAAAGGAGGGTAATCTGACATGGCGAAAAGAAAACAAGCTACAGCAACTCGTACCCGTCGTCGTGACCGTAAGAATGTTGAAGTCGGCGTAGCACACATCCGTTCTACTTTCAACAATACGATCGTCACTATCACGGATCCACACGGTAACGCGATCTCTTGGTCCAGTGCTGGTTCCCTCGGCTTCAAAGGCTCCCGTAAAAGCACTCCATTTGCTGCGCAAATGGCTGCTGAAGCGGCTGCACGCGTTGCAATGGAACACGGCATGCGTTCCCTTGAAGTATCAGTAAAAGGCCCAGGTGCTGGTCGTGAAGCTGCGATCCGTTCCCTGCAAGCTACTGGTCTTGAAGTGAACATGATTAAAGACGTGACGCCAATTCCGCATAACGGTTGCCGTCCACCAAAACGTCGCCGCGTGTAACTGGTTTATATCGTTCAGAACATGTCCATACTAGAATGGTAAATTCTGATTTATAGCTTGTCATGCACGCAAACGGTAAACCGCCGGGGAAATTCCTGAGTGGGCACGTATGCGGCCCACCCCAGGATTTCGACGTTTTGAAGGAGGGTTTGTTTAATGATAGAAATAGAAAAACCAAAAATCGAGGTTGTGGAAGTTAGCGACGACAACTCGTATGGAAAGTTTGTTGTAGAACCTCTAGAGCGCGGATACGGAACTACCCTTGGCAACTCGCTGAGACGAATTCTTCTTTCGTCCTTGCCAGGCGCGGCAGTTCGTACTGTTCAAATCGATGGGGTTCTTCACGAATTCTCCACGATTGAAGGCGTCGTTGAAGATGTAACCGAGATCATCCTGAACATCAAAGGCTTGGCGCTGAAGATCCATTCCGATGAAGAAAAAGTAATCGAGATCGATGCAGAAGGCGAAGGCGTTGTCAAAGCGGGAGATATCCGTGCTGACAGTGATGTGGAGGTCTTAAACCCTGATCTTCATATTGCAACGTTGGCCAATGGCGGTCGTCTGCATATCCGCATGACAGCTGGACGTGGTCGTGGTTATGTTCAATCTGACGGAAACAAATCTGAGGATCTGCCTATTGGTGTGATTCCGATTGATTCGATCTACACGCCGATCAAGCGCGTTAACTATCAAGTGGAAAATACCCGTGTAGGGCAAATGACCAACTATGACAAGTTAACACTTGAGGTTTGGACTAACGGTAGCATCAGTCCGGAAGAAGCCGTAAGTCTCGGCGCAAAAATCATGACGGAGCACTTGAACCTGTTCGTCGGTCTGACTGACGAGGCGAAGGATGCAGAAATCATGGTAGAGAAGGAAGAGGACAAGAAAGAGAAAGTCTTGGAGATGACTATCGAAGAGCTCGATCTTTCCGTTCGTTCCTACAACTGCTTGAAGCGTGCCGGTATTAATACCGTGCAAGAGCTGACGCAGAAGACAGAAGAGGACATGATGAAAGTACGCAATCTGGGGCGCAAATCTCTTGAAGAAGTTCAAGAAAAGTTAGCTGAACTGGGCCTGTCCCTGCGCAGCGACGATTAGAATAGCAAACCAAGAAGCAAACTTTTGTTCTCTCGATTAAGAGGGAGGTAAACCACATGGCACAACGTAAATTGGGTCGTCGTAGCTCAGCTCGTAAAGCGCTGTTCCGCGACTTGGTAACAGACCTGATCATCAACGAGCGCATCGAAACTACAGAGATGAAGGCGAAAGAACTGCGCCCAATCGCTGAAAAAATGATCACGCTCGCGAAACGTGGCGATCTGCATGCTCGCCGTCAAGTTGCTGCTTTCGTTCGCAAAGAAGTTGCGAATGCTGAAGGCCGCGATGCGGTTCAAAAACTGTTCGATGAAATCGCTCCTCGCTTCAAAGAGCGCAACGGTGGATACACTCGTATCCTGAAAACCGGCCCTCGCCGTGGCGACGCTGCTCCAATGGCGTACATCGAATTCGTTTAATACATGTAAACTGGTCGTTTACTCAGGTTTCGGCCTGGTAGATTACCGCGAAAAGGGTGGGGGCAGATCTGGTCATAGGCTGGACTCTGATTCAACCCTTTTTTCCTTTCTCATCGAAATCCTGCTAGTCAGTTCCCTGTGAAGGCTGGGGAGGTTGTGAATGCCTCATGAATGAAGATAACCTGCTGGCATTGCGTGATGTTTCTTATACCTACGATGGTGAGGATGGCCAACGGGTTCCGGTATTACAAGGTGTTGACCTTACCATTCAAAAAGGTTCCTTTGTATCCGTATTGGGTCACAACGGTTCTGGCAAATCAACAATGGCAAAGCTGATGAATGCTCTGCTGCTTCCAGAAGGCGGCACAGTACTTATCAGTGGAATGGATACGAAAGATGGGGAGCTGCTTTGGGAGATCCGACGACATGTTGGCATGGTCTTTCAGAACCCGGACAATCAGATTGTTGGGGCTACTGTGGAAGATGATGTCGCCTTTGGCCTAGAAAACATGGGTGTGGACCCCAAAGAGATGAGAGATCGTATTGATGAGGCGCTCGTTTCGGTAGGGATGGAGTCTTATTTACAGGCACAACCACATCGTCTGTCTGGGGGTCAAAAGCAACGCGTGGCGATCGCCGGAATTATGGCGATGCGTCCTTCTGTCATCATCTTGGATGAAGCGACAGCGATGCTTGATCCACAAGGGAGAATGGAAGTGCTGAATCTGGCTCGTCAACTGAACCGTGACGAGGGACTCACAATCATTAACATTACCCATTTTCCGGAAGAAGCCATTTATTCGGATAAGGTCATCGTCATGAATGCAGGTGAAGTCCTGATGGAAGGTAAGCCGAGTGAAGTGTTTAATGAGGTAGATCGTTTGAAACAGGTGGGACTGGATGTGCCATTTGCCGTTCGACTGCGACACGCACTTCATTCCAAAGGGATTGATTTACCGTTTGTCCTGCATCAAGAGGAGCTGGTGGAGCACGTATGCAAATTACTTTTGACCAAGTAAGCCATATCTACGCAAAGGGAACACCGTTCGAACGAGTTGCCTTACACAATATTTCGCTGACGATTCCATCCGGTTCGTTTGTCGGAATTATTGGCCACACAGGCTCGGGTAAGTCAACGCTGATTCAGCACTTGAACGGGTTACTGATGCCTAGTACAGGGCAAATCACCCTGGGTGATGCGGTCATTACTCCAAAGCGGCGATTACCCCATGCTCAAAGGCGCGATATTGGGCTCGTCTTTCAATATCCTGAACATCAGTTGTTTGAAGAAACGGTTGCGAAGGATGTTGCTTTTGGACCGCTCAATTTTGACTTGCCAACGGAAATGGTGGAAGCGCGCGTAAAGGAGTCCCTTGAAATTGTCGGCCTGGATTATGCCACGATCAAGGATCGCTCGCCGTTTCATTTGAGTGGCGGGCAAATGCGACGTGTTGCTTTGGCTGGTGTTCTTGCCATGCAGCCGAAGGTTCTGGTATTGGATGAACCAACTGCGGGTCTTGATCCTGCGGGACGAGTAACGATTCTGGAAGGAATCTACCGGATTCATCGGGAACAAAACCTCACGACACTATTGGTCACGCACAGCATGGAAGAGGCAGCCCGTTATGCAGACTATTTGCTTGTGATGGCACAAGGCCAAGTAGCTTTGCAGGGGAAGCCGGAGGAAGTATTCATGCATGTGGATCGTCTCCGAGAGCTGTCTTTGGATGTACCGGAAACGGTGGCTCTCGTATCGCAAATGAATCAATTGCTGCCGGACAAGGCTAGTCTGCCGAGCTCCCTTTATCGGGAAGAAGAGCTGATTGCCCATCTGCTGGAACGACTGTCCGTACCAAAGGAGGGCTAGGCATGCTGCAGAATATCGCAATTGGTCAATACGTACCAGGGCAATCTTTTTTACATCGTGCAGATCCGCGAAGCAAGCTTCTCTTCATCATCCTTTTTGCTACCTTGATTTTTCTGGCTAACAATACGGTAACGTACGCCATACTGATTGGTTTTACCCTGTATGCTGCACTTCTTTCTAGGCTTTCGTTGTCCTATATATTAAAAAGCTTAAAGCCAGTCTGGATCCTGATTTTGTTTACCGTTGTCTTGCATATTTTTATTACAAAAGGCGGAACGGTCTACTTTCAGTGGGGATGGTTTACAGTAGAGGAGGAAGGGGTTCGCCAGGCGATCTTCATTTCTTTGCGCTTGGGACTTTTGATTCTCATTAGTTCCTTGCTAACACTGACCACTTCTCCAATCGATTTGACGGAGGGTTTGGAGCGTTTACTAGGACCACTAGGGAAGATCGGCATACCGGTTCATGATATAGCCCTGATGATGTCAATTGCACTCCGGTTCATTCCGACCCTGATGGAAGAAACGGATAAAATCATCAAGGCGCAGACCGCCAGAGGAGCCAATTTCACCAGTGGAAGTCTCGTACGCAGAGCCAAGAACCTGATTCCGATCGCGATCCCATTGTTCGTTAGTGCGTTTCGGCGTGCGGAAGAGCTGGCTTTGGCGATGGAAGCACGTGGCTATCGCGGGGGAGTGGGGAGAACGCGGCTGAATAAGCTGACGTTCACTTGGCGTGATGGAATCGTAGCTGTTGCGAGTGTGATCTTGGTAATCGTGATTGGATGGTGGCGTACATGAAGCGACTGCGATGTGTATTGGCATATGACGGAACTGACTTTAGCGGTTTTCAGGTACAGCCAGATCAAGTAACGGTCCAGGGTGAAATTGAAGCCGCTTTGAATCGGGTTACCGGAGAGGATATCCAAGTCTTCGGTTCGGGCCGGACAGATGCGGGTGTTCATGCGCGTGGTCAAGTGATTCACTTTGACACGTCGAGTAACATTCCGATGGATAAATGGCGATTTGTGTTGAACAATCAGTTGCCTGATTCTATTGTCATTCGGACAGTCGAAGAGGTCGATGCCTCTTTTCATGCGCGTTTTGACGTGCAAGTAAAAGAATATCGATATTGTATCGACAACACTCCAGTGGCAGATGTATTTCGACATCGATACGCCGATCATGTCCGGTTTCCGTTAGATGTGGACGCGATGCAGCAGGCTGCTCATTACTTGGTGGGTGAACATGATTTTACTTCCTTTTGCTCAGCAAAGACATACGTGGAGGACAAGGTTCGGACTGTGTACGGGGTCACCGTAGAAAAAAGCGGAGACGAGGTATGGGTGACATGCCGAGGCAACGGTTTTTTGTACAACATGGTTCGAATTATTGTGGGGACTTTGGTTGAAGTAGGGCAAGGAAAAAGAAACCCTGCTGAACTGAGGGAAATCCTCGCCGCATGTGATCGGGAAAAGGCAGGTAAGACAGCACCAGCCAAGGGTCTGATCATGTGGGAAGTTGTCTACTAGTTCTCAGATTTCCAACTATTAGACGAACGAGCAGCACTTGACTATGGGGCGTCTATGTAGTACGATATTCCTTGGTATTTTAACCCCGCCTAGCCCCACTCTAGCCCCGGGATTGAAAGACAAGATCGTGATTACATGGAACACCTGGAAGAGTTGCTCACCCGTAACAGCAATTATCTTCCATTGCAAGTTTCGGTTGTTTTGGTTATAAGTGTGTTAGGTAAGATATTTAGGAGGGACAAAAATGCGTACCACATATATGGCGAAACCGCTCGAAGTTGAGCGCAAATGGTACATCGTAGACGCTGAAGGCCAAACGCTGGGTCGTCTGGCGAGCGAAGTAGCTTCTATCCTGCGCGGAAAATTGAAACCAGAATTCACTCCTCACGTTGACGCTGGCGATTTCGTAATCGTACTCAACGCTGACAAAGTGAAATTGACTGGTAACAAACTGAATGACAAAATTTACTACACTCACTCCCTGTATCCAGGTGGTTTGAAAAAGACCACTGCGGGCGCAATGCTGAACAAGAGACCAGATCGTATGTTCGAACTGGCGGTAAAAGGCATGCTGCCTAAAAACAGCCTGGGACGTCAAATGTTCACCAAGCTGAAAGTATACGCTGGAACTGAGCATCCACACGCAGCACAAAAACCAGAAGTTTGGCAAATTCGCGGTTAAGGTAAAGGGAGGAAATATACGTGGCACAAGTACAATACTACGGTACAGGTCGTCGTAAGCACTCCGTAGCACGCGTTCGCCTGGTTCCAGGTGAAGGTCGCATCGTGATCAACAAGCGTGAAATGGATACTTACTTTGGTTTGGAAACACTGAAATTGATCGTAAAACAACCACTCGTTTTGACTGAAACTCTTGGTCGTTACGATGTATTGGTTAACGTAAACGGCGGCGGAACCACTGGTCAAGCTGGTGCAATCCGTCACGGCGTTGCTCGCGCTCTGCTGAAAGCAGATCCGGAACTGCGCGGCGCTCTGAAACGCGCTGGCTTCCTGACTCGCGATCCTCGTATGAAAGAACGTAAGAAATACGGCTTGAAAGCAGCTCGTCGCGCACCTCAATTCTCCAAGCGCTAATTGCTGTTCGATACAAACCCCTTGTCTGTTCGCAGGCAGGGGGTTTTTCCTTTTCACAAACGGGTATATTTGTCCATGTTTGTCCATAAGATGGAACGAGAATGGGACAAAGGGGACGATACACTATGACACGAAAAGGAGTAGGCTGGATATTGGCTTTTGCGGTACTCATGCTGTTGTTCACCTACGAAGCGCCTGATCGCTCTTCCTGGCAGGCATGGTCGCTGCCACTGACGGGAACGGTTATAGCGATTGACCCAGGGCATGGGGGACTAGACGGCGGTGCTGTTTCCAAAGCCGGTAATGTGGTTGAAAAGGAAGTGACCTTGGCCATTAGCATGTACTTGCGGGATTTCCTCCAGCAGTCGGGTGCATTTGTGGTTATGACAAGGGAAGAAGACAAGGATTTGGCTAGTCCAGATGCAGCGCAGGCACGTAAACGAAAATCTGAGGATATCCGAAACCGGGTGAAGCTGGTCAATGACAGTACACCAGATTTTTTGGTCAGCATTCATGTGAATTCTATCCCTTCTCCGAAATGGTCGGGAGCGCAGACTTTCTATTCCCCCACCTTCAAAAAGAGCGCAGAAGTTTCTTACCTGATACAAGATGAAATCAAACGGGTGATCGGTCATACAGATCGGGTTCCGAGTAAGACGAACAATGTATTCTTGATTCGGGAGGTTAACTGCCCGTCCGTTTTGGTAGAAGTAGGCTTTGTCAGCAATACGGAGGAGGCAAAGCGACTTCAGAGCGTTGAATACCAAAAGGCAATGGCGAATGCTATTTATCAGGGGATATTGCGTCAGTATTCGGGAGAAAAAGCGCCAATTACACCTTGAGAGGGCGGTGGTCGTGTCCCAACCGCCCGAATATGCTATAATGAACGCGCATACGCTGTCGTTATACCAGCATGAAAATGTTTGAAAAGATCATAGATGAGGTGAACCAGAATGTTGACCAGAGAACAGGTTCTCGAAGCACTACGTGATGTAAAAGACCCTGAAATTAATCGTAGCTTGGTCGAGCTCAACATGATTCGGGATATCCATATTGAAGGCAAGAAAGTAAGCCTCACGGTCGTTCTGACGATTTCGGGCTGTCCACTCAAAGCCAAGATCGAGGATGATGTTATCGCGGCTGTGAAAGCGCTAGGAGCCGAAGAAGTACGTCTGCAATTCGGTTCGATGACAGACGAGGAACGTGCGGCTCTGTCTGCCCAGCTTCGCAATAACCAAGGTGGGCAAACACATAACATGACACCGGGACAAGCTCCTCTTTTGAACCCGATCTTGGCAAAGGATTCGAATACGACCTTTATCGCGGTCACTTCCGGAAAAGGCGGCGTCGGAAAATCGACGGTGACAGTGAACCTGGCTGTTGCACTCGCGCGTTTAGGAAAAAAAGTGGGCATAATCGACGCAGACATTTACGGCTTTAGTGTGCCCGATATGATGAATATTGAACAACGTCCAACCGTGATTGGTGAAACCATTCTGCCTGTTGAAAAGCAAAACGTAAAGGTTATGTCCATGGGCTTTTTTGTGGAAGACAACTCTCCGATCATTTGGCGTGGCCCTATGTTGGGGAAAATGCTGCGTAACTTTTTCACGGAAGTACACTGGGGCGAAGAATTGGACTACCTCTTGCTGGACTTGCCTCCAGGAACGGGAGATATGGCCCTCGACGTACACACCATGATTCCGCAAAGCATGGAGATTGTGGTAACCACTCCTCATGCTACTGCAGCGTTTGTTGCGGCTCGCGCAGGTGCTATGGCAAAGCGGACTGGTCATGAAATCCTCGGTATTGTGGAAAACATGGCGTGGTACGAAGCAAAAGATGGTTCGAAAGAATACGTATTCGGGCGTGGTGGAGGAGCTAAGCTTGCCGAGACATTGACATGTGAGCTGCTCGCTCAAATTCCGCTGGGCCAACCGGATAATCATCCATCTGAACCTGATTATTCCCCATCCATCTATGGAGAAAAGACGGAAATTGGTCAGCTTTACATCGATATGGCCAAACGTGTCATAGAAAAATGCGGGGAAGCTGTCAAACAATAATATCCAAGAAGATGAAAAAGGTGGGCTCTGCAATAGAGCTCACCTTTGTGTTTTAGGAAGAAGGGTTTCCGCCACCGGATTTGCTGCCGCCTCCGCCACCTTCTTTTCCCTTTCCTTTTTTCTTTGACTTTAGTTCCTTAGGCTTTGTCATGTCCTCGGATACTTTGGTCATGATTTTCATGAGTTCAGCCTGGAACAAGGGACTTTGCAAGGAATCCTTCATCACTTGCATGGTTTGTTGTCGATAAGCAGAGCTTTTCATCAGGTCCATCAAATTTTTCTCAAACTCAGGGTCTTTCATTACGCTTATGAGCTCTTTTTGGTATTCAGGGTCCTTCATCAGGTCCTTCATGAGCGTTTTTTGCTCGTTTTTCATGGACTTCGCCATGGCGCTTGCGAACTTCGGGTCTTTAAATGCTTCTTTGATGTGCGTACTATTGGGATTCGTCATGCTTTGAATCAAGGTTGTCCGCACTGTTGACTCGTCGATCATCAGGTTTTGCTTAAACTTATCATCCTTCATCATCTTGCTAACAGATTGCTTCGCTTCGTCCGTCTGTAATATGTCCAGCACCATGTCTTTGACGCTTTTATAATCAGGTTGAGACGAACTTTGCGCTTGTCCGCCACCCCCGCAACTGGTTAGCACCAGACAGACAAGAGCGGTTAACCAAAAAGACATCGTCTTTTTTCTCATGGGGTGGACACCTCCTTCTTTACTCTGCCTACAAGTAACGTGTGCATTTTGTTTTGTTCTTACGCTAGTATTTTCTTGTATCCATTGGTACAATCATATTCGATGTGGATGGGAGGGAATACTTGGTGAGTTTGCGTAAGTATGGCTGGCTTTTTATTACCACGCTCTTGCTCGGGGGATTAGGTGGCATCCTGGTTGCCCTTATCTTTGATTTGGACAAGCTGCTCGTAGGAAGCACCGGTAACTTTTTTGTCGGCTTGTTTATGTATCTACTGTATGGAATGACCATTAGTATTGTGGCTCAGATGGGTTTTTTTGCGTATATGACGATTAATTATTTCGCTAAAACGATATTTAAAACGGCTTCCCTGTGGAAAAGCGTCCAAGTATTTCTTATTTTGTTTGTCTTTTTCGATATGATTTATCTTCGCTATACGTCCTTCGGTGAAGGAAAAGGATTTGGTACGTACTTTATTGAGCCAACGCTATTATTGATTGTCGCTATTGTTACCGCATATGGAAAAGTGAGTCTGACCAATAAATCTGCATGGATACCGACGATGTTCTTTATGTTTGTCGTGACGGCACTGGAATGGATTCCAGCATTGAAGGAAGATAATGTGCGTGCCACTCTGTCTATGCTCGTTCCACTATTGTTTTGTAACGTCTGGCAAGTCATGCAATTGCACCGTCTGGTAAAAAGAGAAAGCTGACCCAATGAAGGTCAGCTTTTTTGTTTTAGTGAATTTCTTTGCTGTCTACACTTGTACCCGAAATGAGTTCTGATACCGTAACGAATTGATAACCATCCTTGCGAAGTTTATCAATGATCACAGGGAGGGCAAGATGTGTATCTTTCGCAGAATCGCTCGCGTGCATCAGGATGATGTCTCCTGGATGAGCTTTCGATAATACATTATTGATGATCACATCAGTTCCCGGATTGGTCCAATCTTTTGAGTCCGTATCCCATTGAATGACGGAATAACCCATGCGATTCGCGATTTCCAGCACTCGTTTGTCAAAATCACCATTTGGCATCCGAATGAGTGTCGGTTTCTTTCCAGTCATTTCGGTTAGGATGGAGTCGGCTTTGGCCATTTGGGAGCGAATTTCTTCATCGGAGTATTTGGTGTAGTTATCGTGCTTGTGACCGTGCGAACCAATCTCTAAGCCATCTTCCTTGATGCGTTTCAAGATGTCCGGATGTCGTTGACTCCAAGGCGAGGAGAGGAAAAAAGTCGCTTTGTTTACCTTTTTTTCTTTCAGCAGATCCAGTATAGGTAATGCTCGTGTCTCTCCCCAGCTAATGTCAAAGGTAAGGGCGATTTTCTTTTCTTTGGTGTCGACCTTATAAATAGCTTGGGGGGCTTGTGTGCTGGCACCTTCCGCAAAGGCAGCAATTGAATCGCGTTCCGCATAACCAATTCCAGCTGTGAGTACGATGGCCGTGACGATAATTAAGATTTGCTTTAATCGTTTCGCGCTGATCACGTAAATGAATTTCATGGATAAGCACCTCCTTTGTCCGATAACAGTTTATGCAGGGAAGACAAGGATATTCTTTGGCCTGTTGGCTATTGTTGAGGTACAATGCATATAGTGAATGAAGAGGCAGTAAAGGGGTGTGGTGCATGGGCAATCGATTGCGGCATTTATGGCTTGATAACCGAAAATATTTCTTCGCCGCATGCTTATTATTTTTTGGTGGTGCCTTGATTGGTTATTTTCAAGCACCGGTTGTCGAAGATATGGTCGATAAAATGATGGGCCAATTAAAGGAAATTGCTGAACGGATAAAAGATAACGGCAGCGGACCTTTAGCGGTGTTCTGGATGATTTTTTCCAATAATGTTTTCAGTGCTTTGATGATGATGGCGCTGGGAATATCGTTTGCATTATTTCCCATAATTGGATTGCTCACGAATGGAGTACTGCTTGGATTTATCCTTTTCAAATACAGTGCAGTGGGAGTAAGTCCATGGGTTATTTTTAGTGCAGGTATTTTGCCACATGGAATTTTTGAGCTCCCAGCTATCCTGTTTGCAGCGGGAGTTGGTATTCGTCTAGGAGTGCTAAGTTTACGCTCAGTGGGAGTTCTAATCCAACCACACAAGATGGCACAATTGAAAAATGATTGGTATGATACGCTCAAGCAATTTCCAGTAGCGGTTCTTACTGTGATCGTTCTGTTGTTCGTTGCTGCTATTGTAGAGAGTACGATTACGCCAACCATTCTCAAGGAAATCGTGGGCCAACAACTACAGCAATTGAACTTACTGAAATAATTCAGATTTGCCAACAAATTGAAGCCTTCCTAAACGGAGGGCTTTTTATTTTGAATAGGGCTGAATTTTGATGGAAAGGATAGAGGAGAGACTCGTAAGGCGGAGGGCGATATCGTTGCTAGGGTTTTTGTTTAATACAAAAGAAGTACAGGAACTAGAATACTTGTTAAAACGTGAGCTGGAAGAGATGCTCCTTGATTTTAGTGATAAACGAATTGATCATCTAGTGAAGCGGGCTATGGAGGAGAGATACTCCATCATGTTTCGCATGTATGCAAGAATCGCCTCTCCCAATGAGTTATCTAAGTATGTCAGACGCAGAAAACTCGGGGAAGAGAATTATACTTAAAATACTTTTTTAAAAAACATATTGACTCAAAGATAGGTAACGTGATAGATTAATTCTTGTCCTTAAGACGCCATCACAAATAACGATGAACATTGAGGACAGGAAATTGCTCCTTGAAAACTGAACAGCGAAAGCGTTAATGAGTCTATCATTAAATGATTTG
>NZ_JABSUT010000002.1:0-757335 GCF_013284285.1 Brevibacillus sp. HB1.4B
ATTTATTCATTCCACGAATACCTTATTATGGGAATCGCGGTACGAAAATTAAGTGAAACTGCAAACAACCAGATTAGGAGGTCACCAAATGAAGAAGCCAGTAATAACTTTCTTTTTAGCCATGATTCCGAGTATAGCTACCATAATTTTTTTGATCGAATACTTTCCTTATACAGGTCTTGGAAGAATTGTAAGTATTCCAATAACATTAATTTTAAATATTCCTATTTTGTTATTTTCTCTGCTTTTCACTCAAAAATTAAAATCAAGAGAATCCAAAAGGTTTATTTGGATTGCAGCCATAACAATAAGCGTGTTGGTTGCGGTTCTTTTACATCCACAAGAATACTTACCTAGCGTTTTAACGCAACTTCGAGAACTGATTTTTCCCGTAGCGCCTCAATGATAAGCGAGAACGTTTCTGGCATCCTCGCTGGGTCGCTTGCTAGAATGCTATTAATTTTCTGTCTAATCTCTTCCTTTTTGGTTTCGTATCTAACCGCGTTTTGCTGAACATCTTAGTCAAACTGACGTGGGTTAAACTCGTACTTACTTGCGCCCATTGCAGATGATTTTCTTGCCATATGACACTTCCTAACTATTTTGTTAAATTGACATTTGCTATTCTTAGATAAAAAGGTGGTATCTTGATGGAACTAACCTATCAAATTGAAGAAATGGAATTGAGCAACGGAATAAAAACTTTATGCATAGGGTTTCCAGTTGGTTATGAATCACTATCTGATCTTTTTTCCTCGGAGATTTCTGTTCATTCAGCAAAATGGTATTTAGACGCAATTGATAGAGTTGTCTCCGGTTCTTCGAATTTTGAACAATTTAGAGGTAATGCTTGCAGACTAGAAATATTCAGTGAGAAGACAAATGTAATTAATTATCTATTTGAGAGTATAGAAGATAATCACTTGTATAGTTTTAAATGCAGCATTTCTACGATGTTTCTGAAAAAACTTATCGATGAATGGGTAGAGGAACTTGAAAGATTCGAATCAAAAAACAAGTAGCTAGACTCTCTACACAATTTGTTAAGTCACCGAAGTAATTGCAAGCTTATAAACATGCTTCCCCGTGTTCAATCGAACGTAATCATAGAAAACATCAACTACTGTTCCTTGATTGCCGTAAACGTCTGTGACGCTATCTCCCTTTTTTACATCCATTCCGATTCACCCTTTTGGTTTATTAAGAACTACGAATGATTACATATCCACGTGAATCCTCTTCCACATGCTCCGGATTTTCTAAATACTCCCCGTTGTCTGTTTTAACATCTGCATAAGGAGGCATCTTCTTTAACAGTTCAATTAATTCCAAAACTTTCATCTTGTACACACCTTTCTATTTATCAAAATGAGCAGTTTGTTAAATCACACCCCAGAAATCTTCTGAAAATTAGTATTTATATATTTTTCTGTATATGATAAGCTTTAGTTATTGGTAATAATTAACTTTTTTGGAGGTGAATAACTATGTTTAAGCGATTTCTTCAAGCGTTAGGATCAAAGCAACCATATTCCACTTGCCTGCCTCCTTGGTGCATTGACACAATAAACGGATGCTTCTGCCCGTGGGGTCATAAATAATTCCACAGCGACTGTCTCAAAAGCCCTAATGTGGCTGAGGGATGGTCGTTTTTCTATTTATCTGCTCATATTCTATTAGATATCAGCTCTGACCATTTAACAAAATTGAGATTGTGTGCCCTATAAGCTGAAGCTATCTACTGCTTCGTCCATAAGGTCTTGGTTTAATCCGATGTACCGCAACGTGATTTGCGGATGGCTGTGATTGAAGATCATCTGAAGTGTGGCAATATCCCTTGTTTTCTTGTAAAAAAAATAGCCAAATGTTTTCCTCATCGTATGGCAACCAATCTCCGTAAGACCTAATTTCGCAGCCGTTCCATTAATGATTTGGTAAGACCTTACCCGTGTTATGGGCTGTGCAGTTTTGCCACTCGTGATTGCCTTGTCTCGTTCAAGCTTTTTCCAAGCAAATGACAAGCAGTAGTTCACCGATGTAATCTTGTCGTTTGGATGACGTGGCTGGTACTGTTCGAATGCCTCATCTATTGCAGCAAGGAGCATGTCCATTGTTCCTCCGCTGACGACAAAGGTCTGAATATTTTTAGGTTCATCACCTTTGAGGTAATACATCTGACCTGTCTTTGTGATCATCTTTTCTTCTACTCTCTGGAAAGCCAGCTCCATTTCATTTAGATCTTCTTCCAGAACGGTTTCATTTATGCCAACCCCGGTAGGTATCTCATTCGTAGAAGAAGATTTTTTAAAAGATTTATTTAAAAGACTTTCTTTATACCCCTCTTCATCCTTAGAGCCGAAAGGGATTGGAGCGTTATCCCCGTCATATTTTTTATTGATTCCGTCAACGATTCATTGTTAGCTTAAATGTTTTGTAGTAGTGTCGACAATAAAACATTGGCGACCTCAATGTTTTGTAAGCTGCTATTTACCAGCTTTTTCAGGTGTTCTGATGATGCTTTTTTTGCGAGCGATCTTCCATTGTTCAAAGTGCTTATTGAACTGTCATACATCCATGCCTTATACCACATCCCCTACTCAACCGTAAAACTAAATCAATCATGCTTCGCTGACGCTTAGAGAAATCTCGCATTGCGATTTCTTCATATAGTGAATGGGCTATTCTAATATGTGCATTTGTAGGTTGTGGGTTTACCATTGGCCTACCACCTTCTTCATGAATTGCCTTTGCTGTATAGCGGGAGGAGCACTGTTTGCTGATACGTCTCGAACGCTTGGCGGCCTTCTCTCGTGTTATGAGCTTTCCAATGGCAAGTTCTCGCCTGAGTAACTGGCCCGCACGCCAAAGCTTGTTGTCCCGCTCCCATACTTCCGCTAGTACTGCCAGGGTAATCTTTCCACGATCTTTTTGCTTCTTAACCCTTCGCTTGTACGTGGGTTTTGCGTATGTATCCCTAGACGTGTTGGACAAGCTCTGTAATCACCTAGACTGCTGTATTGAAGACATCATCGAACATGTTCCTGACAACAAATAAAACACACCCAACCGGATGCGCTTTTTTTGAATTCGAATAAGGGAGTTGATTTTGTGGCGAATTTGAAAAAAGCTTATTAATAAGTGAAACCCCTCGCACCTACAGGCACAAGGGGTTTCGCATATTAGTAAGCAGTCATGTATTGCTCGCGCTCCCAATCGTGAACGCGTGTGCGGAACATATCCCACTCAATTTCTTTCGCTTCAATAAAGTGTACCAATGCATGCTCGCCCAATGCTTCGCAAATCACCGGATCTGCTTTCAGGCACTCGATTGCTTCTTTCAAAGTAGCAGGCAAGTTCTCGATTCCGTTTGTTTCGCGGTCTTGCTCGGTCATCACGTAGATGTTGCGATCAATGGCAGGTGGTGGCGTAAGCTTGTTTTTGATTCCGTCCAAACCAGCTTTCAGCATAACTGCCAACGCCAAGTATGGGTTCGTTGCAGGGTCTGGGCTGCGTACTTCAATACGCGTGCTCAAGCCTCTGGAAGCAGGGATACGGATCAATGGAGAACGGTTTTTCGCAGACCAAGCTACGTAGCAAGGAGCCTCGTAACCAGGAACCAAACGCTTGTAAGAGTTTACGAGCGGATTCGTGATCGCAGTAAAGCTACGAGCATGTTGCAAAATACCTGCCAAGTAATGCTTCGCTGTTTGGCTCAGTCCCATTACATCGGACTCGTCATAAAAAGCATTTTCTTTACCACGGAACAGCGATTGGTTCGCGTGCATACCGGAACCAGCTACGCCGTACAGCGGTTTTGGCATGAAGGTCGCATGCAGACCGTGTTTTTGCGCAATGGTTTTAACAACCAGTTTGAACGTCAAAATTTGGTCAGCTGCTTGAAGTGCATTTGCATACTTGAAGTCGATTTCGTGTTGACCTGGAGCTACCTCGTGGTGAGATGCTTCCACTTCAAAGCCCATTTTTTCCAACGTCAATACGATATCACGACGGCAGTTTTCACCGGAGTCGAGTGGAGCAAAGTCGAAGTATCCACCTTGGTCGTTCAGATCCAGCGTAGGCTCACCTTTTGCGTCCAGCTTGAACAGGAAAAACTCAGGCTCTGGACCTACGTTGAATGCTGTGAAGCCCATTTCTTCGGCTTCTTTCAGGGCACGCTTCAGGATGTAGCGCGGATCTCCTTCGAATGGAGAGCCATCTGGCATGTGGATATCACAGATCAGACGTGCAATTTTGCCAAACTCATTGCCCCACGGGAATACAACCCATGTATCCAGATCAGGTACCAGGTACATGTCGGATTCCTCGATACGAACGAAGCCTTCGATGGAAGAACCATCAAACATCATTTTGCCATCGAGTGCTTTTGGCAATTGGGACAGCGGGATTTCTACGTTTTTAATGATCCCCATCAGGTCGGTAAACTGCAGTCGGATGTACCTTACGTCCTCTTCTTGGGCCATGCGCATGATGTCTTCTCTTGTAAACTTGCTCACATTTCTCTCCTCCTGTCTCTATATCGGCTTTCTATCTAGTGGAAGAAGCGGGAAAGCTCTCCACGTATCAATGCACCCTCGCCATGGCGAGAGGCATCGCGATACATAATCTGTTGCCTTAGGAGCTGATGCAGCTCTTTGTCGGACATGTCCTTGCGTTTCTCTTCGGACGTCGTGGTAATCTCTGTTTGTTCCATAGCAGGCTCTTGCATTTGCAGGACTTGCTTGATCCCTGCAATATTCAGTCCTTTTTCAATCAGAGCCTTGATCTCCAACAAGCGATCTACGTCGTTGAAAGAAAAGAGCCTCTGCTTCCCTTCTGTGCGGGCGGGCTGAATCAGGTCGTTTTGTTCGTAATAACGGATTTGCCTCGCAGTGAGATCCGTCAGCTTCATGACGATCCCAATGGGAAAGAGGGCCATATTCCGGCGAAGGTCATCACTCATGACTTGTCCCTCCTGTTTCGTATTTCTTAGTCTTATTCTATTTTATAACAAAATCCCTGTCAATAGATGTTAGATAATATTACACAGAAAGTTATGTACAGTTTTTTCACATAAAAAAACGACATCCTCCATCATCAAGAGAATGCCGTCCGTTCCATGCGCTTTTATCCTATTCACCCGGAATTTCGAGTAAGCCTTTTTCCAGCATCCCGTTCAACGCCGTCAAAATCCCCACTTTTACGTGCGAGTACGTCAACCCGCCTTGAACGAAGCCCAAGTAAGGTGGACGAATTGGGCCATCTGCCGAGAATTCGATGCTCGCCCCTTGAATAAACGTACCTGCTGCCATAATCACAGGATCAGCGTACCCAGGCATTTCACTTGGATACGGAGTGACGTGTGAATCGACTGGTGCTGCTTTTTGGATCCCTTGGCAAAACGTAATCAGTCGTTCTGCACTGCCGAATTCCACGGATTGAATCAGGTCGGTCCGCGGCTCATGCCACAGTGGATTTGTTTTGAAGCCCAGACGCTCCAGCATTGCCGAAGAGAATACCGCTCCTTTTAAAGCTTCTCCCACTACGTGTGGGGCCAAGAAAAAGCCTTGGAACATCTCCAGAAGCGAGTAGAGCGATGCACCACCCTCTGCGCCAATTCCCGGTGCTGCCATCCGATACGATGCGAGCTGAACCAAATCCTCGCGTCCCACTATATAACCGCCTGTCTTGACCAAGCCGCCACCCGGGTTTTTGATGAGAGAGCCTGCCATGATATCTGCACCTACGTGCAATGGCTCTTGCTCCTCCGTGAACTCTCCGTAGCAGTTGTCTACAAATACAATCAAATCAGGCTTGATTTCTTTTACAACCCGTATCATTTCTTTGATTTTCACAATGGTAAAAGAAGGTCGATCTGCATAGCCTCGCGAACGCTGAATCCCAATGACCTTCGTCTGTGGTGTAATCGCTTGTGCGACTGCCACAAAATCAATTTCACCTTCTGGCGTCAAAGGCACGTAGCTATAACCGATGCCGTAATCCTTGAGTGAGCCTTGCCCTTCACCGCGCACACCTACTACTTCTTCAAGCGTATCGTATGGCTTGCCCGTAATATAGAGAAGATCATCGCCTGGACGAAGAATGCCAAACAATGAAATCGCAATCGCATGTGTACCCGAGATAATATGGTTACGCACCAATGCCGCCTCGCCACCAAACACTTCGGCGTAAATCGATTCCAGCGTTGCACGTCCAGAATCATCGTAGCCATAGCCTGTGGATGTTGAAAAATGAAATTCATTGACTTCATGCTTTTGGAAGGAACGCAATACTTTCAGTTGATTCGTATCCACCAAAGCGGAAATTTGACGATGTCTCTCTGAGATTGTCGCTTCCACCTCCATTACGAGGGGGCGAAGCTTTTCTCCATGGGAAAAATATGAAAACATCTGTTACTTACCAACTCTCTTCAACAGTCTCTGGTTTATCCAGGAGGAAAGGAACAATCCTGCCGTATATCGGATTATCCTTGTTCACACGAACGGTGATCAAGTAGGCCGCTTCCTCTTCATTAAATTCTTGTTCCATCTCTACCCCATCCCGATGCAATAAGGAAAGAATGTCTCCGCGCTCAACTGGAACGCGCAGCTTCATTTCATTGAAAGATTGCAGGGCAAATGACTCAATCCGGGTGAGAAGTTGCTTCAAGTCATTTTCCCGCATGGCAGAAATCAGAATCGATTCGTCTGCACGCGGCAAGTAAGAGCCCTCTGTGAGCATATCTGCCTTGTTGAAAACGACTAGCTGCGGAATTTCTTCTGCTTTTAGCTCGCGCAAAATCTTGTCTACGACTTCCATGTGTACTTGGAAATCAGGGTGATGACTATCCACCACATGCAGGATGAGGTCCGCTTCCTTCACACCTTCTAGCGTCGAACGGAATGCAGCGACCAGACTCGTAGGCAAGTCTTGAATAAAACCAACCGTATCCGTCAATAGGACATCCAGTCCGCTCGGCAACTCCAATTGCCTGGTCGTCGGGTCCAAAGTGGCAAACAGTTTGTCTTCCTGCAACGTGTCTGCATTCGTAAGCTTGTTGAGGATCGTCGACTTCCCAGCATTCGTATAGCCGACCAACGCAATCTGGAACACATTGTTTTTCTTCCGACGCTCCCGATGCAATTGTCTCGTCCGAACCGTATCCTCTAATTGCTGCTTGAGTTCACTAATCCGCTTCCGAATATGACGACGGTCGCTTTCCAGCTTGGTTTCACCCGGACCACGCGTACCGATTCCGCCCCCGAGACGAGACAGTTGCTTTCCTTGCCCGGCAAGCCGAGGCAGCAAGTAGTTGTACTGCGCCAGCTCTACCTGGATTTTCCCTTCACGCGACTGTGCACGCCCTGCGAAAATATCCAAAATGAGCTGCGTACGGTCAATCACTTTGCAATCAAAAACTTTATCCAAATTACGAGTTTGACTCGGAGACAACTCATCGTTGAAAATGATGACGTCCACATCCAGCTCTTCAGCCCTCTGCGCGATTTCATCAATTTTTCCTGTCCCCAAATACCAGGCTGAATCAACCCGGTCCCGATTTTGCGTGATGACGTCCAGTACTTCTACACCAGCAGTAGCGGCCAGCTCATGCAATTCTTCCATGGAAAGACGGGTTCTTTCTTCATTCCGGTTATCTAAGTAGCAACCAATCAGTATGGCTGTTTCTTTCGTTTTGATCAGATCGTTCACCGATTCACGCCCCTTCATGCACTATCATACCACATTTTGCCCAAAACGTTACGGCAGCAGGGCACGCCAACTGAAATCCTTGTGTCATGGGTTACCTGCCGCTTTCTCTGAGAAAATCTCCTTCACGAAAAGCGGAATCACTTTGCTAATCACTTTGCGGAGTTCTTTCTCATCATATCCATCAGGTAGGGCATTCGCCTCTTCCTTGAGGAGATCTTCATGAATGCGTAGATTCAGATTTTTCAGGATAATCCCCATGTCTTTTACGCCAAATGTCTCTTCCAGTACACCTTCATCAATCAGCACCATCTTGGTCCTCTGCATGTTTGGTAAAGCTCTTTTTTTTGGTAAATTATATCATATTATGGAATTCTGGATGAGTGCCGTTGAAGAAAACAGAACGACCATCACTCTTCGCTCACGGAGTAATGGTCGTTTATCTTCTGATGCCGTTTTTCATGTGAAATCTTCTGATTTCCTAACTCATTTCTAGATGCTTCTCATAGTGCGAAAATATACCTTTGTATTTTTCAATCGGGAACTGTTTGAGCAAGTCTACGAATAACTTTAACACTTGAATAGTCCATCTAAACTTCAACCCTATTTCTAGATGATCCTCTAAATAAAAGTTAGCAATTAGCTTACTGCCCTCTTCTTCATCCCTATCATGATATACAAATAAAATCTCAAGATATTTACCAACGTCATTATAATCTTTTAATAACGCTACCATGATAACCTCCATGAACGTGTTAGGTGCATATGGCTATTTAATTTCCATAGAACCAATCAATCAGTGACCATCTACCATCGCTTGGTATTGGGAAAGTCCAGTCGTTCCATTTTCAAAAAACTAAAAGTAATTGACATTCGCTATTGCACCACATCTTTAAGCCATTGCAGAGTCATAGCATCCCTATAATCTTATTAAGTCACTAGCTAAAAAGTTCCTTTAATACTAAGTTGACATCTTTTTCATTAGCGCATTCTTGCCAAGCTTCGGAAAGCATTTCCTCAATTTCTTATTTTGACTTACCATTGAAATCACTATCGTTAAATTCAATAGTTCTAGTTACATCACCTCCATGTTTACTTGTGCCCACTTTAAATTGAAATGATCTCTTCATATTAACTTTCTTATTAGTCCAATCATTTAAGTGAAACTAATGTAACAGGTCGCTTTGTTCAACTTACCATTCTAAAGATTCATCATTCAAATCCAACTTAGATATAGAATGAAAGAAACGGTTTGAAAATTAATGGATATTATGTATAATATTTACAATATAGTAATTTCCAAAAAATTCAATTTGAAAAGGAGATTCTTATGAACAAATTGTTTAGCAAAGGCTCATTCTTTACTCTAATGCTAATGTTTATTCTGGTTATCGCACCAGTAGCATCAGCGGCAGAGAAAACAGTGGATTGGAATTTCTATTTCTTTGGCTCAAACCTTACATCTACTGAACAGATATATTTGGATACTGCCCGATCTGTTGAGTACGGATGGACTAACAAGGATGGCGGCGATGTTCGAATCGCTATAGTAACTGTTGGCGATGGCAAAGAAGTAGCTGGTATGCCCGCTAACGCTTATGGTGGAGGTACAATTGTTGATCTACCAAAAGGTCATTATCTATTGAAAGTAAGTGGAGGCGCTTTTACTACATCTACTGGAACTGCATATATTAAATACTGATAATACTTTTAGGAAATAGAACAGGATTGCCGCTTAAAAAGAGCGGCTTTTTTATTTTTGTCCAGAGTAAAAGACTTGCGTAATTGCAAGTCTTTTTTCCTCTCATCTAAAAGCTCTAGACTTATTAGTCGCTGTACCTGATCGTTTTTTAAGGTTTTGAATTTCCTAACCAATTGATTAGTATGTCTGACGCCTTTTTTCCTATTTCTCCTACTTTGCATAACATCAATCTCACACCAATCCACGTAATGACTTGTCCAATTCGATCTCTTGCGTAAAAATTGGCAGGTTTTCCGATGTTCCTGAGTATACTTTCTGTATGATGGTCAAGGCAGGTGAAACATGTGAAGCAAGCAGGAGCCATTCCTCAAACTGAGGTGCTCGAATCTTCAAGTAGTAATAATCGAATTCAAGTTGTATTCAATCGACCAGTAAGTGTTAAGCAGCTAAATACTTTACCTGAAATAGTTCGTACCACGTCGAGTTCAAATTTAACGACTGTTTTTGAAGAATTAGAAAGCCTGATTGGTTTACATGAAGCCAAGAAAACGATTTATGAAATTTATGCGCTCATCAAAATGAATAAAGCAAGGGAACGACACGGGCTTAAAATTGAGAAGCAAGTTTTCCATATGGTTTTTAAAGGAAATCCCGGTACTGGGAAAACAACAATTGCACGCCTTTTCGGTAAGATCTTTAAGGAAATGGGTGTTTTAACTAAGGGCCATCTAACCGAAGTGGAACGTGCAGATCTCGTTGGTGAATTTATTGGACACACGGCACAAAAAACCCGTGATCTTGTTAAGAAAGCCATGGGAGGAATACTGTTTATCGATGAGGCCTACTCATTAGCTCGTGGCGGTGAAAAAGATTTTGGAAAAGAGGCTGTAGACTGTCTTACCAAATGCCTTGAGGACTTTGGCAATGATTTCGTCTGTATAATTGCAGGGTACAATGATGAAATGGATACATTCCTTGACTTAAATCCGGGACTGCCTTCACGCTTTCCCGTCCACATCAACTTTGCTGATTATGATGTGGATGAGTTGATGGATATTGCAAATGTAATGGCAAAGAACAAGGAGTATAGAATCTCTGCTGAAGCAAGTGAAAAACTGAGAAGAAGACTGCTTACAGTAACGAGCGATCCGTTTCATGTAAATTTCAGTAATGCACGATATGTGCGAAATAATATTGAAAAGGCAATACGTGTGCAAGCTGTTAGATTGCTCAAAATTCCTGACCCAACTCGTGATGATTTAATGAATCTGAAGTCCGAGGATTTTTCAATTTAGAAACAATAAAATCCCTCATTATTGAGGGATTTTACTTTTTCAATCTGAGCCTGTCCAAAGCGAAGCAGAGCACTACGATTCCAAGCAGAGATCCCGAAAGAAACGGGACCACTTGCTGCAAAGGATGGACAAAGGGCGAAATTCCTTTGACCAGGAATGCGTGAAAAAAGACCGTCACGATACCAAACAACCCCACCCCGAACCAGAACATCCATTTTTCCAAGACAGGTACTTGTCTCATAACGATCTGTCTGTTTTTCCGCGCACTTCGCGCAATGACATACAAAATGGCCAATCCGCCGAAAAGGGTACTGCCGTGCTGTAGCAGCTTGTAAACAGGCACCTTATAATGGGCGATTGAGATCGTTTGTTGCAAGAACAAGAAGTGGTCTACCATACGTCCACCATCATGGGTAAAGGCATCCCATGCGATATGGCTCAAACTGCCGAGTAACGCTGAGTATATAAACACAATTACCGCTCGCCACGCTGGCATTCTGCTACCAATGTCTGTGTAGCCCAGTCCTCGTTCAATCCACTCTGGCAAACGTGCAAGCAATGGCTTTTTGACCACGTACTGGTACAAAAACGCTAATAGGATCGCGATGGGCAAATCAACCAGCCACAATCCGAGCATGGTGTGACTGTATACGCTGAATGGCTGCATCCGGAAGAAATACTCAAAATCGGGTGCCATACTGCCAAAAACGAGGGCAGAGAACGAAAACCACTTGCATTTTCGTAACGGCAGTACAATAGCCGGATGAGCAAAAGTAAAAGGCATGCGCTTACTCCCTTTTCGTCATTAGAGTGGCAATAGATTGGCAACTACCTGCTTGCCGCTTACTTGAATCCCTTTATCCTGTTTTCCGCAATGAGCCAGATCTTTGATGAGCTGCTCAATTAATCGCTTGGCTTCCTGACTTTCCTTTTTCTCCAATTTTACAATCAACTGGACGGCATCCCCGGTTGAAAGAATTCGTTCTGCCTGTCTTTTTTTCGTATCGTAATCATGGTCTTCGATGTAAGCACTTAAACGAATTTCTTTTACTTTTACGCCTTTTTCAGCTTTCCGGTTTTTAGCGTTTTCCTTAATGACCTGTTCCTTATAATTCGTTCGATTCACTAACTGACAAGGCGGCGGACTCGAAGCCAACGAAAGACATACCAGGTCCACTCCTTGTTCTTTTGCCATTTGAAGCGCTTCTTTTGTGGAGATGATTCCGAGATCTTCCCCGTTTACCCCTGTTAATTGTACGACTGCCGCTTTTATTTTTTCATTCAGGATCATCTTAATCTCACCTAACCTGTTCATTCGATTTTCAAAGACATCTTTACTTCTCCAAAGAATGCAGCGTATCCTTCCAAAACTCGTAAATGCAAATCATTTTCATGACGAAGACCAATCGTTTTTGTATAATAGGACAAGGCATGAACTTACGGACGTCATTCACAGAATATTCATTAGCAAACTAATTAATTGGGGGTACTTTGGTGGAGTTCAGTTATGCAACCGCATTAACCCATTCTGCATCGCATGTAATGAAAATGCATCGGCAAAATGTAGAATTTCTGATTCAAAAATACGACGTCTATCCGGGTCAACCCATTCTGTTGATGCGCTTGATTGAAAAAGATGGAATGATTCAAAGAGAATTGGCCCGAAAAATCGGAGTAAAGCCCGCTACGCTTACCGTCATGATTAATCGAATGGCCAAATCGGGACTTGTCGAGCGCAGAGCAGATGAACGGGACCAACGTATCTCCCGTGTTTATCTTACCGACAAAGGTCGGACGGCTACCAAGCATGTCAAAGAAGTATTACGCATCATTGAGGAAAACTGCTTCATCGGATTCTCAGAGGAAGAAAAAGATGTTTTGCGGGGCTTGCTCGATCGTATGCACAGCAACCTCCAAGCTTTTTACTTGCAAAATACGCAACCGACTTCTGAGTTGTAAAAAGCTTCTTTCCTGGAATAATAATGAGAAAGGTTTGACAACTTGCCGTGAATAATCTAGCAAAAGAACTTGATTCCACGTCCCTAACCGGCAATAAATCACGCCGGCTGTGGATGGCAGCGATTCTAGGATCGCTTTCTGCTTTTGGTCCACTGTCCCTAGATATGTATTTACCTGCACTTCCTATGCTTGCCGATGATTTGCAGACGAGCACCTCCATGACCCAACTCAGTTTGACAGCATGCATGCTCGGCCTGTCCATTGGTCAATTGTTCGCGGGGCCGATCAGTGACGTACGTGGTCGAAGAATCCCTTTAATTATCGGGCTCATTTTGTATGCGGTCTCTTCCTTTTTGTGTGCGGTAGCTCCGTCTATTTATACGTTCGTCTTGCTTCGCTTCGTACAAGGTCTTGCTGGTTCTGCTGGAATTGTTATCGCTCGCGCTACGGTTCGCGATTTGTACTCTGGGACAGAGCTGACGAAGTTTTTCGCCCTCTTGATGCTCATTAACGGAATCGCTCCGATCGCGGCACCTATCGTAGGGGGACAAATCCTCCAATTTACTACCTGGCACGGCGTGTTTGTCGTACTGGGCCTAATTGGTGCTATCATGTTTCTCGTCGTGCTGCTTGCTCTTCCAGAAACATTGCCACAAGAGCGCCGCTCCAAGGCGGGAATCGGCAATACACTGACGACCTTTGGTACCTTGCTGAAGGATCGCGTTTTCATGGGGTACGCCATCGCGCAGGGCCTGGTGACAGCTGCCATGTTTGCGTACATCGCCGGTTCTCCCTTTGTTTTTCAAAAAATATTTGAAGTGTCTCCCCAAACGTTTAGTCTCATTTTCGCGATTAATGGTGTAGGCATTATTATTGCGAGTCAAATCACAGGTAAGCTTGCAGGTAAAGTGAAAGAAACTTCCTTGTTCATTGCTGGGATTATCATTGCGGGAGTCGGTGGAATCCTCCTTCTGACGATGATTCTCCTACAAGCTGGTCTTATTGCTGTGCTCGTTCCCCTTTTCTTTGTCGTATCCAGTGTAGGGATTGTGGGCGCAACTGGATTTTCTCTCGCCATGCAAAATCAAAGCAAGGCAGCAGGAAGCGCATCTGCTCTCCAGGGGCTACTCTCCTTCATTAGCGGCGGAATTGTCGCTCCACTTGTGGGAATCAGCGGCGAATATACTGCAGTACCAATGGGGATCATCATTGCTCTTTCTACGATCGGTGCCATTGTCTGCTACATTGTTATGGTTCGTCGGAATTCATCAGCGTCCTGATCAATTCCCCTATTGCAAACATACGTTCTGTGCATTACAATTACAGTATGGGCAAGAATAGTAAGTGGGTTTGACAAGTTGGTCATATGAAAACCAAGGGAGATGTTGACACATGGCATTGCGTTTGATTCCTTACATCGTTTTGAATGGTACTGCGGGTGAAGCGATTAGCTTTTATGAGGGTGCGCTAGGTGCTGAAGTGCTGTTCAAGCAAACCTTCGGTGAAATGCCGGAAAATCCGGAGTTCCCATTACCTGCAGAAGCCAAGAATCGTATCGGACATGCTACTATTCGCGTCGGCGAAACGGAATTGATGTTTTCCGATACCTTTCCAGGACAACCTCATCAACTTGGTGATCAAGTGACCATCTGCATCTCGACCGATGATAAAGAACAATCTCATAAGATTTTTGATGCCCTGCAAGAAGGCGGACAAGTGATTATGCCACTGCAAGAAACGTTTTTCAGCCCAGCATACGGCAATGTGAAGGACAAGTTCGGCATCACGTTCCAAATTTACACGAATAATCATTGCATGGAGTAATGTGAAAGCCCTGTTCGCTTCTATGGCGACAGGGCTTCTTTATTGCTTTTTGCGCTTAAGGTATTTCCATCAATCGCGCCAGATAATAAAAAAAACCAGGATCACATGTATCCTGGCTGTTGGTGTTGCATCGCTTACTGTTGGTTGTTCTCCTGAGACATAAGCGATACAGGGCGTTGCGGAGTGAAAGTGGAGATCGCATGCTTGTATACTAATTGTTGCTTGCCTTCGCTATCAATCACAATCGTGAAATTATCGAATGCTTTAATATACCCGCGCAATTGAAATCCGTTCACAAGGTAAATGGTAACCGCGATGTTTTCTTTCCGCAAATGATTCAAGAACGTATCTTGAATGTTGATCGTCTGTTTCATGTACACTACCCCCTAAAAGGACTTGTATGTTATATATTCGGCAATTGTTGAAACTTTCCTGCCAATATTCGCTTGATAGTTTCCACGTTATTCCTCTGTTCCGCCGGATCAGTCATGTCGAACCATTGAATTTCTGCCATGCGACGGAACCAAGAAAGCTGGCGTTTGGCAAAATGCCGCGTTCGCTGCTGGATGTCGTTCACTGCCTTTTCTAGCGTGATTTCTCCATACAGATAAGGAATGAGCTCCTTGTACCCCAAGCCTTGCATGGAGACCAGCGACGCGTCGTAGCCAGCATCCAAGAGCCCCCTCACTTCCTCAACTAGTCCCGCTTCGATCATGAGTTCGACCCGGTGGTTGATTCGTTCATACAGCTTTGCGCGGTCCATCGTGAGGCCGATCATCACCAAATCATAAGGGGAATGCTGCGCCCGCAGTTGAAAGTCGGACATTTTGTACCCGCTGCTTTCATAAATCTCCAATGCGCGAATCACCCGCTTTACATCATTAGGATGCAAGCGTTCGGCTGTAATCGGATCGACATCGGCCAGTCTGGCGTGCAGTGCTTCCACGCCTTCGCTGTCAGCCAATCTTTGCAGACGATCACGGAACTCAGGGTCTTGAGAAGTAGTGGAAAACTGAAATCGATGGGTAACCGATTCTATGTACAGACCTGTCCCGCCGACGATAAACGGAAGTTTGCCACGTTGGTTGATGTCAGTAATCAACGTTGCGGCACTTTCCTGAAACATCGCGACAGAGTATTCTTCGTCTGGATTTTTAATATCAATGAGGTGATGCGGTATACGCGCAAGCTCCTCGGGTTCTGCTTTTGCGGTGCCAATATCCATTCCACGGTATACTTGCATGGAATCTCCGGAAATGATCTCACCGTCGAACTGTTCGGCCAGCTCCAAACTTAGCTGGGTCTTGCCGACCGATGTTGGCCCAATAATCACGACTAGCTTTTCTCTCTGTTGCAAGGTCACTCCCCTCCACCTATCTCTTTGTAGCTGTACACGACCTGCTGGCCGCGGGAGCGAAACGGTGTAAAACCGAAGCGCTCGTACAACCTACCTTCTTTTCCTTCTTTCATTACCACACGTTTTCTCGCAACTCGCTGCGCTTCCAAAACAGCCTCCTCTGAAAGAGCATCTGGATTGGCGAGCTCCCGGACTCCGGCGATCCCCGACGAGCTTTGTACAGTTATCTCGAACATAGGATCGAAATAAACGACGTCGAAGGAACGTGCAGGCAGTCCTCTTAGTACTTCTAGATGGTTGCCACATCGCACCTCAATACGACGCATGGCTTGCTCCAGTTCTTCCGCATTGGATGACCAGTGCCGTAGTCCATCTTCTACCAAGATGGCTAACAATCGCTCAGATTCGATGCCAACGACTTTCCCCTTTGCGCCAGTCGCGTGAGAAAATACAATAGCGTCAGCACCCAAACCCAAGGTTGCGTCAAGCACTTCATCCCCTGGATGAATTTGGCAAGCAACAAGCATAGTATCAGTATCGCCGCGCATGAGCCGCTTTATACGAAAAGCAGATGTATTCGGATGAAAAAAGAATGGTTTTTTCCCCGGCACTTCCAGACGTGCTCCAAGAGCGGAAACCACCAATACTTCTTCTACCCCATATCGCTTGCGCATTTGACCCAATGAATAATCGCGTCGATTCACAACCTGTAGCCCCAATGTACTAGCCAATTCAGCTGCGTGACGCAAGGTTTCTTCACCAGGCTCAAGTCCTGTCGTAACAATCACGCCTTTGTTCCCTTCCTTACGTCTTCGCCCTTTTTGACAAGAACTGCTGTTCTAGAAAAACGACTAGACGGTTTTTACATAAACGGTAACGATCATATTATTGTAAGCAGGATTAATTTGCCGGTCAAATAGAATCTGAACCAAACTGCTTTCCTCTTTACTATGACAATCATACCATTTTTTATGAAAGCACGTCGGACTGTAGTATGATTTTCCAGTCCATCAATTTCACTCATGTAAAAAAGACCCGTGAAGTTCCGTGGGTCTTTTTTTGTTGCGAGCATTTCTACTCCTCTATGGTAAGGTTTGCCTGTCTGATCCAGTTCAGCCTGCGGTTATTTAACAAACCGAGATTGTAATACGTAATCGATTGAGCGCCTGCGTCCACCGCAGTTTTCACCCTCGCTGCCAGATCAAACGCTGACTGGATTTGGCTATGATGCAGGGAAAAAGCAGCCCCCAACGCAGCTTCTGGGGCGACAAGCTTCATCGCATGAAACGTATACGCCACCTCATTAACACTGTCTCCATAGGCGAGAGGGACGACACGATCGAGAGTAGCCGCAGCTTTTCGTAATGAAACCCCTTCCCAATAGGACTGATTCACATAAAACGGTGTCGAGGACGGAAAGCCATCCAATGCAGTCCCCTTACTCAGCGCGATTTCCTTCAGGCTCCTCCATAGCCCATCTACCACTTCCAGACGAGTTTGCTGATAGTGATACAATACCGGGTATTCCAGCAGCAAAAAGGCGACTTCTCTCGTTTCTGCGGATACTTGCGAGATGGAATCCGCTTCCACTATCTGATTGACCAGCCTTGATACAAGCTGTTGGACGGCTCCTACATCGATTCGTTTCGCTTCGGCACGTTCCGTACATGCCCCGCAAAAACAGAACGAGAGTAACCATTGCAGTGATTCTCCTAACGGTAGGAGGCATACTTCATGATGCTCGCCATGCTTCATCGGCAAAAAGGCGGTCGCTTCGATCAAAATCCGATCTGGCTTGACTTGCTCTAACGTATCTGCAAATAGTGCCTTGGCGTAATGCTGAACCTCAGGCTGCGAAGGACATAACGCGTACGTGTATGTATCCCCCCAAATGTTTTGCACACAAAGATCTGGATGAGCCAAACCTAGCGTAGAATTGTGAAGGCCAACCCACCATGTATGAAACCCCATTCCTGCCTGCTCACAAGCTTCTTTCATTTTGGCAAGAACGCCTGCTTGTGCGATTTGCTCGTGTACGGTCGGGCGCAAACGATTATACTTCGACCATTCAGGCGTAAACGACACCCCTGAAAACGGCAGCCTGCGAAACGTTTTGCTTTGCGGGTGAAAAAATCTCCCCTGATGATAGCTGCTATTGACCACCGCTGTATTACATTTGGCACCTTGCAATGTTTGTATCACAGCTTCGATACCACTTTCGGCTATGTCCCACGGATAAATAAACATCCCGATTTGGCGTGATGAACTCATTTCGTTTCACCTCGTTTTTGCAAGTAATCATATGTCAGTGTTTGTCTAAAATCAATCTTGATTTTTAAATTTTCTGAATAACCCCACCCCAAAGAAACACCCCCAGGGAAGGGGGTGTCTGTTACATCACACGCTTAAACATTTTTTCTAAGTCATAACCAGTAAAATGAATCACAATCGGCCTGCCGTGTGGGCACGTATACGGACTGCTTGTCTTGCGCAGCTGGTTCAGCAAGCTTTCCATTTCAGCATGTGTCAGGAAGCGGTTCGCTTTAATCGAAGCTTTGCAGGACATCATGATGGCAGCTTTTTCGCGCATCAGCACGACATTGGCTTGGGCGTTTTCGCCCGTTTCCAGTACAAACTGAATGAGCTCCTCAATGACCTCCAGCTCAGCTCCTTCAGGGAACCAATGTGGATGCGCACGAACGATAAAGGTCCGTCCCCCAAACGCCTCGATCTCCAATCCAAACGATTGCAAAAGCGACAGTCGCTTCTCCAGCTTGCTTGCCTCTGCAGCCGTATACTCCACCGTATGTGGAAATAGCATGATCTGGCTGGAAATGCCCTCTTCTGCAAGCTTGTCCATGAAATATTCGTAAAAAATCCGCTCCTGCGCGGCATGTTGATCGATTAAATACATGCCTTCGTCATTTTGTGCGACGATGTAGGTGCCGTGTACTTGACCAACTGGGTACATAACGGGAACAGGCGAATCCGTCTCATGTTCATTGGTCGCTTCCAAGAGTGGCTGTGATTGATCGGTACCTGCTATGGCTGAATTGTCCTCGCTGCTGATTTCATTAGTTGAATGAGGAGCAAGGGATGGAGCCTGGGCAATGTCCAATTGTTCCGGAATCTTAGTCTCGTAAGGTTGGAAAGATTCTCTCGTGTCCGTTTGATCCAACATAGTTGCCTGCACGATTTCATGCGGGATAGCCTCTACTTTTGCAAACTCCAGCTTTTCATAGTTGGCTGCCGACTCCTTCACCGTGCCACTCTCAAAGGATGGTGCGATATGAGACACTACATCCACTTGCTTACTGGTTGTTTCCTGCTTGGCCATCCATTCCTGGAGTCGGGGACTCGCTGCTAACAGTGGCGATTGTGGTGTTTCAGGCTTGCTGATTTGCAGGTCAAACTGCGGTTGTACGACCTGAGTGACGACCTTCGCTTTTGGTTGCGTAGCCATGGGTCTGACAATTCCTAAGCCTTGTCGCAACGTCTCTTTTACCGATTGTTCTATAGCACTGCACAATTCATCTTCTTTACTGAATCTCGCCTCAAGTTTGGCAGGATGTACGTTCACATCGACCAGTGACGGATCCATCTCGATCTGCAAAGCGACAATCGGATAACGGCCGATGGGTAACAATGTATGATAACCGCGCATAATCGCATTGTTGATCGAATAGCTGCGCACGTACCGACCGTTTACCAGTGTCGAAAGGTAAGAGCGATTCGCCCTTGTCACTTCCGTCTTCGAAAGAAAACCAGACCACTTATAGTCGAGGGTCTCCCCTGCAATTGGTAGCAACAGCTTCGCTACTTGCACACCGTAGATAGCCGCCATGACGTGCAGCAGCTTTCCATCGCCAGACGTTTGCAAGAGTGTCTTACCGTTATGAGTCAGCAGGAAGGAGATCGACGGATGCGTGAGTGCAAGCCGATTCACATAATCGGAAATATGTCCGACTTCCGTAGCGATCGACTTCATGTATTTCAAGCGCGCAGGTGTGTTAAAAAACAAGCTGCGTACACATACTTCCGTCCCTTTTACAGCGGCTTTATCGGAAATCGTTCCGAGCTGCCCACCTTCAATCAAGAGATGAGTACCTACCTCACTACTGGATGTACTGCTCGTCAGCTCCATGCGCGAGACTGCAGCAATACTCGGCAGGGCCTCGCCACGAAAGCCCAGCGTACGAATGCGGAACAAATCACGAGCGTTGCTGATTTTACTGGTGGCATGGCGCTCAAAAGCCAGCTGGCAATCTTCCCGATCCATCCCTTTCCCATTGTCAACGATCCGAATCATCTCCAGACCGCCTTCCTCTACGTGAATCTCGATTGTCGTTGCACTGGCATCAATTGCATTTTCGACCAGCTCTTTGACAACCGAAGCCGGTCTTTCCACTACTTCCCCTGCAGCAATCATATTGGCGAGATGCTCATCTAAAACTTGAATGGTTCCCATGAGTGCCTCCCCTCCGGACGAACCCTATCGCTTTTTCAATTGCTGTTTCCATGCATATAGCTTCATCATGGCGTCCATTGGCGTCGTTGAATTCAAATCCAGCTCGCGCAGTTCAGCCATAATCGCTTCTTCCTCCGCTGACGTAAACTGCATCGGTTCTTCACGCACCGCAGCAACTGGTGCCGTCCATAGCGTTTCGAGCGACATCTGCACGTCACTCGCTGCATTTCCATTCCCTGCATTTCCATTCGCTTCAAGCCCAGTTAAGATACTGCGCGCCCGTTCAATGACCCAGGTCGGCATTTCAGCCAATTCAGCCACATGGATTCCATAACTTTTATCTGCTCGACCTTCTTCAATTTTGTGAAGGAACAAGAGCTTTCCTTCCCGTTCTTCGCATCGAGCGTTGACATTCACGACACCACTCAACGTCTCTGCTAAACCGGTCAACTCATGGTAGTGCGTCGAGAAGAGTGTTTTGGCACCGATTTTTTGGCAAATGTACTCAATGACTGCTTGTGCAAGCGCCATTCCATCGTACGTCGAAGTCCCGCGGCCAATTTCATCAAGCAGGATCAAGCTCCTCGCTGTCGCTTTTTGCAGGGCGTGTCTGGTCTCCAGCATTTCCACCATAAACGTACTGTGACCACCTACCAAATCGTCGGCTGCCCCGATTCGAGTAAAGATCTGATCAACGATCGCCAGCTTGGCCTGTTTAGCCGGAACGAAGCAACCGATCTGCGCCATCACCGTAATCAAGGCGATCTGTCGCATGTACGTACTCTTACCTGCCATATTTGGACCCGTAATGAGCAAAACTTGGCGATTCGTCTGATCCATCTCCACGTCATTTGCCACGTATTTTTCGCGCTCCAGAACGGCTTCCACTACTGGATGACGCCCTTCTGTAATGACGTAATCGCCGCTTTCCACAAGCTCAGGACGTATAAAACCGCGCTCGTCACTTACCGTAGCAAATGCCTGAAGAACATCCACAGATGCAATGCGCTCAGCGAGATTCTGCAGTCTTGGTATATGCTTCGCGACCTCACTTCTTACCGTCACGAACAGTTGATATTCCAACTCAATCATCTTTTCTTCCGCTTCAAGAATGAGCGCTTCGCGTTCCTTCAACTCTGGTGTGATGTACCGCTCTGCATTAGCCAAAGTTTGCTTGCGCTCATACCGCCCCGCCGGAACGTTGGCGATATTAGACTTCGATATTTCGATGTAATAGCCGAACACCTTATTGAAGCCTACTTTGAGTGAACGAATCCCTGTCGCTTCTCGTTCTCCCTGCTCCAGTTGGGCAATCCACGTCTTCCCTTCACGACTTGCCGTATGGAGCTTGTCCAGGTATTCATCGTATCCCGTCCGAATCATTCCGCCTTCACGAACCGATATCGGGGGATCATCCACAAGCGCATGAGCCAAATAGTTGACGATATCCGTACACTCATCCATCCCTTGCGCAAGCTCCATCAATACCGGCGTATTCGTTTGGATCATATACTGCTTCAGCTCTGGAACAGCTTCCAAAGACATCCGTAGCTGTATGAGATCTCGTGCGTTCGCATTCCCGTAGGAAATACGACCCGCCAGACGCTCCAAATCATAGACACGATCCAAGCAAGTCCGCAAATCGGAGCGAAGCAGCATGTCACCCTTCAAGGCTTCCACAGCGCTCAAACGTGCCTCCAACTGATCGCGACTGAGCAATGGGCGCTCAATCCATCTGCGCAAAAGACGACCACCCATTGCGGTTTGAGTCCGATCTAACAGCCACAACAGAGAGCCTTTTTTCGTCTTATCGCGAATGGTCTCTGTCAATTCCAAATTGCGTCTGGAAAAGCCGTCCATTTGCAGATACTGCTTTGAATCGTACTGTTTTAACAGGCGCATATGGGCAAGACTGCGTTTTTGCGTCGTCCCTATGTAGAACAAGAGAGTATTGACCGCCGCTCGCATGGACATATCCAGCCCTTTTGCCTGCTCCGCATATTGACTATCCACCGCAAATGCGTCTAGTTGGTTTGCATCCACGACTGTAGATGGCAATGCTGTCTTCGGCAAAACAGCGAGGCCAAAAAAGACGAGCTCCTTGGGGCGATATTGCAAGGCTTCATCCAGAAAAGCCTCTGCTTGTCCCACCAAAGAGGTAACGTACATCTCGCCTGTACTCATATCACACGCAGCAACACCCGTTCGCCCTTCTACTTGGGCCAACGCTGCCATATAATTGTTTTCCTTATCCGTCAGCCATTTGCCTTCCATCATCGTTCCAGGAGTAATGACGCGTGTAACTTCCCGGCGAACGACCCCTTTGGCTTCTTTTGGATCTTCGACTTGCTCACAAACGGCTACTTTATGTCCTTTTTTCAGTAGCTCTGCAATATAGCCATCTGCCGCATGATGTGGAACACCACACATTGGTATGCGCTCAGAACCACCACCCTCACGTCCCGTCAGTGTAATTTCCAGCTCACGGGACGCAAGAATGGCGTCATCAAAAAACAGTTCATAAAAATCGCCTAAGCGAAAAAATAAGAAAGTATCCGGATAATCTTTTTTGATAGCCAGATACTGTTGAATCATCGGGGTATATTGAGCCATGATTTTCTTCTCCTAGCCTACGAATTCTCGTCGCTATTATATCATGATTGTACGGTAATGTTGACCCTGCATCCAATGGTAGATCTGTTTATGCTAGCTTCCATGTCTTGCGAAGGTCTTCATCCGTTCTCCACGATTGGCTTTCGATTAAAAAAGAAAAGTATCGATCTAAATGAATTCGTGACAGTGTATAGCCTGGTAGCTCCTTTAATTCTTGCCAGACTTGGGCAACGTACGGCAGGAGCTTTTCTTTTTCGCCCTGGTAGTACGCTTTGATGAGCGGGAGCTTTAGATGAGGCGTCGCTTGTAGCTTCTCGTGATTGGTTGCAACCAAATGGGCCAAATGAAGAATACCTCGAGTGACAAGGGGATCAACGAGCCAACTGGGGAGTGTACGATATTCGAATCCATATTCCTTCTCCCTTACATCCCCCAAAAATCCATATCGCTCTCTGCGGCTCATACAGCCTGCATCCTCAATCAGAACAAGGGGAAGAGCCAAGTACGCATCCAATTTTCGCCGAAGAGAAAAAGTAGGGGTAAGCCCGCCAAAATGAATATGCCCGCCGATTGGATAACCTTGAAACGGCATTCCGCCAGCGAGCCATTCGATAGACGAATTCCCTATTTTCTTGTATGCGAGTGCCAGATTATCGTAGATATGCATAAATAATTGATCAGGGTCCTCTGAGGGCGCAGGTCTCAATTCTGCAACCGGGTGCTGATGGAGACCTAATTCTTCCCGATAGCGTGTCGTATCACATCCAACCGTGCCATTAATACTCAGGAAGTCAGAAGCAAGTGCCATCTCTCCTGTGGGCTTGCGTAAAGCAAACTCGGGATCAGCCCCCATGCTTTGCAGCTTTTGCAGCTGTTTGCGCATCCGACCTTCCCACCAATCTCGAGCCCGCTGCATATATTCGTCAGCATCCTTGGCTGGCCAATTTGGTTCCACCTCGACGACCTTAAGCCGATGGGGAGAAGCCGCCATGATCGTCACTTGACCCGCATCAGCTCCAGCGGCATACAAACTGCGCGCAGCCAGCCCTTGCACCACCTGTACCTCCGTTTCGGTGGAAGGCAGGGAAACGGATTGCCACTCAGGTTCCTGCATCCGGTGCAGCAGCCATTGTGATTGCTCCTCGCTCCTGGCGATATCCAGTACATGGTCTTGGTAAAGGCAGATCCTATATGTCCGCCAGCCCGGTCGCGCTGCTTTTCCTGTCGTTACAGGTATTCTCCCTTGCCGGAGCAACCAGCGCCCGATTTCTGGACGATGCAAATACGCTACGACTTCTTTAGCATTAGCCGTCATCGGTTGTGTTACTGGCGTTTCCTGCTTGTTAGCTCGCTGACTCGCCTTTGTGCGTAGAATCATGCCTTCCACACTCCCCCGCTATTCTCTCGTTATCTTATGACTGCGCCCAGAAAAAAGTGTGGATGGTACGCATCCGAAAAAAAGAAAAAAGAGGAGATAATTTCTCCTCTTTAGTCGAGCTCGTCGAGTAGCGTAGCGGAATCAAAGTCATCAAACTCGTCACTGTTATCTTCAAAGTCGTCAACCAGATGGAACTCTTTGTCATCACAACTATTGCAGACAACAACGCACACCTTTGTTTCTCCAATGACCTCTACTGCATATTCACTTTCAACTCTGACTGTGATTGTGCCACCACCACTTAACTCCGCTTTTATGCACTTCGGTTGCTCCACGGCGCGTGCAACGATTTCCAGATCGCCTCTGCAGTTCTTGTCGAAGAACGTAAGCGGTACGAGTACGGAGAACTTAACAGTTTCCCGCTTGACTTCGGTTTGCGTGTTATTAGCAAACGAAAACCACAGGTTGACGTCATACATACCAGATACTTCAACGGCATCTCCGACTTTCTCTGCTTGGAAGTTCGTGTTTATAATCCAGCATCCGAGGATCGTCGAAGGAGTTTGCGACGGTATGATGGTGTGGGTTGTAGTAGAAAATTTATGGCCTTTGCCGCAGACTGCTTTCGCGATAAGTTCCCGGCACTGTAGATCTTTGTCTATACCCGACATTTCGTTACCTCCTCCATACAACGTTTCTGTACATTTGTATGCAGGGCATTCGACTAGCGTGCAAACAACCACCTTATATTTGGGAAAGTTGTTGGGTACTCATCAATACAGCGCCGGGAAGGCTTTCTATCAAGAATTAGGAGCAGCAGCCGCCAGATTTTTTCTTTTCAGGCCCGCCACCCGTCTCTCCAGTCAATGGGTTTCCGCCTGTATCCAAAATAATACGCTCCGAGACGGTGTTCGTGATCACGTTTGTGACCATTTGCAAAAGATCGTTCACATCGACCTGCGATTGCTTGAATTCCGTAACAATTGGAATGGAATCCAGCTCCTCATGCAATTGGTTGTACTCGCCTTCCACTTTTTTCACCAGTTCCGGCTTGTTGATGGATTCAAACATCACCATTTGCTTTTGCTTCTGCTTCAAGGTATCAATCAAATCTTGCACACGTTCATTGTGCTTGATTTGCAATTCGGCACGTTTGAAGAAATCGACTTCATTCGTACGCGTGATCATAGCTGCAAGTTCGCGAGCTTTATCAAGAATTTCTTTCTGGGTATACACGTTTGTTTGTTCCATAATGACCTACACCTCAACTTTGGATACGAGTTCTCCGTGGAGTGTCCACGTTTTCGCATCTGTAATTTTTATGTGCACATACTGTCCGATCAAGGATTTGTCGCCCGTGAAATGGACCAACTTGTTCGTACGCGTACGACCCGCGAGCACTTCCGCATTCGTCCTCGATTCGCCTTCCACCAGTACCTCGACAACCTGATCCTGCAGTTTTTTGTTCTGCTCCAATGCGATGCGAGCCAACACTTCATTGAGTCGATATAAGCGCGCTTTTTTCACTTCCATTGGAACGTTGTCTTCCATGACAGCAGCCGGTGTACCTTCACGTGGGGAGTAAATGAAGGTATACGCAAATTCATACTTGACCTCTTCCACCATCGAAATGGTATCTTCAAACTGCTCATCGGTTTCGCCTGGGAAGCCAACAATAATATCGGTAGAAAGCGAGACATTCGGGATCGCGTCCTTGATTTTGCGGACGAGCTCCAGATAATGCTCACGAGAATATTTGCGCGCCATCCGCTTGAGTACTTCTGTCGAACCGGATTGGACAGGCAAATGGATTTGCTCCACCAGGTTGCCGCCCTTTGCCAGCACCTCGATCAAGTGGTCGTCAAAATCACGCGGATGACTTGTTGTGAAGCGCACACGCGGGATATCAATCTTGCGGACCTCGTCCATCAGGTCTCCAAAACCATACTCGATGTCCTCAAAATCTTTCCCATACGCGTTGACGTTTTGTCCAAGAAGCATGATTTCCTTAAAGCCTTGGCGAGCGAGATCACGCACTTCCGCGATAACATCCTCCGGGCGTCGACTGCGCTCTTTTCCGCGGGTATACGGCACGATACAGTACGTACAGAACTTGTCACAGCCGTACATGATGTTAACCCAGCCCTTAGTGTTTCCTTCGCGGAGCTTCGGCATATTTTCGACGATATCGCCTTCTTTGGACCAAACCTCAATCACCATTTCTTTGCTGAACATCGCATCGCGCAACAGTTCTGGCAGACGGTGAATATTGTGCGTTCCAAAAATCAAGTCGACCTGCTGGTAGCTTTTCAGGATTTTCTTCACAACTTTCTCTTCTTGGGACATGCAACCGCAAACACCGAGGATCAGATTCGGATTGTTATTCTTGAGCCGCTTCATGTGGCCAAGCTCTCCAAATACTTTATCCTCTGCATTTTCTCGGATCGCACAGGTGTTAAATAGGATAACATCCGCATCTTCGACAGAATCAGAGGAGGTATAGCCCATTGCCTGCAAAATACCAGAAATCGTCTCCGAATCATGCTCGTTCATTTGGCAGCCATAAGTACGAACGTGATAACGCTTTCCTTTTCCAATGTGCTGCATGTCTTCTGGGATATTAAAATCGTAATGGACTAAAATCTCTTCCTTACCACGCTTTTTCGCATCTTTCAGAGAGGGGGCCTGGAAGTATTTCGCATAGTCTTCCGTTTTCTTTGGAGACTTAACGGATTTTAAGTCCACAGTCGCCTCTTTCGTTTCCTTCATCATGTATCACCTCAACTAAAATCATCTACATAAGTAACCAATAAAGAATTATATCATTTTGGGTGATACAAAAGCTAATGCTTAATAACCATTATGAGGCAAAAAATGTACGAAACGGCGAGAGACCGTGCCGATCATCTCTGGGTATTCCCGGTTTGTTAACCCCTGCCCGCTCCAAAAGCGTTCCATCCAAATCAAACAAGCATGCCCTTACCATTTGGAACTCCGTCTTTTTTCCTATTTTCACCATAATATTTTTTCTCCTGCAACAATACAAGCCCACTCGCCGTCTGAATAGCAGTCAACAAAAACTACATTGCCATTTTGAGGAGGTTAACATGAAAAGAGCACTAGCCGTATTTTTGTCGGTGTTGATGTTCTTAACGATTATCCCAGTCGTTGGTGCCGCTTCCACTCCTTCGTTCTCAGACGTTCCACGTAGCCATTGGGCATACAAGGAAATTACGGAGATGGCGGCAAAAGGGATCATCAAAGGATACGACAATGGGACGTTTAGACCGAACAATGAAGTGACCCGCGCCGAATTTGCCAAAATTATGATCGCAGCAGCAGATGTAGATATAAACAAACGCTACGTCGACCAAACCTTTAAGGATGTTCCGCGTCATCACTGGGCATTTCTGTATGTGGAATACGCCAAGCCTTACTTGACTGGTTACAAATCCGGTTCCACCTACACGTATAAGCCAGATCAAGCTGCAGTACGTGAAGACATTGCTGTCGCATTGGTACGCCTGTTGGGCTATGATCAAAAGTACAAAGCCGACCTGAATCAATTGAAAAAGTTCCGTGATTACGATGATATTTCGTCAGCTCTGCGTCCGTATATTGCGATTGCGATCCAAACTGATCTGATGAAAGGATACAATGGCAATTTCCGTCCACAAGATCCGATTACTCGTGCGGAAGCTGCTTCTCTGCTCTATCGTGCTATTTTGGATCGTGACGATGATGATGAGATCAAAATTGTATTCCCTACCCCTGGTCAACCGCAGCCTCAGCCAGAACCAGAGCGAATCAATATCAGCGATTCCTTCTCTGATTCCAAATTGAAAAACTGGAATACAGACAAAGCGACAGGAAAATGGGAGGTCGCTAGCAAACAAGTGACAGCGGAATCCGATGACGATGATCTGGATCACTACTTCCTGCCACTGAATTGGAATGAGTCTGACAAAGTTAAGAAATACGAATTGAGCGTCGATGTCAATGTCGTAGGCAGTGAAGGTTTAGGAGGCCTTTACTTCAACGGTAAAGACGGAAAAGCCAATGTTGTATTCGTCCAAAAAGATCGCGTTGTTTTAGGGAAAGTGAATGATGTCGAAGAAGACGATATTGACATCATTACTTCTAGCTCCTACAAGCTGAAATCCAGCAATCGCTTAAAAGTAGAAGTTAACGAGAACACCGTTTCCATTTACCTGAACGATCAATACTTGTTCGGTCAGCAGTATGTGAAACAAGAAGGCACAAAGCTCGGTCTCTACCTGCAAGAAGAGGCAATTGAAAACGCGCCTCGCAAAACGACCTATCTGGACAATTTCTCCTTCAAGGAGACTAAATAAAGAACCGTATTTTGACCCGACAAGCTATCTTGGCCTGTCGGGTATTTTTTCACTCTCCTTGACATACATGTTCTACCAAATGGAAAAAAGATAGCGAAAACGTAGAAATAAACGCATTTCAGATGTTATAATGGTAGCTATTCTTGTCCTGTGAAGGAGCCTTCCTATGTCGTTTTCTGTTAATCAACCGTTTCGCTGGATGGACTCCGGTACCTACCAGGATAGTCCACTTGAGCCTTTAATCCGTGATGAAGCGTTGGCAGCCAGTATGCAATTTGAATCTGCAACCCCTGTGATTCATCTGTGGGTGTACGATCAGGCGCTGTATCTCGGCCGTAGAGACGCCAAGCTTCCTCATCTACAGCAAGCCTTGCGTAAGTTCGGTCAAGATGGCTTTGGTTGTGTTCTTCGCTCGTCTGGTGGAGCTTGTGTTCCGCTTGATGCTGGCGTTCTCAATATGGCTTGTTTATTACCTGACACTTCGATTTCCATCGACTCCTTCTTCTCATTTGTTGCCCAACTTCTTGATGTGGGCCTGCGCGATTATGGGAAGCTGGAATTTGGAGAAGTGACGGGTTCCTACTGTGCAGGCGAATACGATTTTTCCATTCACGGTAAAAAAATCGGAGGTATGGCACAAAGACGCACGCGACACGGCTCTATTTTGCAGTTATGCATTAACGTCGACGATCGGCCACGAGGGGAATGGATGGAGCACTTTTACCGTCTTGCCGGCTTGGATGAAATGCAAAGTCATAAGCCAATTCCTTCCATTGATGCTTCTACCGTTGGCAGCATTGCGAGTTTGACTGGAAAATTGGCCACTATGGATGATGTAAAAGCACGTCTATTGGAGACAATCCGTTCTGAGTGGGCTGTATCACCTACCCCCTTTTATGTGCAAAATGAGTTAGTGACAGAGTCGAGGCATCATTTGTCGCAACGATTACACTTATTTTCTTATACCGCAAAAGAACTGGCCGCACCTGACTGGCACTTACCCGAATAACGGGCATTATATTTGCTTTTGATACTCCAGGTGCTGCCGGAAAAATTCTGGAGGAATTATGAATAGCAATCGAAAGGGGACGTTTCAGGATCTGAATGCCCTTTTTGTTTTTGGGGCTCTTACTGTCTTGATGATTCACATCCTCAGTTTTTTTCTCTCAAATGAGAAGACGTATCCGTGGAATAGTGATTTACAAGCCGTTCTAATCATCTTGTTAAAATTCGGTCGTTCTTTGTTTATATTTGCAACTGGCATGTTGTTGTTTTACTGGTATCAGCACCGACAATTGGATTGGCGTGCTTTCTGGAAGAAACGCTGGCGCGCGGTTATTTTGCCTTATGTAATTTGGACGGCCATCTTCACCTATTTTAAACACCAAACTTTTGACCCGGCCGTGCTGGTTGGACCGTTTTTCGAAAGTCTGTTTAATGGCAGTTCGTTCTACCACCTGTATTACATTCCGCTTTACTTGCAGCTTTGCTTGTTGTTTTGCCTGATCAAACCGTGGATGGAACGGCACTTGAACTTCCGCTGGATCATCGCGCTATTTGTTGGACAGGCTGGTCTGTACGTTCTCTACCGCTATTTGTTCATTCAGCCGTTATGGGCCATCGATTGGGCTTCAAACCCATTCCTGTCCCTCATCCAGCACAGTTATGTTTACGGGCAACATTATGTTTTCATGTACGTATTTACTTTTGCACTCGGCGCTTATGCCGGAATGAATGTGGATAAATGGCGGACGTGGGTGAAACGCCTTCAAATACCTTCTATCGTTGTGATGGCAAGTGCAGCTGTTTGGATGGCGTACGGCTATCTTTCCGGCTCCAAAAGCTATTACGAGAGCATGAATATTTTCGAACCGCTTTACTTGGTGTACACACTCTGTGTGATCATCAGCTTTTACCCTGCATCCAGTTATCTCGGCAAACTGCCTAAACTCGGTCCATGGCTTGCCCGGTTGGCCAAACAAAATATGGCTATCTATTTGGTTCATCCGTTAATCTTGTTCTTACTACAGAGCTACGTTATTCATCGACTAGGCTGGTCGACGCCGTCATTGGTTCTCGGCATGTTCGTAATTACACCGCCACTGTGCATTTTCCTTTTCGAATTGACGACGATGTCCTTTTGGTTCAATCGAAGAAAACGTATGGAAGCAAAACCGATTTTCAAAAATCAAACGTATAAAGCGTAAAGGATACACTGGTTTCCTCTAAACTCCTAATGTAAAAAACAATATGATCTCCCATACTAGTACGAGGGACGATTGTTCCACACCTCGATTACTTGCCTGGCGTAACTGCCGGGCTTTTTTTCGTCAATGCCCCGCCAAAGGCTTGGTGACGCCAAGTTTTCTAAATGTAGCCCTACCGTTTGTACCTCGCTTACGGTATCATAGAAGAGGACCACAAGCAGTGCTTACTGCTATAGACGACAGAAAGAAAAGGTGGTGGATCTGAATGAATCAAGAGATCCCTTTGTTACATATTCCGATCAAAGATCTCATAATCGCGTCCACAAAGGTCGCACATGTGCAGTTAGGTAATTCGCTTGAGCACACCCTGCTAGTCCTAATCAAGTCCGGCTATTCATCCGTTCCTGTACTGGATCATCAGTATCGTTTGCATGGGTTAATCAGCACGAATATGATCATGAATAAGACTCTAGGTTTGGAACGCTTCGAGACCGAGCGTATGTCCGAACATATTGTAGATGATGTGATGGATACGAAGGTCCCTCGATTGCGTGACACCGATGAATTTTTGAAAGCATTGGAAGTTTCCATTAATCACCCTTTCGTCTGCATTGAAGACGACGAGCACTATTTCCAAGGAATCTTGACTCGAAAATCGATATTGGCTTTGGTATATCGTCACTTTCGCAATCTGCCCTTTCCTTTGGCTGACCAACAACAGCCAGCAGAATCGTAGGTCACGGCATACAAAAAGACGGGGCAATAAATGCCACCGTCTTTTTCACATTCTTCTGCGTTACTTCTTTAGAGTAAATAGCTTGGCGATAGAAGCTGATGCTTCCGGTTCTTTTTTTCAGCGAGTAATGTCTGCGCATATTCCAGTGGATGACGGTACGTTTGTTTAAACATCGCCTTCTCTCCTGCCTTGAAAAAAGAATAGCGCTGATCACGCACATTGACTTCAATTAAATACGGATTGCCTCGCTCGTCAATTCCCATATCCATCCCCAAATCTGCTAATGATGAAAAATGCCGACCATACTGCTTCGCAATTTCCACCGCCGCTATACCAACTCTTTCGATGACCGCTTGTTGTTGTTTCACTTCAGGAAAGATGGGTACCAAAGCTTCCGAAAACGGCACTGCTGTTCCACCTCGAGAGAGATTGCTCAGCTTGTTTTTCTGATTGGCGACCTTGGCAACCATCCCGCTCACAGTCCACTGTTTCTCTTTGTTTTTCTGCACCGAAACACGAATATCAAACGTTTTTCCTGCATAGCGTGCCAAAGGAATTCCTCGCTGGATCAAAAATCTTTTGTTACCGACCCAACGTCGCACCGTGGAGAGTATCTGCGAATGAGATAAAATCTGCCGCTTTTTCGAGGCAATGAAGTGATAATTGCCTCCATGCCGTTCAATACGTGCTACCCCAATTCCGACTGATCCAATCGAAGGCTTGACGTACACCACCTGGTACTTATCCAAGAACTGACGCAACTGCTCCATGGAATAAGGAACGGTATGTGGCAGATAGCTGCGGATGTGTTCGTTTTTCCAGAGCATCTGGTGTACTCTTCTCTTATCCCGTACAACCAAGCCATTGAACACCGTCTTCTTTTGGCTCAATCTTCGAATTACATTTCGTGCTTTTGTATCCCCTGTCAACACACGATTGTGGATGACGCGCGGGACTGAAACCAGTTGGGAGACGAGTCGATTTCCGTTCCAAAAATATCCCTTGACCCTTTCATCTCCTGGCTTCACATGCCGCGGATGAAAAAAAACAGGCTCCAATCCAAGCTCTCTTCCGATTTCGACATAATAAGGCAGACGCTCATATGACTTGAGGCCTTGAATACCTTTCTCCATAAGGGCCCAATCCAACATTATCCCGATTCTGTCCACGTAGATCCCCCTTGCCACATTGCTCTCACATAGGGTATGTGCCAGAAAGGGCAAGAGCGTGCCTATTTTTGTACACCTCTTTCGCGAACTGACAAAATACTTGCTTTCTCATAGGAATGATGTCGGATGCTGCGCTTGCCCGGGAAAGGATCGCATTTCGTTCTTTTTATTGTCCCCGGCGTTCGATAGCCAGTAAAAATGGGGCTTGGTTTTGCTGATTGATATATTGATATTTTAAAACCAAATAATCCAATTGGCTTAGCTCGTGGCAAAATGCTTCTACTGCCTCTTTTTCCGTCTCTCCCGCCGAATGCCCCCAATAAATCATGACTGTCATGATTCCGCCTGGTCTGAGCACCCTCAACCCTGATTGAATCGCCTGAATGGTACTACTCGCTTGTGTTGTGATTTCTTTGTCTCCACCCGGTAAATAGCCTAGATTAAACATGATCGCCGCGGCACTAATCTCCAGCTTGTCAATTTCCTCATGACTGGCGAGCATCATTTCTACCCTGTTCGCCAGACCTTCTCTTTCGAGTCTCTCTCGTGTCTTCTCGATTGCCTGCGGCTGGATATCGAAGGCGATTACTTTCCCCTCTTCTTGCACCAATTGCGCAAGAAATAAGGTGTCATTTCCATTCCCCATCGTGGCGTCTACAACAGTTTCTCCTACTTGTACCCGTTCACGGATTAATTTACGTGCAACTTCTAATACATTTGGAAACACAGTCAACTCTCCTCTCTATGTACACAAACCTTGTTATAAATCGATTTGCAGGCCGATGCGCGCCGCATAAACTGGACCTGCAACAAAGGCATTGGCCTCCGCAATTACTTTAGACTCATCATAGCCGTAAAACAAATGCGTAACTAATAACGAACGGCAGAATAAGGATTGTGCCAGTTCTGCCGCTTGGCGAACAGACAGATGCCCATTTTGCTTGGCTGGTAAATTGTAATCCAGATAGGTCCCCTCACAAATAAACAAATCCGCTTGATTCGCAAAGCCCTCCCAGGCTGTGCCTGGTCCACTGTCAGCTCCGTATACGAGGACATGACCGTTTGCTTCCAAACGCATGGCGTAGCATGGATCTCCATCACCATGGTCTGTCCGTAAAAAAGTAATCGAGACGTCCCCAATGGTAACAGACGTTTCTTCGGTGATTGGTGTAAATGTGGTCGCATCTCGATACACCAATGTCTGAGCATTCGCCAATGGCAGCGCAGGAGCGTAGATAGGAAGCGGCTTGTCAGCAGGTCTTTGGCCAAATAGCTGATGAACCATTAAACCGTACTGCATCACTCCTACATCCGCAACATGATCATGATGATAGTGAGATAAGAGCATGGCATCCAGCTCATAAATGGGCAAATGCTTGCCTAACTGAGCAAGAACACCGCTCCCGCAGTCGAGAAGAATTTTGACACGGTCTGTTTCAATTAGGTAACCCGGAGTAGCACCCCCTGGGCCAGGATAAGGAGATTGATAGCCTAACACGGTAACGCGCATATTCGGTTCACTCCCTCTCATAGGATGGAATAAGGTGGGACAGGAGGTCTGAGATGCAAGGAACATGGAGAGCCGCATGGCAGATCGCTTTTACGTATATTGGGACAGTCGTAGGAGCTGGTTTTGCCTCAGGCAAGGAAATTGTAGAGTTCTTTGTTCAATATGGAACACAAGGCTTAGTTGGCATCATTCTGGCGACGACGCTGTTTATTTGGGCAGGCATCCGCGTCATGCTGATTGCCTATCGGATTCAGGCCGATTCCTATCAAGAAGTCAGCACCTATTTGTTTGGGCATCCGTTTGGCACTGTATTTAATACCTTGCTCTTAACCGTATTGCTAGGCACTACCTCCGTCATGCTCGCTGCTACCGGCGCGATTTTTTGGGAGTCATTTCGATTATCTCCCCAAATCGGCATTTGGTTTAGCATGATTTTGATTTTTTTCGTGACGAAAAAAGGGCTGTTTGCCATCCATCACGTGAACAGCATTTTTGTTCCGATGCTCATTGGCTTTACTGTACTTGTCTTCCTTTATACGAAGCCATGGTTAGATACGAATGTCGTCGTTGAATCGTTACGGCCTTGGGCGTGGCTTAGTTCTCCCTTTTATTATGTTGCCTTAAATGTCACGCTTACACAAGCGGTTTTGATTCCGATGGGTAGACAGAGTACAAGCGAGAAGCCTCTCATCCTGGGGGGAATCATAGGAGGATTGGGAATAGGCCTTCTGCTCTTGCTCGCCTATGCTTCTCTCTCTGTAAAAATGCCGGGAATCCATCACGCGGAAATGCCTATGATTGCTGTGCTGCAAGGCTTGGGGCCAACCATTCCTTTTTTATTCTCCCTATTGGTGTATGCCGAAATTTTCTCGACTCTTGTGGCCAACGTTTTTGGTCTAGCCCAACAGATTAGACAAGTTACCCCACTTCGAGGGCCGACTATTTTACTCGGGATTTTGCTGATTTGCTATTTGATCAGTTTTATCGGGTTCAGCTCGCTTCTCCGCTTCCTGTATCCACTCTTTGGTCAATTGGTTGTCTTTTTCCTTGTCATGCTCGTGTACAGGCAGTGGCGCGAACGCATGTAACAAAAAAACCTCTCCCGTTAAGGAGAGGTTTTTCACTCTATCAAACTTAAGCAAATTCTTTAACCAATTTTTCGAAGTCTTCTTCAGACAAGCGAATGTCTTGGTTCACCAAACCTTCTTCTTTGAAGCCATTTACAAGAGCTTCGTAAGGTTTTTGCTCAGTGTTTTGGTAGATCAGACCTGTAATCAGGCCTTTGTGTTGCATAGAGGTAGACATTGCTTTGATACGGTCATGTGGATCGTATCCTTCGAGCGTGTCTACTGGTACGATGTTCTCTTTGAACCAGTCGTATGTGTTTACCTTGTTGTAGGTTACACAAGGGCTGAATACGTTGATCAAGGAGAAGCCTTCGTGTTGGATACCTTTTTCAATCAGTTCAGTCAAGCCCTTCAGATCGCTGGAGAAGGATTGAGCAACGAATGTCGCACCTACAGACAGCGCCAGTTCAACTGGAGAAATCGAGGACTCGATGGAACCTGCCGGTGTAGACTTGGTCACGAAACCAGTCGCGGAACGCGGGGAGGTTTGACCTTTTGTCAGACCGTAGATTTGGTTATCCATTACGATGTACGTAACGTTCATATTACGACGGATAGCGTGTACAGTATGGCCCATACCGATCGCGAAACCATCCCCGTCACCACCTGCTGCGATAACTGTCAGCTCGCGGTTCGCCATTTTCACACCTTGTGCGATTGGCAGGGAACGTCCGTGAATACCGTGGAAACCATAACAGTTGATGTAGCCGGAAATACGACCAGAGCAACCGATACCGGAAACAACCGCCAGATTTTCAGGTTCCAGACCTACGTTCGCTGCAGCGCGTTGAATAGCCGCTTGGATGGAGAAGTCTCCACAGCCTGGGCACCAGTTTGGCTTTACGTTATTTCGAAACTCTTTCATAGTCGCCATTTTTTACCAGCTCCTTCACTTCAGCATAGATTTCCTTCGGCAGGAATGGGTTACCGTCATATTTAAGCACGGATTCGATTTTTTCAGCGTTTCCAACGTGTTGTTTGAGCAAGCTTGTTACTTGCGCTTGAGCGTTGTGCTCAACAACAACAACTTTCTTCGCTTTATCTACGAGTGCTTTGATTTCTTCAGTTGGGAACGGATGCAGCAAACGGATTTGTGCATGGTTTACTTTCATTCCCTCTTGTTCCAGACGGCCTTTTGCTTCTTGAATAGTACCAATTGTGGAGTTGATACCCACAACCAGAACATCCGCATCAGCGTGAGGAGCATCTGCTGTTACAGCGCCTTTGAAGCTTTTCAGGACGCCTTCCATTTTGCGCATACGTTTATCCATTTGTTGAATACGGTTTGCAGCATTCTCAGATGGACGACCAGTTTGATCATGCTCAACACCAGTTACGTGGTGCAGACCGTATTTTTGACCAGGAATAACACGAGGAGAAACGCCGTCTTCTGTTACTTCATAACGTTTGAACAGGTCGTTTTGCTCTTTTTCTGGCAATTCTTGTCCAGCAAGCAGTTTTCCGCGGCGGATTTCTACTTTGCTGTAGTCAAATGGAACAACGGTTTGTTTACCCAAGGACAGCGTCAAGTCTGTCATCAGGATAACAGGCAGTTGGTATTCTTCCGCAATGTTAAACGCTTCAACTGCATCGTAGAAGCACTCTTCTACTGTGCTTGGCGCGATCACTACTTTTGGAATGTCACCATGCGTACCGTAGATCATAGCATTCACATCGGATTGCTCGATTTTGGTAGGCATACCAGTAGATGGGCCACCACGCTGTGTGTTCACGATTACAACTGGTTGTTCCGTGATACCAGCCAGACCAATTGCTTCCATCATCAGGGACAGACCAGGACCTGCAGAAGCAGTCAAGGAACGAGCACCCGCGAAGTTAGCACCGATTGCCATCGTAATTGCAGCAATCTCGTCTTCTGTTTGGATAACAGTACCGCCCAATTTAGGCAGCTTTTTAATCAAGTATTCCATTACCTCGGAAGCAGGTGTGATCGGATAAGCTGGCATGAAACGGCAGCCTGCTGCTACAGCACCCAGAGCGATCGCATCGTTACCGATGAGGAACAGTTGTTTTTGTGGATCAGCCTTTTCCATTTGGAACTCAGGAAGTTGACCACCAGTCAATTCATTTACAAAATCAAAACCGCGGCGAATGGCATCCATGTTCTTTTCAACCACTTTTTCGCCCTTGCGGAGGAACATATCTTCAACAATGGGACGGAAGCTTTCCACTGAAATGCCGAGGATGGCACTGGATGCACCAATCGACACCATGTTTTTCATCAGGGAAGTTCCCAGCTCATCAGCGATCTCAGTCAGTGGTACAGTGAAGAAGCGAACTGGCTTCAAGCCGTCCGGCAACTTTGGATTAAATTTCGCGTCCGCGATAATGATACCGCCTTCACGCAACTCATGCGCATTGAAATCGATCGTCTCTTGGTCAAACGCTACGAGAATGTCCAGATCGTCAGAGATCGCACGCATTGGCGTTGTGCTCACGCGAATTTTATTGTTCGTGTGTCCACCCTTAATACGGGAAGAGAAGTGACGGTAGCTATACAGATGGTACCCCATCCGGTTCATTGCCATCGAGAAAATCTCACCAGTACTCTCGATGCCCTCCCCTTGCTGTCCTCCAACTTTCCAGGAAAGTTGACTAATCATTCAGATTCCACCCTTTCAGTGACTGTGAGAAAAGCTGCCCTATCACACCTTGAAAAGACTGATAAGATGTGACATTTCTGTGCATAGACAGTAACAATTGTAGTCCTGTCCATGTCAAATTGCAAGTGCTTTTACTCAACTTACTTTTGACCTGAATTTTAATGTTGAACTTGGTACATTAATATCCTCATGCTTTATTGTAGCACGTTTCCGAAAACACGCAACCAATTTCCTTGCACAAATTTCAATACTTCCGCCTCTTTATATCGTTTTAACAAAGCTTCTAGTAACTGGGAGTAATCTGCCGCGGATGCCATGTCCCCAAACGTCTCGGTAATACCATCGAAATCGGAGCCAAAACCTACGTGGTTTACGCCACCCAACGCGCAGATGTGATCCAAGTGGCGCAGCAAGTCATCGATCCAAACCGTGCGCTTGTCCGGCACGGTAAAGAAGTCTACAAACGTCAAGCCAATCACGCCATCTTTGGCGATTAACGCTCGAATTTGCTCATCCGTCAAATTGCGAGAGTGATTGCATAGGCTTCTCACGTTCGAGTGGGATGCGATCACTGGTGCTTTCGAGCATTCTAGTACATCCCAGAATCCTGGGTCGGCCAAATGCGAAACATCAATGATCATCCCCAGCCGATTCATTTCTTCTATGACTTCTCGTCCAAATGAAGTAAGTCCACCTGGATTCGGCTCTCCATTTCCACTTGCTAGGGCATTGCCATGATTCCAGGTCAGCGTCATTCCTCGTACACCAAGCCGGAACCACGTACGTAGCTGAACCAGACTCTCTTCTAATGCATGCGCACCTTCTACAAACAGAATAGCCCCTTTCTGTCCCTTTAATACGCATTCAGTCAAATCTGCCTTTGTGAAAATCGGCCGGAATTTATCACTGGCCACCTTTTGATAAAAAATATCGATCATTTCTAGTACAGAATGAAAGCGACGTCCAAACGGCACTTGAGAAGGGACGAAACAGGCAAGCACTTGTATGTCTACATTCCCTTTTTCAAGGGCGGTAAAACCCGTTTGCAAGAGCTTGTCTTCTTTATAGAAGTCCAAATCAGGGTTCTGCCATAGCTTGCATAATACATCGCTATGCGCATCAAAGATTTTCATATGGAAACGCTCCTTCTCATCGATAACTTCGGAGGTTATACTTCTGAACAAACGAAAAAACCTGTTCATTCTTCGAACAAACAGGCAGGTGAAGCATTTGCAGTTGTATCATCTGGGTTCTACGATTAATTTGATTGCAGTTCGTTCTTCTCCATCAATCACGATGTCGGTAAAGGCTGGAATACAAATGAGGTCAACTCCACTCGGCGCTACGAACCCTCGTGCGATTGCTACTGCCTTCACAGCTTGATTAAGCGCCCCAGCACCAATGGCTTGGATCTCAGCGGCTCCTCGTTCACGAAGAACTCCGGCAAGGGCACCAGCAACGGAATTGGGGTTAGACTTTGCTGAAACTTTTAATACTTCCATCCTTTTTGAACCTCCCGTCTGATAGGAATCCTGTCATCATTAGAATGATATTCGCATAACCCCTAAAAATTCCTGCTAACTCGCTTGAAAGATTCAAAAAATTCTAATCTTATTCTCATTATTCCATAAACGGATGGTCAGAGTCAATTCTGATTCGTTCCATTTTTTTCGCATGCCCAGTCGTTTTATCTAGAGTAATCAGCACCGCATTCAACTGCGCTGGATCTGGCGCTACCTCAAAGCGAACTGGGAGCTGTGTCAAAAATTTCTTAATAACAGCTTCTCGCTCCATCCCCAAAATGCCATTACTCGGTCCACACATTCCTACATCACACAAAAATCCGGTTCCTTGAGGCAAAATACGTTCATCAGCGGTTTGCACATGGGTATGTGTCCCCACGACCGCCGTTACCTTCCCATCGAGATACCATGACATTGCTTGCTTTTCCGATGTGGCTTCCGCATGAAAGTCTACAAAAATGAGCTTCGTACGCTTCCGAGCTTGCTCTACTAGCTTGTCAGCCATTTGGAACGGACAATCGAGCGGCGGCAAGAACGTACGCCCCATCAAATTAATGACGGCTAGTTCCCCTTCATGTTGTTTGATATATGTAATCCCTTTTCCAGGAGCCCCTTCTGGGAAGTTCGCGGGTCTAATCATCCGCGGCTCATCATCAATAAAATCGAAAATTTCTCTTTGGTCCCACGTATGATTCCCGAGCGTAATCGCTTGAACGCCCCACGCGAAAAGCTCCTTGGTAATTTTCTCTGTAATCCCACGACCATGCGCAGCGTTCTCTCCATTCGCTACGATAAAGGTAGGGTTGTATTTTCGTTTCAGTAACGGCAGATATGTTTTCACGATCTCTCTGCCAGGCGAGCCCATAATATCTCCAATGAATAACAACTTCATTACCAAATCACCTCATTGCTAGTATACACAATTCCTCTGCTCATTAGAAAACTTGACTTCGTCAAACATTTGGTGTGTCCTTCGTTGCGCTACAAAAAAAGTAAAGTGGCACGCAGCCACTTTACTTTGCATACTCAACTGCCCGTGTTTCACGGATAACCGTTACTTTAATATGACCTGGGTAGTCAAGTTCATTTTCAATTCGTTTCGTGATATCCCGTGCCAGACGGGTAGCTTCCGCATCGTCAATCTTATCAGGTTGAACCATCACGCGAATTTCGCGTCCTGCTTGAATCGCATAAGACTTTTCTACGCCATCGAACGACTCAGAGATCTCTTCCAGTTTCTCCAAACGTCTGATATATGTTTCCAATGTCTCACGGCGTGCACCTGGGCGTGCGGCAGACAGAGCGTCAGCAGCTCCCACGAGCATAGCAATGACGGAAGTTGGTTCGGTATCACCGTGATGAGACGCAATACTGTTCACTACTACGTGATGCTCATTGTACTTCTTAGCCAGTTCAACACCGATTTCAACGTGTGAACCTTCTACTTCATGGTCAATTGCTTTTCCGATATCATGCAGCAAACCTGCACGTTTGGCCAGCTTCACATCTTCTTTCAGTTCTGCCGCCATTAAACCGGCGAGATGTGCCACTTCCATAGAGTGCTTCAGTACGTTTTGACCGTAGCTTGTACGATAACGCAAGCGTCCGAGAATCTTGATCAGATCTGGATGCAAGCCGTGAACGCCTGTTTCAAACGTTGCTTGCTCACCGTATTCACGGATTCGCTCGTCTACTTCGCGACGTGCTTTTTCCACCATTTCCTCGATGCGAGCTGGGTGAATGCGGCCGTCTGCGACCAGTTTATCTAACGCTGTCTTGGCGATTTCCCGACGAATCGGATCGAAGCCAGACAGGATGACTGCTTCTGGAGTATCGTCAATAATCAGATCGATACCAGTCAACGTTTCCAGGGCACGAATGTTACGTCCTTCGCGTCCGATAATACGTCCCTTCATCTCATCATTTGGCAACGTAACCACAGAAACGGTTGTTTCTGCTACGTGGTCTGCTGCACAACGTTGAATGGAGGTCGTAATGATCTCACGAGCACGCTTGTCCGCTTCTTCCTTGGCCTGAGTCTCAATCTCCTTGATCATCACAGCCATTTCGTGACGGACGGTATTCTCCACATCAGTCAGAATGATCGTCTTCGCCTCATCCTGCGTCAAGCCGGAGATTCGTTCTAGCTCTGATACTTGTTCTTTATATAAGTGCTCTACCTTGCTTTGCAGTTCTGCGATGGTACGGTCACGCTCAGACAATTCTTCTTCTTTGCGCTCCAACTGTTCCATCTTGCGGTCCAACGATTCTTCTTTTTGTAGAATTCGTCGTTCCTGACGCTGGATCTCATTGCGTCTCTCACGCAATTCGGTTTCCGCTTCGGATCGAAGCTTGAACACTTCATCCTTTGCTTCCAGCACCTTCTCCTTCTTAACGGCTTCGGCGTCCCGTTTAGCTTCCTCCACGATCTGTCGTGCAGCTTCTTCTGCACTGGAGATCTTCGCTTCCGCAATCGATTTACGAGTGAAGTAGCCTGCACCCAAGCCGATCAGCAGGGCAACGAGCACAATGACAACAGTAAGTATAGGATCCATAGGCTTTTTCGTTTCACCTCCTTATTGTAAGACATCTCCCCGCTTTCCAAGCATTTGTTTTCCATGGAGTGCTCTCACATTTGAACATTCGGCTAAAAAACAAGACCGATTTACTCGGTCCGCTGAATCCGTACAGCTTTCGCACGGTTTTTCAGTTGTTTCATAGGCAACGAGTGAGCAAATCACAAAAGTTATGATACACCAAGTAAATACAAACCTATTTTATTATTTGTGAACAAGAATTGTCAAGATCATGCAAATAGAGTTGGCCCTAACTATCGCTTCTATGACGCAATTCTTCACGCATTTGTTGAATGATCGCATGGGAGAATCCCTTGCGCATCAGCATAGATAGCAGCTTACGCTCTTCATCGGGGTTCGGTGCACCCTCTATACGCCGCGCCTTCTTCTCTATCAATGCGCGGGCAGCATCTAGTTCAGCCTGCCTAGACACGCCACGTACTGCGTCCTCTACAATCGCTCTGTCCACTCCACGCTGGGTAAGCTCCATACGCAGCATATACGGGCTCCTCGGCTTCAAACGCAATCGCTCGTCTACCCATTGCTTCGCAAATGCTTCATCATCGATGTAGCCGTGATCCTTGCAGCGCTGGCATATCTCTTCTGCAATCTGTGGCGAAAATCCCTTTTCTATCAAATAGGAATGCAGCTGACTGCTTGTTCGCGGGCGTATGCCGAGATATCGCAATGCACCTAAATACGCTTTATGCTTTTCTTCTGCTATCAGGACTTCTCGGCAAAAAGCTTCATCTAATTCTGTTCCCTTAAATAGGTTGTACTTTACCAGTATGTCTTCGTGTACGGTAATGGCATACTCGCCTTCGACATCGATATGGTAGCGTTGCTTTTGTTTGATATCTCGATGAACGGCAGTGATCAGGCCGCTCTTCATGATGATTCACTCCTTCGCAAAGCTAAAATAACAGCCTGTCTCATCGACAGGCTGCTCTTCTACTCTTCATTACTCCAGATCAAATGTAGGCTCTTCATCTTGCTCTGGGTCATTTACTGCTTCACCTTCTGGAACAGAACCAGGGTTTAGGCTGAAGTATTCGCGCACCTTTGTTTCAATCTGTGATGCAATGTGCGGATTTTCTTTCAGGAAGACTTTCGAATTCTCTCTACCTTGGCCGAGACGCTCCTCATTGAAGGAGTACCATGCACCACTCTTTTGAACCACATCGATCTCGGAACCGATGTCGAGAATGCTACCTTCTCTGGAAATACCTTCGCCGTACATGATATCCACTTCAGCAACCTTGAATGGTGGTGCTACTTTATTTTTGACGACTTTGATCTTCGTCTTGCTTCCCAAAATGTCGTTGCCAACTTTGATAGATTCCGCTTTACGAACGTCCAAGCGAACACTCGCGTAGAACTTCAAAGCGCGTCCACCCGGAGTTGTTTCTGGGTTACCGAACATAACTCCCACTTTTTCACGAAGCTGGTTGATGAAGATGGCAATCGTTTTGGACTTGTTGATGGCTCCGGACAGCTTGCGGAGTGCTTGGGACATCAAGCGTGCTTGCAAACCTACGTGGGAATCTCCCATCTCGCCTTCGATCTCTGCTTTTGGTACGAGTGCCGCAACGGAGTCGACTACGATAATGTCTACCGCACCAGAGCGCACCAGTGCTTCCGCGATCTCCAAAGCTTGCTCACCAGTGTCTGGTTGGGACAACAGCAATTCATCGATGTTCACACCCAGCTTCGCAGCGTAAACCGGATCCAAGGCATGCTCAGCATCGATAAACGCAGCTTGTCCACCCTGTCTTTGAACTTCTGCGATGGCATGAAGCGCTACTGTTGTTTTACCAGAAGACTCTGGTCCGTAAATCTCAACAATCCGTCCGCGTGGGAACCCACCCACACCAAGTGCAATATCTAGAGCAAGTGCACCGCTAGAAGCCGTAGAAATCTGGATGTTGGATACTTCTCCCAACTTCATAATGGAACCTTTTCCGAATTGCTTTTCTATTTGACGCAATGCACTCTCCAAAGCTGCGCGACGATCTGACAAATGGTACACACCCTTTCAATTTTCGCATCTCTTTTGCTTGTCTTCATCATACCTCGAGACAGAAGTGTTTGCCAAGTATTTTTTGCGAACAAATATTCGCATCGCAAAAAAGCAGCCATTTCCTGGTTGTTCCCAGAGAAATGACTGCTTTGTGTAATACTCTCTAATTAGGAACGCTTCGCTCCGCGAGGCTTTGCAGGCTCCAGATTGATTCGTTTTCCGTTGATACGTGTTTGACGCAGTGACTCATATACGAAAGCAGCTACCTCTTCTGGAACCTCAACAAATGTGAAGTTCTCGAAAATATCGATGCGACCTACTGATTTTCCTGGGATACCCACAGATTCAGAGATCTCGCGTACCAGATCCTGTGGCTTCATGTTCGCATTGCGGCCTACGTTCAGGAAGAAGCGAACCATGCCTTTTGCTGCGCCTGTCTCACCAAAGTTGTACGCTTCTACTTCCTGCCCTTGTCCCGCTTCGGTATGGAATGCCAGGTGTAATGCAGCAGCTGCTACTTTTTCAGCCGGGTATTGACCTACGAGAGCATCCGCTACTTTTTGATACATATCCGCGATTGCATCGCTTTCCAAAAGGCTAGTCAATTGTTCACGCAATTGCTCTTGTTTGCGCTCAGCCACTTCCTCCAGGGAAGGAACATTGCGAGAGAGCACTTGTGCTTTTGTCTGCTTTTGGATAAACATCATTTGTCTTACTTCACGCGGCGTAACCAGCGTCATCGCAATTCCTTTGCGACCTGCGCGACCAGTACGGCCAATACGGTGTACGTAGCTCTCAGAGTCTTGTGGAATATCGTAGTTGATTACGTGAGAGACGTTTCCTACGTCGATACCGCGTGCTGCTACGTCAGTCGCGATCAAGAATTCAATCGAGCCCTCACGGAACGCATTCATGACCTTGTCACGTTGTGCCTGTGACAAGTCACCATGCAATCCGTCCGCAAGGTATCCGCGGGATTGCAGCACTTCAGACAACTCATCTACGCCGCGCTTAGTGCGGCAGAAAATGATACCCAGCTCGACATCCTCACTGTCCAAGATGCGGCAGAGGCTCTCTACTTTGTTACGGTCAAACACTTTGTAGTATACCTGTTCGATCAATGGTGCCGTTACTTCTTCACGGCTAACCGCGATCGTTTGCGGTTGTTTCATGTAACGGGTAGCCAAACGCTTGATTTCTGGCGGCATCGTCGCAGAGAACAGCAAGGTTTGACGCTCTTCCGGCATATGTGTGATGATCGTCTCGATATCTTCGATGAAGCCCATGTCCAGCATTTCATCCGCTTCATCCAAAACGAGTGTATGTACGTGATCCAGCTTCAATGTTTTTCGGCGCAAGTGGTCCATAACACGGCCAGGAGTACCTACAACGATTTGTACACCTTGGCGCAGTGCACGAATTTGATGTCCGATCGATTGTCCGCCATAGATTGGCAGCGTACGAACTTTGTTATATTTCGAGATGCGCAAGAGCTCTCCCGCAACCTGGATAGCCAGCTCACGAGTTGGGGTCAGCACGATCGCTTGTACACGATTGGCAGGCGTAATCTTTTCTACAAGTGGAATCCCGAATGCAGCAGTCTTACCAGTACCTGTCTGTGCTTGACCAATCAGGTCTCCGCCATCCAGAACTTTAGGAATGCAAGCTGCCTGAATCGGTGATGGCTCCTCGAAACCCATATCGTGAATCGCTTGCAGAATAGATTTATGTAAAGGAAAATCGGAAAAAATCGTCATGAAAAAAATCACCTTTCTTTTTGCATTTGCAGCGCATAAAACAACGCGTATTTAGCGGCACGCCCAACGATTGCATGCCTTCTTCCGGCAAGGCGGAGCTCTTTTACAACTGTAGGCATTCCTTCTGCCGCGATCCCTACGTAAACAAGGCCAACAGGCTTGCCCTCGGAAGGATCGGGTCCAGCCACTCCCGTAACAGAAATCCCGTAAGTAGCCCCCAGCTTTTCTCGTACATGTTCAGCCAGCAATTGAGCTGTTTTCTCACTGACTGCCCCATCTGCTTGCAAAATGGAATCAGGTACTTCGAGCAGCTGATTTTTCACTTCATTGGTGTAGCAGACTACCCCTCCACGAAACACTTGCGAGCTTCCCGGCACTGAGGTAATCAACGAGGCAATTGCTCCTCCTGTGCAGCTTTCTGCACAAGCAATCGTCTCATTTCTCTTTTTTAGCTCAGAAACCAGCACATCATGCAGCGACGAATTCTCACCCATCCCGTACATATACTGGCCAACACGGCTGAGAATTTCTTTTTCTACAGGTAAGATTAGGGCTTCCCCTTCTTCGACTGTAGCAGCTCTTGCCGTAATCCGCAGCGTTACTTCGAATTCTTTGGCGTATGGCGCGATCGTTGGATTGTCCTGCTTTTCGATCAGATCGAGCAGTTTTTCCTCCAAGGCGGATTCGCCTATTCCGTAGAACCGGAGTACATGAGAATGAAACACTTGTTTTTCTGGGAGCAAATCGTTCAAGTAAGGCATCACGTAATTCTCCACCATTGGATACAGCTCGCTTGGTGGTCCAGGCAACAGCACGAACGTACTACTGTCATGACGGATCGCCATCCCCGGCGCCATCCCGAAATCGTTGGAGAATACATGGCTGCCAGAAAGCACCAGCGCCTGCTTACGATTGTTCTCCGTCATGACAATCCCACGTTGCAAAAAGAATTTTTCAATTCTCTCCATGGCCTCTGGATTCGTTTCCAATCCAATGCCTACATGCCCCGCCAAGGTTTCTTTCGTCAAATCATCTTGAGTCGGCCCTAGCCCACCCGTGAAAATGACGAGATCAGATCGCCCTGATGCCAATCGAATCACTTGTAGCAATCGCTCCGTATTGTCTCCCACAACCGTATGAAAGTAAACTCCCACGCCAATTTCCGCCAGCTTCTGAGAAAGAAACTGTGCGTTGGTGTTAGCGATCTGGCCTAGCAAAAGTTCGGTACCTACCGCAATAATCTCCGCTCTCATCTTCCTCATCCATCCTCTTTGAGAGTAGAAAAGCCTCTAAACTAATAGTTTATCACTTGCAAACGCTCAAGAGAAGAGTCTTGTGAAAAAAGAGACCAATACCCGCATTACGAGTATTGGATCACGTTACGATTTTTCGCAAAGTAGTCGTACCCGGAGTAAATCGTGATGATCACCATCGCCCAAGTAGCTACTTCGTCGAACGGAATGCCGAAGAACTCAAATGGGAAGTTGCGAATCATAACAGCCGTAATCGCTACGATCTGCACCCATGTTTTCAGTTTACCCAATGCACTCGCAGCAATTACCTGTCCTTCTGCCGCTGCAACTAGTCGTAGACCCGTTACCGCAAACTCCCGGCTGATAATGACAATCGCAATCCACGCTTCCAGACGTTGCATCTCTACAAGTGAAATGAGTGCTGCGGAAATCAACAGCTTATCAGCAAGCGGATCCAAAAACTTCCCCAAGTTCGTCACGATTTTATTTTTCCGTGCAATATAACCGTCGAGTCCGTCCGTACTGGCTGCTAGGATAAACACCAAAGCCGCAATCAGCTCGTTATACGTCATCGTCAGGCTGCCAATCGAAAATGTCCCGATGTTGTAACGCACCAGCATAAAAAACATAACTACCGGCACCAGAAAGATCCTGGCGAGTGTGATGCGGTTGGCGAGATTCAACTAGACTACCTCCCCGGCTAAATCGTATTCATAGGAGTGTGTAATTTTTACTTTTACGATGGTGCCCAGTTCGCCTTTAAAACCTGTGACGAATACTTCACCATCGATTTCCGGAGCGTCATACTGTGTTCGACCTACATAAATATCGTTACGTCCTTCGTAACGTTCAATCAAAATATCCAAGACTTGACCAACAAAGCGTCCGTTGCGATCTCCGGCTACTTCACGTTGAATTTCCATCAGCATGTTCGCACGTTTTTCCTTAAGCTCTTCGTCAACGTGGTCAGGCAGACGAGAAGCTGGAGTGTCATCCTCGTTGGAGTAAGTAAACACACCCAGTCGATCAAAGCGAATATCCTTCACAAACTCGCTCAGGCGCTCGAAGTCTTCCTCTGTTTCCCCTGGGAACCCTACGATCAAAGAGGTACGCAGTGCCACATCTGGAACCTGTGCGCGAATTTTTGCTACCAGCGCACGAATGTCCGTCTGTCTTCCCGGACGACGCATTCTTTTCAGAATATGGTCTTCGGAGTGCTGCAAAGGCATATCTACGTATTTGCACACTTTTGGATTGGTAGCAAAGGTGTGGATCAATTCATCCGTGAAAAATCCAGGATATGCGTAGTGAAGACGAATCCACTCGATGCCCTCGAGTTCTGCCAGGCGGTTTAAAAGTTCAGGAAGCATCAGTTTTCCATCGTAAATATCCGTTCCGTAGTTCGTAGAATCTTGTGCGATCAGGCTCACTTCTACGATACCTTGAGCAGCCAAATGACGCGCTTCTTCTACGATGGACTCGATTGTACGACTGCGGAATCCCCCACGCATCAAAGGAATCGAGCAGAACGTACAGGCGTTGTCACAACCCTCGGCAATTTTAATATATGCGGAGTATGTGCCTTCTTTTACTTTCCGCTTCACTACATCTTCGTACGTAAAAATGGGATTTCCTACAAAAATCGGTCGCTTGCCCTCTAGAGATTCTTCGATAATACCTGCAATCGACATAAAATCGCCTGTTCCGACAATACCGTCCACCTCAGGAATCTCATTCAAGATATCCTCTTTGTAACGTTGTGTGAGACAGCCTGCCACCACAAGCGATTTCAGTTTGCCGGATTCCTTCAATTCACCCATTTCCAGAATCTTATTGACGGATTCTTCCTTGGCTGCATCGATGAAACCGCAGGTATTGACGATGACCACAGTTGCTTCTTCCGGGTTATCAACCAGTTCATAACCTTTTTCATCTATCAGATGGGCCATCATGTCCGAATCAACGAGATTCTTTTCACAGCCCAGCGTAACAATCGCTACTTTTTCACGCGTGCCTACCTTCTCTGTCATCTTTTTTCCTCCAATTGGTCACACCAACCCATATTACACCTATCCAGTATAATATAAGCCTAAAGGAAGTGTCAAAAAAGAGAAAAGTACGAAAGGCAAGCATATGCTTGCCTACTGGGTGACCGCCTCTTTAACTTTCATCGTAATATTAGACGGCATTGATTTCATTTTAGACGTGTCTACCAAGACTCCGTTAACCTTCAATTCCACTACAGTCGGTTTGCCCAAACGAATATAAGCTGATTTCCCCAGCTCAATCGTTTTTTCCTGATCCTTCTTGAGCGTGCCCTGCTCAACATAAGTTTTGCCTTTTCCTTCCGAAATACCAAACCAGCTTGTTTCTGCTTTCACCTTCAAATAAACCGTGATTTTTTCTCCACCTTGCAAGGAATAATTATACATTGATCCTTGCTGCGATTCGAATGTGATGGTTGCCTGAGGAGTTTCTGTAACGGTCTCAGGTGGGTTTGTTCCTGTTTCAGGATTCGGTGTGGTAATAGAAGGAGGCTTCGGTTGTTGAGCAATCGGGGATGTTCCCGCTCCACCACCATTGCCAGGCGTGACAATCTCTGCTCCAGGGTTAACTGTTCCACCCGGCACTGGCTGAGTCATCTGATTTCCGTTGTTGTTGACGACAGCGAAATAAATAACCCCGATAATCAAGGCAATAAACAAGACGAGCAAGGTCTTGGTAACCCATCGCCCCGCTTGTAATGGATTGTTCGCTGAAGCAACTCGTCTGCGACGCAGTCGTTCTACTTGCTCTGTAGGTGGCTGGGCCGGCAAATCGGACTGAAAGTGAGTCAGGATGTGGTTCGGGTCTAGACCGACAGCTTCCGCATAACTCTTTATAAATGCACGCGCGTAAAAGTGGCCAGGAAGTACATGAAAATGACCCCTTTCAATGGCTTCCAAATATCGCCGCTGTATCTTGGTGATACGTTGGATGTCGTCGAGCGTGATTCCTTTTTCTTCGCGGGCCCTTTGTAGGACTTGACCTAGCTCAGACACAGCTGCCCCTCCTTAATTCATTTCGAAATTATCAAAGCCGCGATTGTTGATAAGCTCATATGTAATCTCTTCATCCGGATGATGACGCAGCTCAATAATGTAATGGAAATCATCAAGTTGGTACTCAGATTCCCTTACGAATATATCCGGATGCTCAATGATTTTTGCGGCAGGAAAGTTCATAATTTCCCGAAGCAAGGTGAAGTGCTTTTCTGTCGATCGCAGCGTTGAGACAATTCCATCTATCAAATATACATGATCTGTAGACATTTCATCAATGGCTAAGGAACTACGCACCGTCTGGCGCAACAAAGTAGAGGAAATGAATGTCCAACGTTTATTGGCGGATACACTGGCAGCAATCATCGATTCAGTCTTCCCTACGCGAGGCATGCCACGAATCCCGATGAGCTGATGACCTTCCTTCTTCAGAATTTCTGCCATGAAATCGACCAACAAGCCCAGCTCTTCACGAACAAAACGAAACGTTTTTTTGTCCTCGCTATCCCGTTCAATATAGCGACCGTGACGCACAGCCAAGCGATCCAGCATTGTCGGGGGACGTAACCTCGTTATGGTTATGTTGTCCATTTTTTGCACAACGTTGCGCAAAACCTCCATTTTTTCATCATCATCGGTCAAGAGCAGCATACCTCGACGCATGGTATCCACACCATTGATCGTCACGATATTAATGTTCAACATCCCCAGAATAGAAGATACGTCCCCTAAGAGACCGGGACGGTTACGGGCAATCTCATACTCCATGTACCATTCTTTCTTTGCTTCCATATGCAATCCTCTCCGCCAACCAGAATTCTCTTCTTATGTAGTATATCACGTTCGTTTCATTCGACAATCGCGAAAAGAAAAATCCCCAAAAGTAGGGGATTTGATGGCTAGCTGCCAGCGTTCGCATCATTGCGATTCTGAACAAGCTTCACCATGAGTGATGCCAAAGCTTGTTGCTGCTGTTGATCACCTGCGTCCCACAGCTGTTTCAACAGACGCTCCTGATCGTTTTTCGGGTCTACTTGCTCAGACAGATAGCTACCGATTTGATAAGCTACATTTTGAAGCGTATCGCTTTCCATCCCGGATTGTTTCGCTTGTTCTACCCGATCTCCGAGAAACGCTTTCCAGTCGCTGAAATTGTCAAGAATCGACATAGGGAAATTCCCTCCTTTTGTACGTTGCGAACAGATTTGCTGCCCACACAAAAGGTAGAATTCCATCATTTCTCGTATTTTATTCATGCATACTTCTCTTCTACGTGTACCATCCACCGTTTGGACTAATCACTTGCCCCGTCACATAACTGGAATCCGCCGAAAGCAAAAAGCGCACGACTGCGGCTACCTCATATGGTTGTCCAAGACGGTTGGCCGGAATTTCTTCCGCGATCATTTCCATTTCATCTGGAGCAAAGCGCTCCATCATTCCACCAGCAATAGCTCCAGGAGCGACTGCATTTACCGTGATTCCGTTTGGGGCCATTTCCTTTGCCAGGGCTTTTGTGAACGTATTGACTGCTCCTTTGGTCATGGAATACAGCACTTCACATGAACCGCCTGTCAGTCCCCAAATGGAAGAGATGTTAACGATACGCCCATACCTTGCGCGCAGCATGGCCGGAACAGCAGCTTGGCAGACCAAAAAAGCCGAACGAACATTAAGAGCGATGAGCTCATCGAATTTCTCGACAGTCACATCCGTAAATAAGCCGACATCATCCACAGAGGCGTTGTTTACGATCAATAATGGTGCAACCTGCATCTGAGCAAACATCGCCGTAATTTGCTGTGGATCCCGTAGATCAGCTTGGAGGATGACGTACGGAACACTCCGCTCCTGGCATTTTTGCACCAACGGCTCCAATTTTTCTTTATTTCGATTGTAATGCAGATAAAGGGGAACCCCCGCATCAATCAGGTAGGCACCGATCGCCTGCCCGATCTCTCCGGAAGCTCCCGTAATTAACGCCCACGGCGTCTCTTGCTTGAACATGAATACATTACTCCTGTGGCGAAGCGGAACGAACGATAGAAACAGCCATCTGCTCGATTAAAAAATGCTCCTTCAAACGTTTTTCCACATCTTCGCGTGTGATCGACTCCAAGGCAGGCACTACGGAAAACAGATCATTTCCGTTAAATTTGAAGCTGGTAAACTGGTTAGCGATAAACTCCACGGAGTTTAGAGAACGCAGGAAGTTTCCGATTTTTTTACGCTTCGCACGCTCAAAGTCATCTTGGGCTATACCGTTTTGCTTCAACTGTTCGATTTCTGCTTTGATCGTTTCCACTAAACGCTCTGGATCAGGTGTATCTCCACCAATGATCGTATACGCATAATCCTGCTCGCTGCTGTAGTCAAAATCAAAGCTTTCCGTAATCAGCTCACTGTCATACAAACGCTCATAGACAGCGGAACTTGTGCCGAACGCGATGTCCAATACCAGTTTAGTAGTCAACTCGCGTTTTAACAAGGCTTCCTTGGTTAGACCGTTTTCCTTTTCCTTGATTCCGATCATGCATTTGGGCAAGCCAACTGTTAGAAACGCTTCTACTTTCGCTTCCGCTGGAGCTGATGGCTCTTCTGGAAAAACGCGCGTGATTTGTGGCGCAGGAGCAAACTCCTTTGCTCCCTGATTTTCACGAATGAGCTTCATGATCGCTTCTGGTTCGAAGGAACCCACGACCAATAGGAGCATATTGGCAGGATGATAAAACGTTTCATAGCACTGATACAAATATTCTTTTGTAATATGAGAGATCGTCTCGATCGTACCCGCAATCTCAATGTTAATCGGATACTTTTGGTACATGGCCTTCAAGAGGTTCACGTACACCTTCCAGTCAGGATTGTCATCGTACATGGTGATTTCCTGGCCGATGATTCCTTTTTCCTTTTCTACACTGGCATCTGTAAAATATGGGTCCTGCACATAATCGAGCAGCAGATTCAGATTGTCATCTAGCTTATCTGTGCACGAGAACAAATAAGCCGTACGATTGAAGCTCGTGAATGCATTACAGCTCGCCCCGTTTTTACTGAATTCGTGCATGACATCCCGATCTTTCTTCTCAAACATTTTGTGCTCAAGAAAATGCGCAATGCCGTCGGGAACATTGATTTCTTCCCCGCTTCGAGTGCGGAAATGGCTGTCAATGGAGCCGTAACGCGTAGTGAACACAGCGTATGTTTTGCTGAAGCCCTGTTTGGGAACCAGATAAACTTGCAATCCATTTTGGAGAGTCTCATGATATACCGTTTCATTTACTTGTTCAAAGACAGTGGTCTGCATCTTATGCCTCTCCCTTCTTGTCCCGCAGCAGATAAATCGTGTCAATCGTCACCTTGCTTGCTACCTTCTTGATATCCTCAATGGTCGCTTGGTTGATCCCCGCCAAAAGCTCTTCGATTTTCCGAGGACGTCCACTAATCACACCATTGTACGTAAAATCAATCATCCCGCGCGCACTGTCCAACAGCTCACGGAACTGATTAGACAAAGTTGCACGCGTTTGGCTCATTTCCTCATCCGATATGGTTCCTTGTTGCATTAGATCAAGCTGCTGCTTAATAATCTCAACCGCACGTTGATATTTGCTAACATCAATCCCGGACATAATCATGAGAATCCCTTTGTGGCTCTCTAGCCTGGAAACGGCATAGTAAGCGAGACTTTCTTTTTCACGGACGTTGACAAACAGCTTGGAGTGCGGAAAACCGCCTAAAATCCCGTTGAACAAGAGCAGCGTCGGATAATCGTCATCCTTATAAGTGATCTGCGTGCGGCAACCGATGTTGAGCTTTGCTTGGTTGACATCGAGTCGATCGATCACTTCGCGCTCAGCCGATACATCCTTCGCCGTTGATGCGATCTGCAGTTCTCCTACTTGGGAACGCTCCAATGGGATATGCTTGCGAATAGCCTCGCTTACTTCCTGCTGATCAACATCGCCCACCACGAACATATTGATCGGATTTGTCGTCGTTACTTCTTTAAAATATTGATACAGCTCCTGGCCAGTGATCTTTGGCAAATCCGCTACACGACCTTGGACGAGAAGCGAGAATGGTTCACCCTTACACATTTCTTCTGTCACGCGTTGGTTCGCATACTTCATTTTGTCGTCGATCAAACTCTCCATCCGTTTTCGTAGCGTCTCTTTTTCCTGTGCCAAGTACTTTTCGGAAAAAGCGTTGTCTTGTACATACGGTCTGACGAGCATATCTCCTACGAATTCGATGGCATGCTCCAAAAGTGAGGATTCATTGGACAAATACTTTTCATTCGGTACTTCCATATAAATTTGCAGGATTTGCCGCTCGCCTTTTTTCATGACATCGACATCAAAAATGGCACCATACAGGAAATCCAAATGTGCTCGCAATAGTTTCGTTTCTGGAAAACGAGCGCTGGCACGTTTCATGACCATCGCAAGCAATGCTGTTTTCGTTACGTGCTCCTCCGATAGCGCTTGTTCAATCATCGTCACGATCGTCGTTGTCTTGAACTTTTCGGTTGGAAGGATATGTACGTTCATCCCATTGATTTGGGAGCTTTGAAAGGCAATTTCAGTTGTAGAAGCAGTCATAGTTCAATCTCCCTTCTCCATCAGCTTACTCATACTCTTCTCTATTGTAACCAATTGTCAGGGCATCAAGCATCAGAATCTTCCATTATATATCCCAGTGCTTCATCCTATGCGCTCACGCAAGTCCCGTAATACGCAAATCACAGCGCTTCCATTATATAAAAAAAGAGCAAACGCACCTTTTTACGAAGGGCGTTCACTCTTTTCCTTACATATCCATCGCATCCCAGTCTCGAGGATCATCCGATGTGCCATGCTCTTCAACAAATCGACCGCAATCAGACGAGAGACAGAGCATGCCATCCAACTGCTCATCATGAAAGGGTAAGCCGTGGCTTCCCCCACAGTACGGACAAGTCCACATACGACGGGCCTCCTTTTATTCGTGAAGGTACTCCGTAGTAGTTTGTCCAAATATTAGAGGAGACTCTCCACTTTATTTTGCTCCCAAATCCGCAAGTAATCATACGGATCGATTGCTTTCCCCGTGCTGTTACGATAGAGGCCAAAATGCAGGTGAGGTTCAAACATTCCCACTGTACCAGTTCCACCGTAGCCTGTATCTCCAACAAAACCGATCAGCTGTCCAGCTTTTATCGTTTTCCCTACATGCAATCCTGGCGCATACGCTTGCAAATGAGCGTAATACATCCGATATTGGCCATTCTCATCCGTAATGTTTACTCTCCAGCCACCATACGTATTCCAGCCCACTTTGTTGATTGTCCCATCGGATACCGAGTAAATCGGCGTTCCTTTCGGTGCCATAATGTCGATGCCCTCGTGATTACGGACACTGCCGCTATTCGACTCGGTCCACTCTCGATCGGATCCGAAGCTATCCCCATACGGCTCATATCCACTATTATCGTGGAAAGGAAACCGAAATTGTTTCCCAATCAATTGATCATCCGCATCCACAACTTTTGTGGCCATCGGATGCTCAGCTCTTTTTGCATCTTCTGGCAAATATAAAATTTGGCCCACCAGTAACTCATCAGAAGAGAGCGGGTTATTTTTTTGAATGGCACTCATGTTCGTGCCGTGGCGAGCTGCAATTTTTGATAAGGTATCTCCCTGTTGAACGACATATGGATTCAAGGAGTATTTCACACTCGCAGCCTTGTCTTCCACAGTTTTGGATTGTATGTATGCAACAGCCGACGTCTCATCCCATCGAACTTGATAGCCAAATGCCTCAGAGATAAATCGGATCGGAACAAGCGTCCGCTTATTCACAATGATTGGAGAAACATCCATCTTCAAACGTTTTCCATCTACGTTCGCAGTCTGGCTTCCAATTGTAAGGGTGATATGCTTGCCTTTTTTGTTGAGCAATACTTTTTGCGTATCTGCATCGTAGCTTACTTCTGATCCTGTTGCCTCCGCTACTACTCGTATTGGAACGAGCATGCGCCCATTTCGATGGATTGGTGATACATCTGATTGGACTCCCATTCCATCGACAACGACAGAAATGATCGGTCCTGGCTCTTTTGCTGAAACCATTCCACCGGATACTGCTATCATCAGGCAAAAAACAAAAGCGCCTAGAATCCTGTTCCATCGATAACTGCTGTACTGATGTAGACAGCGGTTCATCTTTTTCCCTCCCCACAGACAATTTGCAAATACGGATAGGACCGTTATTTGCGGACCGCAAGCAGTCACAAAAATTATCGCACAGGGGAAGTGACAGGTTCTAGACGCTAAATTTTGTCAACGAATGATTAACGCGATCCCGTATCGTAAGGTTTGCCGAGGGCCGCTGGAGCACTGGATCGTCCTACCAGACCAGCCATCACGAGAATCGTCAGTACGTACGGAAGCATGAAGATAAATTCAGTAGGAATGTAATTGGTCAATCCGAAGATTTGCACCAAAGACTTGATCGCTTGAGCGACACCAAAGAATAAAGCTGCTCCCATCGCACCCATTGGATGCCATTTACCAAAGATCAAGGCCGCAATCGCGATAAACCCTTGTCCGGAAACCGTGTTATGGGAAAAGTTACTGGTTGTCGTCAAAGAAATGGTAGCTCCACCCAACGCAGCCAGCATACCACTGATCATAACAGCTGTGTAGCGCATTCTCTTAACATTGATCCCTACTGTATCAGCAGCACGCGGATGCTCACCAACTGCACGCAAGCGCAATCCGAATGGTGTCTTGAATACAATATACCAAGTAAGGAAAACTGCAATGAAAGCTAGATAGCTCGTAGGATAAGCCTCAAAAATGGCATGTCCGATATACGGAATTTCACTCAATCCAGGAATACTGAATTTGTTAAACACTGAGTTCAATGTCGTTGTCTGACCTGCTCCGTTAAAAATAATTTTGGTCAGGTAGATGGAAAGTCCAGCTGCCAAGAAGTTCAGGGCCACACCGCTGACGGTCTGGTCCGCTTTAAACGTTACCGAAGCAACAGCATGTGGGAGTGCAAAAATAGAACCGGCAATCCCCGCTGCAATAAATCCGACCCACGGTGCCCAAGCACCAAGTGAATCTTGGAAAGCATAGGTCATTACGGCACCAGTAAAAGCACCGATAATCATCATACCTTCTAGCGCAATGTTCACGACACCAGAACGCTCGGAGTACAGTCCACCCAATGCTGCAAAAATCAAGGCAGTGGAAAACACGATGGTATCATGAACGAGGTTGCTAAGAATTAATCCCCAATCCATCAGTTTCCACCTTCCTTTTTCTTCTTCAAGATCGGCTTAATAAACATTTTCACGATGCCATGTGCAGCAACGAAGAAAATAACGGAAGCAATCACGACACGAATCAATTCAAACGGTACACCTGCACTAAATTGCATACCGCTCGCACCGAATGTGAGAACCCCAAACAATATGGCAGCAAGGATAACCCCGAATGGTGTATTTCCGCCAATCAATGCTACCGCAATTCCATCAAAGCCATAGCCAGTATGCTGCGTCATAATCGCTTGATAGTGGAATACGCCCAAAATCTCAGTAGCTCCACCAATCCCTGCAAACATACCACCAATAAACATAGCCTTTACAACATTACGATTCACGTTCATACCAGCATACTCAGAAGCATGCGGGTTCAAACCAACGGAACGCAATTCAAAACCAGATTTTGTTTTCCAAAGGATGATATAGAAGAAAATAGCTGCGAGTACGGCAATCAGTGTACCCCAGTGCAAACGAGCATTGTCAAACATTTCAGCGAGCCATCCAATGGTAATGATCGCAGAATCCTTTACCTCTTCAGATGTTTGTTTGCCTGCTGGAATAAAGAAGGCATTCATGACCCAGTTTGCAAAGTAAAGAGCTACCCAGTTCAACATAATGCTGGTAATAACCTCATTGACACCACGGGCTGCTTTCAAATAACCGGCAATGGCACCCCACAAACCACCTGCTACAGCACCTGCAATGATAGCAAGTGGAGCATGAATGATAGCTGGAAGGTCAAAAGAAACACCTACAACAGTAGAAGCAATCATCCCTACGATAAATTGACCTTCTGCCCCGATGTTAAAAAGACCTGTACGGAAAGCAAACGCTACAGCCAAACCTGTAAATATCAAAGGCGTAATTTGGCGAATCGTTTCCCCAAAGTTATACGCGTTACCAAATACTTTTTTAAGCAAAGCCATATAGGCATCGATTGGATTAAATCCACCTGCCAACATTGCAATTGCCCCAGTCAAAAGACCAAGAATGATCGCAACGGCAGGAACGAGAAACGATTCTTTCGTGAAGACCGCAATAACTCTATTCATCGTTTCCCCCTCCTTGCATTACTTTCCCGCCGGACATCATCAAGCCGAGCTCTTGCTCTGATGTCGATTTCGCATCGACAATCCCCACAATAGCTCCCTCATAAATAACCGCAATCCGGTCGGACACATTGATAACCTCATCCAATTCTAAGGAAAGCAAGAGAACTGCTTTTCCTTGATCGCGTTGATCAATTAGTCTGCGATGAATGAATTCGATAGCCCCTACGTCCAAGCCACGAGTAGGTTGAGCCGCAATCAGCAAATCCGGGTTCTTGTCCACTTCGCGGGCAATAATTGCCTTCTGTTGGTTTCCTCCCGAAAGCGCTCGTGCTGGCGTGTAAATACTCGGAGTTCGAACGTCGAATTCTTCGATAAGCTTGGCCGCATGCTTGTCAATGGCGCCATAATCAAGAAAACCGCCTTTGCAAAACGTTGGATGGAAATACGTTTCCAATACCATATTTTCACTCATGGTGAAATCAAGAACCAATCCTCGTTTATGTCGGTCTTCTGGAATGTGAGACAATCCTGATTCCGAAATGTTTCGCGGACTTTGATTCGTAATTTCTTTGCCATTAAGAAGGACACGCCCACTTGTTGCTTTACGTAAGCCAGTTAATACTTCAATCAGTTCACTTTGGCCATTTCCGTCGACTCCTGCAATCCCGAGAATTTCACCCGCGCGAACCTCTAAGCTGAGATTGTTCAGTGCATTCACACCGCGGTTCCCCATTGCAGTCAATTTCTCTACGGCCAAGATCGTATCTTTAGGTTTTGCTTCCGTTTTATCCACGCGGAAGTTTACTTCACGACCAACCATTTTTGCAGCCAAGTCGTCTGGATTCGTATCTTTTACCAAAACGGAATCAATGACTTTTCCGCGACGAATGATTGTTACCGCGTCACATACTGCCATAATTTCTTTCAGCTTATGTGTGATCAGGATAATTGTCTTACCTTCTTTTACCAAGTTATGCATGATCTCGATAAGTTCATGGATTTCCTGCGGCGTCAATACAGCCGTAGGCTCATCAAAAATCAAGATGTCCGCACCGCGATAAAGCGTTTTCAAAATCTCAACACGCTGCTGCATCCCTACTGAGATATCCTGAATTTTTGCTCTCGGATCAACTTTGAGCCCGTATTGATTCGACAGTTTTTCTACCGCTTTCTCAGCGCTTTGAATATCTATCTTCAACCCGTTTTTCGGTTCATTTCCTAGCACAATGTTTTCCGTGACTGTAAATGTTTCTACGAGCATAAAATGTTGGTGAACCATTCCGATACCAAGGTCGTTTGCAATCTTTGGACTGGTGATCTGTACAACTTTCTCGTTAATCAGAATTTCGCCTTCATCCGGCTGATATAGACCGAACAAGATATTCATGAGTGTGGACTTACCCGCGCCATTCTCTCCGAGCAGCGCATGAATTTCACCTTTACCTACGGACAGCGTAATACTGTCATTCGCAATAATGCCTGGGAACCGTTTTGTGATCCCTCTCATTTCAACCACTTTTTTTACCGAGTTCATGCATGCTCACCCCATTTTTCGGGTCTATTGTGAAGGTAAAGGACAAGGCCAGTAGCTCGAACCAGCCTTGTCCGTTTGCAGCTTCCTTAGTTTTTACTTGTCAGGAACTGTGATTTCGCCTTTAACGATTTTTTGCTTGTATTCTTCAACCAGTTTCAGTACGTCTTCAGGAACGTTCTTCGTGGAAGTGTCAGCCAGACCTACACCGTTTTCAGCCAGTCCGAGCCATTGTACTCCGCCTTTGAATTTACCCTCAGACAAGTCTTTCGCTACACGAATAACTGCTTCGTCAACACGTTTTACCATGGAAGTCAATGTGATCTCGTCGCCAAAAGTCAGGGATTGGTCTTTGTCAACACCGATTACCCATACGTTTTCGCCTTTAGCTTTACGGTCTTTTGCTTCGTTGAACACACCGTCACCTGTACCGCCGGAAGCGTGGAAGATGATGTCCACACCTTGACCGTACATAGAGGAAGCCGTAGATTTACCCATGTCTGGTTTATCAAAAGCACCAGTGTATACTTTGATTACTTGAATGCTTGGGTCAACAGCTTTTACACCTGCTTCGAAGCCAAGATCAAAGCGTTTGATTACCGGGATATCAACGCCACCAACGAAACCAACTTTTTTCGTTTTCGTCATCTTCGCTGCAACAACACCAGCGAGGAAGGAGCCTTCATGCTCTTTGAAGAGTACAGATGCTACGTTAGGAGCATCTACTTCAGCGTCGATGATCGCCAATTTTGCGTTTTTGTTTTCATCTGCTACTTTTTTCAGGTGGTCACCCATCAAGAAGCCGATACCCCAAGTCAGATCCCAACCGTCTTTTACGAATTGAGTCAGGTTTGGTACATAGTCAGCATCTGATTTAGATTGCAGATAGTTTACGTTTTCTTTCGGGAGATTCAAATCGGTTTGGAGTTTTTGCAGCCCTTCCCAAGCACTCTGGTTAAAGGAGTTGTCGTTTACGCCGCCAACGTCTGTAACCATACCTACTTTGATAGCTTTAGCAGCTGGAGCACCACCATTGCTACCAGTTTGGCCTTGAGGCTGTGCTTCTGGTTTGCTTCCGCAGCCAGCGAGAACGAGCGACAGGCTGAGTGTTGCCACAGAAAGCACGGATAGAACTTTCTTCATCTGAGATTACCCCCTGTTTTTAGTTGATGAAATTGTTGAGTGAGGTTGCCCCCACAGTTACAACCGTCTCCGTACGACATGAAAGTGAATTTTGTCAGCCCTGAAGTAATTATGGGAGTATAGCACTGGCTTTTCACTTTCGTCGTAATGAATCTGTTTGAGCAAGAGCATGGGAGCAGATTTATCGCAATGCAGCAGGTTGGAAACCTTTTCATTGTAGCCCATGGGTTCAATATCGGCTACTGCGTATGCGATCCTTACCCCTGTTACGCTCTCCAGCCATTTGAAGATAGACTCTCCACTTGCCGCATAGCCCCCGGGCACCAGATGTGCAGGAATGCGGTCCACACAATAAACCACAGGCTCACCGTCAGCCGTGCGAATTCGCTCTACTATGAGAACGCCTTCACCCGGATTTAAGGCTAGCCGCTTCCTCTCTTCTTCAGCAGATTCGCCAAAGGATGTTTTCAGGATCAAGGTTCCTGCCGTATATCCTTGACGCTCAATTGCATCCGTCACACTAAAGAGTTCCCCAATCCCGCCTGAAAAAACAGGCTTTGAATTAATAAAGGTACCTACACCGTGTCTACGAATGACAATCTTCTCTTCCTCAAGAAGTCGGAGTGCCTCGCGAAGCGTCGCCCTGCTTACACCAAGCTGTTTGGATAGTTCGGCTTCAGAAGGGAGGCGTTCACCAGGACGAAGAAGTCCGGTTTCGATATCACTCTTGATCTTGTCCATTACCAAGAGAAACAGTGATCGAACATTCCCTTTGATGCTCATCATCATTCACTCCTGCTGTCCTTCAGCCATCCCAACAGGTAGGACGTCAGACCTCTGATTCGTATGAGACTTAAATAACAACAATTTCCGTCAATCTCTTAAAAAGTTTACATGAGGGGCGAGTATCATGCAAGCCAAATATTTATGAATAATAATGCAAAATGATTAATTTCGACAGGGATTTTTCTCCTAAAATAGGAAAAAAGACCCTGCCGGTACAAATACTGGCAGAGTCTTTCACTATGAAATATTGCTTTCTATGGACGGACGTGGTAGACGAACCTCACGAGGCTTGCTTCCCTCATAAGGACCGACTATTCCTTGAGCTTCCATCATATCAATCAATCGTGCCGCTCGCGTATAACCGACACGGAGACGACGCTGCAGCAAGGATGCCGATGCCGTTTGGGCTTCTGAAACAATTTGAACAGCTTGATCGTACAGTTCATCATCCACGACTGGCTGCTGTTCCTCTTGCACGTCACCCGGGATCATCTCTTCATTGTAGCGAACCTCTTGCTGTTCTTTCACAAAACGAACAACCTCTTCTACTTCCTTGTCGGATACAAAAGCTCCTTGAACACGAGTCGGCTTGGATGCCCCCATCGGCAGCGAAAGCATGTCCCCTCTACCAAGAAGCTTTTCCGCTCCTCCCATATCCAGAATCGTTCTGGAGTCAGCCATCGAAGATACCCCAAAGGCAATGCGGGAAGGGATGTTCGCCTTGATCACACCCGTAATGACATCTACGGAAGGACGTTGTGTCGCGATGATGAGATGAATCCCGGAAGCACGAGCCATTTGCGCGAGTCGACAAATCGCATCCTCCACTTCTCCCGGAGCTACCATCATCAAGTCCGCAAGCTCATCGACAATGACGACAATATAGGGAAGTGGCGTCCCTTCCACTTGCGCATTGTACATTTCAATATTGCGGCTCCCTGTTTTGGCAAACAAATTATAACGCCGCTCCATCTCTGCCACGACCTTTTTCAATGCAACAGAAGCTCTTCTCGGGTCAGTAACAACAGGAGCCAACAAATGTGGAATTCCGTTGTACACATTCAGTTCCACCATTTTCGGGTCAACCATCATCAGCTTGACTTCTTCTGGTTTGGCCTTGAACAAAATACTCATGATTAATCCGTTAATGCATACTGATTTTCCGCTTCCCGTCGCCCCCGCTACGAGCAAATGGGGCATTTTCGTCAAATCTGCTACGATCGGCTCTCCGGAAATATCCCGGCCAAGAGCAACGGTAAGCTTCCCTGGCGCATCTTGATACTCAGGAGCTTCTAACACTTCTCGTAGTGATACGACCGCTACCTCAGAGTTCGGAACCTCGATGCCAATGGCTGATTTTCCTGGGATTGGTGCCTCAATCCGGATATCTTTTGCCGCCAATGCCAGAGCAAGGTCATCCGTCAAGCTGACAATCCTACTTACTTTTACCCCTGTAGCAGGCTGAACTTCATAGCGTGTAACAGCTGGTCCGCGATGTACTTCGGAAACCGTTGCATTGACCCCAAAGCTCTTCAGTGTCTGCACTAATTTCGCCGCATTTGAGGTATGATCGACGTCTTTTCCTGTAGAACTCGCTTTAGGTCTTGCGAGCATTTGCAGATTTGGAAGCTCATACGGTATGGTGTTCTGTTCTTCTCTGGTATCTAGTGTACCGAAGATTTCTTCTTCTCCTTCGAGCGCAAACGTAATTTCCTGATTTGTTTTCGGTTGTGCAGCTCTCGCTTGATGACTAGGATCGACCAGTTCCTCATCCTCATCCAACGCAATGCGATCCGTAAAATCACGAATTAACGGGGCGTTCGGTTGCTGGACTTCTTCCTCCTGAATAGCAGGCTGTGGATGAGATTTTTGCTCTTTCAACGCAGTAACCGCGATTGTGCCGTTCTCTTCCTCCGATTGCTTTTGCTTGCGAGCCTCTTCGGATTCCTTTGCTTCCTTCTTTCGCTTCTCGCTCTCTTCCTGTAAAAGCTGTACAGAGTCCTTCACTGTATTTTTCGCCTTTCCGTAAAACAAAGCGAGCTTGTCCTTGGCAAACATCAAAATGTTTACATAAGAGAGATTGAACAGAAACATCAGTCCCACAAGGAAAAGGAAAACAATCACGAGACCCGTACCAATTGTCCCAACAAGACCATTTGTCACCGCAAAAAACAGGGCACCGATCATCCCTCCGCCTACCCCGGTGGTGGACACTTTCTGACCATGATCGAGCCAAATTCTGTCCCATGTAACCTTAATAATGCTTTGCTCTGCAAATTTTCCATCTGCGGTAATTTGTTTGTACAAAATCATGTGATCCCAGGTCAAAATCGCCACACCAATGAGCGCTATCCCTAAGACGCGGTAAGTAAGCTTCGGTGACTTTCTCGTAAACATCATATGTATGGCCATTCCGATTAGCAGAACAGGAATGATGAAATCCCATGAGCCCGCAATAAACCGAAATAGAAGTGCCAGTACATTTTTGCCCAGCCATCCACTCTCCAAAAGCCCGATCAAGGACAGCACGATGATGAGAAGTCCCAGCAGCTCTATTTTGACAACTGAGGCCAATGCCGCTTGTGAACGCTCTTTTTTTCTCCTACTCAATGGCACGCCTCCTCCTCGTCATTACACTCGTTATGTACTGTAATGGTAAGAAAACCTCTATCGAGGCCTTTTCAACGTAGAGCGACCGCGTTTTAGCGGAAAGTTTCCATGCGCTCCGGAATTTATTTAATAAATTCCTATTCGTTAAAAAAGGCAGCCGTCGCATGTTCGGCTGCTGTTCGTACATCACTAGTATAACACAGGAAATTCATAGAAATACAGGACTTCTTAGGCGAGCCATTCAGGTTGAAACTGAATTTTTTGTCCGGGTGCGAACTGCTCCTTCAGGTAGTCTTGCGGATCCGGACTAATCAGCCTGACGATTTTTCCTTCAAACGGTCCGGTTTGCTCAATGAGCATCGTGGCATGACCCACCGCGATCTCTTTCAGCTCTTGTTTCTCCACTTGCTCCATGTTCTCAAAAACCGTTTCCATCGGAATGATGGAGTATAAGATCATTGGAGTACACTCTCCTCGCCTTTTTGCGATTTGATCAGTTCGTTCAGCTTTTTCAGCGCACTTCCAAGGCCGCCGACTTCATCAATCAAACCATATTTAACCGCATCTACGCCAATCACATTCGTTCCGATGTCTCGTGTCAATTCACCGGTTCGGGTCATGAGCTCACGGAACTTTTCTTCCGAGACATTGGAGTGACGGGAAATGAAGCTCACTACACGATCTTGCATTTTGTCCAAGTACTCAAACGTTTGCGGCACACCAATGACAAGACCCGTCAAGCGGATCGGATGGATCGTCATCGTAGCGGTTTCTGCAATAAATGAGTACGAACCAGCTACAGCAATTGGCACACCGATACTATGACCACCGCCGAGTACGAGTGTGACTACCGGTTTAGATAATGACGCTACCATTTCCGCAATCGCTAAGCCCGCTTCCACATCCCCACCAACCGTATTCAAAATGACGAGCACGCCCTCTATTTTGCTGTTTTGTTCTGCCGCAACCAATTGAGGGATGAGGTGCTCATATTTCGTCGTCTTATTTTGAGGGGGCAACTGAATATGTCCTTCTACTTGTCCGATGATGGTCATACAATAAATATTGCTTTCGAGCTGTGGAACGTTTGTCTGGCCCAGTTGCGTAATGGAATCGAGCAGTTTTTTCTTCGGATCTTCTTGTGCAGGTGCTTCTGATGGCGGCGAAGCAGCAGGCTCCTGATCATCAGTTGGTGATTGTGGTTGGGATTCCTTACTATTTACCGCTGTACTTGCAAATGGTGGCCTATTTAAAAAATCGTTAAATTGTTGATTCGGCATGGATGATCCTCCCTCACTTTCCTCTGTAGTATGGATAAGGGGAGGAAAAATCATGCGCCCACAAAGCCAAAAAAAGCCAGAAACCCTTCTTCTAAAGGGTTTCCAGCTCTTTATCAAGTGATCCTACACTTCCATGATAATCGGCAAGATCATCGGACGTCTGCGCGTTTGCTCGTACAGATAACGGCCTAATGACTCTTTTACGTTATTTTTCAGTGAAGACCATTCATTCACATTTTCTTCCATGCATTTGACAAGTGTTTGGGTCACTATGCGATTTGCCTCATCCAGCAGCTCTTCGGATTCACGCACGTAGACGAAACCGCGAGAAATGATGTCTGGACCTGACAAAATCGTGCCATTTTGTTTGCTGAGTGTAACGACAACTACCAGTATGCCATCTTGTGACAGTAATTTGCGATCTCTAAGCACGATGTTTCCTACATCACCAACGCCCAAGCCGTCAATCAAAACGTTGCCAGCATGAACTTTTCCACCGTAACGGGCCTTGCCCCCTAAGAATTCAACTGTATCGCCGTTATCCAGCAAGAACGTGTTTTCTTCAGGAATGCCAACCTGTTCAGCAAGTAAGGCATGCGTTTTCAACATGCGATATTCACCGTGAACAGGAATAAAGTACTTAGGCTTCATTAGGTTTAGCATCAGGCGCAATTCTTCTTGGCTACCATGACCGGAGACGTGGACGGTTCCGTTAGGTCCATGGCCACCATAAATGACATCTGCACCAATGCGCGATAATTGATCGATCGTACGCGCCACGTATTTTTCATTCCCTGGAATGGGAGTGGCTGCAATAATAACGGTATCCCCTGGAAGGATGTCAATTTTCCGATGGGCGGATCGGGCCATCCGAGTGAGCGCGGACATAGGCTCTCCTTGGCTTCCAGTTGATAAAATAACGACTTGTTCAGCATTCAGCTTGTTGATTTCATCGATCTCAACAATCAAGCCCTCAGGGACCAACAAGTACCCTAAGTCTCTGCTGATATTAATAACATTTTGCATGCTCCGGCCGACAACCGTTAATTTACGGTTGAACTGTGCTGCAGCATCCACCACTTGTTGAATGCGGTGAACATTTGATGCAAACGTAGAAACCACAATACGTCCAGATGCTTTGCTGAACACATCCATGAGTGCTTTGCCCACTGAGCGTTCCGATCCGGTAAATCCAGGCCGTTCTGCATTCGTACTGTCAGAGAGCAAGCACAAAACGCCTCTGTCACCGATCATCGCCATTTTTGCCAGATCAGCTACCTGATTGTTAACAGGTGTTTGATCGAACTTGAAGTCTCCTGTATGAACGATGTAACCTTCTGGCGTGTCCAGGCATACCCCTACACAATCCGGGATGCTGTGGTTTACGCGGAAAAAGGTCGCTTTCATCTTTCCGAGAACGACTTCCGAGTCGCTGTTGATCAATACGCGTTTTGTTTCGTTTAGGATGCCCGCTTCTTTTAACTTTGCATCAATTAAACCAAGGGTAAGTTTTGTCGCATAAACCGGGACTTTCAAATGCTTCAGCACGTAGCTGAGGCCGCCGATGTGGTCTTCGTGTCCATGCGTAATAATAATACCCCGAACCTTGTCGCGATGTTCCTCCAAGTAGGTGATATCCGGAATAACCATATCAATCCCCAGCATTTCCTCTTCTGGGAACTTCAACCCGGCATCAATCACTACGATGTCATCACCGCTTTGTACCACGTACATATTCTTCCCAATTTCGCCGACTCCGCCCAGGGCGAAAACGAGAACAGAGTGATTCGACTTTGCCAAAACGTGTAACCTCCTATATTTAGTTGTCATGTCCACTCAAAAAAACCGCCCCAAATCACTTGTTCTTATTATACCCGAAGTGAAATCATGAACACAAGGAAAAAGAGCCATCCCGGGCAGGAATGGCTCTTGATCTTTCTATGGAGTTAAACAAGCAGGGAATGAACGAATGCTTTTTCTTGTTCATTCAGCTCAACTAGAGGCAATCGAACGCCCCCAACTTGAACGCCGAGCTTTTCTAATGCGACCTTGGTCGGTCCTGGGCTCGGGTAGGCAAACAGGCCTTCAAAAATCGGCAACAGCTTGCGATGGAGTCTTGCTGCATCTGCGTAATTACCTGCAAAATAAGCGTCCATCATGTCTGTCATTTGGCGGCCAACTATGTGACTCGCCACACTGACAATGCCCACTCCCCCGATAGACAGGATCGGCAAGGTTAAGCCATCATCACCACTATACAGCTCAAAGCCTTCTGGAGCATGTTCAATGATTTGCGACATCTGCGACAAGTTGCCAGAGGCTTCCTTCACGCAAACGACATTTGGCAGTTGAGCCAAACGCAGAGTCGTTTCCGCTGTCATATTGACAACAGTACGTCCTGGCACATTGTACAGCATGATTGGCAACTCGGTAGCATCAGCCAATGCCTTAAAGTGTGCGTAAAGCCCTTCTTGAGATGGCTTGCTGTAATAGGGTGCAACGAGCATTACAGCGTCTACGCCAATGGATTGTACAGCTTGAGTGAACTCTATACTGGAAGCTGTATCATTACTGCCTGTTCCAGCAATGATGTGGACTCTTCCTTTTGCGTAGGATACCACATGACGGAACAGATCAAGCTTTTCGGTACGAGACAAAGTCGGAGATTCGCCAGTCGTTCCACTGACGACAATCCCCGTCGTTCCATTTGCGATCAAATGATCAATCAAACGTTCTGTTTTATCGTAATCGATTTGAAGTTGATCATTAAAAGGCGTTACCATTGCGGTAAGCAGTCTACCAAAACGTGCCACTCACTCTCCAACTCCTCTTATCGTGATCAGTAGGTATTTAAGGCAGGATATGCTCTTACATATGTTGAACATGCAGATTGAACTGCTGATGAAGCGCACGAACAGCCTTCACCATATCCATTTCATGCACGAGTACCCAGATGGTTGTATGGGAGTCTGCCGATTGAAGAATTTGAATGTCTTCTTGCGTAAGTGCCTCCACGATTCGTGCCATCACACCCGGCACGCCCGTCATCCCTGCACCAATCACGGACACTTTTGCGCAGTGCGGTAACAGCTGCGGCTCGTATCCCATTTCCGTTAACAGACGAGCAGCTTTCTCTCCCATTTCATCATGGACCGTGTAAGCAACACCCATTGGGTTCACATTGATGAAATCTACGCTGATGTTATTGGTAGCCATCGTTTTGAAGACTTGTAACTGTGTATCGTAAGACCCTTCTTTGTTCGCTACCTTGATCTGGGTAATGTTCGGTACATGAGCAATTCCCATGACGACTCTGTCGTGTACAGTGTAGCCCATTTTCCCGATCTCCAGCATGGTTGTAACAAGTGTACCGGGGTCGTCCGAAAACGTAGAGCGAACACGAATCGGCACGTTTGCGTGCATCGCGATCTCCACCGCTCTAGGATGAATGACTTTTGCACCCAGGTGAGCCATGTTGCAAATCTCCGTGTAGGTCACCATGCCAAGTCGCTGCGCTTCCTCGACGATGCGCGGGTCCGCCGTCATAATGCCTTCCACGTCGGTGAAAATATCCACCGTTTCAGCCTTCAAAGCGACACCGAGAGCGGTTGCAGTTGTATCGCTACCGCCCCGTCCCAGTGTCGTAATTTCCCAATCGGCTGTACGTCCCTGAAACCCTGGAACGATCACAACTTGACTTTCCTCCAGGTCTTGCAAAATGCGACTTGGATCGATCGACGTGATTTGTGCATTCGTAAAATCGTCGCTCGTCACAATATTTGCCTGACCACCTGTCAAAATCGTTGCTTTAATTCCTCGTGCATTCAGCATGCTGCACATGATGGTAGCAGAGATGATTTCTCCGGTATGCATCAGCATATCCATTTCACGACTTGGCAGTTGGTTCCCATTCGCACGAACCAACTGCAAAAGTGTATCCGTTGCGTATGGATCACCCTTGCGACCCATCGCCGATACGACAACGACGAGGGCATAGCCCTCATCAATTGCTTTTTCCATATGGTAGATTGCCCGCATCCGGCAATCCTCCGTCGTCAAGGAAGAACCACCGAACTTCTGGACGAGAATCTTCACTAACCTCTCCCCTATACTCTTGCTTTTATGAGTTCTTCAGCGATTTGTACTGTATTCCATGCTGCACCCTTGAGAAGATTGTCAGAAACGATCCACATATGCAGTCCACGAGGATGATGGAGATCACGACGCACCCGGCCCACGAATACTTCCAGTTTGCCTGTTGCATCAGTAGCAAGTGGGTACTGCTGTTCCCCTGGCACATCTACTAACACGATACCAGGAGCGTTTTCCAGCAGGGCCTTTACTTCTGCCAGATCGTAATCCTGTTTCAGCTCTACATATACCGACTCGCTATGGCCATAGACCACTGGAATACGTACGCAAGTAGCTGAAACAAGTACAGTGTCATCACCGAAGATTTTTTTGGTCTCATTGACCATTTTCATTTCTTCATAAGTAAAACCATTGTCGGTGAACACATCAATCTGCGGAATCGCGTTGTACGCAATCTGATGATGTACAGGCAATTTGCCTACAGGAAGTACGTTACACTGCGGTTCTTTACCATCCAAAATGTCTCGACTTTGGTCGAGCAATTCATTGATCGCAGATTGACCTGCACCAGATACTGCCTGGTAAGTAGAAACGATGATTCGGTCTATACCAAAACGATCATACAAGGGTTTTAGAGCGGCAACCATCTGAATCGTAGAGCAATTCGGATTCGCAATGATTCCATTATGAGCGAGCGCAGCATCCATGTTTACTTCTGGCACAACGAGAGGAACATCTGGATCCATCCGGAATGCGCTGGTATTGTCAATGACAACTGCACCGTGACGCACTGCATGATGAGCCAGTTCCTTACTGACCGATCCACCAGCACTAAACAAGGCAAAATCAACCCCTGCAAAACTGTCTGGAGTCGCCTCTTCCAGTACAATTTCTTGCCCCTTGAAGGTGACTGTTTTTCCTGCAGAACGTCCAGAAGCAAGCAGCTTAAGCTGTTTGATTGGGAAGTTGCGCTGTTCTAATAGTTGAATCATCTGCTGTCCGACTGCACCAGTCGCACCGACTACAGCAACGTTGAAAGTCAGTTGGTTTGCCATCTCTTACTCTCCTCCTAATCGCGAAAAAGCAGGTTAATTGTTTATTCTGTAGTCTTATTAGTAGTTAAATCTTTCGATGAGCAAGGGTTGCAATTGTCGACCTTCCAAAGCTGCTTCGCATGTTTCCAATAGGAGATCCATACGAGCTACAAGCGAGTTCGGTTTTTTATCCGGGGCATCCTGCCCGAACGGCACGAAATACATATTTTTCGCGGCCAATAGCTTGGCAATATTGGCTGCATTTAATCCCAGACCATCATTGGTGGAAATGGCAATCACAATGGGTCGCAGATTACGCATCGTCGCTTTAGCTGCCATCAATACGGCACTATCCGTAATGGCATTCGCCAATCGACTCGTCGTACTGCCTGTGCAAGGCGCAATCAGCATGACATCCAACAACTTGGAAGGTCCCAACGGCTCAGCCTGAGGAATCGTCGAAATAAGCTCCTCGCCTGTCAGTTCCTTGATTTGTTGCTGCCAGCTTTGAGAAGTACCGAAGCGTGTATCCGTGGTCATAATCGTATTCGATACGATCGGTACCACCCGTGCCCCAGCATCCACAAATCGCTTAATTTGCGGCATGGTTTCCTCAAAGGTACAATGCGATCCAGACAAACCAAATCCAATGGTCTTTCCCTGAAGTTTACTCAAGTTGCATCCCCTCCTGGCGCTTTCCTTTGACCCGCAATAAGACGAGACAATGTTTGGGCTAAAATTTGTCCAGCGGTTTTCGGTGCAACGATTCCAGGCAATCCGGGAGCAAGAAGAGCTTTAATACCTCGTCTTTCAGCGTAACGAAAATCCGTTCCCCCTGGTTTGGAGGCAAGATCAAGAATAAACGCCGATTGAGGCATTTGAGCAATCACTTCTGCCGTGAGTAATAATTGCGGGATGGTATTAAAAATGAAATCAGCATTCGTAACCTGTTGCCTTACTTCGCTTATATGGAAGGGAGTCAATCCCATCTCATAAATGCGTGCCAAGTGTTCCTGACGTCTGGCCCCAACTCTTACGCGGGCTCCCAACGCATGCAATGCTCGAGCCATGGACAAACCTGTTCGGCCCAACCCCAAAACAATTGACTGTGATCCATGAATCGTAATATCCGTATGTTGAATCGCCATCATTAACGCTCCCTCTACAGTAGGGATAGAGTTATAGATAGCTACGTCATCACGATCCAATAGCTCCACGAGCGGAAGCTGGGTGGAAGCCAACAGCTTTTTCAGATAAGGCTTTGCCATTCCCGTGTAAACCACGCAATGACTCGGCAGACTCGCCACATGTTCGTCTAGCAACTGCATTTGTTTGGAGCAGAAAATACTTTCCACGTATCCTTGGTCATCGGTCCCTACGATGGGTAGGATGAGGGCGTCCACGTCTTTCAACACATCGCATGTTAATGGTTTCTTCGTTGCCCCTGTAAAATTACTTTCCAGGTTGTCGAAGCCAACTAACGTGACGCTAGCATCCAGTTGTATGCATCGCTTAATGACTTCCAACTGGCGAGCGTCTCCGCCGATGAAGGCAACATGTATGCCCGTTAGCATGCTGCGTTCCCCTTTCCACACATTTTACTGCATTAAATGATCGGAACGCAAAGGTTTTCCATTTGGAAAAGTTGACGGAAATCCATGCGGTCTACCCCCATCCTATTCCGCTCCTGCTACTTCGGTGACAGAAGCGCCTACTTTTGGGAAGCTTGTGCCTCAGGCGCTTGAAGCTGGATGATGACCATATCTGGCCCAATTTTTACAATGGATCTCCATGGGATCACGAGGTCCTCTCGCTTCTTACCGAACCCAAAGAAACTGCCTCCTGGCAAGATGATGGATTGAATCGTACCGTTTTCGGGATGGATGACTAAATCGGAATCACTGATGACTCCCATTTTCTCCCCGTTGTCCAGTCCAATAATCTCCTTCCCACCCAACTCGCTTAAGCGCATGGAGAAGCCCCCTTTGTCCTTTTATTTACTGTTGATATACGCAAAAAAATCCGGGCTATGCCGGATTTTTGCTTACAACAAAATATCGTTTTTCACGTTTTCAGGGAAGCCGTCGAGTGGACTCACCATCGCCATAGACATCTTGGAACGGAACAATTGCTGCGCCACAGCCAAAACAGATTCATGGGAAACACGGTCAATTTTGGCGATGATCTCGTCTAAACTTAGGTGACGGCCCAGCAGGAGTTCATTTTTGCCAAGTCGACTCATACGGCTATTCGTGCTTTCCAAGCTGAGCATCAGGCTGCCTTTCAGCTGCTCTTTTCCTTTATTCAGCTCTTTGTCCGTAATTCCATGATCAGCGACATCGCGTAGGACGCGCGAGACGATGTCAAAAACCTGTCCTACTTGCTCTGGTGCCGTTCCTGTATATACGTGGAACGTACCCGCTTCTTTGTAGGACGAATGATAGGAATAAACAGAGTATGCCAAGCCGCGCTCTTCTCGAATTTCTTGGAATAGACGCGAACTCATGCTGCCACCCAGGACGTTGTTCAGCAAAATCAAGGAGTATACATCAGGATGCCCTACCTTAAAGCCAGGTAGTGACAGGCACAGATGCGCTTGCTCTGTCGCTTTATGATGCGCGATCACATTTCCAGCAAAATCAGGAGTAGACAAGGTCGGCATACTGCCTGGACGCGAGAAAGTCTGAAAGCGCTTTTGAATGTCTTCAATCAAACTGTCTTCAAAATTTCCTGCTACTGTTATCACCGTATTCGTTGGCAGGTAATGCTGATCAATATAACCGAGCAAATCGTCACGTTTCAAGCTACGCAGGACATCCTCCGTACCCAAAATTGAATACCCCAGTGGGTGTGTGCTGTACGAAGCGCGCGCAATTAAATCATGCACCATATCATCTGGCGCGTCTTCATACATGCTAATTTCTTCAATGACGACGTTCTTTTCCTTTTCCAACTCATCTGCATCAAACACCGAGTTGAAATACATATCAGAAAGAACATCGAGGGCGATTGGAGCATGTTGGTCGAGCACCCTTGCGTAATAGCAGGTATACTCCTTCGAGGTAAAGGCGTTCACGTTTCCGCCAATCTCATCAAAGGTTTCCGCAATTTCCTTTGCAGAACGAGTAGTCGTGCCTTTGAAAAACATATGCTCGAGAAAATGGGAAATCCCGTTGTTTTTCTCGTTTTCATATTTCGAACCAGTCCCTACCCAGATGCCTAAGGCAACGGAGCGAACGGACGGAATCCGTTCCGTCACGATTCGAAGACCGTTATCACACGTATGACGTTGTATCACGTAAATCCTCCTCGGTTGTTCATCTGTCTCTACCCGAAACCTCGGGGAATTTCTTGTAAACACGTCTAACTATAGCAAACTTCCTTTGTCTCCACAATAAATGAACATGTATTTACGGTGACGGGAGTCTGCGACTCGATATTACCTCCGAAACAGTCGTCGGCTGTAGCCCCTTCTTTTTGGCGATCGTCAGAAGTTGATCTAAACTGGCCTCGGAGGTAGATGTAGGGTGCATGAGTACGAGGACACCGTTCTCCATTTTCCGGCTTATTTTATTGATCACATAAGCAGGCGAAGGTTTCTGCCAGTCAATCGTATCTGCCGTCCATAAAATCGTCTTCATTTGATAAGAAGAATGCGCGATTTGTACAACGCGTTGGTTAAAAGCACCAGATGGCGGTGCAAACAAGGAGGGCTTCACTTCCAGCGTTTTATAAATAACATCTTGCGTACGACTTATCTCTTGATGAATTCTCTGTGTCCCCAGTGTGTTCATATCGGGATGGGAATACGCATGATTACCAATCTCATGGCCACGAGCCAAGATCTTTTTTGCTTCTTCTGGGTAACGTTTTGCCCAAGAGCCATCCAGAAAGAAGGTTGTCTTTACCTTGTGCTTATCAAGTGTATTGAGCATTGAATCGAGATACTCATTCCCCCAGGCCACGTTGATCATGAAAGAAATCGCCGGCTTATTCGGATTTCCTCGATAGATGGGATGTGCTCCCAATTGCTCAAGCGAAACCGCTGGAGGTACTTCCTTGTATACCAGCAAATCTGGACTAGACACACCCGCAGCCAGCATTTTATTGATTGATTCTTCTACATCCACAACGCGTCCATTATATCCCGGAATCGCTTTCCATGTCTGATCGACGACGGCATCTATCGGCTGTTCCTCTCTGCCCTCTTTCCACTTTTCAATCTGCGCCCGTAAACGCGCTTTTTCGTTTTCGTTATGATCTCCATTCACTACCTGGACATGTTTGATCGTACTGATGTAATGATGAATAGGCTGATAATTCAAGAGAACGATCAGCGCTGCTCCATATATAACGATGAACAAAAGTCTCCTGGTCCTATTCGTCATTAGGGCGTCGCCCTCCTCTATCGATCGTACGAGTCTCTCTTGTCCAATGTATGAGAGGAAGGAACGACTTAGACATACGAAACGGGAGCATCTGGCACATAAAAGAAAAAGCTTCCGTACACGAATTTCTTCGAGTGACGAAGCCTTTTGTTTTTCTTTATTCTTCTTTTGCTGGTGTTTCAGCAGCTTGTGCCGCAGCAGCTTGCTCTTTCAAAACTGCTTTGCGAGAAAGATTCACACGACCTTGGTCGTCGATCTCGGTCACTTTCACTTGTACTTTATCACCAACTGCGACAACATCTTCTGTTTTGGCTACACGCTCTTCAGCCAGTTGAGAGATGTGGCACAAGCCTTCTTTACCTGCGAACAATTCGATGAACGCACCGTACTTCTCTACGCGTTTTACTGTTCCCAGGTAAACCTGACCAACAGCTACCTCACGAACCAGATCTTCAATGATTTGTTTCGCGCGCAGATTCGCTTCGTGGTTGATGGATGCGATGAAGACTCGTCCATCTTGCTCGATATCGATTTTTACGCCGGTTTCTTCGATAATCTTATTGATGACACGACCTTGTGGACCGATTACATCACGAATTTTCTCCGGATTGATCGTCATGGTCATGATTTTTGGTGCATAAGGAGACAGTTCTTTACGCGGTTCGGAAATCGTGCTCATCATATGGTTCAGGATGTGCAAACGACCTACACGCGCTTGCTCCAAGGCCAGCTCTAAAATCTCACGGTTGATACCGGAAATTTTGATGTCCATTTGGATAGCTGTTACACCAGCCTCTGTACCCGCTACTTTGAAATCCATGTCTCCCAAATGATCTTCCATACCTTGAATATCAGTCAGGATCGAGAAAGATTTCTCATCTTTGCTCATGATCAAGCCCATCGCAATACCTGCTACCGGAGCTTTGATCGGTACACCTGCATCCATCAAGGCAAGTACGCTCGCGCAAATCGACGCTTGCGATGTGGAACCGTTGGATTCAATTACTTCAGATACGAGACGAATCGTGTATGGGAACTCTACCTCAGATGGAATGATCGGCTCAATTGCACGCTCACCCAACGCACCGTGTCCGATTTCACGACGCCCTGGAGGACGCAACGGACGTGCTTCACCCACGCTATACGGTGGGAAATTGTAGTGGTGCATGAAACGCTTGGATTCTTCCAGACCGAGTCCATCGAGAATTTGAACATCTCCCAGCGCGCCCAATGTGCAAACGCTCAGTGCTTGCGTCTGACCGCGGGTAAACATAGCAGAGCCATGTGTACGGGAAAGAATGGTTGTCTCACTGGACAGCGGGCGGATTTCGTTCAGAGCGCGTCCATCAGGGCGAACTTTCTCATCCGTAATCAGACGGCGAACCTCATCCTTGACAATATTGCCAAGTACTTCGCTAATCATCTTTTCCTGCTCTGGGTATGCCTCAGGGTCCTTGGCTGCAAAATGTTCTTTGGTTTCTGCCTTGATATCGTCAATAGCATCGTAGCGTGCTTGTTTTTCTTCGATGCGAACAGCTTCTTTCAGGCGAGCTTCCGCATATTCACGCACAGCTTGATCGATTTCAGGATCCACCTCATGCAAGATGACTTCCATCTTTTGCTTGCCAATTTCGGACACGATCATGTTCTGGAATTCTACCAGTTGCTTAATAACGTCATGACCCGCCATGATCGCTTCAAGCATTACTTCTTCCGGTACTTGGTTCGCAGCTGCTTCCACCATGTTAATCGCTTTGTGTGTACCTGCGACAGTCAGGTGAATATCGCTTTTCTCCGCTTGAGCTACGGTAGGGTTAATGACGAACTCCCCGTCAATTCGTCCTACGATCACTCCTGCAATCGGACCTTCAAAAGGAATTTCCGAAACGGATAGCGCTGCGGAAGTACCGATCATCGCAGCGATTTCAGGTGAGCAGTCTTGATCCACAGACAGAACAGTATTTACGATTTGTACATCGTTACGGAATCCTTCTGCAAAAAGAGGGCGGACAGGGCGGTCAATCAAGCGGCTAGCCAAAATTGCCTTTTCGCTCGGACGTCCTTCTCTTTTAATAAAGCCGCCAGGAATTTTCCCAACCGCGTAGAGACGCTCCTCATAGTTGACAGTCAATGGAAAGAAATCAAGTGGTTTTGGTTCCTTCGAGACTGTAACTGCGGACAGGATTGCTGTATCGCCGTAACGAACCAAGACCGAACCATGCGCCTGTTTAGCCATTTTGCCAAATTCCAGGGTCAGTTTTCGGCCTGCCAGTTCGAAGTCATATGTACGGTATTGTTGCTCCATGATGCTAGCAGTCCTCCTTCACAACAATGTGCATTTCACACTTTGTTTTCTACCTATATGTATTATTTCCTGCCATGATAAAAATTAAATGGCTACCTTTGGCAGTCTTTCTAGATAATAAAAAAAGCTTCTTTTGAAGCTAATTAAATCTACCAGATAGGTCACAAGCTTTTTTACTCGTTTCGGATGGGCTTAGCGCATTTCTACGCTAAACCCTCCTACACGATAGAAAAAGCGGGCAGAACCCGCTTTTTACAAGACGCTGATTAGCGGCGCAGACCCAGGCGGTCTACAACCGAACGATAGCGTTGAACATCTGCTTCACGCAGGTATGTCAACAGGTTACGACGTTGACCAACCATTTTCAAGAGACCACGACGGCTGTGGTGATCTTTCTTGTGCGTACGCAAGTGTCCGTTCAGATTGTTAATGTTTTCGGTCAAGATAGCGATTTGCACTTCCGGTGAACCGGTGTCGTTCTCATGAGTACGGAACTCTTGAATCAGTTGAGTTTTACGTTCTTGAGTCAATGCCATCATGACTCACCTCCTCATTTTTTATACCGTTCGCCGAGTCTGCCGTCGGTGAGAATCGGACAGCCAAGCTACGGTTATCTGTACAACGTTTTGAATTATAGCATACCATTTTGTGAAAAGCAAAGAGAATCCTTTACGAGATTCCCTCTGCGAATTTTTGTTTCGCCGTTTGTACATCTCGTCCAATTTGCGCAATGAGCGCATCGACTCCAGCAAATTTCTGTTCTTCCCGAATGTAGAACAGGAACTCTACTTCTACTTCTTTGTCATAGATTTCACCAGAGAACTCAAATATGTGCACTTCTAATGACTTTTCTTTTTTCTCCAGTTCAAATGTAGGCTTGATGCCTACGTTCATGACGCCATAGTAGCTTTGTTCATCTACGGTAAACCGAACGCCGTAGACCCCATTCTTTCCGATTAAGTACGGCTGATTCACTTGGACATTCGCTGTAGGAAAGCCAATGGTTCGACCGCGTTTGTCGCCATGCACGACTGTCCCGCGAACTTTGTAGGAGCGGCCTAGCAAATGGCGAACCTGCTCGACATCCCCATGATGCAGATATTCACGGATGATTGTACTGCTCACTTTTTCACCCAAACGATTTACCGGACCCACTATGTCGAGCCCATAGCGACCTTTGCTCATTTCTTGCAGGGTATGGGCAGTCCCCATCCCGCGATAGCCAAAGGTGTAGTCGAAGCCAACGACAATATGGCGGCATTCCAATGGGAGAAGGCACTCTGCGATGAAATCTTCTGGATAAATAGCCGCAAAGCTAATATCGAACTTCATTACATAAGTGGTGTCTACGCCCATCTTTTCGAATTGCTCGAGCTTGTCTGCAAGTGGTGTCAAATAGCGGGTATAACCGCTTTGCCCCAATACTTCTCGAGGATGCGGATCAAAGGTCACTACCGTACTTTGCCATCCGTTTGCTTTCGCTGTATCAATCGCCTTTTGAATTACACGGCGATGCCCAATATGTACACCATCAAAGTACCCCAGTGCAATCGCACAAGGATTCGCTTGCAGGTCAGACGGAAACGGGTATGTCAGGTAGATCGTTTTCACGGATTACACCTCGGCTGGAAAGACTTTTTCTGGTTTGGCGAAAAGTCCTTTGTCTCCACGGCATACGCGATGGATGCCAAGTAATTCTTCCCCCGCAAACAAGCAAATCAAGCTTCCTTCCTCCGTAGTGACGCCCGGAAGCGCAGTAGCAAGTCCATTACGTACTGCTTTGATCCGTTCTGGCTTAACCTGAAACGACGGTAAGAACGAGATTGCCTGAGGGATGGAGACCAAGTAGCGGGAAATGTCTTCCCCGGTTGCTGCCTGTTCCTCAATCTGCTGGAGGGGGATTGCCTCTTGCTCTTGGAACGGGCCGCTTTTTATTCGCCGCAACAGCTTCATATGGGCAGGATAACCCAGAGCGCGTCCGAGGTCAACACATAAGGTGCGCATGTATGTGCCTTTGGAGCACGTACATGTGAATGCAACATCGACAGTGTCCCCATCCACGCTGATCTTATGAAGGGTCAGCTCATACAGCGTCACTTTCCGTGCCTGCCGTTCGATCACCGTGCCTTCACGAGCCAGGTCGTACAACCGCTTGCCGTTTACCTTCACCGCTGAGAACATCGGAGGTACCTGCTCCATTTCACCCAAAAAGGATTCGAACAGCGCTTGAATACGCTCCGTAGTAATCGATGCTGCATCTACGCTAGCTTGCTCCACCACTTCTCCGGAAGCATCTTCCGTCGTGGTCGAAGAGCCGAGGCGCATGACTACATCATAGCGCTTAGGCAGCTCTTGCAAATATTCAACTAGCCGCGTTGCGTGTCCCACACAAATGGGGAGTACACCCGTTACATCTGGATCCAGTGTACCCGTATGCCCCACTTTTTTCGTTCCATACAATCGACGAATTCGTGCTACACAATCATGGGAGGTCATACCAGCTGGCTTATCGATAACCAGCACGCCGTTCACGTTACTCATCGAATTTCACTCCTACTGCATCGTCCAGCACAGTCCATACTCTTTGCTGTACTTCTGAAAGTGGTCCTTTGATCGTGCATCCTGCTGCTTTTGCGTGTCCACCACCACCGAGCTGCTTAGCAATGACAGCTACATCAACCCGATCGCGAGCACGCATGCTCACCTTGACCACTCCTAGTTCCGCTTCCACAAAAGAAACGCCTACCTCGACTCCCTCAATGTTGCGGCAGTAATTCACCAATCCACCAGCATCTTCTCGCTCAGCACCCACTTCGACAAAATCTGCTGCCGAAACAGTGATCGAAGCAACCAAATTTTGATGGGACAGTTGCAAGGTTTGGAGAGCACGTCGCAAAACTTTCACATGGGCAAATGTGATTTCCTCCAGGCAGCGCTCTGCTACGTCTCCTGGCTTCACACCATATCCGAGCAATCGAGCAGCGATTTCCATGACACGCGGTGATGTATTGGAATAGCGGAAACCGCCTGTATCTGTCAGAAGACCTGTATAGATGCACAGCGCAAGCTCTTCATTGAAAGAAACCCCAGCTGCTTCTGCAACATCAAACAAAATCTCTGCTGTTGCGGCTGCATCCGGCCGAACCAGATTTACCGTTCCAAAATGATCGTTGGTCGGATGGTGATCGACATTCAGCAAAGCAGCTCCAGACGCAAATAAAGACCGTACATCGCCCATCCGCGACTCATCCGCGCAGTCTACAGCGATTACGGCCCCGAACGTCTCGTTCAGTGGTTGCTTGCGCAGGTTATAAAGACGGTCAAACCTTGGCAAGAAGTTAAACTTGATCGGTGTTTCCCCTTCGTTTACAACCACATACTCTTTTCCCAACTGCTCTAGCATGAGCACGACTCCCAAAGCAGATCCTGTAGCATCTCCGTCAGGACTTACATGAGAGAGAACCAGGAAGCGGTCGTGCTCCTGCATAAACCGCGCCGCTTCCTGTACTGCTATTTGATTAGGATTCATCCTGTTTCTCTCCCTCTGTGGAGATTTCCCGCAGGATTGATTCAATTTTGCTGCCGTAGTCAATGGACTCGTCCAGCTTGAATACAAAATCAGGAATGTGACGCAGCTTTACGCGTTTCCCGATCTCCGTACGTAAATAACCTTTTGCTTTTGTCAAACCTGCAAGAGAAGCTTTACGCTCTTCCTCACTGCCAAAAATGCTGACAAAAACCTTTGCCAATTGCAGGTCACTGCTTACCTCTACATCTGTTACCGTTACGAAACCGACACGAGGATCTTTGAGTCCACGCTGCAATACGAGGCTCAATTCTTTTTTGATTTCTTCGCCTACGCGGCTGATTCGTGTTTTATTCATCGATTTTCACCTCCGCTAGCTGCTCTTTACTCGTAGTATTCCGTATCCACGCGAGTCAACTCTACCTCTGGATGGTTTTCCACGAATCGTATGACAGCCTGCATTTCTTGTTGTAAAAAAGAGATCTCATTAGCAACGGCAGCGATACCCAACACGGTACGCTGCCATTGCTCGAGATAAGCCACCTCTGCCGCGGAGACGTTAAATCGGCTCCCCAGCTTGCCGATCAGACTTTTGACGATGGCCCGTTTTTCTTTCAGGTTTTGGCTAGCGGGCAGAAACAGTTCAATCTGCACACCTGCTACCATTATTGTTTCACTTCAACCATAACGAATGCTTCGATGACGTCATTAATTTTGAGGTCATTGAAACGTTCCAAGGTCAGACCGCACTCATAACCCGCAGCAACGTCTTTCGCATCGTCTTTGAAGCGCTTGAGTGTATCGAGCTTACCTTCATAAATCACAATGCCTTCACGGATCAAACGTGCACCAGCATCACGGCTCAATTTACCTTCAGTCACATAGCAACCTGCAATGTTTCCAACCTTGGATACCTTGAACACTTCACGAATCTCAGCTTGACCGATAATATTTTCTTTGAAGACTGGATCCAGCATACCTTTAAGAGCTTGCTCGATCTCTTCGATTACCGTGTAAATAACACGGTGCAAACGGATGTCGATCTTCTCTTGTTCCGCCATGCTGCGTGCATTTGGTTCAGGACGCACGTTGAAACCAATGATGATGGCGTTGGAAGCATTTGCCAGCGTTACATCGGATTCCGTAATCGCGCCAGCACCTGTATGAATGATTTTCACACGAGTACCGTTGACATCGATTTTCTCCAGAGCGCCACGCAGCGCTTCTACAGAACCTTGTACGTCACCTTTTACAATCAGGTTCAGCTCTTTAATATCGCCTTCTTGGATGTGTTGGAACAAGTCATCCAAAGATACACGGGAGCTCTCACGACGCTCGGATTCACGTTGCTTGGAAGCACGTGCTTCCCCGATCGCGCGGGCTTTTTTCTCGTCTTCAAAGACGCGGAATTGGTCGCCTGCTTGTGGAACGTCATTCAAACCAGTGATTTCTACTGGAGTAGAAGGTCCTGCTTCTTTCAGGCGGCGTCCTTTGTCGTTCACCATGGCACGTACACGTCCGAAAGCGGAACCTACTACAATTGGGTCACCAACGCGCAGGGTACCTTGTTGAACCAGAATGGTTGCAACTGGACCGCGTCCCTTGTCAAGCTCTGCTTCGACAACAGTACCGCGAGCGCGCTTGTCTGGGTTTGCTTTCAGTTCTTGTACCTCGGAAACGAGCAAGATGTACTCAAGCAATTCTTCGATACCTGTACGCTGCTTAGCGGACAATGGGGAGAAAATAGTTTCGCCGCCCCACTCTTCGGCAACCAACTCATACTCGGTCAATTCTTGCTTGATGCGGTCAATATTTGCTTCTGGTTTGTCAACCTTGTTGACTGCAACGATGATAGGTACGTTAGCCGCTTTCGCATGGCTGATCGCCTCAATCGTTTGTGGCATAACACCGTCATCCGCTGCAACAACCAGAATGGTGATGTCTGTAATTTGCGCACCACGAGCACGCATTGTTGTAAAGGCCGCGTGACCTGGTGTATCTAGGAAAGTAATTTTCTTTCCTTTGATTTCTACTTGGTACGCACCGATGTGCTGTGTAATTCCGCCTGCTTCGCCTGCTACAACGTTTGTAGAGCGAATCGCATCCAGCAAAGTCGTTTTCCCGTGGTCAACGTGTCCCATGATGGTAACAACTGGTGGGCGCTCCAAGAGACTTTCTGGTGCATCCACTTCTTCCAATGTTTCGAAGTTGGTTTCATCGATGATGATTTTTTCTTCCACTTCTACATTGTAGTCTGCACAAATGAGTTCGATTGCTTCACGATCAAGGTACTGGTTGATTGTTGCCATGATGCCCAATCCAAACAGCTTCTTGATCACTTCCGCTGGTTCCTTGCGGAGTTTCACTGCCAACTCGTTCACTGTCAAAGACTCGGTAAACGTAATCTTTGCTGGTGGTTCCAGAACAGGACGTTGCGGCTTTTGTCCACCACGATGGTTATTTCCGCGACGGTTATTTTGGTTGTTGCGGTTATTTCCACCACGGAATGGTTGGCTCTTTTTGTTATCCTCAAAAGTCTTTTGAGTTTGAGGAGCCTTTTTGATTTTCTCGCGCTTCTCCATACCAACATTGGATGGGAGTTTTACTTTATCTTCAAACTCTTCTCCTGTACGTCCCTCTGTCTGATTAGCAGCAGGTTGTTGTGCAGGACGCTGTTGGTTTTGTGGGCGTTGCTGATTGTTCTGTGGTCTTTGTTGTCCTTGGCCTTGTGGTCTTTGTTGTCCTTGACCTTGTGGTCTTTGTTGTCCTTGGCCTTGTGGTCTTTGTTGGTTACCTTGTGGCTTGCGGTCATTCGGTTTTGCGGGTTGACTTCTCATATTGTTTGGTTTTCTCTCCTGATTCTTCCCCTGATTTTTTCCATGTTGAGGACTTTGCTGATCGGAAGTAGCACTGTTGTTACCGAAACGAGTAGTATTTGTCGTGCTTCCTTCACGATCGCCATTTTGTCTGTCATTTCTAACAGCTTGAGCTTGCCCCGACTGTTGCTGGGGTCTAACCTGTTGTCCTCTGGAGTCGGTGGGGCGACGTTGATCGTCTGTTTGCTTTGGTCGTGCATCGCTTGACGAGTTGCGCGCTTCTGGCTTGGCGCCAGAACGCAATTTGGCCATGTGATCCTCGATCCTTTTAATCGTCCCTTCTTCCATGATACTCATATGATTTGCTACTTCTATATTCAATCGTTTTAGCAAATTGAGGATTTCCTTACTGCTCATGTTGTGCTGTTTGGCATACTCATACACACGTGTCTTCAAATATACTTCACCCTTTCTAAGTTAGGTGAGCAGACGCTGAATGCTTTCGGCCAATTTCCCATCGGTTACCGCCACGGTAACGCGCCCATCTTTTCCGATTGCGTGTCCCAATGAATGTCGGTCGCCAGTGGTTACACATGAGACACCGTAATAGGAACATTTATCCTTTACTTTCTTAGCGGTATTGTCTGATGCATCTGATGCGAGCAAAACCAGGCGGGCCTGCCCATTACGAATAGCGGTAATGACTAGCTCCTCCCCGGTAACGATCTTTCTCGCACGCATCGCCAATCCGAGTAATTGTGCTGCTTTTGGGATCATTTTCCCATCATCTCCAGCCATTTCTCACGGAAAGCATCATACTTTTCTTGGGAGATGGACATGTTGAGGGCACGTTCCAGCACTTTTTTCCATTTTCCCGATGCGAACGCATCCGGCTTCAGACAGCTTTCCTGCCGACACACATAGGTACCGCGTCCCGCCGCCCTTCCAGTAAGATCAATGACGATCTCTTCTTCTGGCGTCCGGACGACGCGGACTAATTCCTTTTTCGGAAACATTCCTTGGCAAACAATGCACTTACGCAACGGGATCTTTTTTTGCTTCATGATTATTCGTTGTCCGTCCCTTCATCGCTCTCTACTTCTTTTGGATAAGCGATGCCTTCTTGGTCGGCTTGGGACTCGCTCTTGATATCGATCTTCCAGCCAGTCAGCTTTGCTGCCAGGCGTGCGTTTTGGCCGCGCTTACCAATCGCCAGAGACAATTGATAATCAGGAACGATCACACGTGTAACCTTCTCGGCTACGTTAACCTCAACATGCAGAACTTTTGCAGGGCTGAGTGCATTGGCTACATACTCGGCAGGATCTTCAGACCAACGAACAATGTCGATCTTTTCGCCTTTCAGCTCCGTAACGATCGTTTGGACGCGCATGCCCTTTGGACCGACACAAGCACCTACTGGATCAACATCTGCGTTGATGGAATGCACAGCGATCTTCGAGCGATCGCCCGCTTCACGCGCAACAGATTTGATTTCAACCACACCGTCATATATTTCTGGCACTTCTAATTCGAAGAGACGCTTCAAAAGCCCCGGGTGAGTACGAGAAACGACGATTTGCGGTCCTTTAGTGGTTTTCTCTACTTTGATGATGTATGCCTTCACACGATCTTGAGATTTAAAATCTTCGGATGGCATTTTTTCTGTGATCGGCATAACGGCTTCCGCCTTACCCAGATCAATGTAATAATTGCGAGCGTCCATACGCTGAACAACGCCTGTTACGATATCGTCTTCACGCTCAATAAACTCGCTGTAGATCAAACCGCGCTCCGCTTCGCGAATGCGCTGTGTAACCACTTGCTTCGCTGTCTGAGCAGCAATACGACCGAAATCACGAGGCGTTACCTCGATTTCGACGATGTCCTCCAGACGGAAGTTAGGATCGATTTCTTGTGCTGCTTCTTGAGAGATCTCTAGGCGCGTATCCAATACCTCTTCTACGACGTTCTTCCGCGCAAACACACGCACCATACCTGAATGACGATTTACATCCACCCGTACATTTTGGGCCGAGTTGAAGTTACGTTTGTATCCAGAGATAAGAGCCGCTTCGATGGCCTCAATCAGTACGTCTTTGGTGATGCCTTTCTCTCTCTCAATGGCTTCTAAAGCCTCGATAAAATCGCCGTTCATGACTTTCGTTGCCTCCTCCTTTACTTACCACGGGCTACCACAAGCTACTGACAATTAAAAAACAATCGCCAATCTGGCTGTGTCAATTTGCTCTTGGGAAATTACATACGTTTTCTTTGCCTCTTTCACTGTCAGCTTGCCATCTTCAAAGGATATCAGTTCGCCTTCGAACTGGCTTGATCCTTCTACTGGCTCTTTTGTTGTGATATGAACATGTCTGCCAACAGCTTTCGTGAAATCCTTATCCTTACGTAAAGGGCGCTCAGCACCCGGCGAAGATACTTCTAAAAAGTATGCCGTAGGGATGGGATCTACTTCGTCTAGTTTTTCGCTCAGCTTCTCGCTGACAAGGCGGCAGTCATCAATATCGATGTTGCCAGTTTCATTGTCGATAAACACGCGCAGAAACCAGTTGCTGCCTTCCTTTTTGTACTCGATGTCAACCAGCTCCAGGCCCACTTCTTCAACGATGGGCGTGACGAGTTCAGTGACGATGCCCGTTACCTTGCTCAAGCAAGTACCTCCTTCTCATTTGAACCATGAGGTGTAGCCAGAAAGAAAGAGTGGGTTTCCCCACTCTCGATCAGCCATGCGTATAAAACCAGTATTTCCAAAAAAATTATAGCATAACAGCCCTCCGCTGACAACCTTTGGATGACCGTCTGCCTTGACAGCAAGCCTTAGAACAAGGATAGCTGATTGGATTCCGGCAGTCCTTTCAACGCACCCTGTTCGTCCAAGAACTCCAAAATGGTCTTGGAGATACGGGAACGGGATAAGAGATCTTCCTTGGACAAAAACTCTCCTTGCTCTCTCGCCTGCACGATACTGATCGCTGCGTTCGTCCCTAAGCCAGGCAGGGCGTTGAATGGAGCGATCAGAGTGTCACCCTCGATCAGGAAGCGCGTTGCGTCCGATTTGTACAAATCAACGTTCGTAAAACGGAAGCCGCGTTCCACCATTTCCAGCGCCATCTCCAAGACAGTCAGCAATGCCTTTTCTTTTGGCTGTGCATCGTGTCCCTTACCCTCGATCTCTTCAATCTTTTGCTTGATCGCTGCTGAGCCTTTGACCATCAACGGAATATCAAAGTCATCTGCACGAACAGTGAAATACGTCGCGTAAAACTCCAATGGACGATGAACTTTGAAGTATGCGATCCGCACTGCCATCATGACGTAAGCAGTCGCGTGCGCCTTCGGGAACATGTACTTGATCCGCTGACACGATTGAATATACCATTCTGGCACATTGTTATTGCGCATTTCTTCTTGGTCGTCTTCAGGAACCCCTTTACCTTTACGTACAGACTCCATGATCTTAAAGGCACGAGAAGGCTCTAGTCCTTTATAGATCAAGTACACCATGATATCGTCACGACAACCAATTACGTCCGGCAGCTTACATGTACCGTTTCGAATCAAGTCCTGTGCATTATTCAGCCAAACGTCCGTACCGTGTGAAAGTCCAGAAATCTGAACGAGCTCGGCAAACGTAGTCGGTTTGGTGTCTTCTAACATCTGACGTACGAATTTGGTTCCAAACTCAGGAATGCCAAGTGTTCCCATGTTCGTACCAATTTGTTCTGGTGTAACTCCCAACGCTTCGGTGGTACTGAAGATGGACATGGTCTTTTTATCATCCAGTGGAATCGTCTTCGGGTCCATTCCCGTCAAGTCTTGCAACATACGAATAACAGTCGGATCATCGTGTCCCAGAATATCGAGTTTCAGCAAGTTATCGTGAATGGAGTGGAAGTCGAAATGGGTTGTGCGCCATTCTGATTCATTATCATCAGCCGGAAACTGAATCGGGCAAAAGTCTTCAATCTCCATGTAGTCAGGTACTACGATAATACCGCCCGGATGCTGTCCCGTCGTCCTTTTTACGCCTGTGCAGCCGTTGACGATCCTGGATATCTCCGCATTACGCAGCGTCATGCCACGCTCATCGGCATACTTTCGCACGTAGCCATACGCTGTTTTTTCCGCAACGGTACCAATCGTTCCGGCACGATAAACGTAATCCGCTCCGAACAGCTCTTGTGTGTATTTATGTGCACGCGGCTGATAGTCACCAGAGAAGTTCAAGTCAATATCCGGTACCTTGTCGCCTTTAAAACCAAGGAACGTTTCGAACGGAATGTCTTGCCCGTCTTTGGCATACATCGTGCCGCATTCTGTACATGCTTTATCCTCCAGGTCAAACCCAGAGGCGATGGAACCGTCTGTGATAAATTCACTGTGCTTACAATCTGGACAACGATAGTGAGGAGGCAATGGGTTTACCTCAGTAATCTCAGACATCGTGGCAACAAAAGACGAGCCTACAGACCCACGTGAACCTACCAGGTAACCATCATTCAACGATTTCGTTACCAAACGCTGCGAAATCAAATAAATCACACCGAAGCCGTGCTTGATGATACTGTTCAATTCTTTTTCCAAGCGATGCTCGACCAGTTCGGGCAATGGATCACCATACAACAACCTTGCTTTGTCATAACACATTTGACGCAGCTCATCATCCGCCCCTTCAATGATCGGCGTGTACAGCTTGTCTGGAATCGGACTAATATCCTCAATCATATCCGCAATGGCATTCGTATTGGTTACAACAATTTCTTTTGCAGTCTCTTCCCCCAAAAAGGAAAACGCCTCTAGCATCTCTTCCGTTGTATGGAAGTAAAGCGGCGGCTGGTTGCCTGCCGTTGGGTCCCCTTTTGACAATAAGAAAACATCGCGGAAGATTTCATCTTGCGGATTGAGAAAATGCACATCTCCTGTGGCTACGACCAGCTTGCCGAGCTCTTTTCCCATTTCCACAATCTTTTGATGATAGCCCTTCATCGTCTCCAATGATGGAATTTCTTCATTACGCAATAGTGGTGAGTAATGAGCAACCGGCTGTATTTCCAAAAAGTCGTAATAACTAGCAACTTCCTTCAGTTCTTCTGGTGACTTACCACGCAGAATCGACTGCATCAGCTCGCCATCCTTACATGCTGTCCCGATTAACAAGCCTTCACGGTATTTGGTCAGCTGGCTTCGCTGAATTCGTGGCCAACGGAAGAAGGTTTCCACATGGGAACGACTCACGAGCTTGTACAGGTTTTTGAGGCCTTCTTTATTTTGCACGAGAATCGTCGCATGGAATGGACGTCCACTCTTGTAATCCGCCTCTTCGTTGCTTTTTTCATTCAGTTCAGCAAGCGATTTGATTTCCGCTTCTTTTATGTCCTTCAGCATTTGCTGGAACACTTGAGCCAAGGCCACGGTATCGTCCAACGCACGGTGAGCATTAATGAGCTCGACGTTAAACTTTTTCGCTAATGATCCCAAACGATAATTGCGCATTCCTTTGTACATCAAACGCGCCAAAGGCAGGGTATCTAAAAATGGATTGGTCCATGGTTCCATGCCAATCCGTTTGGCGCAGGCGTTAATAAACGCTTTATCAAACTCTGCATTATGCGCAACGAGGATGGCGTCACCAGTAAAATCTTTGAACTTGCGGAGTACCACATCGAGTGTCTCTTGCCCGCGGAGCATTTCGTTGGTAATCCCCGTAATCTCGGTTGTTTTTGGCCCAATTTCTAATTGCGGGTCGATCAGTTCCGTCCATTGGTCGACAATTTCTGCGCCTTTCATTTTGACAGCAGCGATCTCGATGATTGTATGCTCTGAGGCGTTTAACCCCGTCGTCTCCGTATCAAACACGACGTATTCGGTATTTTCATCAATGGAGAGATTGTTGTCTGCTTGCATGTTGTAAACGATATCGATACCATCCTCGACTACGTAGGCTTCCATACCGAGAATGCATTTGATGTTGTTCTTTTTGGCGATGGAATACGCCTCTGGAAAAGCCTGCACGACACCATGGTCAGTGACAGCAATTGCTTTATGACCCCACTTTGCTGCCGTCGAGACCAGTGATTTTACGGATGCAACGGCATCCAGCGCACTCATCGGCGTATGGCAGTGGAGCTCGACACGTTTTTCTTCCGCGTGATCTTTGCGAATGACCTGCTCAATCTGGTTCAAATCATTGGCATTCATCACAAGATCGCGTACAAATGTGTCATGCTGTACACTTCCCCGTACTTTCACCCACATGCCGTCTTTCAGCAATTCAAGCATTTTCACGTCTTCTTTATCGCGAGAGAACATCTTCACCGTGAGAGAATCCGTATAATCCGAAACGTTGAACGTGAGCAAATGGCGTCCACTGCGAAGCTCTTTAACTTCTACGTTAAATACGGTTCCTTGGATGACGATACGGCGTTCCTCATCTTGAATCTCGCAAATCGGGATCGGCGCATCTTTGATTTCATAGCCCATCATGAGCGTAGTGACAGCCTCAGCTTTATCAGACGATTTGTTCTCTTGCTGAACAGCTGTCATCACAACTTCGACGAGAGCACGCTCTTCCTCTTTACGTTGCTCCTCAAAGGCCTTATACGCGTCATCGCTTTCTTCCCCATGGAAAGTAAAGCGCATCGAGCAATCGGTAGCTTTTTGGAAAGCAGCCAAAAGCTCATTATCCGCTCGTTTACGCTTGGCAACCTCAACGGACATCTCCGTTGGCAAGTACACCTTTACTTCCTGTTGGTCGACCTGCTTACGTGCTTGACGCATCGTACCTGCCAAGGAGTTCAGAGCTGGCTCCAGACCCGCCAGCAAGACATCCCAATACTCTTCGACTACATGATCGAGTGATGGCTTTTGGAGATAATGAAATCGGGTATCTACTTTGGCTAGATGCGAAAATGTATGCGTCAATCGCTTCGTAAAAGCTGCATAAACATCTGCAGGTATCATTCTCGGGAGGGCAAAGTGAAAAACCCATTCTTTGTTCTGCTTATACAGCTCTAACTTTTCAATCTGAGCATCAAGAAAAAATCGCTCCACCCATTCGTCAGGAACTTCCATTTGCTTGACCAATAGGGAGAAGCGATGCTTTTGCTCTTGTAAACGGTCCACGGTTTTCCCACCTTCCCTATAAGTGAGCGTTCAAACAAGAAAAAGAGGCACTCCCCCTTTAAGCTAGGGGAGTACCCCGTAAAAATTCGACAAAATCCTTCTTATTCCTGCATGCAACTAGTTACCGAACAAGGCAGCTCCTGTTTGGTCAACACGAGATAAGTGACCTTTCACTTCATCGACCAATTGATCCAGCTTCACATCATGTGTTTCACCGTTTTTGCGGATACGCACTTCAACTGTTCCTTCTTGTGCAGCTTTATCGGAAACCGTAATACGCAGAGGCAATCCAATCAAATCGGCATCTTTAAACTTCACACCAGCACGCTCAGGACGATCGTCAAACAAAACTTCTACGCCAGCCTTGCGCAATGCTTCTGTAATTTGTTCACTAGCTTGCCGTTGCTCTTCTACTTTAACATTGACCGGAATCACATGCACATGGAAAGGTGCAACAGATACTGGCCAAATGATTCCATTTTCATCATTGTTCTGCTCGATCACTGCCGCAATCGTACGAGATACACCGATTCCGTAGCAACCCATGATCATTGGTTGACTGCGACCATTCTCATCCAGGTAGGTAGCACCCATCGCTGTGGAGTATTTCGTACCCAGCTTGAATACGTGACCGACTTCTACACCACGTGCAAACTTGATAACACCACCTGTACGAGAGCACTCGTCGCCTTCTGTAATGTTGCGCAAGTCAGCGTACTGGGAAACCGTGAAATCACGGCCAGCAACTACGTGAGTCAGATGATAGTCTGTTTCATTGGCACCGACGACACCATCATAAACATCTTGAACAAAATTGTCCGCAATGATTTCCACTTTTTCAGGATCAATGCCAACAGGGCCAACAAATCCTGCAGGAGCTCCTGTTACCGAAACGATATCCGCTTCAGAAGCCAGCCCTACGATCGTCGCATCATACAAGTTTTTCAGCTTCACTTCATTGATCTCATGATCACCGCGCACCAGAACCATAACCAGCTTGTCGTCTATACGATAAATGAGGCTCTTGATGATTTGCTTTGCTTCGATTTGCAGTGCTTCTACCAATTGGTCGATCGTTTTGGTACCAGGCGTATGCAATTTTTCGCGAGCTGGCGCTTCTGTTGCTGGCTTCGCATATGGCTTGTACACGACTTCTGCTTTTTCCAAGTTGGCCGCATAATCGCCTTCTTCAGAATAAGCAATCGTGTCTTCCCCAATGTCGCAAAGCGCCATAAATTCGTAAGTGCCTTTTCCGCCGATTGCACCTGCATCCGCTTCTACTGCACGGAAGTTCAAGCCTACACGGGTAAAGATGTTCGTGTACGCATCATACATCGCCTGGAAGTTGCGATCCAGACCTTCTTGTGACGTATCAAAAGAGTAAGCATCCTTCATAATAAACTCGCGGCAACGAATCAAACCGAAGCGTGGACGCACTTCATCACGGAACTTGGTTTGAATTTGATAAAGGTTGATCGGGAGTTTTTTGTAAGAGTTAATCTCATCACGTACGAGACTCGTAATGACTTCTTCGTGGGTTGGACCCAAGGCAAAAGGACGATCATGACGGTCACGCAGGCGAACGAGCTCTGGACCGTATACATCCCAACGACCCGTTTGATGCCACAGCTCAGCTGGTTGCATCGCTGGCATCAACAGCTCTTGTCCCCCAGCATTGTTCATTTCTTCACGCACAATCGCTTGGATTTTGTGCAGGGAACGGAGCGCCAGGGGCAGGTACGTATAAATACCGGAAGCCAGTTGGCGGGCCATACCAGCACGGAGCAGCAGCTTGTGGCTGGCAATCTCCGCGTCGGATGGCACTTCCCGCAGGGTAGGGATCAACATTTGACTTTGCTTCAACACGTGCGTGTCCTCCTTATGCCTTATCAGCAATCAACGTGCATTACCCTACAGTTGTAGGTTTTTGCTCGTTTACAATTTCATTAATTTCTTTCATCAGCTCTTCAAACAACTCGGTTTCTTTTACTTTCCGAACAATTTCACCATTACGGAAAATCAAGCCCTCGCCATTTCCGCCGGCAACGCCTACATCAGCTTCACGAGCTTCACCAGGACCATTAACCGCGCAACCCATTACCGCTACTTTTAACGGTACTTTCAGCGTCGAAATGGCATCTTCGACTTTTGTTGCCAAGCCAATCAGGTCAATTGCGCATCGACCGCAAGATGGGCATGCAATAACCACTGGATCGTTGTTCACGATATCCAAGCTGCGAAGGATTTGTTTCGCTACTTTAATTTCTTCAACAGGATCAGCCGTCAGGGATACGCGGATGGTGTCACCGATTCCCATCGACAATACCGTTCCAATTCCAACTGAAGACTTAATGCTACCGGAAAACTGTGTACCTGCTTCTGTAACACCGACATGCAGTGGATAGTTGCGTTTCTGTGCCATCAACGAATATGTTTGGATCATTGTTGGAACATCGGAAGACTTCAAGGAAATGACGATGTTGTCGTAATTCAAGTCTTCCAGAATTTGCACGTGGTCTATCGCACTTTCTACGATCGCTTCCGGAGAAGGGTAACCGTATTTCTCTAAAAGTCTTCTCTCCACTGAACCGGAGTTGACCCCGATACGGATCGGAACATTGCGCTCGCGGCACGCTTCCACTACGCGTTGCGTTTTTTCTTTCGAACCGATGTTTCCTGGGTTGATCCGAATTTTATCAATCCCGCTCTCCAGTGCAATCAACGCGAGCTTGTGGTCGAAATGAATGTCGGCAACAAGCGGCAATGGGGAGCGTTCTTTAATTTTTTTGATGGCACGGGCTGCATCTTCATTGATGACGGCCAAGCGAACAATTTGGCAACCGACATCGTGCAGTCTCTGAATCTCAGCCAGAGTTTTTTCTACATCACGCGTGTCTGCTGTCGTCATCGACTGGATGACTACGCTTTTTTGGCCCCCGATTTGCACTCCACCTACAAAAACCGGTTTCGTCTCCTCGCGCTTGAACATTTTGCACCATCCTTTTAGGTATGTCTGTTTTTCTTTCTATCGTGTTAGTACGTGATTAGGAGAACAATCGTTGCAGATCATTCCAAGTCACTACCAAAATCAGCAACATCAAAAAGGCAAAGCCCAGGAAATGAACCATTCCTTCTTTATGCGGGTCAACAGGTCGACCACGCAACGCCTCTACTCCCAAGAATGCGAGACGTCCGCCATCTAAGGCAGGCAGTGGCAACAGATTGAACAATCCAAGGTTAATGCTCAATACAGCAGCCCATTTCAATAGAATCGCCATACCTTGTTGAGCAACCTCTCCTGTCATCTTGAAAATACCGACTGGACCACTCAAGTCCTTCAGCCCATATTCACCCGTCACGAGCATTCCCAAGCTTTTCAGGATCATCATCGTAAACTCGTAAGTGGAAGTTGCACCGTATTTGAGAACTTCTCCTGGGGCAAACGTGAGTGCATTGGTTACCATGATTTTGCCCACGTTATTTTCGTCTTTCCCTACTTTAACTGGCACAGTCATACGCTGGCCATTGCGCTCGTAATCAAATGTTAATTGTTGGTCCGGCGCTTTGCTAATCTTCTCTACAACGTCTTTCCACGAGGATACAGGCTGACCTTGAATCGCGATCACCTTATCACCTGGCAATAATCCAGCTTGAGCAGCAGGTCCTCCCGGAATCACATTCCCCAGATGGCTGCCATTCGGTACGCCGTACAAGAAGCCGATCACGATAAACAAAACAAACGCCAGCAAAAAGTTGGCTGCAGGTCCTGCAAAAATCGCCCAAAAACGTTGGGAAACTGTCTTGCCTTTGAACTGTCTGTTCAGAGGAGCAATCTGTACTTCTTGTCCATCCTTGACCAGCTGAGCCTGTGGATGAACAGCAAATGTCTTCTGCTCTCCATCTAGTTCAAGCACGATATTTAAATTTTGCTCCAGATCAAAATGTACCACCGTACCGGTAATCGCACGAGGTGAACCAGTACTTGGCCCATCGAGCAAAATATGTGTGACCTTTCCTAACGCATCCCGCTCCACGCTTACTTCCATGTGCGGTTTCAACATATCCATTTCCGGGTCTTCCCCCGCCATGCGAACGAGACCACCAATGGGTAACAGGCGTAAGGTGTATTCCGTTTCTCCCCGCTTCACGCGAAAAATTTTTGGCCCCATTCCCAGTGCAAATTCACGACATAAGATTCCTGCCTTCTTGGCCAGAAGGAAGTGTCCTAGTTCGTGCACAAAGACAAGTACCCCAAATACAACTACAATCGCGAGAATTGATTCAACGGAATCCAGGTTGGGCAAAGGCAAGTGAACAGCCACCTTTCTGTCAAGTATCTAACACTCATATTTCCTTAGATGGAGACGAGCGCATAAGAGCGTGCCCACTCATCAGCTGCAAAAATATCTGTAAGCTCTGGACTCGCTACACCCGGGTGAGCTTCGCACGTTTTTCGGACGACCTTTTCGATGTCCAAAAAACTGATCGCTCCCTTCAAGAACCTATCAACTGCGACCTCATTAGCTGCATTTAGTACTGCAGTATGCGTACCACCTGCCATGCCGCACTCGTACGCTAATTTTAACAGAGGATAACGCTCATAATCCATGGCTGCAAAATGAAGCGTGGCGATCTTGACTAAATCAAGTGGTTCCGTAGGCAGTTCTTTTCTAATGGGATAGCTCATGGCGTACTGAATCGGAACCTTCATATCCGGCGTACCGAGTTGGGCCATGACCGCTCTGTCTTTGTATTCTACCATAGAGTGTATGATACTTTCATAATGCAATACGCATTCGATTTGCTCATAAGATAAATCGAACAGCCAATGAGCCTCGATCACTTCAAATCCTTTGTTCATCATGGTAGCAGAATCGATGGTAATTTTTGCACCCATGCTCCAATTCGGATGAGCCAATGCCTGCTCTACTGTCACTTGCTGTAGATCCTCGCGAGAGAGGTGACGGAAAGAACCTCCTGAAGCGGTCAAAATGACCCGCGCCACATCTTCCTTGCGCTCCCCTTGCAGACATTGGTAGACAGCTGAATGCTCGCTGTCTACTGGAATAATCGATACGCCTTTTTCTTTCGCTCGTTTCATGACGACAGGGCCAGCGCTCACCAGTGTCTCTTTGTTGGCCAGTCCAATTGTTTTTCCCGCCTCAATCGCAGCGAGTGTAGGTGCGACCCCTACACTGCCGACAACAGCGGTCATAACGAAATTGGCAGCTTCATGACGGGCAACCAGTTCCAATCCTTCCGCCCCGTAAACGATTTCTGGTTGAGACTTACCCGCCAATCTATCTCGCAGTTCAACGGCAGCCTCCTCATTTCCCACAGAAACGAGCTCGGGCTTGAATTTTTCCACCTGGCGTGTCAATAGATCGACGTTTGTTCCAGCAGCCATAGCCACCACCGAAAAATCCTCAGGATGCTGGTCTACGACTTCAAGCGTACTCGTTCCAATTGACCCCGTTGAACCTAAGAGCGCTATTTTTTTCACGGATTTCACCCTCTATATCTCTTTCTATATGCAAAAGGTTTTAGACAATACCTAATAGATGTAGAACCGGAAAGACGAGCAAAAAACTATCAAAGCGATCCAAAACGCCCCCGTGACCCGGAATGAGCTGTCCTGAATCTTTTACATGGAAATGTCTCTTGAAAGCCGACTCAACCAAATCACCCAATTGCCCGACGATCCCCGCAACAAGTGCGATAGTCAAAGCCTGATCAATCGCAAAATGTCCAAAGCTTGCATTGATGGAAAGGACAATCAAGACAGAAGCGACGAGACCTCCTAAGGCCCCTTCCACCGTCTTGTTTGGACTTATTTCTGGCCACAGTTTACGCTTACCTATTGCTTTTCCCACAAAATAGGCGCCCGAATCAGTCGACCAGATTCCCATAATGACCATGACCGTCAGCATGAATCCTTCAGGTAGGTTTCGGGTAGCGGCCATATAAGTAAAACCGTAGCCTATGTATAACGCCCCCACCAACGTAAGGGCGACGTGTTCAATGTGAAACTGATTTTTCCGTAAAACGGAGTAAATCAACAAGAGCAGGATGACGGGCAGCATCAGATCCGGCATGCTGATACTGAGCCAATCCGAAAATAATAGAGACGGCCACAAAATGCTTAACATCAATACATATCCGAGCAATCCTGCCAAATAAAATGACTGAATGCCAGCCATTCTCATAAATTCAAAATAGCCAATGACAGCCAGTAAAAACACCAATAGTGAGTACCAAACTCCACCAGCATACATCAATAATAGAAAAGCAGCCCCACCAATCAGGCCTGTTATTATACGTTGCTTCAACTGATTCCACCTCTCGGTTATACCGCCCCGTAGCGACGAGCTCGGCCTTGGTATTCCACGATTGCTTGATAAAAATGTTCACGGGTAAAATCAGGCCATAGCACGTCCGTAAACCATAATTCTGTATATGCCAATTGCCACAGCATAAAGTTACTCAAGCGAATCTCTCCACTTGTGCGAATCAAGAGGTCTGGATCGGGAATTTCGCTTGTATACAGGTAGCTCGATATCAATTCCTCAGTCAGTTGCTCTGGTTGAAGCTCACCTGCTTTTACTTGTGCCGCCATCTCTGAAAAAGCTTTCGCAAGTTCATCTCGCCCGCCGTAATTCAGAGCAAAATTCAATTGCAGACCGCTATTGTCCTTCGTTTTCTCTTCTGCTTCCAGCAGTGCTTTCAGCGTATGAGAAGGCAGCTCGTTTTTACTGCCCAGCATGCGAATGCGAACACCACGTTCTATTAATTCATCCAATTCTGTCGACAAAAATTCCTGCGGAAGTTTCATGAGAAAATCCACTTCATCGCGTGGGCGCTTCCAATTTTCGGTAGAGAATGCGTACATCGTCATATAACGCACACCGATCTCGTCTGCAGCCTTGACGACTTCCTTTACTGCTTTCATTCCTGCACGGTGCCCGGCAACCCGGGGTAAACTGCGCTTGTTGGCCCAACGACCGTTGCCATCCATAATAATCGCCACATGTTCCGGGATCTTACCGGAACGATCCAACTCGGCTGGCTCCGTTTGCTTTTCTTTGCGGCCCCATTTGCGCGCCAGATGTTCTAACATAAAGTGTTCCCCCGTAATGAGAGATATAGACGTACATCCCCCTCAATCGAGGGGGATTACCATTACCTATACTTCCAAAATGTCTTTCTCTTTGTCCTTAACGATCTTGTCAACTTCGGCGATGAATTTATCCGTCGCTTTTTGTATGGTTTCTTGATGACGACGGGAATCGTCCTCAGAAATGGTAGCAGCTTTTTCCAGCTTTTTGATTTCATCGTTTGCATCACGACGGATGTTACGAATAGCTACCTTTGCTTCTTCTCCACCTTTTCCTGCCAGCTTCACGAGCTCTTTACGACGCTCTTCTGTGAGTGGAGGAATCATCAGACGGATAATCACACCATCGTTGGATGGGGATATTCCCAAATCCGATTGTTGCAGCGCACGGTCAATTTCTTTGAGCGCGGTTTTATCCCAAGGCTGGATAGTCAGCATACGTGGTTCTGGAACGCTGATGTTTGCCAATTGGCTAATCGGCGTTGGAGTGCCGTAGTAGTCTACTGTAACACGCTCCAGCATCGCTGGGTTCGCACGACCTGCACGCAGGCTAGACAGATCTCTTTTCAAAGCATTGATCGCTTTATTCATGCGATCTTCCATGTCTTTTAGCACAGTTTGTGGCATAATTATTCCCCTTTCACTAGAGTACCGATTTTGTCGCCCATTACTGCCCGACGAATATTGCCTTCTTCAGAAATGTTAAAGACGATCAACGGAATACTGTTATCCATGCACAGGCTGGACGCTGTTGAATCCATGACACCTAAACCTTTATTCAGCACTTCCAGGAATGTCAACTGGTCGTACTTCTTAGCGTTCGGGTCAAGGCTTGGATCTGCAGTGTACACACCGTCTACCTTGTTTTTCGCCATCAGGATTACTTCAGCTTCAATTTCAGCTGCACGCAGAGCAGCAGTCGTATCCGTTGAAAAGTAAGGGTTACCAGTACCGGCAGCGAAGATGACCACACGCATTTTTTCCAAATGACGAATGGCACGACGGCGTATGTATGGTTCTGCTACCTGTCTCATCTCAATCGAGGTTTGAACACGAGTCGGGACGTTCACTTTTTCTAACCCATCCTGCAAGGCGAGTGAGTTCATAATTGTGGCCAGCATCCCCATGTAATCGGCTGTTGCCCGATCCATTCCTTTAGAGCTGCCGGAAAGTCCGCGCCAGATGTTACCTCCTCCGACGACTACTGCGACTTGTACACCCAATTCTACGATTTCCTTGATCTGGTTAGCGACGGAGAAAATTACCTTTGGGTCAATCCCATACCCTAAGTCCCCCGCCAAAGCTTCCCCACTCAACTTTAACACAACCCGTTTATAGGCAGGAAGTGGCATGTGAAACGGCCTCCATTCATGAATCATTCTCTGTGCCCAGTCTGCATTCCTTCTAATTGGGAACAGGTACACACTGCTATTTACATGCAGAAAGTTTCACACAAAGTGAAACTCTCGCTTTGAAAATAGGGAACACGAAGGTGTTCCCTATAACCTTTATTATTGCTTATTAACTTGAGCCATTACTTCAGCTGCGAAGTCTTCTTGTTTCTTCTCGATACCTTCGCCTACTTGGAAGCGAGCGAATCCTTTCAAGGTAGCGCCTGCTTCTTTCAACAGAACAGCTACTTTCTTGTCAGTATCTTTTACGAATGGTTGCTCAACCAGTACGTATTCTTCGAAGAATTTGGAGAGGCGGCCTTCAACCATTTTCTCAACGATGTTAGCAGGTTTGCCTTCAGCCAGTGCTTGGTTTTTCAGAACTTCACGCTCACGCTCGATCTCATCAGCGGAAACTTCTTCACGGTTAGCAAAACGTGGGTTGGACGCTGCTGCGTGCATGCCCAGGTCGCGAGCCAGTGTCTCGTCTTGTGTACCTTCCAAAGTAACCAGAACGCCGATACGGCCACCCATGTGGAGGTAAGCACCGAATGCGCCGTTGTCTGTTTTCTCGGAGAGTGCAAAACGACGGAAGGAGATGTTCTCTCCGATAGTCGCGATTTTCTCGTTGATTACATGACCCAAAGTCTCGCCAGCACCTTTGAAAGGTTGCTCCAGCGCTTCTTCAACAGATGCAGGGCGTTGGGATACAACGTGCTCAGCGATGTCTTTAACGAGTGCTTGGAACTCAGGGTTTTTACCTACGAAGTCAGTTTCGCAGTTCACTTCAACAACTGCTGCTACGTTTCCAGCTACCGCTGTTGCAGTCAAACCTTCTGCTGCGATACGACCAGATTTTTTTGCTGCTTTCGCTACACCGCGCTCACGGAGCAAGTCAATCGCTTTTTCCATGTCGCCTGCTGTTTCTTCCAGCGCGCGTTTGCAATCCATCATACCTGCGCCTGTACGCTCGCGCAGTTCTTTAACAGCTTGTGCACTAATTGCCATTGAGTGAAACCTCCTCGAAAAGTTACGATCTTATTATAATCGAAAAGCAAGTCACCTGTTAACCTTGGCGACGCTATTCAGCAAAAAAGGATGGACGGGGGTTCTGACACCCTCAGTCCACCCTTTAACACACATGCTTACGCAGTTGTTGTTGCTTGTTGCTCTGTACCTTGGTTTCCTTCCAGGAGAGCGTCTGCCATTTTAGCAGTGAGCAATTTCACAGCGCGAATTGCGTCATCGTTACCTGGGATCACATAATCGATTTCATCTGGATCGCAGTTAGTATCTACGATCGCAACGATTGGGATACCCAATTTACGAGCTTCTGCTACAGCGATGCGCTCTTTACGAGGATCGATGACAAACAGAGCGTCAGGCAGTTTATCCATGTGAGCGATACCGCCCAAGAATTTTTCCAGACGATCCATTTCTTTGCGCAGAACGATAACTTCTTTCTTAGGCAATACTGCGAAAGTACCATCGTTTTCCATACGCTTCAGCTCAGCCAAGCGAGCAGTACGTTTTTTGATGGTAGTGAAGTTTGTCAGAGTACCACCCAACCAACGTTGGTTGATGAAGTAGTGACCTGTACGTTCTGCTTCTTCTTTAACGGATTCTTGTGCTTGTTTCTTCGTACCAACGAAGAGAATTTTTCCACCGTCTTGAGCGAGTTCACGTACGAAGTTGTACGCTTCCTCTACTTTTTTAACGGTTTTTTGCAGGTCGATAATGTAGATTCCGTTACGTTCGGTGAAGATATAGCGAGCCATTTTCGGGTTCCAACGACGAGTTTGGTGACCGAAGTGTACACCAGCCTCGAGCAATTGTTTCATCGAAATTACTGCCATATTTCACACCTCCTTCAAAAATGGTTTTTGTGATGCCTACCTCCGCCACACCGCATGTTCCAAGCAATTCTGCCTTAGGCAGCACCGTTGCCGGAATTGGTGGACGTGCGATTTCAACACCGTAAATGAATATATCATATGGGAGTTTCAATTGCAACAAACGAATTCCATTTATTTCGTAAAAAAAGTTTTGACCCTTCTTGGCAGAGGACAAATGGACACATTTGGTTACATTGAAAAAACCGCCTATTTTTTAGGCGGTGTTGTGATCAACTTGACGATGTCTGCTTCCTGAGCGGCGGTCGACACTTCATAGGTACCTACACGAATACGATTTAGCTTGTCGCTCGCACGTAGCTGTGCCACAAATTGATTGTCGGCAGGAAGGATTCCTTCCTTTACTAGAATCTGCGCTACATCCTCTGCAGTTGCTTTGTAAGGGACAGTGAAAGATACCTTCTTATCTGCTACTGGTGCTTCTACTGTCGGAGCTTTAGGTGCCAACGTATTGGGTGACGTTGGTGTCTGCGTATTCGGTACGGTTGGAGTAGACTGGCCGTCCTTACTCTCTGGATTCGTTGGCGGAATGACCTTTTGTTCCGATGAAGCTGCAGGTGTCGTAGGCTGTACTGTTGGCGGCTGCGGCTGCTTAGTCACAGGCGCCACGGTTTGACCTACCTTTGGCGTAACTGGCGCCTTAGGCACTCCAGGAGCTGGCTGTACGTTCACTTTCTTTTCTTCCTGCCACTGTTTGTATTCTTCTGCTGTAAGTACGACCATTTCCAGCTCTTGTGCAGCTACTTTCATTTGATCGACAGTCAGGGCTGGTGCTTGCGCAGTTTGCTTAGGCGCTAACAGTCCAATAATGGAGGTAGCCACAATCAGTCCTGCTCCAAATCCAAATAATAGCTCTTGTTTACGCATCGGCAAGACCTCTCTCATGCCTGTCAGCCAAGGAAAAGACCAAATCGATTTCCCCTCTGCCGGCACCGAGTCGTTTTGCGATCTCATCCCGAGACAAACCTTCTTTACTCAGCTCAAAGGCACGGCGATAACGTTCTCGCAGTGCCAGCATATCCACCTCTTGAACTTGAGGTGCTGGTTCTATCCTATCCGTATCATTTGGAGCCTCTTGCTTGTGACTCTCACTCTTTTGCCATTCTTCTTCTATATTGTCTAATCGCTTGCGCAAACTAGCGATATCCTCGAGAAGATCCGCTCTCATTTCCTGCCATTCTGCAGAAAGAAGATGGGTTTCTTGCTTTACCTGTTTTTGAAGACGCTGCACGCTTTTTTCGAGCTCGTCCTTGTCCGTCGTGCGTTGTGTCGGTATTGAGGAAAAGGAGTCAACAGGCTGCTTCTTTTTAATGACAAAAGCAAGAAGCATACTGATCATTCCTGCTCCAATCAGGATGGGATACACTACGTCCATGTTGTCCACCTTTATTTCTGGCTTGACTTCGTTTATAAAGAAATATCTATAATACGTCCACGCAATGGATCTCTCATGAGATCAGCATTCGTAGATACACCTTCGCTCGATTCGGACAATTGACTTCCAGCGGATTCTTTTTTGTCCTGATGTTCTTGCTGTCCTTGCTTTTTTTCTCGTTCGCGTATCTGGTTCTTTTGTGATTGCTCAAGATCGCTCGGGCGCTGGCGCATATGTTCATCCAGGTCTCTTCGCTGATCAATCATTGATTGTTGTTCATGCATGGTTCGTTGTTGCTGATGCTCCTGAATTCGGCTGACTTCTAGCGTACGTGGTATTGCCACCTGCAATTCAACCGCTTTCAAACTCATATGGCCCCAACTCCCTTTGTCACACTAAGTATGTAAGCATCCTGGATTAGATGAGAGTTGCTGTGCTAATTTCACCGTCCAGCACAATAAATCGCGTTCTCGCATACTCGTGCTTGATAAAGTGCACCAGCTTTCCAAACGTCATTTTGATTCCTGGATACATCACATGATATGCCTCAATAGCTGCTGGTCCTTCCCCTTTCAGCTCGAGTTCAATATCATTTCTGCGTGCTTCCAATTCCTTGCTTTCTTTTTCCAGAACCAAACGAGTATTGGTTAGCTTGATTTGCATGAGACGTTTGTCTGCTGGAAGTTCTTTGCTAACTTGAAGGATCTGATTAATAACGCCTAGGCCTTGATCTGTTTTGCGTAAATTTTCATACACATTTTGTAGTTCTTTTTGAATGTTCGCCAATTCTTGTCTTAATTCTGGTTTTACTCCTACTTCGAGTATCGTAGGAGTGGCGCTGCTGTTCCCAAATACTCGTGCCACAATCTTTTCCCCAGCTTGAAGCACGCCACCAATAATGAAGCCTTTTGCTCCTTTGCAGATGATTTGCTTTCCGGCTCGTATGGTTGAGAACATGATGCTTTGTGAAACAATCACTTGATTGCCAGCCGTTACATTGGCGTTTTGGATAAAGGATGTCCGAACATCTTTCCCCGCAACAATGCAGCCTTTGTCCTGAGCAACAATCCCGCTTTTGATTTCAATAGAGCCCTCCGCGTACAACTCGGCCCCTTCTACACTTCCAAGTACACGGATATCTCCGGATGACTTTACGCGAAAGCCATTCAATACGTTCCCGCGAATGACCACCGTTCCCACAAAATCAATATTGCCAACACCAAAATCGACATCCCCGTTTACTTCAAATACGGGAAACACGTTCATTTTTGCCTGTTCCGTGAAGGAGACTTGTCCGTCAATAGCGGCGTATAGCATCGTCCGCTCTTGATTGAGCACAACATTTTTCCCAGGCTTTATGTTTATTTCCTTGCCGGCTTTGGGAGCGATGGGCTCTCCGGTAACTGCTGTGCCTGGTTGTCCCTGGCTTGCTGATATTTTACGTGCCAAGAGTTGTCCTTTTGCCACATTAGGGATTGTCGTCACATTATAAAAATCAACTCGACCATCCTCTAGCTCTTTTGGACCTTCCCCTTCATTAATAGATGCCAAATAGGGGTACTCGATAGTCGCATCGGTTCCGGCCACAGGTGCAATCCCCTGAGCAACCTTTACTCTCGCATTTGCATACTTCGCGGGTAAGGTACACAAGTTCTGGACTACATCATCGAGAATTCCATACTTCACATTGCTTGTTTGTAATGCTTTGTAAACATCTGTTTCCAAGACGACAATTTCGTCGATATCTTGTTCGTCCGCTCGTAGAAGTACCTCAGCCTCCAATTTATCAGCTGAAATTTTTACTTCTATTTTATAATTCCCGATTCCTTCCATCATTCTACCCCTCTCAAGCTTGGGTAATGTCCCCTTACATTAATTGCGATTTCCATCTGGACAACGCAGAACGAAGTCGGAAAAGAGCTTTGGAGTGCAACTGGGATATTCTTGAAGGTGACAAGCTCATGATTTCCGCAATTTCTGATAAGGTCATTTCTTCAAAATAAAACAAGGAGACAACCAATCGTTCCTTTTCAGGCAATTTGTCGATGACCGTTACTAGAACCTCTTTTAAGCTGGATACTTCCGCCACATTATCAGGGCGAGGTGTGAGCTCGTCAATGATATACGAATGTCTTGCTGTTTTTTGTTCGTCTTCATCCCCTACTGCCTCATCGATAGAAACCATGCTGGCAAGAGAGGTTTCCAAGAAAACCTGTTGAAGCTCCTTTTTGCTTATTCCCAGATAATTAGACACTTCTTGATCGGTTGGCATTCGCAGCATTTGCTGTTCCAAGGTGGTGTATGCTTCTTCGATTTTTTTGGCCTTGTCTCGAACAGTACGAGGGATCCAGTCGTTCTCGCGTAGTCCATCGATCATTGCACCACGAATCCTCCACATGGCGTACGTCTCAAATTGGAGACCCCGGGTATGATCGAATTTAGCCAAAGCGTCCAATAGTCCAAAGCGCCCATAACTAATCAAGTCATCCTTGTCCACATTTGCTGGCAAATTAATCGCCAACCGATTTGCCACCTTATCTACCAGTGGCAAAAACCGCGTGACCAAGTCAACCTCCGCCTCGCGACTTCCCTCTTGTTTCCACATGACCCATTTATCGAACTCTTTTGCTTTTTCTTGACTGGTTAGCCGTGCCACGAATAGTCACCAACCTTTACTCATCTGATAAGCGCCTAACGACCTCTGCAACGGTGGCTGGATCCTCAGTAGGATGAACCCTTTCCATCTTGTTGATTGAGAGTGGTGCAAATGTTTGATCTTCCTGTTCTAATAGTTGTCCAATTTCCAGTACGACCCCACCTTCCGCTAGAGGAGAGTCTGTCCCCTCTAGCGTGTCCGTAACCATTGGTGGAGTAGATGACTGTATGAACGTTGCGAGCAGCCAACGAATTGGAAATGCAGCGAGGAAGAATAGGACAAATGCGATACCTGCTCTCTCCAGTGATACGAGCCAGACATTACTCGCCACAGCCGTACCCAGCGTCACAAGAAATGCGAGCATTCCTAATCCAAAATTAATCCAAATGGTTCCTAACATTTGTTATACTTCCTTCACACCTTGATTTACGGTCCTGATTTGAAGAATGCCGTTTGTGGCATCTAACTCTATTGTCCGACCGCAGTTTCCCCCTGTATCTTCTGCCACGATCTTTATATGAGCATCCTTCAATGCAAGTTTGCACGCCTCTACATTCCGAGGCCCAATCCGCATGGTGTCATTATTCCCTAAAAATGCGAACATTTGTGCACCGCCAGCCAATTTTGCAACTGTGTGTCTGGTCTCAGCACCAGCCTTCACCATCAACTGAATCAGATGGGGGATTGCTGTATCCGCATACTTGCCTATTGTTAGCTCCCCGCTTTTAGCCAAAGACGATTCAGGGAGCATAACATGTGCCATACCTGCAATTTTATGGATATGATCGTAGAGCACTACCCCTACGCAAGAACCTAAACCGGTAGTACGCAGCTTACTCGGCGGCTTTGCCACACCAAGATCAGCCATCCCTATCTTAATAATCTCCATCGAACGGAACCCCTAATGAACGAAATAGTGTTGGGAGCGATTCAGGATCAGGAATTAAGAAAAAGTTCCCTTTTACTTGTTCATTGCCTTCGAAAAAAGCGGTGTCAATCGTGAGGGCAAAGTCACCCGCTTGACCCAACGCTATTAATCCATAACTTAGAATAGCTCCAGCCATATCCACAGCGAGTGCAGGTACAGACGGTTGTAAATTTAATTGTGTAAAATCAGCTAACGATGATAGATAAGAGCCTGTTAAGATGTTGCCAATCTCATGCAGCGCTGAAATCTCCAGCTCTTCCCACTCGTACACATCTTTATTAATTCCTGTAATTTGTTCGAGTAGGTGCTTGGCAGAATCCAAATCAAGGATGAAAAACATGTTCCCTGGACAATCGCCTTCAACGCGGAGGAAGACGGTCACTACTACAGTTTCCGCTCCTCCTACACAATCTGCGACTTCGTCGAAAGGGATAATCTTGACTTGTGGAACTTTCATATCGATTTCTTTTTGTATGAGCTTGGAGAGAGCCGTGGCAGCGTGACCAGCACCGATGTTCCCGATTTCCCGTAAAACGTCAAATTGGAAATCTCCAAACTTCGTAAAATCGCCCATTTTACTTACCCCTCAATTGCGTCCAACTGCTTGATTTCCTCAGTGCTCAATACTTTATCGAGATTTAAGAGGATTAACAGTCGTTTATCCAGCTTAGCGACACCTCGCAAATAAGCGGCTTCCACTCCTCCAACAACCTCTGGAGGCGGTTCAATCGCATCAACTGGTATATCGATAACATCGTTAGCAGCATCTACAATGAGACCCACTTCCAATTCACCTACGGCCACGATAATGATTCGAGTTGCTTCGGAATAGACGCTTTCTTCGAGACTAAAGCGATTGCGTAGGTCAATAATCGGTGTCACAACGCCACGCAGATTAATAACCCCTTTGACGAAACTAGGCGTTCGCGGAACTCTTGTGATATGCTCCAGCTTTTCAATGGATCTGACCTGATGAACCTCTACGCCATACTCTTCGTCCTTCAATCGAAAGACAATCACTTTGACTTCGCTAATGACTTCTTTTTGATCGAGCATGCGGCTGCCCCTCCTTCTACTTAATCAGCGAGTTACAATCTATGATGAGCGCGACCTGTCCGTCTCCCAAGATCGTTGCACCTGAAATAGCAAATACATTGACCAGATATTTGCCGAGAGATTTTAGAACAATCTCTTGTTGACCGATGAACGAATCGACGACAAGGCCTGCCATTTTCTCACCTTTACGTACGATGACGACTGCCACTTCATCTTCCATCGTTTCCCCATTATCAGGCACTTGGAAAATGTCCTGCAGCGAAACGAGCGGAACTACACGTCCCCGGAAGTCGATCACTTTTTGGCGGTGAGCCATCATGATTTGATCTTTTTTAAATACAGCCGTCTCAATGATGGAGCTGAGTGGGACAGCGTACTTCTCATCTTTCACTTGTACCAGCATCGCGGAAATGATAGAGAGCGTAAGCGGCAATTGAATGAGGAAAATCGTGCCCTGACCGCGCACAGAATCTACGCTGACACTGCCACCCAACGATTCAATTTTGGACTTAACGACATCCAGTCCAACACCACGACCGGAAATATCAGATACAACCTCCGCTGTACTAAAGCCTGCTGCAAAAAGCAACTCGTGGATTTGCTTGTCGCTCATGCTATCTGCAGTAGCAGGATTGACAATCCCTCTCTCAAGCGCTTTTTTGAGAACTTTATCTTTATTGATTCCAGCACCGTCATCTTTTACTTCAATAAATACATGGTTCCCACTGTGGAAAGCGCGGAGCTCGATTTTTCCTTCCTCTGGCTTACCCGCCTTTTTCCGATCTGCTGGAGACTCAATTCCGTGGTCAAGCGAGTTACGCAGCAAGTGATTGAGTGGGTCCCCGATTTCGTCGATGACAGTACGGTCCAATTCTGTCTCCGCACCGATAATCTCCAGATTCACTTTTTTATTCAGATCTTTTTGCAGATCGCGAATCATACGTGGGAAACGATTGAATACTTGCTCCACCGGAACCATCCGCATGGTCAGAATGATGTTTTGCAAATCGCCACTAATCCGACTCATGTGCTCCACGGTTTCTTGCAGTTCATTCTTTCCGATCTCGCGTGCCAACTGCTCCAAACGACCGCGGTCAATGACTAATTCGCTAAACAGATTCATCAAGATATCCAAGCGTTCGATATCCACACGAATTGTTTTTCCACCAGCCGTTGCCTTCTTCACAGGTGCTTGAGGAGCTTCTGCTGCTCCTTTTTCAGCTGGCGCTGGCGTCTGTTGCACTACGGGAGCAGGTGGAGCTTCACTCTTCAATTGAATCGTTTCGATTGTCACATCTTGGATTTCCGAAATGTTAAGAATCGTAGTTCGTACTTTTTCAATCGATTGCTCCGTCACATAGGCGATTTCAAACGATTGTTCAAATCGTTCATTCTCGATATCTTCAACAGCTGGCTTCGTTTTGATCACTTCACCCATGGATTCCAATTGATCAAAAACCATGTAAGAGCGAGCAGCCTTGAGCAAGCAGTTTTCATTCAATGTCACTTTGATCCACAAAACGTTATTTCCGAGCTCCTGAGACTGCTTCAAGACCATCATTGCATAATCGTCCAGCTCGTGCTCTTCAGCTGGTGTACTTTCCTCTTGCGGTGCTTCCACTACCATCGTAGCAGCTGCTACTTCCTGCTCGGCTGAAAAATCTCCAGCTACAATCGCCCGCAGCTTCTTTACAATAGCGGATACATCCGCTGAACCGTCTCCACCCTCTGTGATATCGATGACCATGCCTTCAATCAAATCTACGCTCTGAAAAATAGCGTCCATGATATCACTGGTAATCGTTAACTTCTGATTGCGAATCAGGTCAAGTACATTCTCCGCTTCGTGAGTCAAACTCGCCATGTCTTCAAAGCCCATGGTCGCCGACATACCCTTCAATGTATGAGCGGAACGAAAAATCTCTTTGACGTGGCCAATATTACCCGGATCACTTTCCAAGAGTAACAAGTTGGCGTTGATTGCCTGTAGGTGTTCCTTTGACTCCTCAATAAACATGTCCAAATACTGATTCATATCCATAGGTGATCCACCTCCCAAAAATCAGTGCAAGAGCTTGCACAACAGCTCTGGAATCTTTTCTAATGGGGCCACGTTGTCTGCCAAGCCTGCTTGAATCGCTGCTCGTGGCATTCCGTATACGACACAACTCGACTCATCTTCGATAATACTTGTGACAGCGCCAAGCTCCTTCATACGCTTTAGCCCTTTAGTCCCATCATTTCCCATGCCTGTCATGATGATTGCCCATTTGTCTACGTTTGTCAATTGACTGACTGATTCAAACAGGATATCGACAGACGGTCTGTGACCGCCTCGTGGCTCCTCTTGATGTAAATAGGCCTGAAGTCTCCCATTTACTTGACGAACTTCGAAATGGAAGCCTCCTGGAGCGATGTAAGCTGTACCATTTTCCAAATACTCGCCATCGACAACCTCGGTTACTCGAATTTGGCATAACGAGTCTAGCCGATTTGCTAACGATTTCGTGAAACCTGCTGGCATATGCTGAACGATGGCAATTGGTGCCGGAAAATTCGCCGGAATTGCAGTGAGTACACTCTGCAATGCTTTAGGACCACCCGTAGATGTACCTAAAACCACCAGTCTTGCCTTTCCGCCCACTTGTGACCGTATCACGGCAGGCGGGCTCGGTATTTTCGTACGTATTGCTGGAGATGTCGGTGCAGCTTTTGATTCGGAAGATACCGGTTTGACTACGCGAGGGATCTGCTTTCTCAAACGTACTTTCGATGCTGCCGCAGCCTTCACGCGCTCGATAAGACGATCGCCCACTTTGTGGATGTCGAGAGAAATTGGACCAGACGGCTTCGTTACAAAGTCAAACGCGCCTAGCTCCAACGCATGAATCGTAGCTTCGGCCCCTTCTTTTGTCAGGCTGCTCAACATGACGATAGGAACCGGGCATTCATTCATCAGCTTTTCCAAAGCGTCCAAACCGTTCATAACCGGCATTTCAATGTCGAGAGTTAGAACATCCGGCGCCAGTTCTTTACATTTTTCAATACATTCGAGTCCATTCTTAGCTCGATCAATCACTTCAATCTCAGGATCCGTTGATAAAATGTCCGAAATTACTTTACGCATGAATGCAGAATCGTCCGTGACGAGAACGCGGATTTTGCTCATTCGAATGTCGCTCCCTTCCTACTTTTATGTCTCATCGTATGAAGTGCCTCAACTTCGCAAGAAATCCATTGAGACCACTGACAGAAGCATCTGAAGTAGCCGGACGATCCAAATACCGTTCTACCAGATTTCGTATGCTTCTCGCGGCTTGCGATTGTGGATATGTAAGTAGAAAAGGACGCTGCATTTTAACAGCTTTTGAAACATAAGGATCATCCGAAACATATCCAAGCGACTGAATATCCAGATTCAAAAAGCGTTTGGAAACCATCGCAAGCTTGTCCGCCGTCATTTTCCCTTCTCTCTCCGACGACGCTCGGTTTATCACCAATCGAATGGAGACAGCGGGGTTACGTGCGTGTAGCATCTTGATGACTGCATATGCATCCGTTATCGCTGGTGGTTCGGGGGTGGTAACGAGGATGACCTCGTCTGAGGAGAGCATGAATCGCATGGATTCTTTTGAAAAACCTGCTCCCGTATCAAAAATGATTGTGTCGGCATAGCCTTGCAGCGGGTCCAGATGAGAGAATAAGCGATCAAGCTTGTGATCATCTAATTGCATAATCTGTGTAAATCCAGAACCACCCGCGATAAATTCTAAGCCTCCTGGCCCATGCTCGATAATGTCCCAAACAGTCGTATCTGGCTCTAACAAATGAAACAGATGCTTTTTTGGTGTAATTCCCATTAATACATCCAGATTTGCCAGACCCAGATCCAAGTCAAACAAAACCGCCTTATGACCCTTCTCAATCAAACCAAGCCCAAAATTCAAGCTGAAATTGGACTTGCCGACACCACCTTTTCCACTCGTCACTGTCACCAGTCTAGTTGGTCGTGTCTTCTTGTTTTGTAGCATCCGCTCACGGAGTTGCTCTGCTTGGTCACGCATCTGTTTACTCTCCCATAATCATCGTTGAAACCAGCTCGGGTGTAGCTACAACGATATCATCTGGTACATTTTGACCTGTCGTTACATAGGAGAGCTGTAGATTCATCTCCTGACAAACATTCAACATCGTGCCAAAGCTGTTCGTTTCATCCGCTTTTGTAAAAATGACTTGCTTCACTTGAACTTCCGCAAAATTTTGGACGATCGCTTTCATATCGTTGAATTTGGAGCTCAAGCTAAGTACTAGATAGTTCACGCTGTCTTTTCCATGCTCCAACAATTCACGAATGCCTTCCACGTATTCATCGTTGCGAAAATTTCGTCCAGCCGTATCGACAAAAATGAGGTCACAATCACTTAAGCGTTCCATCGCTGCCGCCATTTCTTTCGGAGAAAAGACAACCTCCAGCGGGACATTCAAAATGTTTGCGTACGTCTTCAATTGTTCTACTGCTGCCATTCGATACGTATCAGCCGTAATAAAGCCGATTTTTCGTTTTTCCTTCAACATGCTGTTCGCCGCAAGCTTCGCAATGGTCGTTGTTTTTCCAACCCCTGTCGGACCGAAAAAGAAAGCATACCGTACGTTCTTACCCAGCTTTGGCGAAGATGCTGTATATGGCTCAATCATCGAAGTGATAATCGTTCGGCATACAGCAAATGCTTCTTCCTCCGTCCACTTTTCACCCGGTTGCGACATTTCCATTACTTTTCGAATGATTTCCGCTGTTAGCTCTTCAGTCACTTCTTGTTTCAGTAACTTTGCACGAATAGACTGTATCTCTGGAGGAAGTTGTTCACTTAAGTCATGCACCAACAGCTTTTGAAACATTTGACGCATATCTCGCATTTCAGTGGCAATCGCGTCATGATTACTTGCGGGTAAAGCTCTTTCTTGGGTTGTCATGGCAGGAGCATGCTGCTCAGTTGACTCTCCTTGCTTTTGCACAGTTCTCGTATCTGGGATCTCTTCTTTTGGAGGCGTCGCAACCGCGGTTTGTGTCAACGCGGCTACGACCTGCTCCCTACCTGTTGATTCAACTTGTTGATTCTCCGATGTTTTTGTCACAGTCGGTCTTCGATACGCTTGAGCAGCGGTGTACGTACCCGTCTGCGATTTGGGCAAAACGTTGTTGGTTCGATGTTCAGCTGCTACTGTTGGATTTTCTCGCTCGGATGCCTTTTCATCGACAGCAGCGATTACTTCGATTCGTTGTTTGCCAAACATCCCGAACAATCCACCTGTTTTTATCGGCTTGGAATTAAGAATCACAGCATCCATTCCTAAGTCCGTCCTGATTTTTCCCATTGCTTCTGGCATCGAATCGACAATGTAACGTTTTACCCTCACGAAATGTTCACCATCCCTACGCTTTGCACTTCAACATGTGGTTCGAGCTCGCTGTACGACAAAACGGGAACGTCTGGCATCATGCGATCTACTAATTGACGCAAGTACATTCGGACCGCTGGTGATGAAAGAATGATCGGCTGTTGACCCGAGTTGATCATTTTGCTCACTTCAGTCGACATGTTTTGGAATATTCGCTGAGACGTTTCCGGATCCATCGCCAGATAGCTTCCTTGCTCAGACTGTTCCACACGTTCAGAGATTGCTTTTTCCAATCCTGCTCCAGCTGTAAGCACGCGAAGTGGTTGTCCTGGCTCCGTAAATTGGAGTGTGATCTGTCGCGCCATCGCCTGTCTCACATATTCTGTCAGTACATCTGGATCTTTTGTATACAAGGCTTGATCCGCAAGTGCTTCAAGGATGACGTTGAGATTTCGAACAGACACTTTTTCACGCAACAGCTTTTGCAATACTTTTTGTACGTCCCCAATGGCGAGCATACTTGGAATCAGCTCGTCTACGAGAACTGGTGCTGTCTCCCGTACATTGTCGATCAAGGCCCTTGTTTCCTGGCGACCTAACAATTCGTGGGCATGTCGCTTGATGACCTCTGTCAAGTGTGTAGCCACAACAGATGGCGGATCGACAACTGTATAGCCGGAAAGCTCAGCAATCTCCTTATTCTCTTCTGTTACCCATAATGCAGGCAATCCAAACGCAGGTTCTACGGTTTCTATACCAACAATAGAATCATCTTCGATCCCCGGGCTCATCGCCAGATAGTGATCCAGCATGATTTCCCCTTTTGCGACCTGGTTGCCTTTTATTTTAATCATATATTCATTCGGTCGAAGCTGGATGTTGTCACGTATACGAATGACCGGTACAACGATCCCCATCTCGAGTGCGATTTGTCTTCGAATCATAATGACCCGATCTAACAAATCTCCTCCCTGCTTCACATCGGCAAGCGGGATTAAGCCATAACCGAACTCGAATTCGATCGGATCGACCTGTAACAGGTTCACGACGCTTTCTGGACTGCGTACTTCTTCCAATTGCTGCTCTTCCACCTGGTCGGCGGATTCTTGGATTTGCATCTTTTGGTTCTTCTCCATTTTCCAAGCAGCAAATCCCATTATCCCGCATACCGGAAGTACAGGCAGAATTCCAATCGGTGTAAAGAGTCCCAGCAATAACATGCATCCGGCTACGATATAGAGAAGACGCGGAAAGCTGAACATTTGCTTGACGATGTCTTCACCAAGACCTTCACCAGAAGTAGAACGCGTTACAATAATACCCGCTGCGGTCGAGATTAAGAGCGCTGGAATCTGGCTCACCAGTGCGTCACCGACAGACATGGTAGTGAATCGAGAGGCAGATTCTGCAAAGCTCATATCGTGAATGAGCATCCCGATGATAAAACCACCAATAATATTTACGATAAAAATGATAATACCCGCGATGGCGTCCCCTTTTACGAATTTGCTGGCACCATCCATTGCTCCATAAAAGTCAGCTTCGTTCTCAATCTTTTTTCTTCGGACACGTGCATCTGCTTCTGTGATCATCCCTGCATTCAGATCGGCGTCGATACTCATCTGTTTACCAGGCATCGCGTCGAGCGTAAAACGTGCTGCTACCTCAGCTACACGCTCAGAACCTTTCGTGATTACGATAAACTGAATGATGATCAAGATCAGAAACACGACGAAACCGACGACTTGATTACCACCGACTACAAAGCTACCGAACGTTTCAATAACTTTACCGCCTTCACCATGCGATAAAATATTTCTCGTCGTCGACACGTTCAAGGCTAGTCGAAAAAGTGTTGTAATAAGCAAAACCGTCGGAAAGATCGAGAATTCCAAAGTTTCTTTTGTATACATCGACACAAGCAAGATGGTCAATGCAAGGGAGATATTCAAAATCAACAGCAAATCAAGTAGCGCTGAAGGAAGTGGGATTACCATCATGACAACAATGCTTATGACAAAAAGGATCGTACCAACTTCTTTAAATTTGAATCCCACTGGTTATCCTCCTTCCATTTATTTCACTTTCCCTTGCAGCTTGTAGACGTACGCGAGAACTTCCGCGACCGCTTTAAACATCTCTTCGGGAATTTGTTGCCCAACTTCAACTTGACTATAGAGAGCCCGGGCCAAGGGCTTGTTTTCCATGGTAACGATACGATGCTTTTTCGCTACTTCCCTTATTTTTAATGCTAGATAGTCTTGCCCTTTGGCGATTACCGTCGGTGCACTCATCGCACTTGCGTCATAGCGAACGGCAACAGCAAAGTGAGTCGGGTTCGTAATAATGACATCCGCTTTGGGAAGCTCCTGCATCATACGGCGAATGGCCATACTTCTTTGCCGTTCACGAATCTTCCCTTTGATAAGCGGATCACCTTCCGCTTGCTTATGCTCGTCCTTGAGATCCTGCTTGGACATCCGCAGATTCTTTTCATGCTCATAACGCTGATAGGCGTAGTCCAGAATCGCGAGAATGAAAAGCAATAACCCGAGATAGATTCCCAGCTTTGTCACCTCTTCGGCAGTAAACGATAGGACTGCTCCGAGAGACAATAAGGAAAGCTGTACAACTTGTTCCTTTGCATTCCATAGAATGACGTACGCGACATATATGCCTGCGCTTATTTTCAATAAAGATTTCAGTAGCTCTACGAGCGAGCGTAAGGAAAAAATTCGTTTTGCCCCTTTAATCGGATCGATCTTTTCCAGTTTCATTTGGAGGGGTTCCGTACTAATTAGCCAGCCTACCTGCATGTAGTTCACCGCAAATGCGACAAGAAAACTCAAGCCCAGAATAGGTCCTACAATTTTTATCGCTTCAAATACGAGCTGCATCACGATGACTTTTAAATTTTCTTCATTTACTTGCCACGTGGTGTATGTAATCAATGACTCCCGCATCAAATCTTGAAATGTGCCTAGCATGGTAGAGCCAAGCATCATTAACAGAAAGAAAAATGCTGTCAAAGATAGGGCTGGGGAAAGATCCTGACTTTTCGCGACTTGCCCTTTTTTTCGTGCGTCTTGCTTTTTCTTGGGCGTAGCTTTTTCTGTCTTTTCCCCATTAAAAAATTGAAGATCTACTTGATAAGAAAGCCTCAATTGATTCATGGTGATCCTCCGAGCGATTTCATCATTTCTGCAAGTGCCCGGAACATGTTCCCAAACAATCCGTTCAGGGTCAGCAAGAACGCAGGCATCACCACGATAAGCAGTAAAAAACCCGCAAGCAGTTTAATGGGCAAGCCCACCACAAAGATATTAAACTGCGGGACAGATTTGGCGATAATACCAAGAGAGAGATCAACCAGAAACAATGCAACGACGATAGGCGCCGCAATCATAAATGCACTCACAAACATCGTTTGAAATGTTTTTACTGCTGTCATCATGACGTTTTCGCTTCCGAAAGCCGCCCACATGATGTCCACCGGTATAACCTGGTAACTGCTTATCACACCTTGTATCAGCATGTGATGCCCGTCAATACTGAAAAAGTACAGGACAGCCAGAATGTTTTTGAAGTTACCTGTCACCGGGATATATGTACCCGTTTTGGGGTCAATCACGTTTGCCATTGCAAGACCCATCTGCATGTCCATCAGTCCGCCGGCAACCTGAATAGCGATAAACATCATTTCACATATGTAACCAAGAATGACACCAACAAGCGCTTCCTTCATGACATACAGAATAAATGTCAAATCCATCGGAATCTCGCCTTGCACCGGCAAGGATTGAAAACTGATGACGGCCATGACAAATGCAAGACCGATTTTAAACTGATTCGGTACACCACGAATGGAAAAGAACGGAGCCGTTACAAAAAAGGCACTCATTCGGACAAAAACAAGCAAGAATACGGGCAGATACATCAGAAAAAGATTCATATGCTACCCAACAAAACGATGAAGGTTACCGAAGATCCCCATCGTAAAATCAAGCAGTACCCGAAGCATCCATGGACCAGCAGCCAAGATCACGACAAATACGGCCACGATCTTTGGAATGAAAGCGAGTGTCTGCTCCTGAATTTGTGTCGTTGCCTGAAAGACACTGACCATCAAACCGACCAGTAAGGCGACCCCAAGTGCGGGTGCCGAAATGAGCAGGATGGTATAAACAGAGCTTTGGGCGATTTGCATAAGTAATTCTTGTGTCATGCTCTACCTCCTGAGGCATTCGGAATGTCGCTAAAAACTGGTCAAAAGTGATCTCACAATGAGATACCAGCCGTCCACCATGATGAACAATAAAATCTTAAACGGCAATGAGATCATAACCGGCGGTAACATCATCATCCCCATCCCCATCAAAATACTGGAGACGATCATATCAATTACGAGAAAAGGAATGAATATCATAAAACCGATCTGAAAAGCCGTCTTCAATTCACTAATGGCAAAAGCAGGTACCAGTGCATTCAAAGGAATATCTTGGATCGATTTTGGTCGTTCGGCTTTTGTGTATTCCAGAAAAAGTGCTAAATCTTTTTCACGCGTCTGCTTTGCCATAAATTCCTTAAAGGGTATGACTGCTGCGTTAAGTGCCTGCTGTTGCGTTAGCTTGCCTTGCATAAATGGCTGCACGGCTGTTTCGTTTACTTGTCCGAGTGTCGGAGCCATAATGAAAAATGTCATAAACAACGCAAGGGCAATCAATACCTGATTCGGTGGCATTTGTTGAGTTGCCAATGCATTTCGTACAAAAGACAAGACAATCATAATTCGCGCAAAACTGGTCATTAAAAGCAAAATCGCTGGAGCTACAGATAGTACTGTCAAAATCAGTAACAGCTGAATGGCCGTCGATGTCTCCTGCGGTGTTCCAGTTCCGCCGCCTATCTTCAAATCAATGCTCGGAACAAGCGGTGTCCCCGCTGGCGCCGCCATGACCATATCAGGTACGGATAGCAACACTGCGACAAGCATCAGCACCTGCAAAAAATATTTCATTTTTGGTCCCCTCTGTCCTGAGCTTGCTCTTTCTTCCAATGTTCTGTTTGGTTTGGACGATTTTTCAAGTCGTTCCATTGACCCTGCAACAGATCTTGAAAGCTTTTACCGTCCATATCAGAAGAAAACAAGATTTCTTCTTCTGCCTGCTTTTTCTTACCGAACGGGAGCCACTCTAGCGAGAATGGGCTTTTCATTGGTTTGATCTCTGCGTCAGCCAAGATCAGATCTACCTCTTCACCCGGTTCGATCCTACGAAGCAATTGAACGTTTTCTCCCACGCCCACGATGTACAATGACTCGCCGATCATAACAACCTGAAGTGTTTTGCCGTTGCCTAACGCAGTAGCGCTAATCACTTTAATTGGTCCATGACTTTGAGCCCCTTGACGTCGACCAAGAAAACGGAGCAATAAAAAGATCAATACTGCAATAAAGCCAAGCGAAAAGATGACTTGAACTAGATACCCGATCATACTTCCTGTTCCGCTGCCCGGAATGGCCGCCGGCTGTTCACTGCCGGCGGGCGCATTGCTAGTTGGCACTTTTCCCTGGTTGTACGCATCCGCTACTGAACCTTCCGCAAAAGCGGTACTCGGCAGGGAGGAGACGAAAAGCAACAGGATCAGACTGAAGGCTAAAATGAGTCTTGCCCCTGCATTCCGGATCATCATCATTAGCTCATTGTCTTTTTGATCGCTTCCAGAACGCGATCCGCCTGGAATGGTTTTACGATGAAGTCTTTTGCGCCCGCCTGGATCGCATCGATTACCATCGCTTGTTGACCCATCGCGGAGCACATGATCACACGCGCGTTAGGATCCAATTTTTTAATTTCTTTCAATGCAGAAATTCCATCCATCTCTGGCATGGTAATATCCATGGTTACGAGATCAGGTCCCAATTCTTTATACTTTTCAACTGCTTGTGCACCGTCACTTGCTTCCCCTACGACGCTGTACCCGTTTTTCGAAAGAATTTCCTTGATCATCATACGCATGAATGCTGCATCGTCTACGATTAAAACTTTGTTAGACATGAATAGCTCCTCCCTAATGCTTCCCTCTTGATTGGATTATTGTAATTTTTGAACACGATCTATCTGACTGATGATGTCTGTAACACGAACCCCAAAGTTCTCATCAATGACGACAACCTCGCCCTTGGCAATTAATTTGTTGTTCACCAAAATATCTACATGCTCACCTGCCAGCTTGTCCAACTGTATAATCGATCCAGCGGACAAGTCAAGGATTTCTCTAATAAGCTTTTTCGTACGACCTAACTCAACTGTTACTTGCAATGGAATATCGTGAAGCAGGTTTAAGTTCTGTATGTCTCCTGTATACATAGGAGCACCTCCAAGCGGAGCAAATTGTGCTGGTACTACATTCGCCTGACTAGCTGCAAGACCTCCGAAATGCTGTGGTGTTGGCGGAGCCATTGGAGGCTGCTGATACATACCTGGGTACGGAGCGTAGCCTGGTGGCATCATTGGTTGTCCATACGCGTCAGGATACATCGGCGGCTGTCCTGGGTAGCCCATTGGCTGTGCGTAACCCGGTGGTTGCTGATACACCGGCTGTTGCTGTTGTGGCGGCGCTACAGGCGGTACGTGGCTCTGTGGTTGCTCCGGCGCACTTGATTGGATAGAAGGAGCCGACAGACTCATAGCAGGCAGAGAAGGCATCTCTATCTCATCTATGAGGGCGGCCACTGCTGCTTCATCCTCTGAACCTCCAACCAATCTATCAATCATCTTTTTCGCAAAGGAAAGCGGGAGAAGCTGCATAATATTGGAATCGATAAGTTCGCCTTGCTCTCCTACCTTTAAGCGGAAAGATACTTTCACCAGAGGACTGTCATCATCAGAGAAGCTGTCTCCACCCTTTCCTTGCGCCAGATCCATTACATCGATGCCAGGTGGCGTAATATTAATGAACTGGTTGAAAATCGTCGACATGGACGTAGCAGCGGAACCCATCATCTGATTCATTGCTTCCTGAACCGCGCTGATATGAAGCTCAGACATTTCAGTGCTCGCTGGTCTGCCGTCTCCGCCCATCATCAGATCCGCGATAACTGCAGCATCTTCCATGCGAATGACTAGCAGGTTAATTCCTTTGAAACCGTCTGTATATTCCACGTGGACGGCCACGTGAGGAATCGGAAATTCGCTTTCCAATTCATCGACATTGACTACGGAAACAGTAGGGGTAGTAATATCTACTTTTTGACTTAACAAAGTAGATAACGCGGTAGCTGCGCTCCCAAAGGAGATATTACCAATTTCTCCGAGTGCATCTTGTTCAAACGGGGACAGAAAATCGGCAACATCCTGGGTCACTGCCGACACAGCTTCCTCTTCGTCCTCAACCAAGTTGTTCGCACGTAACAGCGCGTCAATCTCGTCTTGAGAAAGCATATCTCTACTCATTTTGTTCCTCCCCCTCCTCTATGACTTCATCAATCTGTACGGCGACCCTTCCTTTAAGTGTTCCTGGCTGACCCAAGAACTTTAAGTGGTCGCCCACTTTAATTTTCAACTTGTTGTCGATTGATTGATCTAATTGAATGACATCACCTTTTTGCAGCTGCAGGAAATCTCCTACTGTAATCGTAGCTGTCCCCATTTCAGCAACAATCGGCAATTTTGCAACTTTTACTCGCTCTTCTACACGCAGACGCTCTTCTTCATCCCGCGTTTTCTTTTGTTTGGAGAACCAGTATTGTCCAGACAGCTTTGTCATGATTGGCTCCAGTACCACGTGAGGCAAACAGAGATTGATCATTCCTGTTGTATCGCCAATTTTGGTACTAAAGGAGATTACCACGACAATCTCGTTAGGTGAGACGATCTGCATGAACTGTGGATTCATCTCCAAACCTTCCTGGTACGGATCTAGCTCAATGATTTGCTTCCATGCCTCGTGGAAAGTATCCAGCGCTTTGCCGAATACGCGTTCCATCACCGTTGTTTCAATTTCCGTAAGGGCGCCCATCTTTTCTGGAATCGCCCCCTGTCCTCCCAGAAGTCGATCCAGCATAGTATAGGCGATGTTTGGATTTACTTCCAAAACCATTCGTCCTTCCAGCGGAGGAGCTTCAAAGATGTTCAAGATGGTCATCTTGGGAATAGAACGTATAAATTCGTCATACGGCAATTGATCGACGGAGGCAACCGTAATTTGCACGAAGGTACGGAGCTGAGCTGAAAAATACGTAGTCAACAGCCTCGCGTAGTTTTCATGGATTCGCGTTAAACCACGGATCTGATCTTTTGAGAATCGCAGGGCGCGTTTGAAATCATATACTTTGACTTTACGCTCAGTTTCTTCCTTTTTCAGCTCGTTGGCATCCATTTCGCCCGAAGATAGGGCGGCCAACAGCGCATCAATCTCACTCTGTGAGAGAACCTCGGCCATATGTCGTCACCTCCTTGCTATGTATACCATAATCGCTTCCTATGACAAGACGCGTTTGGTTGTCACTACTTGAACAATCTTACCTTCTTGCATCAGGGAGCTGATTTCATTCATAATTTTTGCTTCCAGCTTGTTCACACCTTCAGTACCTTTTATGTCTTCTGGTGTCAACCCCGCCAATGTTTTAATAATCACTTGATTGACTTGTGGCAAACGCTGCTCCAGCTCTGTTTTAGCATCAGCACTGTCGGCCGTAATGCTAAAGCGTACAATCATGTAATTATTCGTTAGCAAGTTCGTAGTAATTTCGCCAGTGTCAACGGAGAACTCTTTCATTTCCTCTGCCGTGAGCGTCTTCACTTCTTGCTCTCCCGTCGTGGCTGTTTGCGCATCCGGAGAGAGATACGTTTGCCAGAGAACAAACGAGATCACTCCCAGTAGCGATATCGCGATGATAATGATTAGAGCCATGTTAAACAATCGATTTTGAAACATCGCTAATGCCTCCCGCTATTCATTTGAATCACCCGGCATTTTCGGTACAGATGTTGCCGGAGGAACATTATGATAAAAAGCCTGAACACGTTCAGCGATGGATTCCACCGAATCCTTCACGATGTACTTTCTGTCGTTGAATAGCGTGATTACGCTATCCGGAGTTGCTTCAACAGTTTCAATGTGAGTGATGTTCAGATAAAAAGTAGAGCCGTTAAAACGAGTTAACTTAATCATTGGCTGCTCCTTTCCGGATCAGGCTGGGGAAGGCTTAGAACACTTCCCCGGCCAATTCCGTTAAACGAAATTATCGTTTCAGGTTCACCAGTTCTTCTAATACTGTGTCAGATGTCGTGATGATCCGAGAGTTTGCTTGGAAACCGCGTTGTGCCACGATCATTTCTGTAAATTCTTCAGAAAGGTCAACGTTGGACATTTCCAGTTGTCCTGCGATGATGCTGATTCGTGCATCTGCTGGAGTAGCTGGAGTCATTGGATCATCATCACGTGCACCGGCGTTCACTGTGTTTTCGTAGAGGTTGTTACCGATCTTCTTCAAACCACTTGGGTTGTTGAAGGTCATTACGCCAATAGTATTGTCCGAAGCAAGTGCTCCAGTATCATCCACAGTCGTAACTACGCCATCCTTACCAATGGAGTAAGAAACAATTCCATCTGCTTGGTTGATTTGGATTGGAGCCGGATCAGTGTTCATCAACTTCATCCCTTGGGAGTTCACCAAGAAACCTTGGGCATCACGAGTGAAGTTCCCTGCACGCGTGTAATAGATGGTTGCCCCTTCATCAGGACTGACCATGAAAAACGCGTCTCCTTCGATGGAAAGGTCTGTCGGCAGGTTTGTTGTCATTGGGCTACCAGCAGAGAAAACAGTATCAATAGAAGCAATGGAAGCACCCAGGCCGATTTGCGTCGGGTTTGTACCGCCTTTACCACCATCTGTAGGAGCACCAGCCCCTTGAACGTTTTGGCTCAAAATATCTTGAAACATTACACGACCCTTTTTAAAGCCAACTGTGTTTACGTTCGCGATATTGTTACCAATAACGTCCAATTTTGTTTGAAAACCACGCATGCCTGAAATACCTGAGTACATTGAGCGAAGCATAGTTATTTCCTCCTTTACCTTCTCATTTACAGCGGCTACCTCTGTCAGTCGGTAGCCGAATGGGCTTCCTCAAAAGGAGGTCCAGCCCAGTAAACAGCCACCTACACGAAAATGGCACTGTCGATGTTTGTAAATACATTGTCCTTCATGCTGCCATCGTCTACGGCGGTAATAATTTTCCGATTTACGATGCTCACGACGTAGGCCACATTATCCATCATAACGAGAGACTCTCTGGCGCCTTTGGCGGCTGCTTTTTGCACAGCGGACTCCAAACGCTCCAGCTGCGGTCTTTCTAGCGTAATGCCCCGCTCCTGCAAGCGATTGACGGCATGCTGGCTAAAACTAAGTGGCTCCGACTTGGTTGCAGCGCCAATCGATTCCGTCAAATACTGCTGAAATAACGTGTTGTTTCCCGGAGCAGTTTGGGTAGTAGCTTTTGCGACGTGATTCGTTTTCGGAGGAAAATAGGGTTGCCCCACACGAAAATGGTTCATGGCGCTTCCTCCTTATATCCAATCCTAGACGATGTCGTCAATGCCGCGAGCCGTTTCCCGCAATCGATCCCATAGCACATCTGTTGATTCATTGCTGTCTACCAGGGCATCGAGAGCAAATTCTTGCTCGTCTTGATCTTGCTGTTGTCGATTCTCTTGCTGTTGTCGTGCTTGTTCACGCTGCTGTTGGAAGTTAAAAGCTGTATCCTGCTGCTGGTTTACCTCCAAGCGATCAACTTGCAAACCTTGTTGTGTCAACGCAGCTCGAAGCTGCGGAAGCTGATTGTCCAGCATATCCTTTCCAGCCTGTGTTTCGGCATGGAACTGTGCTGTAATCACTCCATTTTGGGAAGTAATGGTTACATCTACTTGGCCCAAAGATTGTGGATTCAGAATCAGCCTCGCCTCATGTACGCCATTATGTTGCGTCAACTGCATCTTGGACACGAAAAGTTGTGTGACTTGCTGTGTCAGCTGATTGGCGTTCACATGATGTGTTGGAACCGACTGTTGCTGAAAGGTCTGTACCGATTGTGTCTGCGTATTTGATGAAGCAATAATCGGTGTCTGACCATTTCCATTCAACATGCCCTCTTGCGCATCGCCCTCTTGATTCAAAAGGCCGCCTTGCAGGGTAGGCTGTACAGTTTGAGACTGAATCCCTGCCTCTAGCTTGTAAGCCGAGAGACCTTGATTCAACCGTAGTGGTGAAATCGTCTTAAACGTGTCTTGCTGGGTTGTGTTCATGTTTGCCATCACATCGGATCGCAAGTTCAGTCCACTTTTTTTCGACTCTTCCGTATTTCCTTTTTGATTCTTCAGGGATTCGAGAAGAGCTGCCAGCTTGTCCAGTTCGTTTGGAGTTGCTTCCCCTTTTTTCAGGTTAGCTAGAATCTGCTTCAAATCCTCACTCACTTGACCAGCATTTCCTTGCGCTTTACCCAAAAGTTGTTCAATTGCAGTTGCAAATTTTTCTTGGGCATCAGGCGGTAATTCGTCTTGCGTAGTTTGACCAGAGCCAAGCAGTTGGGCAAATAATGCCATGAGCTCAGCTAATGCTAGCATCTCCTCTTCACTTAAACCCTCTGGCGCAACCATTGTCTCTTCTGCGTTTCCCACTTGATCCAACATCTGCATCAATTGCATGGAAAACATTTGACCTAAACCAGTTCCTCCCGCATTTGCCACAGGTGCCGCTGTAACAGATCCAGCTGATCCTACGGCAGGAGTCAAATTGGCCACATTCATCTCGTTCACCTCCTCTTTTTGAATTGTTGCTTATAGGAACGAAAACAGATGATTGCTCAATCTATTTTCGAAGCAACTCTGTCGTGATGCGAGCCGCCAGATTGTCTTTTTCTTTCTTGTCGTCATTGGCGATCGCTGAGAGAGTTTGTGCCCGTTTATTTGCAGGCAAATCTTTCATTAAAGCAATGGCTTGGGCCTTGTTAGTATTCATGAGTGAACGAATGATGGCAGCAGCATCCGCTGGCGGCAATTGAGTAAATGTATTGTTTAGATCCTCATTCGATTCAGACCCATCACGCGTATTGCTCAGCGCTTTTGTAAGAACATCTACACGTTGTTGTAGAGCAGCAATGTCATCATCTTTGTTCACTACTGAATCTTTTAACAAGATCGAAATATCGGCAGCTTTCTTCGGTTCCATCTTCGCCAAAATGTCCGCTTGTTGGGCAGGTTTCATTTTGGTCATAACCGTCACTGACTCTTCCAGCTTGAGATTTTCAATAATGGCTGCCGCATTTTTGGGTGACATGGTTGTATACACTTTAGCCAAATCTGCAAACTGCTTCTGACGTTCTTCCTCAGTAGCACGTTTATCTTCCATTGCCTTGTTTAAATCATCGATCTGCTTTTCCAGTGCCACAATAGTGGCGTCTTTCTTTGTTGACTCTTCTTGTAAAGCGGTAATCTGCTGCTGGTTTTTTGCATGATCTTGCTGTAGGGTTGCCACTTGTTTGTCCATGTCAGGTTGTTCTTCTGAGTCGGGAGTTGCCGCATATTCGTCCGGGACTAATTTTTCCACGTACGGTATGGAGTTAGCCCAGTGGAGAACAGTCCCTAACACGTTTACTCCGAGCAAGCTCAGGAGCACACCGCCAAGGAGGCTGGCAAACAGTGCAGGAATGACAATCATATAAAAGAACCATTCCCACCTGCCGTATTCCCGTTCTTCTTGGATTTCTTCCATTTGGAACCTCCCTCAGTAGCTTCGGCGAAGATAGAGCTGCGTACCGATCTCATCCAACTCTTTTTGCTCTTTTTGCTTCTGGTCGTCCAGAAATTGGTGGAGCGACTTTTCCCGAAGGCGTTGCCATAGTTGGGACTCTTTCATACGTTCCGTCAATCGTGACTGACAGCGTTCCACATCCTGTTCACAACCGTGCAAGGTATGTTGCTGATTCTGGATGGATCTCGCAACAGATTGTTGATATTGGGTAATGGAAATGAGCTGTGCAGCACTGCATGTCTGCATCTGTACTTCCTGAAGCTTCACCGTCATCTCGTCATGATGTTCGGTTAGTTGAGTAAGCTTCCACTCTTCTTCGTTTTTACGCTGGATCGACTTTCCGAAAGCCCACTCTGCTTGTTCTTTTTCTTTTTCCTTTAAATCAAGAACCTTTTGGAGATGAAACTGAAACACACGCACGTTAGTTCACTCCTCCGAAATGAGCTGTCAACGCTTGGATAGCGCCCTGCAAAGTAGATGGCTCATGCGTTCCTTGTGCCGTAAATCCAGAAATGATATCACGGTAGCGAATAGCCGCATCGATTTCCCGGTTGCTTCCCGGCTTGTAAGCCCCGATATTAATGAGGTCCTCCGCTTCACGAAACGTAGCCAAATGCTTTTTCAGCTGACGAGCAGCATCCAAATGGTTACTATCGACGATTTCATTCATGACACGACTTACACTCGCCATCACATCAATGGCAGGAAAGTGACCTTTGTGAGCGATCTTCCGGTCAAGAACGATGTGACCGTCCAAAATCCCCCGCGCCGCATCCGCAATCGGATCGTTCATGTCGTCAGAATCAACCAGTACGGTATAAAAGGCTGTAATACTTCCCTTATCCGCTGTTCCTGCGCGCTCCATTAGCTTCGGCAACATCGCAAAAACCGATGGCGTATAACCACGCGTAGCCGGCGGTTCTCCGATTGCCAAGCCCACCTCACGTTGTGCCATGGCAAAGCGCGTGACGGAATCCATCATGAGCATGACATTCATTCCACGATCGCGGAAATATTCCGCTATGGATGTCGCAATCATTGCTCCCTTGATTCGAATCATGGCAGGTTGATCGGAAGTAGCTACGACAACAACAGACCGCTTTAGTCCTTCTTCCCCAAGATCGCGCTCGATAAACTCCATGACTTCACGGCCGCGTTCTCCAATAAGACCAATGACATTGATGTCTGCCGTAGTATTTCTGGCGATCATTCCCATCAATGTACTTTTTCCTACCCCTGATCCAGCGAAGATGCCGACCCGTTGACCTTTCCCAATGGTAAGTAGACCATCTATCGCTCTCACACCTACACTCAATGGTTCTTGAATGCGCGGACGAAGGATCGGATTTGGCGGCATGTTGTTCGTAGGATAAGACGTCAGCCCAAATGGCAGTGAACCTTGATAGGGTCGACCCAACCCATCTAGGATCGAACCCAATATTTCTGGTCCAACTTTTACATCTAGCGAACGTCCTGTCGCGACCACATCACAACCTGGACCAATTTCGGTCAATTCGCCTAATGGCATTAACAGCACTTTGTTTTCGCGAAAGCCAACAACTTCTGCGATGATCGGTTCCTTTGTGTTAGCCGGATATAGATGGCATATCTCGCCTAATTTCACTTCTGGCCCTTGCGACTCAATAGTGAGTCCAACAACCTGTGTCACTTTTCCATTCACGCGCATCGGATCTAATCCATGCAGCATGTACTTGTACTTCGAGAGATCTAGGATGCTCATGGAGCCTCACTTCCTCGGGCAATCGTAAGCAGCGCCTGTTTAATCTCCTCCATTTGTGTATCAATGCGGGCATCGACACTTCCCAAAGCAGTACGGATGACACATCCACCATCTTGTACGGTATAGTCAGGGTAAATGGAGAGCTCTGCTTGTCCATCTAACAATTCCAGAAAACCTGCACGATGTTCGAGCACATAATCGAAGTACTTATGGTTGACGCATACCGTAATCTCGCCATAAACACGTGAGCGTCGGAGTGCCTTTTTCGTTATTTCCAGGACCTGCTCGGGATGCTGTTGCAATTCCTGTCCAATGATTTTTTTAGCGATTTCCATGCTGAGTTCCACTAGAAAAGGCTCCGCCTCAGCTATAATCTGTTTTTTGTCGGCAAACGCCTGTTCCAGAATGGTTTTTGCTTGGCTGAGTGTAGCTGTTTGCTCCTCGTATGCCTCACGTTTACCCGCTTCGAAACCTGCCTCCTGCCCTTCCGTCATAGCCTGTTCTTGTACTTGTTGAAACAGCTGCGCAGCTTCCTGACGCTTTTGTTCCCACCATTCTTCCATCTGAGCAAGCGTCTCTTGTCTTAATTGCTCTGCTTGCTCCGAAGCTTGCTGCAAGATGCTTTGCGCGGTTTCTTCTGCATCTGAGATGATCGTTTTCGCCTCGATCTCAGCTTGATTAAAAATTTCCTGATTTTCTTGCAACCTTTCAGCAACTTCTTCCGTCTTAAGTGGTACAGGCGTTACCGAGAGGAGAAAAGATTCCTCAGAAGGCCGATAATTGGCGCTTTTGATGATCCTAGACAATGATATCATCTCCTCCACCGCGGGCGATGATGATCTCACCAGCCTCCTCTAAGCGACGGATAATTGCAACGATACGAGATTGTGCCTCTTCGACGTCGCGAAGGCGAACTGGGCCCATAAACTCCATTTCTTCTTTGAAGGTATCCGCCATCCGTTTGGACATGTTCCGGAAAATAACTTCCCGAACCTCTTCGCTGGATACTTTGAGAGAAAGTTGCAGATCGGCATTTTCCACATCGCGGATAACGCGCTGAATCGAACGGTTGTCGAGAGTAGCAATATCCTCGAAGACGAACATACGCTTCTTGATTTCTTCTGCCAGCTCTGGATCTTGAATTTCGAGGGAATCCAGAATCGTGCGTTCGGTTCCACGATCGACACCGTTGAGTACAGCCACGATCGCTTCGATCCCGCCTGCCTGCGTGTAATCTTGGGTAACAGTGGCAGAGAGCTTTTGCTCCAATACCTGTTCAACTTGAGCGATTACTTCCGGTGAAGTGCTGTCCATAGTCGCAATACGTTTCGCAACCTCTGCTTGACGCTCTTGCGGAAGAGCGGACAAGATCATGGCTGCTTGTTGAGCTTCCAGATAAGAAAGCACCAAAGCTATCGTTTGCGGATGCTCATTTTGAATAAAGTTAAGGATTTGACCTGGGTCAGCCTTTCTAGCAAAGTCAAACGGTCGAACTTGAAGGTTTGCCGTCAAGCGATTGATAATATCCATCGCTTTGGTCTCACCCAAAGCTTTTTGCAAAATTTCTTTGGCGTACGTAATCCCGCCTTGTGCAATTACCTCTTTGGCAACTGCTATCTGGTGAAATTCAGATAAAATTTTATCTTTTTCATCCGTATCCACTTTTCGCACATTGGCGATTTCTAATGTCAGTTGCTCGATCTCATCCTCACGTAAATGCTTGAACACCTGGGCAGAAACTTCCGGCCCGAGTGAGATGAGGAGGATAGCTGCCTTTTGTCGTCCTGACAACTCTTTAGCGCCGCGAGCCATACCATTCACTCCTTAATCTTCTGCTAACCAAGTACGAAGCAGAACAACAAACTCATCTGGTTTGCTTCGCGCCAATTTTTCAAGTTGCTTTCTGACCACTACCTGGTCTCCATCTTCTTGGTAAATCAAGTCTGGTATTTCGGCCGCGTTTAACGGTGTCAGCAAGTCTGGCAATTCGTCTTCTTCTTGTTGTTGCTTCGCTTGACTGCGTCTGCGATAAACGAGGAAGGCAACAGCAGCAAGTGCCAAGACTGCAATACCACCAACTGTCCAAAGAACAGCAGGACTTAGTGCACCGGAATCCTCAATCTCAGCTTTTCCTGAGAACTGACGAGGGAGTACAGAAATATGCTTGTCCAACTCAGCATCCGTTAAATCAGAAACCTGATCACTCAAAGTGACACGAACAACATTGCGCAACACTTGTTTGATGCTCTCGAGCGTAGCTGCATCCATCGTTCCACTAGCTGGCGGTTCTACCCCAACGTTGATTGTGATGTCTTCGATCTTGTACGGGCTTGATGTGACATTTCGTGTGATACGATTTACTTCACGGTTAATCGTATCATTCAACTCTTCATATTGACTGTTACTTCCTTGTGGGGCAGCTCCCGGGTAGTTCGTAACTGCATTGTTATTGGTTCCTGCAATTCCCCCTGGAGGTTGACCTTGTCCAGAGAAGGCTTTTGATAATTTTTGAGAAGAAATGATAAGTCCTTCGTTATTCTCTTTGTCAGGTGCCTCAACTATGTTCTCTACGCGATTTTCTTTGTCAAAGTTCATTTTGATGAACGTATGGACGATGACTTTATCGCGTCCCATGATTGTACCCAACAAGTTGTACAGGTTTTGTTGAATTTTCTTTTCAACATCCGCTTTAATTGTTTCCTGTTGCTTAAAGCTACTCAATGTGCCTTCGCTTTCATTGCCTTCGGAACGTTCTAGTGGATTGGAATACTGGTCTGTAATCGCAATCGCTTCCATCGGCAATTTCGGAACGCTTCGGGAAACAAGCAGATATAGCGAGTTAATTTGCTTTTGATCAAGCGTTGTTCCAGGTTCAACATCGACGATAACGGAAGCCGTCGCTGTATCCGGAGTCTCCGTCACCCAAACGCTTTCCTGCGGCAATGTAATCATCACTTGTGCGGAGCGTACACCTTTTACACGTTCCAGCATCTTGCGCAGCTCTTGTTGCAAAGCCTCTTTCTTCATGACATCAAATTGGCGATCTGTAACTCCAAGGGTACTAGAGAAAATTTCTGCATTAATTCCTGCTTGACTCGGAATACCTTGTGCAGCCAAATCGACAATGACATCTTGTGCCATTTTTTCTGGAACCTCGATACTTGTACCATTCCCCGTGATTCGATATGGAATTTGTGAAGCTTCCAACTCTTGCTTGATAGTCCCGATTTCTTGTTCACTCAATTTTTGGTTGTAGAGTGGTTTGTACACCGGCTGAGAAGCGATGTATATGTATAGACCAAGAGAAATCAAGAGGAAGAGCGAAATACCGAGAATCATCCATTTTTGTTTCTTGGAAAATTGGTTCCATTTTGACGTAATCTGGTCTTTGTATACTGCTAAACGTTCGTTCATGTTTCACCTCTCAAAGGATACCAACAACGATCAAATCGACATGCGCATGATTTCTTGATAAGACTCAATCATCTTGTTCCTGACCTGCATAGTCATCTGTAGCATCACGGAAGCTTTTTGACCTGCAACAGTCAATTGGTGCAAGTCGGTAATTTCTCCCGCTGCAAACTTGTCGGCAAGATTCGACGATTCTACTTGCGCCTGATTCACTTTATTCATGGCATCCGATAGAAACGATGAGAATTCTTGGGAAACTTCAGCTGGGGTTGGCTTGTTCACACTCGGTGTACGAATTGGCGTTAGTTGGGAGATTGCACTCATTTCCATTCCTTACTGTCACCCGCTTTACTTGATTTCCAACGCTTTTAGCATCATCGATTTGGAAGCGTTCAGTGCTGTCACGTTGGCTTCGTATGATCTTGATGCAGAGATCATGTCCACCATCTCTTTCATCGGGTCGACATTCGGCATCAAGAGATATCCGTCTTGATCTGCATCTGGGTGAGATGGATCAAATACTCGCTTAAACGGAGTATTGTCTTCTTGAATCGATGTAACCTTTACACCTTGTCCACCCCGACTTCCTGAGACCGTCCCCACGGCTGCTTGCAGGAAGTTATCAAACGTTCCATTTGTTTGAGGTGACAACTCCACCATTTTCCTCCGATATGGCTGCCAGGCGCCATCTACGAAGTTTGCTCGAGTGGTTTCCGCATTCGCAATATTGGAAGAAATCGTATCCAATCGCAAGCGGTTAGCTGTTAAGGCAGAAGCACTTGTGTTAATTCCCTGAAACAAGCTCATCTTTATTTACCTCCACCCTCAATTACACTGCGTAGCTTTTGAAAATGTCCTGCTGTCAATTGCGTTAAACCACTGTACCAAATTTGGTTTTTGGCCAATTCTGTTGTTTCAGTTTCCAAGTCAACATCATTACCACTGTTCTGAATGAAGTTATTCGGATTGGACACAACCTGTGGTACTGCAACGCCCCCTACATTTCCAAACGGTAGGTGTCGTTGATTGGTCCGATACGCTTCTAACTTGCCATTTCCCGCTCTTGCGTTCAACTCATCTTGCAAAAAGCTCTCGAAGATGACTTGTTGACTTTTGAATTGAGGGGTGTCTATGTTGGCAAGGTTGTTTGCGATCGTTCTATGTCGCAATGTTGCAGCGTCGAGTGATCTCTCCAGGACCTGCAGATGGTAACTATCCAGCATTTTTTCCTTCTCCCCCAATATGAGTCAATTACTTTCCCTAAATCCACCTATATTTCCTGTATTTTCGACACCCTAATACGATTCAATCATAGCAAAATCAATTTGGACAAAAAAGCCCCTTTTCATGACGTTTTTCAAAATGATTCAATGGGACTAAATCCCTTATCTTTCCTGTTTTTTTACTGCATTTTACAAGGAAACCATATTCAAACCATTGCAATCGTCGAGGTATGCATTAAAAATCATCATATAATTTATGGTAATAATGTGTCGTTTCTTGCTTTAATTAGGACTAAAGTCCCATGAGAAAAGGTGCAGCAACATGAGTTGCTACACCTTTTGTTTACTTTCTTGTAACTTTTCGCAAGGTATATTAGGAGGTTTTGAGCTTCTCCAGTTCAGGCAACAGCTTTTCATTCAGCACTTTAATGAAGGTACCTTTCATCCCCAAAGAACGGGATTCGATCACGCCCGCACTCTCCAGCTTGCGCAGTGCGTTTACAATTACGGAGCGAGTAATCCCTACACGATCCGCGATTTTGGAGGCTACGAGCAAGCCTTCTTTGCCTTCGAGTTCTTCAAAAATATGTTCAACAGCTTCCAACTCACTATAAGAGAGGGAACCAATCGCCATTTGTACAACCGCTTTGCTGCGTGCTTCTTCTTCGATTGCTTCAGAACGCTCGCGCAAGATTTCCATACCTACTACAGTTGCCCCTACTTCTGCAAGAATCAGGTCGTCATCGACAAATTGATCGTTAATACGACCCAAAATCAGCGTACCGAGACGATCTCCTCCACCCATAATTGGAACAAGCGTCGTCCAACCTGTGCGGAATACTTCTTTCATTTCAACTGGGAAAATGGTGTATGGGCTATCTACATCCAGGTTCGCAGATGTTTCATCTACTTTCAGTAACCCCATGCTGTACTCTTCTGGAAAACGGCGCTCTTCCAGCATTTTACGCATACGGCTGTTATCCATCTCTTGATGAATCGCAAAGCCGAGAAGTTTTCCTTTGCGGCTTACAACATAAGTATTTGCTTCGATAACGTCACTCAAAACTTGGGACATTTCATTGAAGTTCACGGCATGACCCGCGGATTTTTGCAACATGCGGTTAATTCTTCTTGTTTTTGACAGTAGATCCATCTGTATTTCCTCCTAATTATATGTGCTGCCTATCCAATGTTTATAAAATATATTGACTCAAGTCTTTGTTCCCCACGATTTTACCTAATTTCTGTTTGACATAATCGGGGGTAATCTGTACAACTTCTAGGTGGATTTCTGGGGCTTCAAAAGAGAGATCCTCCAGTAGCTTCTCCAATATGGTGTGCAATCGTCTAGCACCAATGTTATCTGTGCTCTGATTGACCTCAGCAGCGAGACGAGCGAGTTCCTGAATGGCTTCCGGTGTAAATTCAATACGCACCCCTTCTGTTTCCAAGAGGGCCACGTACTGCTTAAGCAACGCGTTTTTAGGCTCAGTCAAAATTCGGACAAAATCTTCAACGCGCAAGCTAGTCAGCTCCACCCGAATCGGAAAACGACCTTGCAATTCAGGAATTAAATCGGATGGTTTTGCCATGTGAAAAGCACCAGCTGCGATAAACAGAACATAATCTGTTTTGACAGGACCGTACTTAGTCATGACAGTTGAGCCTTCCACAATCGGTAAAATATCACGCTGGACCCCTTCACGGGATACATCTGGGCCACGCCCATCCTTACCCGCAATCTTGTCAATTTCGTCAATGAAGATAATACCGTGTTGTTCAGCTCGACGAATTGACTCCTGCGTAACTTCGTCCATATCCACCAGTTTTTGCGCTTCCTGCTGAATTAATACCTTTCGCGCATCTTTTATTCGCAATTTTCGTTTCTTCATCCGCTTAGGCATCAGGCTACCGAGCATATCCTGCATTTGCATCCCCATTTGTTCTGTACCCGGAACCTGGAACATGTCAAACATCGAAGGTGATTGATCTTCGACTTCGATCTCAATCATTTGCTCTTCTAACTGGCCATTCGTCAATTGCCACATGACTTGTCTGCGTTGCTGCTGGATCGACACTTCTTCTTGATCAGAGGTATCCTGCTGCTGTTGCTGCTGTCCACCGAAGAACATCTCCAACGGATTTTTGAACGAGTTCGACTGCTTGCGAGATGGAACGAGTACGTCCACAATCGCTTCATTCGCAAGCTTCTCGGCTTTCTCTTTCACCGACTCTACTTTTTCCTGTTTGACCGTACGGATAGAAGCTTCCACCAGATCACGGACCATCGATTCTACATCGCGTCCTACATAACCGACTTCCGTAAACTTGGTTGCTTCTACTTTAATAAAAGGAGCACCTGTCAGTTTTGCAATCCGACGTGCAATTTCCGTTTTTCCAACACCAGTAGGTCCGATCATCAAGATGTTTTTTGGAACAACCTCTTCAATCATTTGCTCTGGCAAACGACTGCGACGATAGCGGTTGCGAAGCGCTACAGCAATAGCTTTCTTGGCTTGTGCCTGCCCGACAATGTATTTATCCAAATGCTCTACGATCTTCCGCGGGGTTAATTGCTCAAGATTCAGCACAGTAGGTTCCTCCCTTTCGCTCAATTCAACTCATCCACAACAAGATTGTTGTTTGTGAACACGCAAATTTCAGCAGCGGTACGAAGCGATGCTTCCGCAATTTCACGTGCGCCGAGATCCGGCGCATATGTTTTCAATGCACGACCTGCTGCAAGGGCAAAGCTACCGCCAGAACCAATTGCAAGAATCCCATCATCAGGCTCAATGATTTCGCCATTTCCGGAAATAAGCAACAAATGCTCCTTATTGGCAACAATCATCATGGCTTCCAAACGACGCAAAATTTTATCCATGCGCCACTCTTTCGCCAGCTCTACAGCAGCACGCTGCAGATTGCCGTGATACTCCTCCAGCTTTCCTTCAAACTTCTCAAAAAGCGTAATGGCATCAGCAACAGAGCCAGCGAATCCTGCTAAAACTTCGCCGCGATATAGACGTCTTACTTTTTTGGCACCGTGCTTCATTACCATGCTGTTGCCAAAAGTAACCTGACCATCTCCGGCCATCGCTACAGACCCATTATGCTGTACAGCAAATATGGTTGTTGCGTGAAACTGTTCCATCACTGATTCCTCCCGTTATGTCCGATTGGCGGAACCTGTATTGCCCGGGTTTGCTCGTGGGTGAGCGGTGTCATATACATGCCGAAGTCGCTCTTTGGTCACATGGGTGTACACCTGTGTCGTCGAAACATTGACGTGTCCCAGTAATTCTTGCACAGTACGCAGATCAGCGCCGCCGTTCAACATATGGGTTGCAAACGTATGACGAAAGGTATGTGGTGAAACCCGCAATTGAAGAGCGTACGTATCTACGTATTTGTCTACAATCCGCCGAACACTGCGGTCGGATAACGGTTCTCCCCGATAGTTAACCAGCAAATTGCCGTGTTCTACTTTTCCAGCCAACAGTTTTTCTCTTCCATATTCTAGGTATTGCCGAAGAACGTCGCAGGCATAACTTCCAACCGGCACATATCGTTCTTTCGCTCCTTTTCCATAAACCAAGGCGACTCCCATACTCGGATTCACATCACTCACAGATAAAGTGGTGAGCTCCGTAACACGCATGCCGCTTGCATACAACAGTTCAAAAATCAGCCGATCACGAATTCCCAATGGAGTGGTTGTATCAGGCAGATCGAAAAAAGCTTGAACTTCTTGCGGATATAAAAAGGAAGGAAGTTTCTTCTCCATTTTGGGAGTGGAGACTAGTTGAAATGGATTCTGTTCCAGTTGACCTTCACGCAACAGAAATCGGTACAAGCTACGCAAACTGGATAGCTTGCGGGCAATACTTCGTCGGGAAAGCCCCCTGCCAGCCAATTGCGCGAGAAAGGAGCGACCATGCAAATAAGAAACAGCAGCAAATACGGTGATTTGGTGCTGTTCCATAAAGGAGACAAATTCGCTGATATCTGCCACATACTGCTTCACCGTATGAGGAGAGGCGTTTTTTTCAACTCGCAAATAGCGGGTAAACATCTCAATATCCGCAGAATTTTGTTGCGAAATGTCCATACGGGATGCACCCTCCTCGAAGCACCTATATAGTAACACAGACGAAAAACGGATATCAATGTTAATTGTGTCGTTCTTGTGTAAAATTCTGAATTGTATCTAGCGCCCGCTCAGCGAGCTTTTCATTTTTCAAACGCTTGTCGCGGATTCTTTCTGGCCATTCCGGTACCAATCCGAAGTTTGCGTTCATTGGTTGGAAATGCTTTGGATCTGCCGTTGTAATATAACGAGCCATGCTGCCCATAATTGTTTCTGGCGGAAGCTCGATCAATTCTTCCCCTTTTGCGAGTCGTGCTGCATTTATCCCCGCAAGCAAGCCTGATGCTGCTGACTCTACATATCCTTCTACACCAGTCATTTGACCAGCAAAGAAAAGTGTTTCGCGATCTTTATACTGATACGTAGGCTTCAACAGTTTTGGCGAGTTGATAAAGGTGTTGCGGTGCATGACACCATAACGAACGATTTCGCAGTTTTCCAACCCAGGAATGAGTGAAAAGACTCTTTTTTGATCCGGCCATTTTAGATGAGTCTGGAAGCCTACGATATTATACAATGTCGCAGCACTATTGTCCTGACGAAGCTGTACAACCGCGTAAGACTTTTTGCCTGTCCGTGGATCAACCAGCCCCACTGGCTTCATGGGACCAAATGTCATGGTTTTGTGCCCACGCTTTGCCAATACTTCAATCGGCATGCAGCCTTCGAAGAAGATTTCCTTTTCAAATTCCTTCAATGGAACTGTTTCCGCAAAGATCAGCGCATCATAAAAGCGATTGAACTCCTCTTCAGTCATCGGGCAGTTCAGGTAGGCTGCTTCACCTTTATCATATCTGGAAGCGACGAATACCTTGTTCATATCAATCGAGTCTTTCTCAATAATGGGTGCAGCTGCATCATAGAAGTACAGGTATTCTTCACCCGTCAGCTCTTTTAACTTTGTAGACAAAGCAGGAGAAGTAAGTGGCCCCGTCGCAATTACGACAATCCCATCAGGAATTTCGGTAATCTCATCCGAAATGACCTCAACCAAAGGATGATTACGAACGGCATCTGTAACATGAGCCGAGAACTCGTGTCTGTCTACGGCAAGCGCGCCTCCTGCTGGAACCGCGCAACGATCTGCCGCATCGATAATGACAGAGTTCAATCGACGCATTTCTTCTTTTAATACACCCACTGCATTCGTCAACGTGTTAGCACGCAATGAATTACTGCATACCAACTCTGCAAATTTATCGGTATGGTGTGCAGGCGTTTGTGTCTTCGGTCTCATTTCATACAGCTTTACTTTTACACCCGCCTGCGCGATTTGCCATGCTGCCTCACTACCAGCGAGACCAGCACCCACTACTGTAATTGTTGGTTGTGACATGCTGTTAATCCTCCAAACTACAAAATCAAATCAGGCTGCTTAGGAGTCTGCCTCTTCTTGATAATCACACTTGGTGCAAACAATGCTAACTCCTTGCTTCTTGCGCTTTTTCTCCACGAGCATGCTGGAGCATTTTGGACAAGGTCTGGCAATCGGTTTGTCCCACGATACAAAATCGCATTCCGGGTATTGATTGCAGCCATAAAAAATACGACTCTTCTTAGATTTACGTTCGATAATCTCTCCGGTTTCACACTGCGGACACTTTACGCCGATTTCTTTTACAATCGGCTTCGTATTACGGCAATCCGGGAATCCGGAACAAGCTAAAAACTTGCCAAATCGACCAAGCTTATATACCATCACACGGCCGCAAAGCTCGCATGATTCATCCGACTCTTCGACTTTCAGCTCTACTTCTTTCATTTCTTCTTCTGCAACAACTACGCGCTTTGCAAAGTCGTGATAAAAATCGTCCAGCACCTGCACCCAATTGGTGGTCCCTGCTTCGATATTATCCAAACCCGATTCCATATGCGCAGTGAATTCTACGTTGAGAATCTCCGGGAAAAACTCCTCGACAAGCGTGATCACAATCTCGCCTAATTCAGTCGGAACAAATCGTTTCTCCTCTAACGCCACATAGCCTCGCTTTTGAATGGTCTCTAATGTAGGCGCATAGGTAGATGGACGTCCAATCCCCATCTCTTCCAATGATTTAAGCATGCGCGCTTCAGAGAATCGAGGTGGTGGCTGTGTAAAGTGCTGACTCGGCTCGATTTCTTTTTGTTCGAGGATTTGTCCTTCTTCAATGGGCGGAAGGAAGCTTTCTTCTTCTGCACCGTCATCGTTTCCTTCAATATATACCTTCATAAATCCAGGAAACTTCACTTTGGATCCTGTTGCTCTGAAGGTAACTCCACCTGCGTCAATATCTACGCTCATCGTATCAAGAACAGCAGATGACATTTGACTGGCAAGGAAACGCTCCCAGATCAATCGATACAAGCGAAGCTGATCTCTCGACAAGTATTCCTTGATTTCATCCGGTGTACGCATTACACCTGTTGGACGAATCGCTTCGTGAGCATCTTGAGCATTTTCGTTTTTCGCCTGATTGCGTGGCTCAGTTAACACATAGTCTGAACCATATTTCTCAAGTATGTATTCTCTTGCTTCGTTCTGTGCAGTCGCAGATAGGCGAGTAGAGTCTGTACGCATATAGGTAATCAAACCAACTGCGCCCTCTTTATTGCCAACGTCGATCCCCTCATAGAGCTCTTGAGCAATTCGCATGGTCTTAGAAGTGCGGAAGTTTAGCTTACGAGCTGCTTCTTGCTGTAAAGAACTCGTGATAAAAGGAGGTGCAGGATTGCGCTTACGCTCTCGCTTGGTTACCTTTTGTACCACGTATGGTTTGTTCTTCATTCGTTTCAATACCGCTGCTACATCATCTTCCGAATGAAGCTCCACCTTTTCATCGCCATAACCATAGAACTTAGCGTTAATTTCTTTTCCGCCGCTGATCAATGTACTCGCAATCGTCCAATACTCTTCTGGTATAAACTCTTGGATCTCCCGTTCACGATCCATGATAAGCTTTACCGCAACCGATTGAACACGTCCAGCACTCAAGCCTTTTCGAACCTTTTTCCATAGAATTGGACTGATATTGTAGCCTACGAGTCTGTCGAGAATGCGACGTGCCTGCTGAGCATTTACCAAGTCCATGTTTATGTGTCGTGGATGCTTGAACGCTTCTTTGATGGCATCTTTGGTAATCTCATTAAATACCACACGAAGCGGCTGATTCAAATCGAGCCCAAGGTATTGTGCCAAATGCCAAGCAATTGCCTCCCCTTCGCGATCCGGGTCGGCTGCGAGATATACTTTTTTTACTTTTTTAGCGGCATCTTTTAAGCCCTTCAATACATCGCCTTTGCCGCGAATGGTTATGTATTTGGGTTCAAAATTACGCGTAACGTCTACACCCATTTGACTTTTCGGCAAATCACGTACATGCCCGATAGACGCTTTCACGATATATTTACTACCCAGGTATTTTCCAATGGTCTTGGCCTTCGTAGGGGATTCTACGATTACTAGCGTATCAGCCATTTTTTTCCTCCCCTTTTAGTAAGGAATCTTCCCTATTATTAAATACCCTTATCCGGTTTGTCAAACACTTGTACGTCTAGACATTACCAAATATCTGGAAAAAACGCTATCGACGAGCAAAATAACCGCCCGGAAGTGCGACGATGGCCCCTTTTGCTTCCAAACGAATCACCAGCTGATGTAGCATCCTGCGCTGATCTTTTTCTAAACTGCTCATTAACTCATCCAAATGAATGCCATCATATGTTACGGCTTCTACAATCGCTTTTTCTTCATTAGATAAGGGAATAACCTCGGTTGCCTTTCTGTTTTCGGCCTGCTGCTTCCGTACAGCTTCTGGAAGATGATGCTTGATTTCCTCCCAAATATCGTTACTGCACGTTACTAGCTTTGCACCTTGTTTGATCAAGTTATGCGGCCCCGCACTCATCAATGAAAAAATCGGGCCAGGAATTGCAAAAACTTCCTTGCCCTGCTCAAGTGCACAGTCTGCCGTAATCAAGGATCCACTTTTTTCTGCTGCTTCCACCACTAATACACCGATAGAAAGTCCACTTATGATACGATTTCGCTCTGGAAATAATCCAGATATAGGTGGAATATGTGGAGGATATTCACTGAGGAGTAGGCCAAAAGATTCAATTTCGCGATAAAGTTCTCGATGCCGAGAAGGATAAACGTGATTCATTCCACACCCGAGCACACCAATGGTCTTACCGCCTGCTTTCAACGTAGCTTGGTGAGCTTCCGCATCAATTCCATATGCTACCCCTGAGACAATGACAAGACCTGCTTGTACCAGCTCTCGGACAAAAAAGCTACAGCTCGCTCTTCCATATGGTGTCGGTTTGCGCGAACCAACGACGCCAATCGACAATTTCTCCAATAAGGTGTGATCACCACGATAAAACAGTGTCCATGGAGAATCCGGGATATTGCGGAGCGAAACAGGATAAGCATCGTCAAAAGGACATAAGAAGCGCGTTCCCTCTTCTTCACGCCTTTCCAATAGCGCCATAGCTGATGCTTCATTGCTTTGCTTGTCAACATGCCCAGTGATCAAGGAAGTCAATCTGAGCTCATGTGCCAGTTCGTGCCAATTTTCGATGGCCACCTGAAAAGAACCAGTGATTTCAAAGATTTCTCTGATTTTCTTTCTTCCCAAACCCGCTATCATCGTTAACACATACAGCCAGTCTCTCTCGTCGAGCTGAGCCTTTCCCATTCCGAAATCCTCCTTCATCCCGATCGCTATTGTCACAGTTGACGGTTTTGAAAGTTATTCTATCGAAAGAAAGAGGCTGCTTCAAAAATAAAAAAGTGGACAAGCCTAAGCCTGTCCACTTCTGTCTTCTATGCTTACTTGCCCATTACTTTCTCGAGCATACCGCGCTCTTTCAGCAATTCAACAAGTGTTTCACCGATAACTGCAGGTGTTTTCGCTACGCGAATACCACATTCTTCGAGCTTCGCGATTTTCTCAGCAGCTGTACCTTTACCACCGGAGATGATCGCACCAGCGTGGCCCATACGTTTTCCTTCAGGAGCAGTTTGCCCGCCGATGAAGCCTACAACTGGTTTTTTCATGTTAGCAGCGATCCACTCAGCTGCTTCTTCTTCTGCAGTACCACCGATTTCACCCAGCATGATAACTGCTTCGGTACCTGGATCTTCGTTGAACATTTTCAGTACATCGATGAACTCCATACCTTTTACTGGGTCTCCACCGATACCTACAGCTGTGGATTGACCCAGGCCGCGAGTAGAAGTTTGGTGAACTGCTTCATAAGTCAAGGTACCAGAGCGAGATACGATACCTACTTTACCTGGAACGTGGATGTAACCAGGCATGATACCGATTTTGCACTCACCTGGAGTGATTACGCCAGGGCAGTTAGGGCCTACGAGAAGGGTTTTCTTACCTTCCATGTAGCGCTTAACTTTTACCATGTCCAGAACTGGGATACCTTCTGTGATGCAGATTACCAGATCCAGTTCAGCGTCAACTGCTTCCATGATCGCATCAGCAGCGAAAGGAGGAGCAACGTAGATAACAGATGCAGTAGCACCAGTTGCTTCAACTGCTTCTTTCACTGTGTTGAAAATTGGAATACCGTCAACTTCGGTTCCACCTTTACCAGGTGTTACACCGCCCACCATTTGTGTACCGTATTCAACGGCTCCGCGAGTGTGGAACAGACCAGTTGCACCCGTAATCCCTTGCGTAATTACTTTTGTATTTTTATTAACGAGAATACTCATCGCGTAATTTTCCCACCTTTTTTAACGTATCTACTCGAGATAACTTACTTTACCAAGGATACGATTTTCTCAGCACCATCAGCCATAGATTCTGCAGCTACGATGTTCAAACCGGACTCATTGAGGATTTTCTTACCCAAATCTACGTTTGTACCTTCGAGACGTACAACGAGAGGTTTGTCCAATTTGATTTGTTTTGCTGCATTTACTACGCCGTTTGCGATAACGTCGCATTTCATGATGCCGCCGAAGATGTTGACGAAAATACCTTTTACTTTTTCGTCACGGAGAATAATTTTAAACGCTTCTGTTACTTTCTCTTCAGTAGCTCCGCCACCAACGTCAAGGAAGTTAGCAGGGTCTCCACCGTAGAATTTCACGATGTCCATTGTTGCCATCGCCAGACCTGCACCGTTTACCATGCAACCGATGTTACCATCAAGTGCGATGTAGGACAGATCGAACTTGGAAGCTTCGATTTCTTTCTCATCTTCTTCATCCAGATCGCGCAGAGCTACGATGTCAGGGTGACGATAGAGAGCGTTGCTGTCGAAGTTCAGTTTCGCATCCAGTGCCATTACTTCACCGTCGCCAGTTACAACCAGTGGGTTGATTTCAGCGATAGAAGCATCTTTATCAACAAAAGCTTGGTACAAGCTCATCATGAACTTGGCAGCTTTGTTAATCAATTCTTTTGGAATGTTGATTGCGTAAGCCAGGCGACGAGCTTGGAAGCCATTCAGACCTGTTACTGGATCAACTACTTCTTTGAAGATTTTTTCTGGATTGTTTGCTGCTACTTCCTCGATGTCCATACCGCCCTCTTCGGAAGCCATCATTACAACGCTTCCAGTAGCACGGTCAACAACTACACCAACGTAGTATTCTTTCTTGATGTCGCAGCCTTGCTCGATCAGAAGGCGCTTAACTTCTTTACCTTCTGGTCCTGTTTGATGAGTAACCAGTACTTTGCCAAGAATTTCGCTGGCATATGTACGAACTTCATCAAGATTTTTTGCAACCTTTACACCGCCAGCCTTACCACGGCCACCAGCGTGAATTTGCGCTTTTACTACGTTTACTTGGGTGCCCAGTTCTTTCGCTGCTTCAACAGCTTCTTCCACTGTGAAAGCTACGCGTCCTTCAGGAACTTTTACACCGTACTGCTTAAGTATCTCTTTACCTTGATACTCATGAATGTTCATTCTCCATCCTCCTATGGCAGATAAAGATCGGCAGGCTTTTAGACCGGTTCAAAGACGTCTGTCTTTTTCCGGTCATAACCTCCACTATCAGTGCAACGTAACTATTCTACGACAAAAACTGCAAAAGTGGTAGTAATATGTTCTTTTTTATCGTGACCAGAAGTGCGAAACTTCATGAGGATATTCCTCATTTTCGTAGAGATTGAAACAATTTCCACTCGTTTTCAGCGAGTTCATCGTGATTGTACCAAGTTTGGTCGTACTTAAAGTAACCTGGATATAGTTCAATTCTCTGTTCTGTATCATTCACAAAAAAATGAAGTTCGTATTGTTTTGAGCCCGGATCTTTCGGTGGAACATTTAGTGGATCTCCATTTTTTAGCAATCGGACGGATTGATGAGCAATTCCTTGCTCGATCGTCGTTTGGGTGACATCCAACTCTGTGTCTTGGACGTTCATTTCGCCATTTGCTGTGATGCGAATCTGTGTAGATTTAAATAACTGGTCGAACCTGTCTTCCTTACGATTGCTTGGTGGCATCCATTCCGTTAACCGCGAAAAGAGGCTACCCTCTACACGAAAGAAAAACGTTTCTCTCCCAAAGGGAACCGCAATCAGCGTCGGCGTTAAAATGGCCACTTCGACAGGTTTGTCAGCAGAATTTATTCTCATCCGATAGTTCGGATAGAGTGGATACTGCTTGCTACGACTGTCCAGCTCTGGTACTGCCGATTCCATTACTTTCCTGATGTATTCTGCTTCTGATTCGTTCAACACGCGAGCTTGACCAAGGTCCTCTGCCGCTAAACGCACACTTTGAATTTTTTGTGAGAGCACGCCTTTGCCAGTTAACTTGTTTACCCACTGATAAAAATAGCTGGCACCCGCTCCACGATACGTGTGTCCTCCAAACTCACTTGCCGACTCCCCCACTGTTACGACAAGTGGAGCCTGCTGTGTTCGGTAGAGGACAAGTGTAAAACGTACATCCTCTTGCTTTAAAGGCTCGGATGATATTTGTAAATCTTGACCCTGTCCGGACAGCTCTTGCAAAAACAAGCGCGAGTCCAATAATACTTCCTGTCCATCCGTTGACATCACCGTTACTTTTTCAACCGCACCAAGCTCTGTCTCGATATGATCTTTCATGTCATCCGATACCTTACCTGACTGTGCACAGCCAGTGACAAACAAGGTACTCACCATCATAACCAGTAGACACGTACGTAAAGACGATATCACGCAGTAACCCTCCTCGTGTATTCCTGTAAGATAACGCTACAGAAGTCCCAATCGACGGCTGATCTCACTGCCAAGCTTTCGTTTCACGTAAATTTCACCAATTTGGTGCGGATCTTTCACAATAACGGAGCGATTGTTCGTACGAATCACCACGTACTTTTCATTGTTTTTGTCCAAACCACAAATCAAATCAGATGAGGCTTCAACAAAGATAGCTACCACTGTTTTCCCATCTATTTTTTTCAACGAAATTTTTGGGAATGGGGTCACAAACGGTGACGTCTTATCTTGGATGTATTGCGTAATGGCAAGAATGTATTTGTCCGGGTCTCCATACTGCTCGATCTCATGATCAATCCCGCACACTGTTCCTTCATCGGTAATGCCTAAAAATAAATTCCCGTTGTTTGAATTCGCAAACGCCACAATAGACTTAATAATTCCCGTCTTCGAATAAAGAAAGTCGCGTTTGAATTCAATCATGTCGTTCTCACCAAGTTTTGTTGCTGTTACGGGATCATCGATTCGGCCTAAATAGCGAAAGCGACTGATTGCCCCTAAGCGATAGACGTATTCTTCAAATATATCAGCAGGCAGAGAAAGGTCTTCTATGCTTGCATCTGTGTTTTGCCACAATTTATATGTTTGCGGAGCAAAGCACATGTCAAACAATACGTTCCCACCGAGCGAGCGTATGTTCATACCGATGGAAGCAGGCATGATCTTCCCCGGCTGATAAGGGGCATCTGTTTCTACATCCAATACTCCTGAATGAATTAAATAATCGAAATAATGACGCGGTAATTGTGCATGATGCTTTAATAACTGACGTTCTGGTTTGGGTCGTCTGATTTCTTGATAAAAATCAAAACGCACAGATTGTTCTTCCAGTTGGCTTACACTCGCAATCAATGAACAAATATGGCGCATGTTTCCCCTCGTTTTGTGTTAGAGTAGGTGTCATTGTTTGGTCATATTTTAACGCAACGTTTAAAGGATTGACTAGTTTTTTCGTTATTTTTGTGTTTGATAGTGATGTAAGATTGTTTGCAATTTAAATGAAAGTCCCATTTCTCCACTGATTTTCAGCTTACCCGTTACAAAAGCAACAGTGGGATTCAAACGTCCCTCTACGAGCTTAATAAAATCTTTGTCAGATAACTCTAGCTTGCAGCCTGCTTCCCTGGTCACACCCAGCGTGTAGTCCGCCTGATTATCGGCAAAAACAATCTCGTAGGTGCCCCCCTCTTCTCCACTTAGGACAAAATGATAAATCGCATGTAATCCAGTGATCCCTTGTGGTTGGTCATTTATTCTATTCGATAAATCCTGAAGAGTTTTTTGTACTTGCATGCTCACTTCTCCTTGCTCGCTATGTATTACGACTGCTTTCGGTAAAAAAAGAAAGCCGGGTGTTTACCGGCTTACTTCACACGGACAGCTGTGCCTGTGGCAATAACCATCATCATACCTTCTCGCAATGTTTCGAAGTCGAGATCAACCCCAATCACTGCATTTGCACCTAATACCCGTGCTTTTTCTTTCATTTCACGCAAGGCCAGTTCACGACCTTCTGCGAGTTTGCTCTCATACGAGCCACTTCTGCCTCCGATGATGTCCGTAATCCCTGCGAGAAAGTCACGGACTACGTTTGCACCCATGATTACCTCTCCACTGACGATATCCAGATACTCTTCCACTTCTTTTCCTTGGATCATGCTGGTAGTAGTTACAATCATGTCATTGCCTCCTCATATCGATCTATTCACACTATATATTACGTACCATAAAATAATTGGTTGCAATGAAAGATCTTAGCCTGTCCAAAAGTGTATGCGCATTGTTGGTAAACTATACTTTTCCTATCCGACCGTGGAAGAAAGTGATTTGGATAATTTGGCAGCTGAAGAGCCTAAACTTGCTTCAGCGATTAATTCCCGCCAGGATCTGGCGAAGAAGTCTGGTGTATTGTACCCGTTCACATGACCAACAGCTGCAGATACGAAGACATCCAGAACGTTGGTTGGACGTGTAATAAGCGTAATGTATTCCTGAATCTGTTCATCGGAAATCGTAGAGATCAAAACAAACTCGTCCCCTGCATAACGACATAAGTAATCACCCTGTTCTTCAGCCAAAGAAGAGAGGACCGAAGAATAGGTGCGAATGACATCATCCCCGAATGGATGGCCATGCAGCTTATTAATTCGGCCAAAGTCGTTCAAATCGATAAAAAGCAAATGGAAAGGTTTTCGCTCCTTTAAAAAATTTTCCCCAATAAACTGGATGTATGGAGCGCGATACAAACCCGATAATGGGTCTCGATATTCTGCTATTTTCATCTCTACGATTTCTTTTGTAATGAATCCGATCAGTTGATCCTCTTGTTTGACCAAAGCAAGCCCGTTTTGTTCTTGATGAAGCGCGTGATAAGCCTCCCATACATTGTGATTGGCTGACAGATAGAACGGCTGACTACTCATGGCATCGGCAACGATTCGGTTTGGATGAGCTGACAAAACATCTCTCGTCGTAACCATTCCCAGTACCTCTCCGTGATCCATGACAACTAACGAATCAACATGAGATTCGTTCATTCGCTCCGCCGCATAAGAGACACTTTTTTCAGAGGTGATGGTACAAATCGTCGTCGTCATGATGTCGGAGATGTTCATAATAGATCCACCTCTCGTTGAACAGACAATGCTATTTTCAACTCAGATCGCAGAACCATAGAGTCGCTAATCATACGCTCTGCTTCTTCCAGAATGATTTTCATCAGCAATTTTTCATCTATCATTTGCAAAAGGGTATTTCTTAACAAAACCGCCTCAATCTTTGGATGATTCATTTTCAGTAAAGTAAACTGCTCTGGTGAAAGTGCATCCGCCATTCTCCTTACAGCCTCAGGACCAATTGGCGCTTTCCGCCCGATGATCAACAGATCCTGCATCGGAGGGACTTCAAACTCGGATATTTTTAAGGAAAGCGTTGCTTTCCGAGAATATACGTTGTTATCACTAGCCATAAAAATTCCTCCAATTCTGCATTGCCCTCTTATTCGTCCGGCAAACTGCCTGGTTTACCAAATAAGTATCCCTGGCCGATTGCAACGCCCAATAAAGAAGCACAAGCAAAATCCTCTTCTTCCTCAACTCCTTCGAGAATGAGTTGAGGTGCATCTTTGCAAAATTCAACAAATAATTTTACAGTCTTTTGCTTTTCTAATGAACTCGAGAGCTCTTGCGAAAAAAAACGATCAATCTTGATGTAATCAGGTGAAATATCTTCGATTTTACTGAATATATTCGCGCCATCTCCTACATCATCCAACGCAATTAAGAACCCCATCTTTTTCAATTCAGCTATGCGGTGTGTAAAAATGGGTTCGCTCCAACATTCTCCTTCCATAATCGATTCGTTGATTTCCAAAACGATTTGGTTCAAAAAGGGATGAAAGGAACGAGCGATCTTTTGAATGAAGCTAGGAAATGTGTCTTCTATGATGGTAGAAGGAAAAATGTTCACAAATAAAAGCTCGTTTTTGTGTTCGATCGACGAATGAAAAAAAGTCGAGAGCGCATAATGCAAGGAATGGGCGTCGAGTTCTGGCAGCTTTTGGTTTTCCTTTGCCAAAGAAAACAATGCCTCTGGATAGGTCCCCGCTTTACTGCGAAGTAAAACTTCATACCCTATTCTACTTCTCTCAGGAAGTTGACATATGGGCTGAAATGCGTGATAGTACTCTTTTTTCTTAAATAAATCTGGAATGCTCTCCATCAATTTTCCTTTCCCTTTCCTAGCAAGTATGAACACAAAGAAAAAGCTTCTTCCAAGCGAGAGAAACTCTGCGCAACTTGGAAGTGCTGGGAAATGTACCTACATGCACGCGAGCAAAAGAGATTCCACTCTCTTTAGGATACTTCTAGTCATAACAATATCTAGGTAATAAAGATTACAAATATCATCAGGCATTTCGACAATATACGTCTTTGTCCCTACTTATTCGCCAACATCTTGCATATTCCTTTCCAGATCATACTAATTGTTTCAAATTAATTAGGAACATTGTACGTATAATAGCTATTTTCTATCGTTATATATTCGCAAAATGATAGATGTATCAAGTAATTCCACAACTTGTAAGCGAACTGAATTTCATGCAATTTATGAAATTAAATTTTTTACTGCTTGTTTCGTCGTTAGCAGCTAGCAAGCTTTTTTCATATGGTATGGGAAATAGGTATCGACTTCATTCAAAGGGAGGAAGACCAGTGGTCAAGACCTCAACGAATACATTACAAGTGCAGGAAGGCCACTTATTCACGATTACGCTAGTGGCAAATCCCTCAACCGGCTACCAGTGGGACTTGTCTAATCCGGTGGATGCTCGCTTTTTATCGTTATATGCGAATCATTTTGTTCCTCCACCATCACCAGCTCGTATTGGGCAAGAGGGGCATCAGGTGATGTCCTTTCAGGCTTTGCGACGGGGAATGACGTCGATTTCTTTGAAGTATTGTCGGCCTTGGGATAGTGGAGATTGCGGGGAGTTTGTGTTTTATGTTGTTACGATTGTATAGGGGTTATGTTTAAAAAGTACTTACTGTTACTTAATTGGTAGTGGAGTGGTTAGTCTGTATGTGCTGTGTTCATTTATTAGGCACATGCAGACTAACCGATTTTTCTCGAACATTTGACTATTTGGCATTTGGACAAGCGATGTCATCTATGCAGACGTGACCATGCAGAAAAGCAAACTGTGCATCGGAGGAACAAGAGTTGAGGAACAAAGAAGGAGCATGCTCTGCATACTGATTCAATCTGCGCATATTGATAATCATCCAGAAAGATATGGTGTAATTTGGATGAGGTGAACAATATGGTATTCATTGCTTTATCTGCATTGTACCTTAATCCTATTCTAGCTATTTTGTTCTTTGTTAACTTTACATTTATTATGAAGAAAATTGTCAACAATAAGGATTATAGGCGAAATGCAGTTTTTGGGTCATTGCTGATCGTATGGATCTTGTTTTCCTATGGTTTCTTATTATGGCAAGGTTGTTGATTCACTGCTGAAAGAATTGATTTTTCCATTCTATCTAGCATTTTGTAATCTTTTAAGTTTAAAAAAGTAGCCCTCGGTCCAAGGCTCTGTAGCGAATTGCTTCTGCTACATGCGCAGCATCTACACGACCGGCCCCATCTAAATCTGCAATTGTCCTCGCCACTTTTACAATTCTATCGTATGCTCTTGCACTCAAACCTAATGTCTCGAAGGCAAGCTGCAGCATCTCTTGTCCTTCCTTGTCCAGCTGAGCAAATTGGCGCAGCTCTTCTCCATTCATCACACTGTTAAAAGGACATCCTGGACGATAGTGGTATCTTTCGCATTGGACAGCTCTCGCTTGCTCTACTCGTTGTTGAATGTCTTTTGAGGACTCCTCTGCTTTTCTGTTGTGAAGAAGTTGAACGGGTACTCTCGGCACCTCGATGTGCAGATCGATGCGGTCTAGCAACGGACCTGAGAGCTTTGAGCGGTATTTGTAGATTTGTTGGGGAGAGCATGAGCATGTTTGCTTCTCTCGAGTACCGAAGAATCCGCAAGGACAAGGTTGAAGATAATACCCTTGGAATATCATTAAAAAAGGAAACACCGTACTCCCCTTTTTTGGACATCGAAGATGATAGTCCTGGTGGCCGTCTTAGAGCAGCACGTACAGCAAAGCAGATGTACTTGGTCGATCTTGCCGCTGCCACAGGTTTGTGTACAAGAACAATTGGATTAGCAGAAGCTAATAAATTGAAAGTTTCTCCTCCTAGCCTAAGACGACTTTCCAAAGTGCTTGGCGTCTCAGTTGCTTTTCTCGGTTGTTTTGAGAAACTGCCGGAATCAAGTTTAGGGGAACGTATTATTAAAGCTCGATTGTACTATGGGTACACAAAGAGAGAATTTGCTGCGCTTTTAGGAATAAGTGAGCGCACTCTATACGAATGGGAACACGACCGCAAGATTCCACCCACGACGCCCCTAAATGACCTATCGAAGTATTTGGATATACTAATGAAGGAATAGAATAAAGCGGACCTTCTGAAAATTAAAGGGCTGCTTTGTTTTAGCAAGTAATTCTTTAACCTATCTGAACTAAAAAAGTACTACGAATAACCGACTTAGTAAAATTGACTCCTCACGGAACAAAGGTTGAAATCGTAGTCAAATAAAGCATTTGTTTCGTGTACCCGCAGAGTCCTGATACGAATCACAGTAAAAAACCCATCTCCTCAAAGCAGGGACGGGTTTTTTATTATCCAGAAATAAAAAAAATGCTGGTGATCGCATCATGCCACTCTTTGTCCAGTTCCGTATTTTGACGCTTGCTTTTATCGGCGGCTGAATGAAAACAAATTCGCATTCCTCGCCAGTGACAATTGATTTTGATATGCCATAGAATGCCTCTCAAATGAGAAGGCTTAAATCTTACTTTTCACAAGCAACTCCGTCTTTGTCACGATCTAACTTCTCTCTGTACCCAGGCTCACCTCTATATAGAGGAGCTGCGCCTGCTGCTTTTGCCTCACTGCAGTTAGCATAATACACTTCCTGTACTGGCTGAGGAGTTGGCTGGGGTTGGGGATTAGGCTGCGGCTTCGGTGAAGTTTGGGTAGCCACGGTGTTTTTACTGGGCTCCGGTTCGTTCTTTTTTACAACATCCGAATGGTACCCATCCTCTTGGGCGTAGTTCTCAATTGACCAAATTCCAACTCCGGCTTTTTGGGCTTGTTCTTGAATTTTACGGTACTGTTCAACATATTTCACGTTAGGCACGTACACATATGCGACGCGTGCCAACCCCTTTTCAAGCAATTGCTCTTGAACTGATTTACCATCTACATAAATGTAGTAGAGAAGTCGTCCATATTTGTCAGGACCATTATTTACATCCTGTTCAAGCTCCACAGTCTTTTCAGTAAGGAGTTGCTTCGTGAAGTCGCTCGCTTCTTTACCGAATGGTTGTACCCCGTATTTAGGGTGCTTCGTTTCAGGAGTATCAACTAGAAGAAAACGTACAGTCTCTTCTTTGTCATTTATTTTTACTTTGATAGTATCTCCATCCACCACTTCCAGGACCTTTGCTTGAATCCGTTGTGCATTCTGAGTAGTATTTACATCGGTAGCCGAAGCCGAAACTCCCTGCTGATCTGTGGTTACAGTTTGAGAGGAACTAACGGCCTCTGTTTTCGGTGAATTTACTACTGCAGATGTTACATTGGCCGATTCAGTTGTATTACTTGGATTTGGTTTATTATTGGTATCTCTGCCAGCTATCCCAATGATTAATGCTAATATCGCCCATGCTGCTCCTACACGCTTACCAATTTTCCCCAGCCGTTTCCAATCAACAAATACCATTATGTAAGGTACAAAAATCCATCCTAATATCTTTATAAGTTTCAAAATAAGTCCCCCTAATATCCAGACGTATTAGATTTTACCGAGCTACTTTAATGTTTCTGCATTTCGGATACCCTTTACAGCCATAGAATTCACCTTTTGCCCCTTTTCGCAAGACCATCTGGTTACCGCATTTGTCGCAGCTTTGTGTTTTCGACTGGAATTGTGCGATCACCTTTTTAGGGTCTGGTTTTGCTGTAGGGTTCATCAGGAGAATCATTTCAATAAGCTTCTCCCGATTTATTAACCTTACTTTGTTTGAAGTAGCTAGATTTCTTGCAGCATCTGTGTAATCACGATTACTTACTACCCACGCTTCATGTGCTTTGTAATGAGCAATCGAAGCCTGCGCCTGTTGTACCGCTTCAATCCCCACATTTTTACTGTAGCGCTTTGCTTGTACTGCAATTTTCTTTCCATCTTTTTGAATGATAAGATCTGCCCCGTAGTCTCCTACAGCTCTTGTTATTTCTACTTTATACCCTTGAGAACGAAAAAGCAGTCCGAGGTATTGTTCGAATTGAAGACCATCCATAGTATCAATTTCGCGGATTCCTGATTTCCTTAATCTCTCTTCTCTCTTTGCACCCTGAGCAATAGCAATCCAAAGAGCAACACCCATTACAGCAGCAAAAGCAATTCCACCGATGATAAATGAATTTGTATAGTAATATGCCCCGCCAAATGCAAATAAAGAAAGCAGTCCGACCAACTGGCTTACCGGGTCTTCTCCCTTTTTCTTTCTTCGTGTCAAAAGTACAGTCCCCTTTCAGAAATAGTTCTTTTAGCGTATTTAATTCCCTTTTTTTCCACAAATGAAACAATCATACATGAATAAACAAAACAATAAAAACCCACCCTTCTTTATGAATAGGCAGGTTCTTTGATACTGTAATCCCTCGGTACATACTATGCACGCCCATTCGCTTGCTGCTTGGCGTCGTATAGATAACTGTTAAGGCGAACTTGGCACTCAGCTTTTAAATGCGACACGTTATAGAGGCATTCTTCTTGTCGGCCACGGACAGTCACAACTACAGAGTATAGAAAACCATCAGTTGTCCTTTGAATATGAATTTTCCCACCCATCCTCCCAAACTGGCTCCGATATTCGTGGTGTTTTCGCTCAGCCCACATCGATACGGTATCGAGCATGGGGCGGTATGACATTTTGAGCTGATCCTGATTAAGGCTTTCTGAATCAAGGGCGATAGCCTTAAAAAGCATGCCATACAAGATCGTTTCGTGTAGTATCTCTCGCCATTGGTCAGGTTGAATCATTGTCTATTACACCCGCTCAACTTGAAGTAAATTATCGATAGGAACCCACCAGCAGCCATCATCCCGAATAAGTTTGATTTTCCGTTCATAACGGTCGATGTTCTTGACTACCCCCCATTCCCTACGAATACATTCCTCATACCAACTGACGGCAATCGCAAAATTTTTGCGTACTGAGTCATAGATGATGACATACAGTTCAGCCTTCAACTCTGCCTCAATCGGTGCCAACGAACCCACCACAGGCTCATAGTGATGTTCATAGAGCAAACTCATTTGCCTTCTCCTCCACCAGTCCAGCCTCTATCAAATCACGGAGAATGTCAGGAGCACATCCAGGACTTGCTCCGATACGGATTTTTCTTATCATGACGAGATGACTGTTGGTTAAAACCGGAACGGCTTGGAGTTGGCCATCAATCACTGCTTTGATTGTCTCCACGTTAATCACCCTTTTACGAACGTTTGTTCCTATTTTATGCTGGATAATAAAAAAAGAAAAGCCCCACTTTTTAGTGGAGCAATAGCTGTTTCAATTTATCTACAGTTGGAATGTCTGCTGGTGCCCAATTTAATTGATCTAGATCTAATGCAGAAACCCATGCAATCTTTTCATGTTCAAGGGCTTTAGGGCCCCCACTCAATACTGTCGATAAAAAAGTTCTTAGGTGGACAGTAACGGTATCATACTCATAAACCGTATCTTCGATCATTTCACCTACTTTTATTTCACATGATAACTCTTCTTTGATTTCTCTGTACAACGCTTTTTTTGGATCTTCACCTTGCTCTATCTTTCCCCCTGGAAACTCCCAGAAACCGGATAGATTCATATTTTTAGACCGCAGTGCGCATAATACTTGTTTGCTTTCATTCACTATTACAGCCCCTACAACTTCAATGCGTTTCATAACTGATTTCCTCCAAAGCCTTTTTCTTAAGCTTTTCTACATCATTGACTAGATCTAGGATATGCATCTTCTTATGACAATTGGGACAAAGAGCAACTGTATTACCTGTGCTATCTTCCCCGCCTCTTGCTAGCCATTCAACATGATGTGTTTCAAGATAAGGTTCTCCGTGTTTATTATGAAAGGGTGCAGGGTTTTCACATAGTTGACAGATACCCTCGGCTCGTCTCTTTGCAAACTCAGCAACATATGGATCTCGATCGTATGTAGTTACATTACCATTTCTCTTCGAAGATGTCTTTCTCGCATTTTTCGCTCTTTTCTCGAGATCATTAAAAGACATACGCCGAGCTTTTTTTTCATGAACTTCATGGGCAAATCTAATAGTATCCTCAGATGGCTTAAAATTTTTGCCCGTACCAATCAATGTCACGGGAAAAACCCATACTTTGCGAATCTTTCCGTCATCATCTGGTTGATTCTCTTGATAAGGATCACCTGCTAACTGAACCCGTCCTCGAAAGGTGTACTCTTTATCTTTAAACACTTCGAATAGGTAAACTTCAACCCCATTATTATTCGACTCATTTAGGGTTTTATTTTGTGTATGTGTTATGCTTTGATCTCCGCGCCTGCCCGTTCCCGTATAGTGCAGTACGTCATTTATCCATCGATCATCATAGAGGGATTCAACGTGATTAGAGACTATAATTAATGAGTTCGTCTTTAGTGCTCTTCTCATTCCACCTTGTGTAGAGCATTTAAATATTTCACTTAATACGTCATTATTTATTACGTCTCCAGGATTTAGTCGGTGCCAATTTGTCATATTTGTTCCACCTCAAGGCTACAATTGGTTTTCATTGAAATCGCATTTCCAATTCAACATGTATGTTTCGAATTATTCCAACCAAAATTACACATTTATGAAAATTGTAGCATCTCACATAAAAATTAAAAACCCTCCCTGGATTTCTTCAAAGGAGGGCCTATACATGAGTAATATCCAAAGCAAACAATAAGCTGAGTCGTTTAAGTATATAAAGCCATTATAGTTTGATTTTCCCGGTTTCCTTCAGTAATTTAACTAAAAGAACAAGGGAATAAGTAATTATTAGCATCGAACTGCCCAATCCCGCTAGGCTGCTATAAATTAGCTCGTCTACTCTTGTTTCCATTCCTAATGAAGATTCTAAACTAGTTGACCACCAACCAGCTATAATGATTTGAACAAAAGTATTGATGATCAGTATTGAGATTTTTCGTTGTAAAGATAAGAAAACTATAAATAGTGAAAACAATACGCCAGAATACTGTATAAACCTAATAAACTCCCCTTCATCAAGTACTACCGGAATATCTGCGCCCATAAGCAAATCAAGAAAAAGTTGAATACTACTTCCAATTAATAGCACAATGAATAGTAACCAATTAAGAAAAGCTGGCATAGTTTCCCTCCTTTATAGCTGTAACTCTTTCGTTCTACAAATAAAAATAGAAAAGAGAGTCCGCTTTAAACATGTTTCTTCTATTATTAATTTACTAGATCTATCGCCTCTTTTACTGCATCTTGAACCCAATTAGGTAGGTCAGCCATTTCATCCCATAATTCTCTATTTTCATCTTTGCCCTTTTCCCCCATGTCAATTGTTTTTGTACGTTTAATGATTGAATCTAATCCTTCAGAGATTAAATCTGGAATTAAAAAATCAACTTTCTTAAGTGCTTTTGCTATTTCTCCTGGATAGATATGACCGATTATTTCCCAAGTTAGAGAGTCAGATGAAATATCCAATCGCTTACCGTATTCCATCCTATAATCACTTTTAATTTGATCTGCGATTTTCTCAGCATTATTTATATCTTCACTAAGAGCATTTCTAAGGTCCTTATCATTATCTAAATGGATCACGCGTTTTTCCATCGTCCATGTAATTAAATTATCGCCTATCTTAAGTGTTCCAGGTTCACGTTTACTTGAACGAGCTGCAAAAAGTTGTTGTGCCTCAGAAGATATTTGAACTGTGTCAGCGTCAGTTTCATTGTTTTTTAAACCTTGGGTTACTGTTTCTTTAGGTTGAGCCACGGCAGCATTTTTAGCTGTATACATTTCTTGAATGTTTTTTGATGAAAGGCCACTTTGAGACACACTAATAGACATTAATTTACTACCCCTTCACAATGTATATTTTTAATCCCGTTATTTACACTTTAAAGATTATATGGGATTTATTTCTAATTTTACAACCATTTCATTTATATGTAAATTATTTTTTCTGATTAAAAATACTTACTTAGACAACTTCAATATTGGTTAAAATGTTTAAAACATATGTATGCAAAGTAGATCCTCTAGTAAATTGCTTGTAGAGAGGGTTTGTCCAATATTTAGCTTGATATAACTTCAGCAAATGTTCAAAGAGTCGTATGGTAAGCTTCTCTCACCTTATCGCCAGCACTTGCTAGCCATAAAGACGCTTAGAACGCTTCGCCTTATACGTCTTTTGTTCAGTTTTGTCTTGTATTTTCCATGTAAGTTCGCGCACATAGCGATACCAGCCATTACCATGTCTGTTTTCCACCAACCTATCCAAATCCATTTCGTACCCTCCATGAGTCGTTCCACGAGCTGTCGTCACACTATCTAGGGCTAAATTTGATCTCCATTGCCTCACCTTTACACGAGCGTTTATTCCTGTCTTATACGGGTGACGAAAAAAGAAAAACCTCGCAAAAAAGCCCTCCCCCGTTTATCCGGAAGGAGGGCTGTTGCATTTAGAACGCTGCTAGAAGTATTTCAAGAGCCTGTTGAATCGCTTGGGTTTGTTCGTCTGTCAGTAACCCGTACCCTGCTCCTACAATTGCAAGAGCTCCCCCTACTATCATCAAAACTCCCTGTTTCTTTTTGTTTGCCTTATCCAAAGCACTCATCCTCTCAATATTACTGTATTTGTACTACCATCCCACTCAATCTGTAGACAAAGTGCAGCAGCCAACTCACGAGCAGGAGCATATGCCGATCCCGAAATGAGCTTTTCGTTTAGGTCATTACCGTTAACACGAACATCCTTCGTTTGTTCAATCCACTCCACTTTTCCACTAGCAGCATTGGCAACCGCACGTACTGGCAGCATAGAAACGCCTTCCTGCAAAAAGCCCGTTACCGCGAGCAATGTCTCGTTCAACTTAATTGCAACCGGGATTTGCTTTGGCTTATCCACTTTACCCACAGCTTTTTGCAAGAATTGTGAGTAATTTATTCGGAATGTGCCCATCGGGAATGCAGGACAGTTTTTCCACGCGTAGCCGGGGTACTCCTGGTGACCAAACACCTGCTTCATCGATGGAATCTGTACCTGCAAGTGCTGGATCAGGCGATTGGCGGCATCAAGTTGCTCAGGCGTCGGTTTCTGTGTCCGGAAGTCCCCGACAAGGCATATGCCTAACGCATGACGGTTGCTGTTACCGACATGGTAGGAGATTGCCTCTGGATCGTTACACCAATAAATCACCCCATCTTTTTGAATCACTAAATGATAGGCAATGCCCGGCCACCCATTAGTGCCTACATGATATCGTGCGAATGCCTCTGGCGATCCGCTCAACGTAGCAGAATGGTGAATGGCTGCCGATCGGATGTCAGTCAGCTTACGCCGTCCATACCTTAGTGTTTTGTGGCGTGGTAAAGAGGCACGTACGTCCATCACGCGCGCGCCTGATATTGTCATATTCATAATTATTTGTACTCCTTTCTCGCAGCTCGTTCAGCCTTGGCTTTGATCTCTGATCCCACCAATTTTTCAACCGACCTTGGCATAGGCCAGCCTGCGCGATGTGCATTGGCTGTCAGGCTTGTCCAAGTGTGGTAGATAAGACCGAATGTGACGCCATAGAACAAAAACCCAGGGGTGCCCATAACACGATCTAAGAGATTCGCTAAGGCTGGTAGAGCAAAGAGGAACATTGTGCGTGGGATTCTGGACAACCCATAATCAGATGAGTAGGATTGATCTTTTTTTGCTGCGGAAATGCCTGTGATCCAATCCAAGACAATCATGAAAAAGAGCACAATCAGGATGTCTTGGCGGTTCGTTCCATATAGATAATGAAAAACGGGCGACACGATTGCACCCGCTGTTGTCGCCCAAGCGTTTGCTGGGGTTGCTACGTTTTCTAGGCTTTGAAGAAATTTCATCAGCTCATCTTCTCCTCACCCCCACGGGGCAAAAATTAAAGGAGCCGCGTTAGCAGCTCCCCTATGAAATCCTTATTTTGTTGAACCTTCTTGTTCAAGTTTCTCGATTCGTTTCTCTAGTTCGCTCATTTTTTTCTTGAACCATGTTCGTATGAGAAGATAAGTGACTACACTCACTGGCAGCCATACGAAAATGATTAACCAAAGAAAACTTCCCCAGTCCCATGTGAATCCAATATCACCATTCATGTAATGTCCTCCCCTGATTCATTCTTAAAAGATAAGACGCTCTGGGTTCCGGGAAAGTCTCAAAGGAGAAGGAGCAGCTCCCCATAAAAAAACACCTTCGCTCTTTTGAGAGAAGGCGTTAAGTTGTTTGTACTGTAGCTAAGTGTTCAGCAACAGGTAAGCGGTAGGGTTCCGGAATTACTTTTTCTGCTTCCTTCCCAGTCGGTTCTAGTGACCAGCCGCATTTTACTAAGTAGGCATAAACCGGAATCATATATTTTACCACCATCATTTAACACCCCCTTTTAATGTTTGGACTTCTTTTTGTAATACCTCAACAGTCTCATGCAATGCAGCTATCGCTTCATAAGCCGATTGGAGCTCTGTATTTACCTTTGCTTGCTCACTTGTACGTAGCTGAGCCAAATCGGTTTGTTTTAAGTGTCTGCCCATGGCTTAACGCACCTTCCTATTCGTAACTGATCCCGAAACCGGCAATTTCTATCGGACCTAGCCGTTCTTTTGCATCTACCGTAATCTTTAGCGCCAAGCCCCAGTCAGGTGCGGTTTTAATCAGGTTCTTGTATCTGAAATAGTCTCCAGATAAAAAGACGTCCGTTACATCCTCCCAGGTCGGGTTTGGGTCGTTTGCATTATTTGAAGATTGGACAGTTAAGACGGCTGGAGCCTTTGTGTCCAAGATTTCGAAGAAGTCCAGGGCGCAGCTCTGCCCAAGTGCTGTGGGGTCTGCTTTTTCGTTTCGATTGACGATTTTAATTTTGTGCGGCCCATAGGGTAATTTAGTGTTTTCATAAACGATTTGCTGCTTTGAATCGCCTACGTACCCTTCTGGTACATACTGACTTACGATTTTAACCAGTACATCGTCTATATAAACGTCTACCAGCCCGTACCACGGGCTTAACCAACTGCCAAAGCGAATGCCTGTACCGATAAAAGACAGCTCGGCCCAGGCCCCGGCTACCCCTGCTACGTATGCAATTGTTCCTTGGCTGCTTCCAGCGTCTACATAGTTAATGTTGTTCCAGGCAAGACCGCCGCTGCTGTACGTGATTCTTGAGTCGGTGTTTTCTATCCGTTTCACTGTTGGTACGTGAATAGGTAGCGTCGCAAATTTTGAAAATACGCCTCGATCTACAGGGGCCGTCGTCTTGATCGGTTTTGTTTGTAATGCAAGTGTTGTTCCGCAGCGTATACTCTTTTTTCGTAGGATGGTCTGTGTATTATCCACATACGGGTAACGCAGGGCCAGCAGTTCGCCACTCCATGACGGATCAACACTAATCAGCTCGTATTCAGCCTTCGAGATTTCATACACCCTTACCTGGTCAAAGTAGGCGTACTGGCCTGCTTCGGTCGGTGAAAAACTTAAATCCAGGTTGCCAGGATAGTCGGTCGTAGGTGCGGTTTTACACCAGTAGAAATTAAATTTCGTTTTGTCATAGATTGGCCAGCTAGCACTATATGTAGGCCCGCTCGGTATAATACGCGCCCCATTTTCCGCATTTCCATTTTTAATAAAACCTAGAATTACGTAATACTTGCCTGCTTTCCATCCTCCTACGTCCTTATATGCTGCGGCTACATTTTTATTGGTAGCCGTTACCTTAATACTGGCATTACCATCTACTTTGTTTGTCGTATCCGTTGTAACGGTGCAATTGTACGCGCCCCAATCGGCTGCGCTTTCACATTTCCCGCTTGTCCCCAATCGGTTTGTAAGCGTCTGTTGATCCGTCCATTCTGACAACGTACCCGTAAGGCCATCCTTCGCAGCCATTCGCCAGTAGTACGTCGTGCCTTCTACCAGATCAATCTGGGGCGTATAGCGTACCTTTGTATATTCTTTCAAGCCTTGTATTTTTACAGATATATTGTCTACATACCCCGTAAGGTCTGCAAATTCGTCAGTAAACGCACGAACTTGTACTAGAGTAGTTTTAGCTGGAATTGTTATGGTTTCAGTAAACTTTAGCCAGCCACTTATTGTAGCGTCGTACCACATAGTGCCAGTATCCAATCCCGTATCGGTAATAATATCTATCTGCAATTTTCCTTTGTTGTGTTGCGTTATTTTCATATAGCCTTCTACAACAATAACATCACCGGGTTTCCAACCTTTCAGGTCTTGGTAAAAACCTATTGCTTTGGACGTTTTGCTTACCAATTTTAGAGCGCTGTTCCCTTTGCGTTTTACCTCTGTGTCTGTTCCCGCGAACTCCCCATCAGCGAGGCTACTGTGCATTGGCTTCCAATAGGTACCCGAAGGGCTTTCAAATCCCCCATCTTTCACCAATTGTGCAGGCCGTACCTTGCCTGTCGTAATACCTTGCCACTCCCAAGCTGTACCGTCGAATACCTCCCAGCCTGTAGCGTCTACGTTGCTGGTGAATGTATAAATTTCGGTTTCGGACGACAACTGCAACACGAACGCCTGGGCGTTGTTTTCTACGTCGTCATTTATTGTTGCTTCGAAAACGGGCCGCTTCCCTACCCGCAGCATATCTGGAATATGATCGGGTATCGGCTTACCTGGAGGTACGTTGATAACGAAATACTGCCCTTTCGAAAATCCACTAACCATGCCAGTCGAATCGCTTACTTGTACCTCCCAGTAGTACGTTACTCCTGCTGCAAGTACACCATCTGGTACGTCGTAATACACATTCGTAGAAACGATAGGTCCGCTGTCGTGAGCAATACCGTTATCAGACGCTCTTTTTATCCTTACCTGAAAGGCGTTTTGCACATGATTTTCAGTGTCTGAATATGTCCATTGTACGCGTGGCGTTTGGCTTATCATTAAGGGTAAGGCACTTGTCCCTAACGGGCTCATAGGCGTTACCGTTGGTGCTTTTGTTGTTTTAAAGTATTTACGAGTAGCATAAGGGCTTGCGGCGTCGTGGTTGTCCCATACAATGACTTCCCAACCGTATACTTTGTCAGGCTGCAAAGCTGTTACCCCGCTGGATGGATACGTAAAGGTCGTGCTGCCTGTGGCTACTTTACCACTGTCATAAATAAGTGTTGCCCCGTCGTATATTTTCAGTTGTCGCGCTTTCTGGCTGTTCCCAACGTCTGGGTCAGAAAATGACCAGTTCAGTGTAGGAGTCAACGTCGCTAGTACTGCTGGAGCAGCAAGAGTCCCTGTGGGGTTCATTGAAGGCACGTGTGGGGCTGCATTTACTGGTGCAAGCATAAGGGCCATAGTCGCAGAATAGGTCCCCCCGCCATGTGATAACGTTGGAGGCTGAGCCAACTGAGTAGAAATATTGTCCAAGTAACCAACAGAAGCTGACCCATTCGTCAGCCAAGTATAATTGGGCGGATTTGAAGGTGGAGTATAGCGGTTTACCAGCAGAACGCCCATACCAGGTGTAGAATACCCTGTTGGAATAGACTGGGTGGGTGAACCAGACGCATAGCCTGTACTATCCCAGTCCACAATTTGGGCATTCCTGAATACTACTGTAACTTGCGACTGGCTGTTTCCGCTCACCGTAATGTTTGCTGTTACGTCATTATCTACGGTATATACTCTGGCACAAACCGAATCGGGTGAAGCCCCAGCGGTGTTGTACGCGTGGGTATACTTCTGGGTCATACTTCCTGCACTTAGTGTAGCGGTTACGTCTACTCCGCTGCTCCCAGAAGTAGCAAAGGTAACTACTACGTCACCCTTTTTCAAAACAGCGTTTGATATCACCGTCCCAACTCCCAGGGCTTCGTAGGCTTTTGAAATAATTGACAAGATTATTCCTCCCTTCTATGCCAGATACACTTTCTTATTCTTGCTGTCATGCTTTGTAGCCCCGTTTAATAGTTTGACATCTTCTACATCTATAAAGGATTCAATATAAATATTGCTTGTCAATCCGTTTAAAACTGCCCCTTTTACCGTCTCCAACTCAAGAGCCATTTCCAAAATGTTTTTTTCATTAATATCTGCCCTCCTATGCAGATGATCTATCTCTGACTTTGCTACAGTTTCCAATTGCTCTATTTTTGAATCTATCTGATCAAAGTTTTCGTTAATTTTTTTAGCCCCTGTCAAAAGACTGTCAGGGGCGCTTGGATCGATAGATATACGATTCTTCATCTACGTCACATCCTTATGAGGTATGCACCATCAATGACCGCGCTTTCGGAGTTATTGTCATCACAGTTGTGTTCTGCTTTATCCGAATCCTCAGCTTTGTGGAGGATGAAACAGTGCGTTCAAACTTCAATCGCGTAAACTCGTCATCAATAGGCGTTTGTTCGGTTGCTGATCCCATAGCCGTCCACGTCTTCCCACCATCGATGGAATATTCAACAGTTTGTGACGTACCACTTGGTGTACTCAACTCCACGTATACAGTAACTTTCGTAAACGGGGCCGTTGCTGTAATTTCTCGACTCAAATATACGCCATTCTTTTTATAAGCCATCGGGATTAGACTTACACTTGACTGGACGACTGGTGACGAACCAGATGTCTTAAATAAAGCCCGCACATGCACCTTGTTCGTTGGCTGCGTTAACCATGTCACATCCAGATCATCAAGTGCATACCAATTTTGCTCATCTATGGAGTATTGCCACAACAGCGCCGAATTTCGAGGTACAAGTTGACTTGCTGAAAGGACAAGTTGAGTCACTTGGTTGGCAGACACCGGATTAAATTGGAGTTTTGCGTCGTTCATGAATTTTGCTCCGTAAAGCTTAAACTTTAAATCGGAGTCTTGGTGTGCTGTCCATGCCGAACCGTTGGAGCTTGAAAACAGTACACCCACGTCATATGGCTGGCGTGATACGATTCGATCTGTATTAAGGTCTTTTGCACTCATTCGGACCACATACGCTCGATACTGGCTCGAAGGAGTCAGAAGCACGATGGCATGCTCCGTGTTTGCCTGTATCAGGACTGGTTCCGGGAACCTTACCCTTGTAGCTCTACTACCGTCATTTGAAACAATCACTTGAGACGAGTTGATTGCCACTGAGGATAGAATTGTCATAGAAGGGTAGCCGTTTACTACTGTACGCAACTGCACTGTCAGGTCAGCAACAGGGTCTTTCGTGCCAAAGTAAAGGTCAACAGAAGTCACAAACCGCTCCTCAGTGAGAATAAAAGTTTGGGCAAGTGGATCTGTTAATCGCCAGGACGGAATCTGCCAGAATGTCTGCTCCACTACTTGTTTCCGCCCAACCCCAACATAGGACGCTTTTGCTTCGTTTTGTTTTACAGCCATGCTCTACACCTCATTCCAAAAGTAAACTTCTCGCGTCCCTGACCGTACCCCAGCAGGAATCATAAATTTGCATGTAAACCGCCCTTGAGCATTTGCCCTAATCGTATTTGGTTGAGTCCCCGATACTGATCCAGACAACGGAGTAAGATTCACTGGTAGTCCATCAAACGTGGCTTTTATATTGTCACTGTGTGGCTCAAACCCTTCGCCGATCACCGTTACCTCCCGTTGTCGGATAAATGGAACCTGTTCGTCCAAAATAACCCTTGTTTCTGTCCGAGTATTTCCAGCCGTTCTCCAATCCGACCACCAGCCCCAAACAGCATTTGTAACTGTCGAAGTCTCCACCCAAGTATCGTGTGATGGAGTAAGGCGGATGGTTGCCAGATTACCAAACACTTGATACGGGTTAACGTTCATAGTCTCAGTAGCAAATGGCTGGTCGATCAACACCTCTTCGGAATAGGGTAGCGTGATCAATCTTTCATGGAATCGAACCGTAGAAGCAGCATGATTCGCTTGCATCTCTACAAAACTATTCTCTACTGGCAACTGTAGCGTCTTTTCACGCGGGTTAATCATTGCGTCAAATGCAGGATGAGTAACGTCCGATCGTTCGAAATTCGTAAAATTGTCCGTGAAAACACCCTTTTTCACCAGAGACGGATCAGAGTTTTGTGCCTGCCGATCAAGGTCCGCAACAGCTTGGTTGTACTCAGCACGTTCCAGCCGATCAAGGAGAGAACGCAGCTCGAGCATCGTCAAACGTTTAGGCTTGCGGTTCGTTACGATCACAGAGTTGCTGTTCGGCGGTAGATAAAGTTCCCCCAGCTCCAAGACATCTGGCGGTGACGATGGTGGGTAGGGAAACATATCTGATTGTCCCTGTATGACTTTTACTTCTCCCTGGTAGGTGAGGTAGTATACATCCTTTCGACCAAGATAAAACTCGTAGGTTGTCTGAAAGGTTGTGTTTGGCACCGGCTTATCACCGCTAAGCCACCTTACGCCGTTATTTTCCAACCTTACATCTGTACCAATTACCATGACTTTTATATATCGATAGGTAACTGTATACGATGACCCACCTGCAGGTTCTGCACCTGCTAATGACCAATCTACGGAGTCGCCGGAAAGCTGAAAATCAGTGCCTTTTGTATACGTAGTGCTTCCAGCAGTAGCTGATACGATATCAACAACTGGCGTCCTTGGAAGAAGGTCAGAAGTGCCAGCAACATTCCCGCGTGTAATTGTCTCTGTTCTTTCCACGGTTGCTGTTACCGTTTGTATGGCTTTTACTGGCTTTGAATTTAAGGGGTAAACAGACGTGCCTGATTGATACGTCTTTGTTTCGTTTACAACCACACGCGTATCAAGAGCTTTGGGGATGGTAAGCCTCAAGGGAACTAGCTTATCTATCTGGTAGCCCAACACATACGCTCGACCAGCATCGATGACTAGTGTCACGTTCTCAGCATCCTTCTTTTCAATAAAACCATCCATCCCTGATACCAGAAATGATCCGTTTGTATCATAGCTACGACGAGCCAGAATCGGGGTTAAGCCCTCCAACTCCGGTGGCAATTTTGATGTAATGAGCTCCCCGTTCACCAGCCGGTACATGTGTGTTGCTTCCGGATCATCCACTACCCACTTTGGATCAAAGACAGTGCGCTGAGCACCAGGCATCCCATAATTAGAAAACCCAACCGCTGGATCATACAGGGTTGGGTCGTCTTCGTATGTGATTGTATGTGGATTGACGCGTAACCCAATGCTTTCCTCTCCAGCCCCTTTGATCGCTACAGTTGTTTCCGGAATATCGTGGATGATTCCACCCAGATATACCCGCGCTGCTGATACGATTACGAGTGTTTTTTCTTTGTTGATATAGAGCTGGCCACCTTCTAAAATGTGCCCGGAGCCGAAGATAACGTCCCCTATTTGCTTATCGCGATAGAGCGACATGGCCTGTATCTCGTTTAGCTCGGCAGTCTGAACACGTCGTCCACCAACGAAATCAACGGACTTCCATCTGTTCGTAGGATCAAATCGGTTTAATATTTCCTTTGCCATCGTTACCCTCCTTTACAGCTCCAAGATGTATTCAATGTTTTCCCGATGTGTTACCTCGCGTGCAATAGGTGATTGATTCGTAACAGTAAGTAGAAAACCGTAGTCTACCACCTGCTCCGGCTTAGCCACCTGTAAATTGATTGGTACCCCGTCCACCAGCACCGTACCTGCGTACACACCTGTTTGACGATACGTGCAGATTGGAAACTCATCATAACGAAGCCACGCCTGCACATATACCCAGCGGCAGTCAGTATCCCGTGCTTCTGCCTCATCTATAATGCGCCATTTCTGACCAAACTGCTCGATCGTTCCGTTTGTATCATCAGGCGTGACGAACTTTACTTGTTCAGCCCGCTTCAAGGCAACAATCTCTGTAATCGTCTGACCATAGGAAACATCCGGTATTTTCTCAGGGGTTTCAGGATTCCATGGCGACGTTTTCCCCACTGCGATAAACACATTCCCGTCCTTGAATAGCTTGAAAGCTTGATACGTTTTCATGCCTTTTACATCACTTGTTTTTGATGCCAACTGCTACACCCCCTAAGTCGTTTTCGTAACCTTTGATTGCTGCACGCGGAATACCTCATCAGCAAATGTCAGCTCGTCTGTAAAAAAAACATTTGGTGACCACCAGCTCCTGCGGTCATGGTTCGTTTTATGAAGCGAATGCTGCTGCAACGAGTGAGTCGTCATTTTTTCCTTACCGCTCAATAAATCATCCCAACGATCAACGATATGAATATCTCTATGCCTCGCTATGCTATTACTCGCTGATCCGCGTTCGTACTCGACTTTATGAGCCAGAGCAACTGAAAACAAATAACGAAAACCAGCCATCCCCATCAACTTGACGATGCCACGTGCTACTGAAAGAGTCTCTGGGGTGGTATAGATGACAGAAGTTAACGGCGCAAACTCCCAACCATCCGCCATAACTCCGAATTCAGAGAGTTCCAAGCCTGCTTCCGGCATAAGTCGATAAGACTCTTGTAAACCAAATCCTTGTGCCAGAATGGATTCAACCGTCATCCTGCCATTGGCTCTAAGCTTTGCCAGCAAATCCTCATCATCTGCAGCGTCCAACTCGCGTCTCCAAAGTTCCAATGAGGGCTCGTACATGAGATGAAGGAAAAATGCCTTCCAGATGTCGCTATCCACTGGCAGGTAGTCCGACACTGCATCCATAATTGCACGCATGTGCCGGCTTTTTTTGTAGTAGCCCGGCAATTCAGCCATCAGCGCATTTACTTGCTCAACGCTCATATGATCGTCACCACCGGATCAATCTGTGCATCTGCTCTAAGCGTGACGCTAGATGTTGGCAACAGTATCTTCGCATCTGTAGCACCAGCACCAACCAACGCGGCAAAAATCTGAGCGAGAAATAAGGTCCCCCCTACCCCAATGGAACTGGTGTAGGTCAAAATGGCTTGTCGGGCTTTTTCTTTGTCCAGACCTGTTACAGCAACCTCAATGGGCACAGTCTGTCTACTAACGAGACGAACAATTACATCAAGACCCGGAGTCTTTTTACGATCAATTACTTCCTGAACCGTCTCCAATAAATTAGGGATCGTACCACCGACTACCAAGTCAACAGTGCCGATCCCTCGTATCAGATTAAGACCTCTCACGTAGTTTACGCCTGGTATGGAGTGTGCCCAGCGTTCATAGTCGGATAACGCTCCACCACGCTCAGGATTACGTTTATGCCGCAATACCCGATTACGCAAGTCCTCTGTTGGTTCGTTTTTATCCATCGCTAACCCGTAATCGATGGCCATTAATTCAAGGTACTTTCTTGTTGCCGTTACAGCAAAAGCTTGTTCGATGATCTTGCCTCGTTCCGTTTGATGTTTAAAAAGTGCTTTTGCAATCGGAGCCAGAGCATCGTATATAATCGAGCCTTCACTTCTGTCCAAGTCTTCGGGAACAGTGAGAAGCATCTCATATAATATCTCTCCGAAACTCGAACCTTCCAGGAAGCTTAGATCAATTTCAGACATCGATCACCATCTCCAGCACCCCTTCCTCAGTAACCATCAAGAAGAATATTTTCAATATGTTACCTACCCACTCAAATGAAAATTTTTCACAACGTTCTATCCCGAACAAATACTCCAAAGCTTCGCGAACCAAACGCTTAGCCTCCGCTTGCTTCCACTCCCTCGTTCCATCACTTCTGATCAACGCTTTCAACTCATGACCATAATCAGATGAGTAAATATCGAAAGTATAGCGATCTGTAAGAAGAGCCTTTGTCGCGTTTTGTAGCAAGGCCTCTTCACCCACAATCATGACTGACTTTCCATCAGGTCGTACTACAAACTGCCCAGCTTCAAAGTCATACTTATATGTCCTAAGAACATTTGGGATGGGGCGCCGCTCATGTTCGGGAGTCTCATCTTCCACCGGAAAGATTGGAAAAATACTCATGGCCGCTTCACCCGATCTATGATGTAGTAGGCAGAACCTACTGATATCACATGTACTTTATCGTTTAACTTCAAAACGTCCTCAAATTGCAATAGCACATAGTTATGCTTAAACGAGGTAAACGGCGCAGCCAAGTCATCCGTATCTAAATAATCTTCCTTCTTCATGTCCCCCAGATCACGCTCTGCTTTTTCTTGATGGGTAATCGTGACAACTCGTGTATGTCTCGTCAAATGTTCTAAGACGGTAATAAACTCCTTCCCGATTGGTTCTGTCATGCCATCTATCAAGATTTTCAGATCGGGTGGAGGCTTAATAACGGTTGCCAACTCAATCCGTACGTCTTTAGGGGGTGGATCTGCCCCACCAGCTCCTTGGTTTTGATTGGCACCAAGTACATGCGCAAGCTTTTGAAAACCATTCACCTTCCGTTCACCTCCATCTGTAAATCCAGTTTCATTTCGTGATAACCAGGCCGTATCGTATGACTATCACCAAAAACAGTAAACACACCGTTAAGCTTGGTGATCTCTTCATACACCTGAATCTTTGTCCCGGCAATAACGTCATCAATTCCCAAAGATGTAACAGACGCCTGCACCTTGACCCGGCTTAGATTCTGTAACTCTTGCTTGGCAACAGCGATCTCATTACCTCGATCCTCGTCCTGTATTTGTATCACTTTTACCAGATGACCATACCGGTTGGCTTTGGCAGCGTCTACTTCGTCATGAAGTACTGAGAGGTAATCCGTGTCGCTCCCGATCACCCTTACAACTGTTCGCATATCAGCGATTGATCGCTTGCGCTCCGCATTCAACAAGTTCCTTCCCTGTTGTATCTTCCACTGTATTGATTGTCCCCGTTGCGTTCCCACGTATACCTTCCCCTGCTCAATCCAACACCAGTAACGAATGCCAGTGGCGCGGTACACTTGGTTGAGTACATCCACTACTGCATCCCATACGCTTTTCCCGCGTATAACCTGCTTTTCCACGGGGGGCATCGCTCCGATACCACCTACGGGAATACCATGCTGTGCAAAAATCTGACTTAAAAGTTGATCGGCAGCTCCGCCTGTAAACACCACGGCTACATCGTTATTGAGTAAATAAAAGCCGAAGTCATAGGCAACCAGATTAACATCTCCCTTTGCCGTCTTCCCCAAATCCACAACCATACCAGTAAACAGAGAATGTGGAGACCCCGAATAGTAGGAAATCAACTCCATCAGGTCGCCTTCTTCCACGTTGACATCAGGCCAGAATCGATCACGTCCATTATTTGTCTTAACTGCTAGGGTTCGTTTTGCCTCCTGACGGCTTCCGGACCATGTTGCCTCTGAAAAGGGAAGGCGAAATGCCTTACTGCCTGGCTTTTGAAATCGAACTTCGTAATGATGTTTTGGTAGCACCCGTCTCCCCCTCCCGCTCTGCTTTATCGTCGCGAATTGTACTTATCAACCAACGATTCTTTTTCGCCTTTTTTCTTGGTCGCGGATACCTTGGCTTTTCGTGTATCTGGACGCTTTCCTTTGCCTGTCGTTTGGAACTGGATATTAACATCGGCGGACTCCACGGTCACGAATCGATACTCTTTTAGCACCAGTTTAAAATCCACGTCAAACCCGTCCCATTCATAGGAAAAATCACGTATGGTAACAGCAGCATTGATTTCGCTACCTGTGACGGTAAAACGAATTGGATACCCTGAGTTTTTCCAACGTTTCATGGTTTCCACGAACTCCTCTGGGGATGGAAAACCATCATAATCGCACAGTCCCGGATCATATGTTTTAGGCCAAAAGGTAGAAAAAGAATACTCTTCCAAGGTTGGCTCTCCGATGATAGTCGCCTCTCCTATGGCGACAAGTTCAATATCGATGTAGCTGTGCCCGATCTTTACTGCTATTTTGGGTGGAATGACAGGAAGACGAAGCTTTTCAACGTTATTGTTCCAGGCTAACCAGAACTCAAGGTGCTTGTATTTCACTTGTTTCTATATCTCTCCTCTCAACATAAAAAGCACACCCGTTTGAGTGTGCTTCTACTTTATTAATCTCCTAGGCTTTTTAAGTGGAAACGCCTATTCTTGATTGACAATTGCTGTAATGGAAAAAATCCAGTAATATAAGTTATATAACTGGATTACACTAAAAATGACCGCAGGTGTTCCAGCACCTACGGCCTATACAACAGACGTTCCCTACATGGGGGCGGCTCAAGGATTAACTAGAGATAGACCTCTCCGGATTTGGACCCAAGGGAGGTCTATTTCTTTTTGGGGAAAGACAGGATCGCTACCACGAGCATTGCGAATGAAATCATCAACGTCAATGCTTGGAACACTGTCACAGGCGTCACCTCCCCCCGTTTCCGACATGGGAGATGAGCCGACCACCCTTGAGGAGCCGCTTCTGTTGTATATGGAAGATTATAACACGTGAAAGCTTCGGTATGAGAATATATTTCCTCTTATTCAAGCACGATAGAACCTGTACCAGCTAATACGTGTCCGATTTTTTCTGCAAGCAAATCAGCCATCTTCTCACATAAGCTCTCTAATTCTTCCTCAGAATTCTCTATTGTTGATTGCCCAGTCAATTGAATAGTGGGACGGAAGTCTATATAAAAAGAAGTTGGCTGCCCACTTGGACTTGTATACTGTGCCTGAGTTCCACTTGCTATAGAAGGTGTATAACTTGGAACCTGACTAAAAGTACCATCCAAAGCTGAAACTAATGAGTCACTTGACGCTTCAACACCCATTGCCATAGTCTCAGGAATAGCCATCCCACTATCTGTAAGGCGAGAAAAAGGACCCAGCTCAGCATCAGAATGTGGTAAGAATTGATCAGCCCATTCTAATGCACTGGCAATAGCATTTGCTACTTCGTCCTTAACAGATAAGATCCCGTCAACGATTGTCAGTATGATTTTTTTGCCGCTATCAAACAAGCCACTTATCCACCCATCAAACCAGCCGTCGATCGTAGTAAAGGCGTTGAAAAAAGTTTCCTTTATTGTCTCCCAAGCCCCCGACCAGTCACCTGTGAGGAACTGAATAAATGCTGTGAACAGACCTTTCCAGAATTCAAATTGCATTTTGAAATATGCTGTAATTCCATCCCAAACTGCTATCCCCGCATTTTTAACCCATTCCCAGCCTGCTACTAGATAAGCACTGACCATATCCCAATTTTCGTAGAGCCACCAGCCAATTGCTATTAAAGCTATTATCGCAGCTATTACAAGAAGAATGGGCCACAAAGCACTTATCGACGCTATGCCAAATCCAGCCATCGCACCTGACATTGCTGCAAAGCCTGCTGATACAGGCATCCATATTCCAGCCAAAAAGATTAATGGTCCCACCAATAAAGCTAGGGCAGCCATTACCATCAAAAATGAAACTGCCACCTTCGTGATGAACGGATGCTCTTTTGTAAATGACCCAATCCCCTTTGCAATTTTCGCAAGAAGACCAACAATTGGTTTTGCCACTTCTAATACGGAGTCACCTATCGGATCAATTGCTAGCTTCATTTCGTTTGCCATCGCTTGCCATTCATTCGAAACTTGGCCAACTATTTCAGTTGTTTTTCCTGCAAAATCTTCAAGTGGACCAGCATTAAGCATGGACATTAAAGCCTTCCGTCCAACATCTTCATACTGAGTTCCAAAGACGTTTCCCAAGACGTCATCTTGTAACTTCTGATCCTTGATAGAAGCAATCCCTGCTGTAATCGTCATGATCGCATTTTCTGCTTCTTTTCCACCGGCTTTAATCTGATCGAGCATTTTGAACAGTTTATCCTCACCGAAAATACCTTCAAGAGCGCCCAAGGCTTTCTCATCCAGCGCTTTGTTCAATCGAATACCGAACGACTCTTTGAACGCATCTCCCAGCTTGTCAAAATTAAATGCCTTTTCAGCTCCTGCAACGAACATCCCCATCATTTTTTCAGCACTGATACCTGCCTCCGCGAATTGTGGTGAGTATTCCCAGATTGTATCGAGCAAATCATCTGCCTTGTCACCCACTCGTTGGTAAGCAGCTGTAATCATGTTCAATCCTTTAATTGGGTCAGTAGCCCATTGCCCTTGCATCACATCCAAAGCTTTTGCAATGCTTGCTTGATCGAGATTACCGAAAGAAGCCTTTTCAAGGGCCAGAGCTCCTTCGGCCACTTCTCCAATCTGTTCATCTGTCCCCTCAAGTAATTGCCGGAGCCGTCCGTAGGCCTCTGCTGCTTCCATTGGTGTTTCTACCAAACCTGATGCGAATACCCCTTTGGCGCTTTCTGACAGGCTTGACATCTCAGCATCAGTAGCACCTACATTCGCCTGAAGAATACCAAGAGCTTGATCCATGTCATGTGCGGCAATAGCAGCCGTAGACAATCCTGCTGTAACGATCGCACCCCCCGCTGTTGCCAGCCCGCCAATTTCCTCAAGGTGTCCTGCTACGGCATCTACATGCTCAAGTGATGCTGCTGCTTCATCACCAGCTTTTGCAGCTTCACGGAGGGCTCTTTCCAGCCTTGAAGCCCCTTTACCATCAACGGAACTGGCTTCTTGATCTACATCAGAAAGTTCCCGGGATAGTCTTGTTGCTTGCTCATAAGCGTCATCCAAGGCACGTTCCATTTCCCTGATTGCGCCGTCATCCATGTTTTCAATCGCATCTTCCACATCACTTGCGGCATCTTCCACATCATCGAAAGCATCTAGGGTTTTGCCGAGCAAACGCAGGAGAGAAGTGAGTTGCCGACTTATCTTGTCTTCAAATGCAAGAGTTGTTGTCGCTGCCATTTGCTATCTCCTCCTTCCTCTTCCGCGTTTTCCTTTAGGCTGCGCTAATTTCTTGGCCTCTTGCGCTTTTCTTTCGATCTCCATCGCAGTCGATATCAAAACAAATTGTTTTTCCCGTTCTGGTAAGCTGAGAATTTCAGATGGCAGCTTGTTTTTTTCCTGCCAGATATAAGAAAAGAGAGCCAACTCAGGACTCTCTTTTATGAGTTTTTTACCTCTTCCTCAGCCTCCTCATCATCCGTGAAATCGCTGATCTTAGAGATGGCCTCATGAAGTGCATCAATTTCATTCGGGCTGAAAAGGCAAGGGACTACATCAACAGCAGCAATCTTACCGAACTTCGCAAGCACTTGTTGAGAATCGATGCGGAAATCTGTACGATCGGTGTCGATACCTGCAATGATGATTTCCGCTTTCAAACGCAAGTCATCAAATTCAACTTTCCGCTCCGCTTTACTCTTCTTACCGGATATAGAGACTTTCAACGCTGCCTTGCGTGCTCTGAAATAAACTTCACCGGAAACCGATCGGATCGGCAGTTTGACGCCCTTCTTTTTCCAATCCCATACGTCTTTTACAACTTCATCAGTATTCATGCTCAAAAAGTCTTCCATCGTCAAAAACTGACTCATTCAAAATTCCTCCTTGGGATAAGCCTTAGTTTTTTTAAATAAACTCATAGTCGTCAACTGTACCTTCCAGGGATGTATCTTCATCTAGTTCACCGTGGCTCCATTTTGCTAATGACAGTGAGTCAGGGCAAAAGCCAGTCACTGCAACTCGATACTTACCAGCAACTTTGTCGTCGAGTTCCCCAATGAAATTCACTTTCTTTGCGGGGTTTGATGCGATTTCCATGATGAGTTGCTGGATATCCGATGTACGCTCAAATGTAGCTGTCATGCTAACAGATGATGCCAGCACACGATGTCTTTTCCGAAGCTTCCCAGCCCTCTTACTTTCTCCCTTCTCAAATTCCTCAGTGAGCTCGAAGCCAATACACTCGGGGAGTTCCCTTCCATTCTGGTCGTAAAAATGCCCATGAGTACCGGAATACGTTTCTTTCATGCTGTATCACCTCACTTCGATTTGTTGTAGATATAAATTTTTTCGAGCGCATCTTGATGGCGGAAGCCAGCAATGAAATGGCCTGCATTACGAGCAGGCGTGTAAATCGGGTCCTCCCCGTGATAATCCGGGTCTTCGATAAACTCATAATCATTCGCGATCACTTCCAGCGTGGCAAGGGGCCTGAAAACCTCTTGCTTCATCATCTGGCAAAAGGCAGCGCGGCGGGCAGGGCTGTTGCTGTTTGGCTGTTGACGAATCCACTCCTTGCCTGCCTCCTCTTCTGCATGGAGAATGGTGTGGAAAGTGTCAGCCACCCGAATTTTCCCATAATCTTTTGACTGATCAGGCCCCGGAATAGTCAGGGTATTTACAGGCTCCTGAATGATAACCTGCCGATTGTCCATGTTCAGCATAAGTACACCAGCTTGCACCATTTCGATTAAGTCCGTATCTGGGTCCCACTCATGCGTTAAGGATTCGAACGGGGTAATGTACAATGCCATCGTGTAATTAAGAGGCAGAGAAGCCATCAGGGACGCAATGTAAATGGCCACTTTTGAACTCGCATAGGTGTTGCCTTTCCAACGTGCTCCACTTCCTACATTGACCACAGCCATGTGGTTCACATCTGTAGACGCCTTCATGATGGTTTGCTTATTTTTATCCCTTGTTTCATCGCCGCCGAAAACAAACTTGATGAAATTACCTAGCGCATTTTGCTGTTTAGTCCAGTCTTCTGCTGCCGCATTTAGGGCAGGATCAGCAATTCCAAGAGTAAATACACCGTACTTGCCTTTCTGAGTCGCAAGCGCATTTTGATATGCCGTGTATTTTATTGCCTCCACACTGGTTCCACTGTTACCTCCAGTCAGGTTTACACCTGCTGTGGCTTCGGGAAGCGTATCAGCTATCTTTTTTAAGACAACAAACTCGCTATCACTGAAAGCCTGAACCAGCGCATCCACCGTTTTCGCTGCCCGACTGTCCACCAGCTCCGCTCCCCGATAGATCAACAACTCTGTTTTGGTAGCATCCAACAAGCTTGGCTGCACCACGACTTTCAAATTGTTGCCTGCCTCGCCTTTGTACTTGGCTTCCACAAGTAGAACTTCGGTTGCAGCACTCTTCAAAGTCACACTTGCGACGGCCGCTTTATCCCCTGCCACGCGGTAGAGCAAGACTTCTGTTGGATGAGGGTTAGCTGCCCAAATTAAATGAAACGCTTCTGTGACTCCGAAGATTTTCTCTGCGGAAACCTTGGATCGGACTGTTACAAATTCCCCGATTGGGCCCCAATCCGCGACGATTGGTAATGCAAGCTTTCCACGATTGCCGATTGTCGTTTGCTCTTTGATGAATGACTTCAAAAAGGAGTAGACACCGGATAAGACCTTGTTTTCTCCCAACTGATATTGTCCGGCCATTTACTTCACCGTCCTTTCCTTGAATTTCTTCACGAATTCCTCTGCCTGATCGACCGTCATTTCGTCTGGTGCATCAAAAAAGGTAGCAATGGCTTCGGCTCGGTTTAACCCGAACTTTTGCTCTGCTACCTTCAAGATTTGCTCTTTTTTATAAGTTGGTTTTTCTTGCTCCTGTTTGCGAGACATGAGGCTTACCTCCTTTCCTCAATGATTCATCGTAACTGCTATGAATCACTTCTAACGGGTCGTAAACCACCGGAGTATAAGGGATATAAACAGTGTATTTCAGCTCAAATGATCGATCTAGGTTATCAGGCTTGCTCATGGTCAAACGACACTCTCGCAGGTATCCCACTTGCTTCTTGTCCGGGCTGTAGAGTGGAAGAATCCAGCTCCGATCCGCAAGGTCTTGCCTGACAGCCAAAGATAACCTCGTAAGTTGGTCTATATCCTTTGCCATCAGAACAAAATTCATCGTCCCTTTCTCTCGGTAGGCATCAGCACGCCGTGGTTCCGAAATACGAAATGGCTCTTCAACAAACCACATGGGCCGTTTAAAGTCCTTGGGTACAGAAAGGTTCTCTGTTTGGATACCTGTCAAAGAAAATAGCCAGTGTCGTACAGACAGCACATCATCACCCATCTGGAAACAGCCTCCTTGCTAATTCAGTCAGTTCCTCATTCACCAATTCATTTATGATTGAGTCTACTTCTACTCTTGATCTGGATAGATAGTGTACTCCGGGAATACGTTTTCCAGTCAAAACCATTCCGAAGTCAAACAAATTTGGATTATTCCCCGCGCTCTTTTCAGAAAGATATTTTTTATAGGCTGCTGGATCATATTTGAAAATTCCTTTTCTCCAGTAACCTGGTATGAATTGACCAGCTTTTTGGGTGTACCCTTCTTCAACATATCGAGCATATTCCAGGTTGCTACCGACAGTGATTTCCACACGACTACCTTGTAACGCCAAGTTAAACATGTTGTTTTGATCACCCACGGACAATGACGATCTCAATAGTCCCTGATCAACTGGGACGCGATCTTGAGCACCCCGCAACACCTGAAAGCCAGCTTTCCGAGACACGTTTTCCATTGCTGCCTTAACTTCGGTTTTACTTCGTTTTTTTAAGTGGAGATACAATTTTTCTAAATCTTTTTTGTTGACCCGTGCCATCAAATTTCAGGTTCCTCTCCCGTAGCAGGATCGATCATGGTGAGTAAGACTTCATAGTGATGCAAGCTTTCAGCTCCATAAACAGGATAAGGGAGACTGACTTTATACAGGTTGCCAGCAAATTCAGGTTGCTCAATCTTGAGCCGCATGCCTGCTTTCAAATCTGCATACAAGGTGTGCATGAGAAAGTCCTGATGCGTAGCCTGTCGCCCTGTAAGCTGCTGAATGCGACCGGGGGAACCGGACACCCTGCAAGGCACTTTTCGAACAACAGGAAGCCATTCTGAGCGGTCTTCTCCCCCAGTGAAAGGGTCAGGTTCCCCCCCGACATCCAGAAGGGTAAAAGAGTGGCACAGAAGCCGCTTGTATTCGGTTAGATCATCCACAGCTTCTGCCCCCTGTTCTTGCTATATTTTTTGAGGATACCTTCGACTTTTGGATCATTGCTCACATAGGAAAACGTCTCCTGATAATCCCCTTGCTTGGTACTGCTCAATCGTCGATCTTGGGCCATGTCTTTAATCACCATAGCGACAGCCAGCTTTAATTCATCAGGGACAGGATTTGGTATGTTCACCTGTCCCTCCACATAAACATTCGCCCGTAGAATGACTGGATCAAGACGACATAGTTCCCACGAAGCAAATTCAGCATAAAAACCGATCAGCTCATTACTTGTCAGAATTGCCATCGGTATTCACCAGTGTCTCTTCATCTGCCGCAGGGTCATCTTCCAGCTTATATCCCAATGGTTCGTACACGACTTCAAATGCTTTCCGCGTCACTTTTATTTTTTTCTTGTCCTTACCACCAGTGATTGTCAGTAGATCATTTGTTTTTTTCATGAATGATAGCTCCTTTCAATAATTAAGGTGTTGGTACAAATCCGGTAGGACGTAGGACAGCAAATGCCCCTTCTTTGATTACAAGGAACGCAACTTGGAACGTAGCCTTCAATGCAACCATGTCTTGCTCAGCAAGAGAAAGAGGCTTCCCATCTGCTCCAGTAATGGAGTGAAGAGTCGCCTCACGCAAGATTTCATACTCAATATTTTTAAGAATGCCTGTCTTGGCCTTTTTGAAGTCACCAGCAATCAGGTCAGCTTTTGTTTTGTCCCAAGCACCATTTCTGCTGTACTCAATCGGCAGCGAATACAGTGAATCTTCAGCTACTCCTTCACGTACAGATGAAAGGTAAAGAGGATCACCTTGGCTATTTTTCAATCCGCGCAAGGATGTCTTTAATCCGGTATGCCCAACGAACGCTCGTGGCTCTTGGTCATCGGCTTCAATCAGTGCCATGACACTGTTTACATCATCGGCCAGATTCTGACCCGCGACAGAACCGCGAGTAAAGCAGTTCCCCACATTGATAGCTGCCCCCAAGATGTTAGAAGTAAACGGAGACTCCGTCCCCATGATCGTAGCTGCATCCAATTTAGTATGGAATGCTTCAACAATGTACGGCTTCAGTTCTTCAAACACATCGATTCGTGAGCGATCCAGCGCTTCCTTTGTCATTGGAATGATGACAGCCAGCTTCTTAGCGGTCAATGTAACCTGTGTCCAGGAAGCTGTCGAGGTTTTGATACGTTCTCCCTCACCTACCCAGTAAGCTCCAGGCTTATCTAGAAATACTGGAATCTTTTTTGTTGCTGTTGTCATTGGTTCCAGTTCGGAAAGTTTCAAAATAGCCGAACCGCGGACTACATCCTTGATGATCTCTTGTGATGTCTCTTCCGGAATCAATCCGCTAAGGCTGCTGCTGAACGTTACTCCCTCATTGAATCTTTGCAAATCGAAATGAAGTGGTGCTTGTTTTACCAGTGCCATGCTATTCATGAATGATTGCCCCCTTTTAGATGCGCTGCAATTTGCGTAGGTCTGAGATATTTGGAATGGTAGACTTTTGATTGGCTGGTGGCTTTGCTCCAGGAGTAGTTCCCCGCGGTTTTTCATCTGCCTTCAACCATGGTTTAGAAGTGATTAACTCAGTAACATGTTTGTCGATGTTTTTAACCTTGCCTGCATCCGTCACCTCGACCTTAGAAAGATCAGCCAGACGTATGGCATCGGACAGTTTATCCGGGTCGACCCCTTGTTTGATTGCCTCCAAGGTGAAGGCATTTTCAATGCGGAGAGATTGGATGGTGCCATTGGCGTTTTTCAGGTCGGTTTCCCGCTCAGCCAGCTTTTGTTCCGCAGTTTTTTCAGCCTCTTGCTTTTGCTTATGGGAATCAACAATCCCTTTCAGATCGTCAGCTTTCTCAATGCCCAAGCCTTTGAGGAAATCACTGACTGCCCCTTGTAGTGCGGAATCGTATTCCTCTCTAGAACCAAACGCTACCGCAGGTTTACCTTCCCCTCCGTTATCGCCACCTGCAGCTGCTTGACCACCTCCCCCATTGGCGCCTGCAACTGCCCCGGTACCACCACCGTTATTCCCTGCCTGTCCACCTTGGCCACCGCCATTCCCTCCGTCACCAGCACCACCACCATCGTTAAATCGTTGCATCCTAAAGGTCCAGTTTGATTGGAGCTTTTTCATTTGGTTCCTTCCCCTTCCTCGTTTTGAATTTTAAGTGAAACATGTTCAGGATATTGCTGTGCTATTGCTTGAATCCCCAGCAACGCGGTTTGCATGATGGTAGAAACCCCAGCACATACAATGTCCTTTCCATGCTCTGCATAATTGGCATGACCCACCGCATGTATTTTCATTTCACCGTTGTCCAGATACGCTTGAATTTTGATCACATCGAACTCGCCTCCTTTCAGGCAATAAAAAAACACCACGATTCCGTGATGCTACTCGGGCAGTCCCTTTTCCTTTGCCCATTCTTTATAGGTGCGTGCTGAAGTGTAGCCTCTCTCCTGATCAATCCGGTAAGAGCGTTCGCGTTCCAACTTTTCCAAGACCTTCGATTTCATTACTGGTCGCCAGTACGATCGGCAATTGGGGTGATTAGGAATGCGTTCACCCTCACGCCCTGGATTGTCGGCTGTATCATAATCAAGCGGATATCTTTTGCCGTCCAGCTTGCGGCACTCAGAAGAAGTCCGCTTGTCTAACGTGGCACAAAATTCCTTTTCACTCACAATGTCGGAATTTGCTTGATAGGCCATCGTTTGCCCTTGGGCAGCAGCCCGGTTTAATTCTGTACGAGCTAGTCTAACTGCACTGGACCAATTCTCTTCCGTTCGTAATGTAATCTCTTTGGCTGTCCGTGTGATGCCCCACCCTTGGATAGCTGATTGAGTTATCACATCCTCCATTGCTGCTGACAATAAATCAACCCTTGTACGGATTCTCTTTGAAAACGGTCTTCCAGTCCAACGAGTTTCAATCGCAGACATCACCATTCCACCGTTTATTTGAGGAATATTGACCCCAATTTTCAGCTCTTCCTCGATGAAGTATAAGTGATGAAATATGCTGTTTGTGTACTCTTCTCCCCAAGCAATCCTTAATTGGGTTTCTTCCTCTAAACCTAGCGCTACTAAAGTGTTGTTGATAGCCCCCATAATGCCTTCAAGCCTATTTGCATTATGGATGAGGGACTGAATGCTCTCGCCACTTTCCGCGTATCGTGAATAGAGGCTAGTTATTTCCTGCACGATTTTTTTATTAGCTTTGGTAAATGCCTTTTTTATTTTGTTGCCATGCTTTGCGATCCGTGCCTCTAGCTCTTCTTGGTACCGTTCTTCTCTGCTCATGAAGCGTCACCTTCTGGACTGTTTTCATCGTCAGGGGGCTCGTCATCATCTGTCGGCTCATTGTCCTCCAATGCGTCGGGGTCGAGTATCTTCATTCTGCGTTCAGCCTCTTCGTCTTGTTCTTCAAGCAGTTTTTCACGAGATGCACGCGGATCATCCACAAACGGCAGCAGCGCCAGCCTTTCCTCATGGGACAACTGACCAACCAGTTTCGTCACGATCTCCACCATTTCCACCACATTCACTGGCATGTTCTTACTGAATTTCACATCGACAGCTTGATAATCCCACTGTTTTTTGTATTTTCGATTCAGCATGCCAGTAAGAATACGAATTCGATTACGAAACCCTTTTCCATACTGGCGCATCTTTATGCCCGCCTTAATGTCGGCATGGTAAAAGATGATCTTCAATGCAATTCCGGATGGAGCTGTCCCCACTTGGTCAGGTCGCAGGTGAGGTGTTCCAGTTTGGTCAAGAATCGTTTCGATCAATCGGTTGATAGTGTTTTCCTCATGAGTGTCCTGTAGGTCCCAAGTGACCGGAACGGCTTTTTTGCCTACAAGGATTTGAGAGGTTGACCACATCTTAGCGAGATACTGTTTTTTCTTCTCTACATCCGTGATGAGTTCTCCTTCTGCGTCATACAGGAGTAGATCATCCAGGTCCAAATCTTCAAAAATGACTTTCGGATTCTTGAAATATTCCTGCACATCTACCTTACCAGTGACAGCCTTGTTAATCGCGTCCATAAGCTGCTTCAGGTCTGAAAGATCGCCCATCCCCTCAACCATCCCATCATCGCGGTTTTGCTGATGTTTCCGACGCCGATTGACGTAGTGCGTCCAAGGGACAACGGGCTTCTGCTGAAACTTACCATCTTGGTTCTTTACGCGGACAGTGATGTTATGCGAGACGGGATTCTGTTCCCTGCTCATATCTAGAACAAATGCAGTCCCTTCTTGTCGGAGGTAAGTAATCTCGTTTTCATCGTATACTTCAACCAACATAGTTTTGGTGTTTCTGCTAACATCCGTCATCGTATAGTACCGAATAACCGCAATCAGCTTAGCTTTAACCGTTGTGTCATACACAGCGATACACTCGTCTGCTTTGAACTCAGTAATGCAAATCTGTCCATCCTCGTCAAAGTAGTAGTATTCGAATACTTCTCCATCGATAGAACCGTCCTCGATAATATCGTAAGACAAGCTCTCTTCATCGTTATCCATCAGGACAGCTTGCAGCTTTTTAACGTACTCTTCCACGTCTGCTCCTGCCTCATTGGAAGAATAGCGAATAGGATTACTGGCAATGTATGATGTTCCGAAGTCGATAATTTTTCGAGCAAAATTTAAGACGATTTTGTTATTCGGTTTGCCCTTTTCTTCATGTTTGTGGAGAATGGCTTGGTCTCCATCGACATACTTCCTCATAAGCGAGTAGTCCTTCGTCTGATGCTTTTTTATCAGGTCTGATACCCAACGCCATGAATTATTGGCTTTGTTCTCTTCATAAAACTGCTCTAGGAGCATTGTTTGCAAGATTTTTCACCCTCTTCACCCAGCCTTTTCGGCAATTTTCCAAGGAATTACTTTGAAACGACCAATTAACAACTGGCGGAATACCTTACTATTCCAAACAAGGTACCGCAATGAATCCATTGCATGGTCATTTTCTTTTAAAGGCACCTCAGCACTATCACCAGTAGTTCCCTCTGGATAACGATAGTTGGTCAACTCTTGGATGACTTCTTTCAAGTGATCAGAAATGAAAATGTTTGGCCTGCCGTTGTCACTCTTCACTTTGAACAGAATGGAGACAGCCCGTATTCCTTCATTTACGTGCTTCTGTGCTGCCTTGGCTGGCAAACCATTGGTCAGGTACGTCTTAATGTTGCTGGCGTTCTCTGAGTCACACCAAAATACCTTGATCTTCCATTTCTTCATGAGCTCCTTGTCTTGAGCCACCCAGCAGTTGGAATCACCAGGAATAAGAATCTCCATCTGAGCCTTATAGATCGCATCCACGATCCACAACTCACCATTTGCAGTCATTGCCCCGACAAGAGTAACACCGGGGTTGGTAAAGCCCCAGTCCTTGCCCGCCTCAATATGAACAAAATGTCCATCTTTGAACTTCTGCTCACAAAACGCGCGGGGTACAACATGTATTGATCGGTCAAATTCCTCATAAACCTGCCCAAAAAACACATCGAACCGGGCGAAAATCTCCCGGTCAACATATCGTTTCGGCATGGTTTCAATCATGCGCTGAATATTCCTTTGCAACTCAGGCAATGGATTATCCTTACTCGTCCAGTAAAAATTTCGCCATTCTGGATCATTGCGATATTCGTCCAATTGGCCACCTGCCTGCGTATGCTGCCCATTCAACACGATGTCATGGTAAAACCAGTTCATCCCCTCTGGCGTGGTCGTCCAAACACTCCAGCCGCCTTTGTCAGCGAGAGCATAAGAAAGATATCCACTCCAAGTCTGATCCTTCATTTTGGAAGCCTCATCAAGCCATACACCATCAAGCCCTTTACCTACAAGCGTCTTCGGATTGTCTGCAGATTTAAACTGGATAAGCACCCAACCCTTAAGCCAGATACGGTTTTTAGATGCATCCCAACTCTCGATCATTTCCTCTGGAATGACCGCAGCCAACTCTTCCTGCTGAATCTCGGACATAGCGTAAGTAGGTGACACACACCAGTATTCCAGCCGAGGTTTTGGTTTCTTCATGACTTTTAAGTTGCGTGGGGGCTTGTACGGTAATCCCTTTCCTCTTTCTATGTCTGAGAGGACGTTATCGAAAAACTTTCTTGCACCCACATTTGTTTTACCGCCGCGCCGGCCGCAATTCATCACGATGTTTCGTACATCACACATCATGACTTCGACTTGCTTGCAATGTGGCGTCCAACTCTCAAAGGGATCTACATGGATTACCTTCATTGTGACCACCGTTTTACAACCACTTCTGTTGGTCGATCATCATCACCCGACTGCAGTTTCCCAACCTCTAGCTTCAGCTTTTCTACTCGCAGCCGCTGCTCTTCTGTCGCAAGCCCCTTGCTGCACATATCCTCATATTGTCGGATCAGAGATTGTAGAGTTACCATGGCACGTGATTGAGCATTAAGGAACGTTGCTTGACGGTCCCAGGCAAACTGAAACTCGTATTCCTCCTCTGTTACGACTGGCTCGAATGAATTCTCGTCTTTTGTACTGGTGTCTACAACCTCGAATTTTCGCTTTTTCAGTTCCTTGATCATCTCGTCTTTACTTTGGACGTACATAATCTTCTGCGCTCGGATAATAGCGGTGTACTGAATCACAATATTATCCCAAAGTATGTCTATCGGAGAGCGCGTTTCAAGCTGCTCAATTATCTCCAACGTTTCTTCTGGGAAGAACTTACGAAAAAAGCCGTGGGTAACAGCGTTGGAATTGCGCATCGGCGCAGCCCCTCCCTTGTTTCCAACGGCGTTCTTATTTCCTTTTGGCGCTCCAGTTTTTGACTCACGTTTTATTGTAGTACTACATTCACCTGATTGTAGTACTACATTCCACTGGTCCCGGCTTTTCCAATTACTAATCGTCTTTTCCTTCTCATTCAATTTCTCAGCTAGCTCACGATTACTTATGTCCCCGTTACATTCCAGCCATATTTGCAGTGCTCGATCTCGGTTAGGGCTTCTTGCCTTTGCCACTACATTATCACCACCACCTATTGAGTTTGTTTTGCAAAAAGAAAAAAGCACCCACTAGGTGCTTTTTCAAGTCTACTATCCTTCGTATTCATGGAGAGCCTTTAAAATACCAATCATCGTATCATAGTGACTAACACTATGTCCGACAGCATTCTTACTCGCATCAAGAAATCTTTGCGTTAGCGTCTCTTTAGGGTATGTTCTTTCCATAAAAAGAATGCATTTCGCAATCCATTTCTCATAATCCTCACCATTCATAAACTGGCCAACCATTCCATCATGAGCGCACGTTTGACGAACATGCTCTCCTTCTTGTATCAATTTCTCAAGCATTTTCTCACCTCCCTCACCTTACAACATTCGGCAAAAGGAGGGCATTTCCTGTTACTATTTGACTAACCCTCTTCTCCCCTTCATTCTCCCCTTAGTTTTTTCCTTTTCAAAACGAAACTTTATACCTAATTTTTCGTAAGTAAAAATAGGAAGCCCATCATTTTCCAACTGGATACGGTTTGTTTAGAAGAAAGCACCACCACCATCCTATTTGACTAGTATCCTCGTCAAACACAGGGAACAGATGGTGTTTCTTCTTACAGCCTTCACAAAATACTATTACAGCAGTATCCAGTGGTGGGCGATTCAGTGGCGTCCAGGTTATTTGCTCATCATCAAGAGATACTTTCATCGATATAATCTTACCCACACTTCCTAATCCCCTTTCTGATTGGAGGTGAAAAAGATGAGCGTAGTACAAATAATAAAAGATTGTGGTGCTAAACGTGAAATGGTTTACATCACCTACGAAGGACAGGAAAGATTGGTTGAACCATATTCTTTCCGTGATGGTGGAACACGATTCTTCGGTTGGTGTCGAATGCGAGACGAGATACGTGGATTTACAACAGTAAAAATTAGTTCTGCACGTCCATCTGGAAATACTTATTCTCCACGATTTGCAGTGGAATTTTAACTACTAAAAGCACCCGTCTCAGGAACGGGTGCTTTTATTTTTCTTCAGCAGATTATCTATTTTTGTTCCCTCTATACACACAGTAAAGTTTCGGTGGTAACCCGATTCACGTATTTTGTCACCGCCCACTGATGTAGCTATTCACCCGCTCTTTCGATGCTCTGAGTAAGCTTGAAAAAGTCCTTTCATTCATAAGTGACTTCCTTATGACAAAGTTAGATATGGAACTTCGAATGCCATTCAAAATACGGCTTAGAGATTTCGTTCCAGTGAGTACATTCTTTATCTACTAGCGGCTCAATATAGTTTGTCAAAACCGGAGTAACAATTTTTTTGGTATTTGACTTGATCCTCCCGTCCTGAACAGTTATGTACCCTTTTTCATATAAATCATCACACCCAAGCTTACACATAGGCATCACAATGTTTTCGAAATCGAGTTTCTCATCATTGGAACATTTCGATCTCTTTTTGATATGGGCTGCTACTAAAAGGTTAACAGGGTATGTGCTACCACAAATCCCACAGTTCGCTACACTTTTACCTCCGAACAGGGCTTTTCTAAGAAAGCTCTGTTCAGTCCTGACCATCGCTTTCCCCTTGGCATCCAGTGGTCTATTAGGATCAAAGTTTTTAATTACATTCTTATATTCCTCAAATCCAATTTCCGGAAAGTGAGTATCGCTCTGAAGATCAAATTCTTCACATATTCGAATACTTTTCTCTTCATCTAAGATGCTAAAGCCTCGGATTGTGTAATTCTCTTCATATCCAACTACCCTATTTAAATCAATATACTTAATCCTTTGTTGCTTTACTTCATCTAAGAAATATACGTATTCCCAAGTCTGCCCGTTCGGATCTGTGCCCCAAAGTTCTAAGGCTAGTTCTTTATTGTGTAGCTTATATGTGGAGACAGCAGACGCGAAGATACCTCCATTGCCCGAAAACAATGTTATATCCCCAGTCTGAATCCTATTCCATTTTTTTATATTCCCATTGGTTTTCCCTGGAGTAACTCCCCAAGTAGGTATCAATTGATCAGGATATAGTTCTTTAAGTCTCTCTACTTGTTCATCCTCCAAATATCGAGCCATTCTTGAGAGTTTAACAGGATTCGTAATGGTATCTATATAGTGTTGTTTGGCATCGCCATTTCCGGCCGGCTGGAGAATTACGCTATTCATAGTTACACCTACAACTCGTCGTATTTTTTGTTGGAACCAAAAGCCTTATCTACTGGATATTTAGCTTCGTTTTTTGCTATTTTCTCTCGAATACATTGCTCTATATCGATTCCTAACGCATCTGACATAAGAAGTGAGTAAATCATCACATCAGCTAATTCGTCCTTTATATTCTGATGATTCTTTTCTACAGCCTCTTCACTACTCTTCCATTGAAAATTTTCTAGTAGCTCACTGGCTTCCAATGATATTGAGATAGCTAGATCTTTAGGATTGTGAAATTGGGCCCAATTACGTTGATCTCGGAATTCGATAACTTTGCTTAATATATCTTTCATCCTCGAATTACTCCTTAAGTTGTCATTGTTATGAATAATTCGACCCAAAAAGTCAATTCCCTACAAATTCCTTCAAATATATTAAAAAACCAGCCTCTTCGAGTGACAGCTTTCCGAGCCGTCGCTTTGCCTTTTGGCTGGCTTTAATCTTGACGAATTATAGCTTCGACCTACTGGACGAAAAACCTCTACGATCTCGTCCGTCAGGCGAAGCACTTCCTCGGTGTAGTATTTTTCTCCTGTTGTTGAATCAACAAACTGGCGCACTACATTTCACCCACCTCCATTTTATGATGAATTTAAAAATACTTCCTAGACGGGAAATAATTTTAGTCACTCGGACAAATGATACAAATACCTACTTAAATGCTAAATAAAGCTAAAATATTGAGATCAAGATTCACAGCAATGGCTATACGAATGTGCAGCACAACTAAAAATCATTAAAGATCGTGGTGGTTGGAAAGCCCATCATGACCAATTTGCTGAGGATGTCCTAAAGGAACACTCAAAATCTATTTCTTCAAACCTCTTGCAACAAATTGAAAGCTCCCCAATAATAAAATGTATCAAATGAACTGATTTTCAATGGGAGGTTTCAAATGGCATATAAAACTACCTGTGATTGCGGTCACCCTTACTCAATCGAATATGAAGGGGATAGCCCGTGGAAGGACAAATTCTCTGCGAAATGTCCAACATGCGGGAAAATACATCAGGAAAAAGTTTGCGCCATTGATGTTATATGGACCTTCGAACCAAATTGGAAGAAGCCTATTGAATAGGCTTCTTTTTTGCAAGTAGAGATTCTCTATTGTCGATATCCTCTTGATATCGGTGTATTAACTCATTATGCGTATTAGGATGAGCGGTACTGGACAAGGGGCGAAGGGCCGGAGCCGTAAGTCTCGCAAGAAATCCCCTGTCCGGTATATCCCAACAGCGTAATCGCGATTTTCCAAAGCTCCGAGAGGGGTTCCCAAACTTGAAAACCGCAGCAGTGCATACAACGAAAAAAATTGCATGTTCCCTGCTACGATCATCGCAAGACTAGCGCGTTCAGGCTCAGAATGTCCCCCTCTCGTAAGGTCACATGCGTCATCACCCATAGATTCGCTCAGGTACACCATTGATAAGGGATAGGCGGTATCTCCCAAGAGCCGATGTCGCTTGCTCTTGACTCAAGATTACCGATTCCAACATATCAAATCGTCCTGCCTTTTATCCCTGATTTTTTCCGGGTTTTGTCCAGTATTTTGTCGGGATTTTGTCGGCAGTTAATGGTCAGTGACAATAGAGTTAGTAAATTTACATTTGAGTTGGTAATAAGTTAAAGAAGGTTAATAGCTGTGTAGAACAAAAAAGATTTCCTATTTATAGAAGTCTTTTTTGTTGATTAATAAAAATGAATTTGGTCATATAATACTAACAGTTAGAAAAAAATGAAATTAAAAGCTAGGGGTTGAGGACAATTAGTTACAAATTTGTTTGCAAGCCATTTTGCTATAATTTAGATGACCCGGGTTCTAATAAAACTTTTCTAGGGTCAAAGATGGACAGAACTTGTATTTTTTGCGGGAAAAGCTCTCCAGAAGTTTCTTTTCAGAAAGAAGCACATGTAATACCCGCGGCTCTAGCAAATCGTACGCTTTTTACTTATTGTGAATGTGATGTTTGCAATGAAAATTACTTTAGTCATTATGAGAACGAGATGGCAAATTATTTAATGCTTGATAGAGTCTTCATACGTGCTCGGAAAAGGAAGGGGTTTCCTAAGTACAAACCAAGTGGTAAGGAGTCATTTATTGAAGGGAAAACTGGTACCAATACGGTTAATCTTTCAATAAAAGAAGAAGAGGAGACATTTGAAATTATTGATAAAGACGATGGAGTAATAATTTTAAAGATTAATGACGCTCCAATGTTTAGGCCTGCAGATATTTGTAAAACAATGGCTCATATGGGATGGTTGTTACTTCCAGAAGAAAAAAGAAATGAATTACCTTATGTAGCAGATTGGTTATTAGGGAAAGTAGACATTTTTCCATTAACCTTAGACATAGTTACTCCGCCTGGAAATGGCTTTGCAAAAGTAATACTAGAATTATGGGAATCAGAAGATCCGAATTCCGATTACCCAATATCGATTAGATTCACATTTGGACGCAAAATATTAACCTTCTATCTTCCAAAAAACCCAGAAATAAAAACAAAACCTGTTCCACATAATGCCTATATACAACTACCTGATAATGACTGTGAAATTGAAGTCAATCGCTTTAATATCAAGGATAATGGTAGATTTAAGCCTGATGAATTATCCTACACGCTAAGGTATGAATCAAAAGATCCAAAACAAGAGATATAATGTGACATTTGAGTTGGGAAAAATAACATTAAAGTTAGCCCCGATAATCAGCTGGTATCGGGGTTTATTAATAACCGGCAGTTGCTTTATTCCTCACTCTAATGTAACTAGACAGTTAAATGCATAAAAAACGACACTCAGATCATCCCGAGTGCCGTAGCAATTTGCATAATTGCCTCTTTCTTTTTTGTGTAGAATTGGTCTTTTGTCAGACCTAAGTCCAGATATACATTGATGTCCTTCACCCTAGACGTGCTCAGATACTTCTCTTCGATGATCTGACGCTCTACCTCATCGAGCGAGTACTCGAGAGCTCTCTCGATCTGCTTCGCTTTCAATTCATTCTGTGTCTCTGAAAGCTGTAGCCGAGGGAACAATTGCTCGATGCCCTTCTCCTCTTGCTCCCTCTTGTTCTGAACAGCAACACGGAGGGCTTTATATGATTTCAATTCCTTCACAACAGCCTTCCTGACTTCTCTCTCATTGACTGGTTGTAGAAATGACAGTTGCTCTTGTACCTGTGCGCTCATCTTTCCAATTCCCCCTCGCGGCAAGCCCGTGTTATAATGTTTATGCGAACAAACATTTGGGGCTCCCGGCTGGGGGCTATTTTTTTGTCTCTTTTCTATAGACAACTTTGTCTTAGACACCTAGAGAGGTTGTATAAAAATTGTAAACACCTTAAAATGAGCATAAATACAATATTGGGGGAATAGAATGAATATTCACAGTATCCCTATCCAAGGTCGATTAGCAGAACGCTTTAAAAAAGGAGTTATCCAAAAGGTAGAAATGGTTGCACCGATTTCTGAATGGAATGGTATTTACTCAATCTACTCTTGTGATGAAGAACTTAGCCTTTCCGAGGAAAATCCAAACATTGCAGGAGGCAGTTACGTTACAGATGATAAAGGTGGAACATTTACCTTCACTCACAACGATGGATCGAAAGAGACTTTCCAACTTTATCCAAATACACCTGTTATCCTTATGGAGTCTGGATTACTAAAAAGCGAGTATTGGTTTGCGTTTACATTATTGCACGAATTAGGACATCATAATGATCCAAACCGCCCTATGAAGCCAACATATAACGGAGAAATATTCGCGCATTTATTTGCATTCGACCGTCTATGCGGTCATCAAGACAAATTCCATAGACTTGATGAAACACCACCCTATCTTTATTACGAAGCACTACAAATTCATCAAGCGCAATGCCCAGACTGCCGGTTAAAATAATCCGGCATTTTTATTTTACCTTTCTCTCTTCCCTACACATTGTGTATCCAGCGTCACACGGCTTCTTCATCCAGAAAATCGTATGGTGTTATCCGACTTTCGTCACGGATGTATGTCGTCCAATTGACACTACACATATCGCACTGCAAATGTGCAATAATCGACCACGGGCACTGGCGTTTCAGGTCGACACGTCGTAGCTCCCGGCCCAAGTTTCCGCAACACTTGCAACTAAACTCGTGAAACTTCCTGCTCATGATGCCACCTCACTCGCACAGGCCGTAAGCGCTGGAGCACGCTGGCACGTTTTCAAATTCAATTGCTTTGACAAGATCAAGCTGCTTCCCACCATATGAAGTCTTGGACCAGTCCACCCATTCGTGGATTCCATTGCCTTGACCGTGAGCTGTGGGGAAAAAGGAAGCCGCCCCGCGTTTCGATGCCAACTTGACCAATTGTTCCCACTCAGCTACCCGCGCAATTTCTTTTGGAAACCTACGGGCTATTTCAAAAAGCTCACTTTTGCTGCAATTGATGCATGGCATGCATCCGACACGGCCCATTCCGAGCTTGTATAAGGGATTCGGATCGATGCCATGACGCCAATGCATTTCAAATACATCCTCTACCTTCCAGTGAATCAGCGGCCTATAAACCGAGAAGCCTTCCCCGTCCTCACGTTCGGGCAGGTTCGCGCGGGCCCGACTCTCTTCTGCCCGTACACCTTGCCAGCTCACAATGTCGTACCCTTCTAGCAATAATGGTTCGTAGACTTGCTCCTGAATGACCTCAACCTTTAGGAACTGAGTGCAAAATCTCGCTTTTGTCGATGGGAAGCGTCCTTTCCAAAGGCATAGGTCAAGGAATGGTATCCCTGTCGGGTAAAGTACCGTCAATGCACGTTCCACCACAGAGGCAGCCTCTGTTTCAGTCATTCCTTTCTGGAACGGCTGCCAAATCCAATCTCTGATTTTTAAACCTTCGACTGTTTTATCCTCCGGTTCCCATTCCGGCGCTGGCTCTCGTTCTGTTTCTTCGTCTTCTAGTCGTTCCGTGTACCAATGTCCCTCGACATCTAAGGTTAATTTCCTTGACCAGTGGTTTTGTACATAAAGACGCTTCTTTGCGATCCGTTCTGTGAAGTCTGCCTTAACCCGCTTAATCGGCCCGAGCTGCTGTTCAAGGTAGTTTAGGTATTCGTATGTCAACGGGTGTTCATGTCCTGTGTCTGCGAAGACTGGCAGCACTTCTACACCCAACTCCTTTACGGCGTAAATCCACATTGCAGCACTGTCTTTTCCACCTGATACCGATAGGACGTTTGCTTTTTTCAATCCTCGTCACCCCTCTCTTATCTCCCTGAGCAATTTGTAAATAAACAAATTTCGTGATACATTTTTTTGTAAAATACTGTATAAAGGTGAGTATTATGAAAAAAATAACTTTGCATAAAATAGTTTCAATTGTAATCTGCTTGAATGGTCTTTATTTAATGATAACTAGCCTGGATTACGGCTTACTCGGTATCCTTTTTTTAGCTATTGGAATATGGAATGTTTTTACGTACTTTGGTAAAAGTAATGATTTAACATAATTGAGCTTTTGTTCCTATCTTTTTTGTTCCAGTCTCCTCGTGGCATAATGATGACGAAGGAGTTGGTCACGTGGAAAAGTCGTTTTACTATTCGGTGTCTTGGTCCGAAGTGGGTTACTTGAAAGAAACATTACAATCTATGGAGATACCCTTTGCTATTGAGCAGCCGTCAGATAAACTACAACTTGCTACTGGAGAAGTTGCCTTTATTTTTCCAGACATGCATGTAAGGGTTTATCGCCATATTCATGAGCTATTTGGCAGCCATGGGCGAGCTTATCCCAGATAATTCATTCGGTAAAACGCCCCGTCTGTCGTAACATTCAGTGGTCTAGCTACCTGTTGTCCTTGACCGTCTCATGCGATCCAGCATTCCCATTAATTCCGGGTCATCACGTAATAAGCGCGGTGATTCCCGGGACTGGAACGCCCCTGCCCTTTCTTGCTCCATTTGCCACTGAACAGATGCTGGGAGATTGTCCACTCTTAACTTGTTATCTCGAATAGGAACAACCTTTTGCGATTGCTGTTGTTGGAACTCCTGATTAGCCTTCTCTGCTTGTTCAGCAGTCCGCACCCCTTGAACGAACATCTTCTCAAGGGTCCCTTTTGCGTAATCCCAAGCCTTACCTTTTTCGGCTGCATATCGCATTACCCAAGCTAACATGTCCATCTGTAACCCGTCATCAAGATAGCTATGTAATAACTGCATGATGACTGGATTAGGGTCAAAGTTGAAATAGTATTTATATTGGTCAATCACGCTGTTAAATACATGTAGGTTCCTACCACCTACCACCACCACACTTTTATGCTGTTCCTTGGAATCAGTAGTGGTATCAGGAATCAGTTTAAGGGAATCAGGAATCAGAGAATCAGCACGGCTTTTAGTAGGCTCGTCACTACCTAGGCACGGAATTTCCGAGGAAAGCCCTAGGCTGTTCTGAGGCTGTGCCTTACCTTGGTCGGTCACAGCCCTAGGCTTGTCCTTACCTACTTCGGGCTTCGGTTTTTTGCTCGCTGCTTCTCTATGATGAGGATTTTGATGGTCCTTAAATTTTGGAATACTAATGAAACGCTCTCCATCCACTTCGTATCTGATGATAAAGCCAGCGCGATGTAATTCCTGCAAGCACTGGTCTACCTCGACATTCTCATATGGGAAAAGCTCACCCTTTATTCGTTTTGGTCTATCCTCTAAAAACCCCTCACGATCAGCTAAACACCACAAACCGATGAACAATAATCTTGTGTGGGGACTGAGATCAGACAGGTCCTCGTTTTTAAAAAATCCTGGTTTGATGTTCCTTGCTCTAGCCACTTCCCTCAACTCCTCCCGGCTATGATGCTCCTCCCTGATAGAAAGGAAGGAGAGTGTTTTGTTGGTATTCAATAAACGCTAAGCGACCCGCTCGCGTGTTATGAGCCTTCCAGTGGCACGTACCTGACTGAGTAACTGGACCGCATGCCAGTGCAACGTTCCATGGTTCCCCAGTTCCTCCTTGGCTTCGGAAGATGATGTGGTGCCCTTCTAATGTCCATACTTGCTTACTACTTTTCTTGCAAAGCACGCAGCAGCCCTTATCCCGTTCCCACACCTCATCGAGAACTTTGGAAGTAATCTTCCCGCGATCCTTTTGTTTCTTAACTCTTCGCTTAAATGTAGGTTTAGGAACGGCTCGAACTTCATTGAACATGCTCATTTTTATCGCCTTCCTTTTGTGCAAGTACTCTGTAATGCTTTATCTTGATTGGAGTCCATTCCGGATAGTGCCTCCTCATGAATGCCGCTGCGAATCGCTTTAGCGTCTCGGTATCTTCAAGCACTCGATACATGTCGGGGAGTAGAAACCATTGCTCTATCATTGCTCAGCTGCCTCTTCATCCGGTTCAGCTTGATCGTCTTCTACGACCTTGTAATCTACATCGAAAATGTTGTCTGACTCAATTCCGTTATCTTTTCGCAGCTTCAAAACGGCCTCATCAGTCAAGAGCTTCTCCTGCACTTCGATGCTAATCGGCATGTATTTCGCCATTTCCTTGATGCAGGTTTTCTTGCACATACTCTCAAAGTGGTCTTTCCATGGACCTACCAGCTTCCCATCTTTCTTGGCAGCGGAATGCGTCATAGCATGCTTATGGCATTGCTCGGCCGTCATGGTTACAAAATCAAAAGCTCCATCTTTTAGTCGATAAGCTGAATAGTAACGAACTGGCTTCCCTTGATCATTTGCTCCCCTAGATTTAATGGCCCCGATAGCTTGAGCCATCATAATGTCCATGAAATCATCCTTACTCGGAGTGAAGTTCTCTAGGTGGTGCAGCATATCAAAAGGAACATGGACTAGACGCTTGTCCTCACCTTTGATGTAAATGAACAAGTCGTTTTCGTAGACGGTCTCAGCATAAATCTTAGAAACATCACCAGTGCGCCGAATCAAATCAATCTGTCCTTTATATCCAATCTGAAACTGGCATTCCATTTGCTTAGTACGGTTGTTTTTGAACGGAACTAAATAGGCGTGTCCGATTAAATTAGGCTCCAGTCCCAAAGTTGCGCAGTTCATTACAGCTCCCACAATTGAAGCGGGTGTGCAATCAATAAGTGCTGGTGTCCTACTGATAGCTGTTAACGTGATTCGAGCTAAACGCTCAGGCGTCATGTGCTTTGGAACCAACGATTTAATAGCTTGAAAGTTGTCGGCAAGCTCTTTCTTGATCACTGCATTAAAGTTTTCAGCCTTAGTCATCGTGCGCTGTGCTAACTGCCCGGCTAAGGCTGATTGATTTACCGTCTTAGCTTCAGACATTATTCATCGCCTCCAATTACCCGAAATATTCGGCCGCGCTTCCCAGTCTTCCAGGTAAACCGAAGATCCCCTTGAAAGTACGCTCTTTCGCTTGTCTGCATATAGCCCTTAATCTGATTCTTTGCTGCTTCCTCTCGCTGTTCGGCTTGGCTTTTAGCTACTCTTGCTAGATGCAACTCTTGGATAATCGGGTAAGCCTCCTCAGGTAGTTCAATCGAAGAATCCGAAACAGATTCAGGAAATGCATCCTTGAGATAGTCAGTATCTTGATGAGAGAAGACTGGCGGAATTTTTGCCACCACATGCTCTTCCCAGAATCCTTTTTCGATAGTAATCAGGTTCTTAATCAGTTCTTCATCCCGTTCGATTACCCGCCATTGAAAATCCCAGCCTCCAATCAGAACGGCGATAAACCATCTATCTGCCCCAGTAACGGCCATGTAATGGTTGCATTGGAGAATATACTCCGTTGGTGCCTGCGTACCGGACCAGTCATCCTTGCAATATTCAGATGTGTTCTTGCATTCCAAACCTGCATTCTGTCCAGGTAGCCAGCGATCAATATTAGCTAACATGAAGGGATGCTCGGGATGCTGGAATATCGCGTTTTGGCGCCATACTTTATATCCGGTATCCTCTGCAAACCAATCAGCAATAACAGGTTCCAGAAGTCGTCCTGCCTTCATTTTTGGATTGTCCTCTACCGGAGGTAGCTCTCCCAGTTTCTCTAGGTAAACTGCCATCGGTGATTTGTAACGACTTAACCCGCATATCGCGGCAGCATCGGAACCACCAATTCCAAGACGTCGATATTCTAACCAGTCTTCATGCTGCATGTTTAACGTATTCACCAAACGAATGGCTTGCATGCTCTTTCCCTCCCTCTTGTTTTTTAGAGGTAAACGCGTTACGCTATAAATAACCAAGTTTTAGCCGTTAGTATCACCTAAAGACTCCGTTCCCGCGGGGTCTTTTTCATTGTCCAGCTCAACGTCATCTAATGTGGTCCAGTATTCTTCCCCTCTGAAATCACGTACCTTGACATCGACACCATGGAATTCTTCTTTTGCGTCAACGATAGTGACTTTGTGCTTCAGAGTCCCTGTTCTCCGGATCAAGTCCTCACGCTTCTTTACATTGACCGGCCTGCTCCAAACCACATCCATCCTCCTTTCCTTTTTGGATACGAGGTGCCGCGTCCCAACCTCTACGCGGCCGTTGCAGCTCCCTTGACTGCGCCACGCTCTTTCTCCCTCGCTATATAACCTGTCTCATCAGTGCCGGTAGGTTATTCCCGGCAGACTGAGGCAATGTTGCCCCAGTTTCCACTATTTGAGTAAGCGCCTTGCCTGTTCTCTGATTCCATCAATGAAATCCTCAAAGTCCATTGTTGCTTTCCCATCGACTAATAGCTCCAGCTCCTCAATAACATCCCGTACTGTCCATTCAATTCCACTGTCATCGAAATCAAATGCCAAAGCTTCTATCGCTCGTTGTCTGCTCGGCTCCGTTTTCTCTACATATTCTTGAATATCAAGCACTGGTGCGCTCATACTTGATCTCCTCCTCCAATGCTGCGATCTCGCGTACACGCCACTCTATTTCATGGGCTAAATCACGTTTATGAACATCTAGTTCCTCACGAAGCCGTTTCATTTGAACGTATTGCACATCTACCGCTCGCCAATCATCATCAGCTTGTCGATATGCTTGTTCTGCATTTTCAAGTTCACGCTGCAGCTCTACTATTTGAGAAGCCACTGTCTTTTTCAAAGGCTTGTCCTCCTCAATCAGGTATGGTACTCTTCGAATAGATTTGTTTTTCTAAGCCGTCCGTTCGCCGCGGGCGGTTTTCTCTTTTTCTACCATTCGCTCTAATTCAACCATCTCGCCTAAAGTAATCACCTTGCGTCCAACTGGATCATCTCCATCGCACACTAACTCGATAACACCTAGAGCAGTTGTTAGTTCCTTCATGCCTTCTCCTCCTCTAGCTCTTCTTTAAATAGAAGCAACCGATCACGATAGTTTTCGTTTTGTTCGTCTGCTTTCGTGTATTGCTTTGCGACTTCTGGCATTAGAACTTCCGTCATAGCAGCGTCATATTGGTATGTTTTTTCAAGTACCTCGAGCATTCTCCGATTCCAGTCTTGATTTGTTTTCATTGAGCCCGCCCTCCCGCAAATAACATTTCTTGTCGCTCGCGGCGAATCAACTCGCGTGGATCGGTTATGACTATCTCCAAATCTCTTGCTTCTAATAACCAGTTGTGTTGGTGAATGGCTGGATCAATACCGTAGCGTTCATCCATCAAGATATGTACGTCATCACACGCCTGGAATAGGTCTTCAATCTGCTTACCTGCTTCCTTCAAGAGACTTTCTTCATCTGTCGATAACGAATCCCATGGTCGCCTTTTACGCTCCCATTCAATCAATGCCTGTGCTTCATGGATTACATCCTGGCACTGTTTGATGAGGTTATATAAAGTAGCTGTAAGATTAACCATCAAGCGCGGGTCAGTCGGCGGTGGTGCATCGCCAAAAAGATGTTTTATCATCCGAACTGATCGGTGATTGCCGCATTCCTTCACGAACGCTTCGGCGTCCTCTCGGGACGGTGTCGCTCGACCATTAATCACATCCGATACCCAGCGCGCCGATCTTCCTAGCCTCTTCCCAAGTGATTCGTACGTCAGTTGTTCGCCTGTACGCTGATTTTGATAAGCATATTCACATATGTCATGTATCCGAGAGCGAGAGTATAGTGAGATTGTAGTGCTGCTGTTCCCCATCTGTTCTCCTCTTTTCTATTTGGGTTTCGAATTACAATGAAACTGTGCTCATCTTTCAGACTTCCCCTTGGTTGCTTTCCTTGGGGTTTTTCTTTTAAGTGCCATACAGGAATAATTTGGTAGGGATTCTCACACTTCTGTCGAATCTGTTGTCGGAAGAACGTGAACTTTAGCGAGTGGCGTTCTTCTGATATCAAAGACGGAGGAGGTGGATAAAAAATGGATTATTCGCGTTTGCTAGATTCAATTGAACCAATACGATTTGGTAATCCTCAACTTGCTGATCGTCAATACGAGATACTAATGGAGTCAATTCGAGAATTCGAATCTGAGTTAGATGAAGACCACGAAATTGGAGTTAAACTCGCATCGTTCGGGCAATCGATCCTTATGCACGTTACTGATATAGGTTATAGCAACCCTTCCTTGATTCATTTTTATGGACAAGTGGATGGAAAAGATGCTGAACTCATCCAGCATGTGAATCAGTTGAACTTTCTTTTGATGGCTGTTCCTGTTGAAGGTGGACGTTCGCCACGCCGCATAGGTTTTTCAGTAGATCGTGATGAAGACGAAGATTAGGCATAATAACCTCATCAATGTATTCAATAATTTGTGATTGCTGAGGATCTACAACCGTACGAATTTGCAATTGAGGGGGCTGTACTTTGTGTGCAGCCAACTCTTCCCGCACAATCTGGCGTACTTGTTGCTCAGTCAGTTGCATCATTTTCACCTCTCTTTCATCACACAACTGCATGCAGCGTCGAGTCTTGGCAGTGACCTCCACCTTGACCTTGTTATCACCCTTACCTGGTGAAATGGTGGAATGTATTAAGGCGCGGCTCATATCTTCGCTCGCTCCCGCTCTTCGGCGCTCTATGCAGTTGTGTGAGTGTCATCCAGCACTCCTTTAGGCTGTTTCCTCTTTTGTAACCGGTTGGTCTGGCTGAGTGGCTTCCTTTGGTTCTGCTGGTTTTGACTTAAGCAAAACCTCTAAAGCATGGACCATTCGTTTCATATCAGGTGCGAACTCACGATGGAATTCGATACCTTTAGGTGGTTTGATCATTGTTAGTCTCCTTTCATGCCGATATCTCTCTGTCACACACGTGAGACACCTTGTCCAAAAAAAAGATATCTTCAAATGTACGATTTGGAAAAGCTACTAGCACTTTAGCAATGAAATCCTTCCCTAGCGAAAAGCGTTTGTCAACGGCAGGAAGCTTCGCCCTCCATAGTTGGCTTCTTGATACTCCAATGAAATCGGAAAACTCCTGGTCATTCATCTTCATATCATGTTGGAGATTATCAAGGATCCCCGGCTTTAGAATGACTGTCACTTTATTCCCCTCCTCCCTTGTCTCACGCATGTTACAAATATAAATTACCACACGTGTAACATGCATGCAACAAGAAATTTCACGAATGATACAATTTTGTTTCATACATGATACAGAGATTTGATATGATAAAGACGGTGATGTGATGATGAATCTAAAAGAATTCGGCGTTTTTTTTGCTCGTATTAGAGAAAAAAGTGGATACAGAAGCCAACGAGAACTCGCGGATGTTTCAGGCGTGAGCCATTCGACAATTAATAGAATTGAAGCTGGTACCCATAAAACAAAGCACGAGACCTTGAAAGTGCTCGCTGCATATTTGAAGGGCGTTACATATGAGGAACTTTTGGAGAAAGCTGGAATTTTAGAGGATATACCATCCCCTACCTCCAAGAAAGACAAACCACTCTCCGAATATGAAAGCTTATTCTTCTATGAGCTGGATAAGCTCAGCGAGGAAGATAAAAAGAAGGCCTTAGAGCATGTGAGGTACTTGAGGTATCTTGCGGAGCAACAGAAATGACAACGAGACATCCTCAATTAGAAGATGTCTCGCTTTTTTGTTCATACTCTACTGTGAAAATTTCGTTAGTATAACGTAATGAATAGTCCTTAAGAAGTTTTTTTAAAGAATCTGCTTCTTTCGGAAGCCGTTCCTCCAATACTTCCCATCCAGTTATAGTTATTTTCATGGGTAGCTTTACCATACCGGTGATCGCGTCCCAAAATGCATTCCAATTCATACCGTACACATCAGGGAAATCAAGTTGACGTTTCAAGATCATATGAAGATCTGCTGGAGCCACTACACGGGAAACATCTAAAAGTATATGCTCCTTCCTCGGCTTAAACTCTGTAATTAGTGGTTGGTTTGGAAGTGAATTCAGATGGAACAATTCGGAATATTTCTCGTGTTCAAATAAAAACTCTTCTATTTCTTCCCTTGAAGTATTTACATCCCCATATCCATCCAGGGCACGCTCAAGGTTTCCCGTGATCGCATACAGATATCCATTCCATTCATGATCAGAATCAACGTAATTTGATAACCTATAGAGAATTTCACATGTCTCATAAAGAGTATAGTGTTTGTTTTTGTAACTGAAGTTAATCATTCCAACTATTGTTTTTAGTGCTGTTTCTTCGTCTGTGTTAGTGCAAAGCTCGATAAGTAAGCGAGGAATGTCCTCCTCTTTTTTTACCATTGAAAGGTCAAACACTCTATCAGGTATAACTGTTACCTCTAAAAGATCAATTACTTTATCTGCCCACACGATTATATGATCTTTAGAAAAGAACCCTATGGATAATCCAATGTGACATACTTTGGCTTCAAACTCAATATCCATATTCTTCACCACCAAGTTCCAGATAGTTAGTATCATAGTAACATGCTGGAAAAGTCAGGAGTAGTGTGTACAAACGGATATATAAAGAATCTGCCCCACATTTGATAACATCACTGCAGTCGATGGTAATTAGTCGAAGTTGAGATTTTTCATGACAGAGAGATTCCCCTACTGACAATTACAAATGTTTTTGAGCATGTCAGGTATTTAAGGAATCATGCCGAACAGGGATTCAGAAATCACAACGAGATGAGTTAAACTATAAGTGTCTTTACTGTTACACGTGAGGAGAAATTATTATGGACCTTTTTGAGAAATGCAACAATGTTGATTCCAAAGATGAACTTATTCAATTCATAAAGGCTTTAAGACACGATCTTCAAATTAACCCTGATGAATGGGAAAACCTATCGCTCGCTGCCTTTTTAGAGGCAATGGAATCCTGGATGGAAGATACACTAGATATGGAGTATCTGCCGGATCAGCCCGAGTGGAAGTCTCTTGCTACTATATTGTACATGGGGAAGATTTATGAGTAGTTAGCGTATCTTGCGGAGCAACGAAATGACAACAAGACTCACAATAATTATGTGAGTCTTGTTGTTAAGATATATTTTGAATATCCTTTTCTAACTCTTTGACTGACTTAAAGATCTGCCATTTGAATTTATTATCAATTTGTTCATCTGTAAATTTTGATACTTTGATATTGAAAATATTTTTCAATATTAGTTTTTTCTCTGCGGTACTGTAATTATCAAAATTAGGAATATACTTAGTTCTAGTAACATTTTCACGAATCTCCGAAAATGTCCTTACAAATCGTTTAATATTTTGTTTAGGAACCCCATATCTTGTACACAATTTTTTTATAAAACAATCAAGTTTAAATAATAACGATTCGTCGTTAATTTGCGAAAAGAAAAATAACCATCCAAATTTTTTAGAATCAAATTTACAGCCTGTTATCCTTAAATTTAGCTTCCAAAGTAATATTTCAAGTTTATTCGGTAAACTAGAATACTTATATTCGGAAAAAGTTGTTAATATTGACTGCTTCAACTTTTTTAGCGATTGATCCTTTACCGAATAGTGCTTTGTTTTTATATGATAACCAAGAAATTCAAACCCGCTTTCAAGTTCTCCAGAATTTGTTTTTTCTATATTGATTTTCAATTTCAACATCTTAAACTCATTATTAATCTGATTGCGGATAGTAGTTACATCCTTTTTGTGACAGAGAATTATTATGTCATCAACATACCTAAAATATTTTAAATTCTTTTTCCCGATATAATCATTATCTATTTCGTTTAAGTAAACGTCAGCAAGAACATTTGATATTGATAAACCTTGCGGTACTCCTTTTATATTTATTACATTTTGATCATTTGTGTTTGCAGGTGACTTTGTTGGAGTTTGTATTGCTCTTTTAATTAGAGTTAATATTTTCCTGCTCTTAATTCTACCTCTTACCTTCTGGAGTAATATTCTGTGGTTTATCGTAGGATAAAAATTCTTGATGTCAAACTTGATAAAGTAATCATACCCATCATTCTGAATTGAATCCTGTAGTTTACCTATTTTAACTTGGATTAGTTCGTTATTCGTAACACTTTGGAACTCAGTAGATAAAATACCTTTTACTATATTTAAAGTAATCTTGTCTCTTATAGTTGGAATTGAAATTACCCTTGGGAATTTATCCCTTCCTTTCATGATTAGTTTCTCTTTATATGAAATAAAATCATATGTGCCATTTGCAACTTTCCTAGTAATAATTTCAATATTCTCATCAAGATTCTTTTCAAATGTTTCCTTATTAATTCGATCTAATCCAGTTGTTGCTTTCTTTTTGATCACAGTTTCGTACACATGTCTAATTTCTTTTTCAGTAAATTTTTTTTTGTAAACATCAAATCCACTCATACAGATTCACCCTTTAAAAAAATCAGAATACTTGGGATTAGCAGAGGTAGAATAAATAATCCAATAATGACGATTCTAATACGAACTCTGTACCAAAATATTCTTTGATTCTCTGATAGGGATAGTTCTCGTATTTTTTGTTCTTTTATAAAAATTAAATAATCATATTTACTGTGATTTTCGACATTACTTAATAAATCATCATACTTGTTTGAAATGTCTTTGAACTGAGCGAGATTAATTTCCTTAGTATTTGGATCTTCTTGAATGATTTGTAGTTCTCTATATAATCCCTCCATTTTCAAGTAACAATTTTTCAAGTCCTTTGCTCTACTTTTAAAGTCCCTAGAGCTAACAAATAAAGTTGAAGCAAATAAGAATAACGAAGCTATTACTAGGACAAACGAGATGAAAGGTGTTGAGTTTTCAGGGGAAATCGTCCAAATTGAAGCAACAAGAACAATCAAAGTATAATAATTAATTAGAACTTGTGCCCAAAAATCAGTCGATTCTAATCTCTCTGAAGTCTGAATACGACATTTTCTCGTAATCCAAATATTATCTAATAGTCTTGTATAGATTTTATCCTGTTTTGTCATTTGACCACCCTACATAAATAAATGTGAGCCCTTGATACTTTACATTTTCACCCAATAAAGGGTTCTCTCATATAATTATGAAAGAAGAATAGAATATTCTTGTTAATTAGACTCATTCCCGAAGGAATTATCTCTAATATAGAAGAGATAAGGGCTCACACAACTTATTTTTATTATATTTCAGTATTTATTTCAACAATAAATTGAGAATTAACCCAAATTTTTGAGATTATTGATTTCTTGACCAACTAATTTTGCATTATTTGGTGTCCATTTTGGAGGCCCGTATTTTTTATAATACCCCAGTACATTTAAATATTTCTCCACACTCTCTTCTTCGTTTAGTTTTTTAAACAGTTCCCAACATGCTAAAGAGTCAGCAAGCGCTCGATGTGATTCATTGACGCTAACACTATACCGAGCACACATTTCATTTAGCGTATGGGGGTAACCATTTCTATCTCTACATATTGTTAAAGTGTCGATAAAGTTATTTTCAAAACTCTGCCCCATTATTCTTTTTAAAGAGAAATGAAGAAATCCAAGATCGAATCCAGCATTGTGGGCAATTAAGGTACTATCTTCTATGAACTGGAAAAGCATCTTAAAGGCTAAATCTTCTTGCATCCCCAAAGCAACATTTTGATTGGTTATTCCAGTTATTTCAGTGATTTTTTCTGTTAGATTACCGTTGAAATGTACTAAAGTTGAAAATTCACTTATTATTTCCCCCTTTTTTACTCGAATAGCTGCTAACTCGATTACTCGATCTTTTTTACTATCTAATCCACTGGTTTCAAAATCTATTACCGTTAAATCTTCAAGCATCATTATCCTCCTTCTACTGCTCATTTCTTGACTTTTAAGAAATCAAAGCACCAGGATATAGATATCTAGGGATTATGTTAACAATGAAAAAAATTTGCTTACTATTATTAACTACCTCAATTGGCATCAATTCAAACACTCTATCTTTCCGATCTTACCCCTTGTTGCCCTTGTCCCTTACTTTGTACCTGATACAAATCATTTGACCTTTGTACCTTACAATGCCATCTCCTTGCTAATTAGTGGTGAATGTATACAATTCGGCAAATAGTCCCAATTACCTACTACATTCGATCAGGTTTATCCGACATAAAACGACATATTCTCCTAATTAAGTCGTAATCAGTACATCAAATTGTCACTAGTAGGAAAAAAGTAGGAATGGTAAGATTATATACAGAACAAACGTTCCTACTAGAGGTGAATCAATGAAGCTATTTTACACTCCTACCCCTCTTGAAACTTGGATAAGCCACTTCTACAAACAACTTGGCATAAAAACACCTGACGAATTAGACGAACAACGTATTGCAAGATCATTACACATCCATCTCTTATACAAAGAGATCCCATCAATGGCATATGAGTTCGGCCGCTTCAAAAGTATCACCATCGACAGTAGACTTCCCTCGTCTGTTCAACGGGAACATTTTTATCATGAGCTATGCCATATTCTTCGTCATGCCGGCCGCCAAATTATGATGCCAGCGGCATTTCGAGAACTGCAGGAATGGGATGCTAAGAATTTTACTAGGTATGCTGCGCTGCCACAGCACATGCTGACAAGGTATGATTTTAGGCAGCCAGAGATACTGGATGTCCTATCAGAGCAGTTTAAGGTTACGCCAGAACTATGCGCAGCACGATTACAAAAAATTCAGGATAAATTAAAACTTGCTGTAGTCTAACTTTCCCCTGCTTAAATAGCAGGTTTTTTCATTTTTCGCCATTACTTAAAAGTAAATATGGTATTATTCCTGATTTTCGACATAATACGACGGATTTTTTACCTATAAAACATTATTATAGGTGTAACTACTAAAATATGCCTATTCTAAGAGGAATGCTTATGGACCTCAGACCTCACATACTCCGTATGTACTGGGTTTCGGAATGAGTTTATTTTAATACCTAAAGTTGCCAATTATATCAACTACAAGGTATTGCTAGTTGAAGAATTCAGTCATCTATACTTACATACGATCTGTCAGATGCATACAACAAAGGCCCTCCATGCACTTCAAGAGCGCCAGGTAAGAACTTCTCTTCTTACCTGTTCATGCCTATGAAGATGCTGTAAGAGGTGATCATCTCCTATGACCAGCCGATGGATATATCCATGATGGCTGACGAGTTTCTACTGTCTGAAGAATTTGTGTATTATCGCTTGTACTTAATATTCCCTGAGAAGGCGGCCGCAGTTGCGCGATCGAAGGGTGGGTTTGGGTATATTAAATAGCTTAAACAGTGAGGAATTATTAATGGCGTTGATTCTTTTAATAATAGTCATATCCGTTTTAGTTTCTTGTTATTTTTTAATCTATTACCAAAAAGGAGAGCGTGGAGAATTGCTTAAAATCGGTGTTATCCTTCTTGCCATTTTTGCATTATTAAACCCATTCATTATCAAATTTGGGTATGGTATCACTAACCAAGAACTGTTAGGGCAAACCGGAGATTGGCTTGGAGGGTCAAGCGTTCCCTTACTCACATTTGCATCTTTCGTTTTGTTGATTGCAACTTTCACTACACAAAAAAAGGAACTTGAGCAAACCAATAAAGCTCTCCTTGAACAACAAGAAGAATTGGAATTAACCAGACAAGCCCATTTGGCCCAGAACCTTAATTTAGAAAAACAAAGGGTTGAAAGTGCCATATTTCAAGGGATCTCATTACATAATGAGATTGTTAATTCTATGGAGCGCGTAGAAGAAAATCAGGATTACAACTACAACACCCATAGTAGAACGACGTACGTTGTTACCCATAGCGGAAGAAACGTTATAAAAGAACTGTATTTAGAATTAAGTTTCAAACTATCTACTGACATAGAACACATGACAATTGACAAAAGGCTATTAATTATTCAAAGCAAGTACAAATTTTGGTACGAAGAAAACGAACATTATATAGGACATTATTATCGCAATCTTTACCATCTTTTTAAGATGATTGACACGTCCATTCTTGATCCAAAAGAAAAAGAAAAATACGCTGATATCGTAAGAGCGCAACTCTCATCATCCGAATTGTTATTACTCTTTTACAATGCTGTTTCCTTTACAGAAGAGAACAACTTCATCCCACTGATTATTCGGTATAACATACTCAAACATATAAACAAGTCAATGTTAGCACTGCACAATGATCATCATATTTTAGCAATGAGATTTAATCTTTGATTTTTATATCCGCCGTACATTATCTACATAATGAGATTACTTTTTCTTGCCTAGAAATATCCGATTCAATTGCACGTTTAAAATATGGGCTAAGATATTTCAAAAAACAACAAATCGGAGGTTTTGATATGTTACAGGCATTTGATGAGCATTATTTTTTGAATTCGAGTGCAAACATCCTAGAAAACACTGGTGAGCTTCGTGAACCACAATATGAGGCTTACCTGGATATTTGCAAGCACTTCTTAGTAGACAAATCGCCTGACCACGCGGTCGTTGTTTTACCTACAGGCGCTGGAAAAACTGGTGTAATGGCTTTGGCACCTTACGGAATTAGCCAAGGCCGTGTTCTTATCATTACCCCACAACTGGTAATTAAAGACCATGTTATGGAATCATTGGACCCCTCTTCTCCTGAGAACTTTTGGTTGGCGCGTAAAGTGTTTGAGACCTATTCAGAACTACCTATTGTCACTGAATACGATAAAGACACTCTTCAGGAAGAGCTTGAAAACAGCAATATCGTGATTCTCAATATACACAAGTTAACCACTGCTCATCGAAACTCATTGCTAAACAAAGTTGAAGATGACTTCTTTGATATGATTATTATCGATGAAGCTCATCACTCACCTGCTGAGACTTGGCAAGAAGCATTGAGATACTTTTCAGGAGCTAAAGTTCTAAAGGTAACTGGCACCCCATTTCGTGCTGATCGTAAACCAATTGAAGGCCATATTATTACAAATTATCGTTTAGGTAAGGCAATGGCACTAGGAATTGTGAAAACTCTTGAAAATTTCCGCCTGATTCCTGAAGCAGTTTACCTTACAATCGGTGAAAACCCGACTCGCTACACATTAGAGGAAATTCGGAAATTAGGTATTAAAGATGAGGAATATATTTCAAAGAGTGTTGCTCTTTCACCAGAATGTAATCTTCAGATTGTAGAATCAAGTATAGAAGAGTTGAATGAACGAAGAGCTGCTAGTGATGTACCCCACAAAATCATTGGTGTATGCTGCAACATTAACCACGCACAAGATGTTAAAAAGTTGTATGAAAATGCTGGTCTTCGTGTTGTAGTTGTTCACAGTAAACTACATAAAGCCGAAAAAGAAGAGTCGCTTCGAAAAGTGGAGAGCCATCAAGTTGATGTTGTTTTGAACGTAGCCATGCTTGGAGAGGGATATGATCATAAATATCTGTCTGTAGCAGCTATCTTTAGGCCATACCGTAGTTTAGCACCCTATGCCCAATTTATTGGACGCATCCTTCGAAGCATACCCGAAACTGAAGTGTGTTCTCCGAAAGATAATATTGGTGTAGTTATAGCCCACCGTGACCTTGGTCTCGATCCTCTTTGGAATGAATATAAAAAAGAAAGTGAGTACTGCGACGTCCTCAAGGCTGTTCAAAAGCAGGAAAAGGGCGAGAAAAAACTCGAAAAAAGTCTACGTAATCCGAAGCCGCAAGATATTGGAACAGTAACCATGGAAGGAGATCTCTATTTTTCTTCCGAATATTATGAGTATACTGAGGCTGCAAATCAACAAGACGAGTATGAGAAGGATATTGCAGAAAGAGTGACGAAGCTAAAAGATATCTTACCTAATCATTCGGAACCTGAACTCCGAAAAATTGTTTTACAACAAGACCGTCCTACCAATACAAACCCTTTGTTGAAAAACCCAAAAAAGTTCCGTATGATGGTGAGGTCTTCTTTTTCACAAAAAATACAACATGATATTCCTACCCAACTCCTGGTTGATAATGGTTTATCCAAAGAAGGTTATGAATTGGCTAAACTACCATTGCGTGCTGATGTCCGTTGGGCCAGAGATTCAGGGGATAACGCTGCAATCATTGCTGTTTATTTAAACGCAATGCTGCAAAAAACGTTTGGGGATCGGAAACAATGGACGATAGAAGATTACACACATGCCGAGAAAGAATTAACTCAAATAATCAGTCATCTCGAAAAAATGATAAGGAGTGTCAAAAATGGTTGATGCCCTAAGGAAAAATCTGTGGGAATCGTTATATCTTAATCCACTCTGGCCGTCTGATCTCATCGAGAATGCGATGGATCCTGATTACACTCAAGTGAAATTTTCCAAGTGGGAACATGGTACTAAAGCAGAATTAGTTTTCGTTGATGATGGCGAAGACATTACTACAACTTACTTTTTTGACGAAAAGGAATTTCTACAAAAAGTTATTATGACGGAATTCGGTCATGAAAGCATTATTTATGACAGAGAGCTTGAAGTTGCTGCTGTTATGAAAGATTTGGTCGATGCTGTCACTGACGAAATGCTTCTTAAAAACCAGACAGCATGAAAAAAGGAGAGCGATTGCTCTCCTTTTTGATTTGAGAATAGCACCCATTTGACATTAATATCTCAATCTAAATATCAAAAAGGTGGCACGATGGAGTTCGTTGATTCTTTTAGTTATAATGTTACCTAATTCTTCCCCACAGGGTACTCAAGCTCTCCAATCAGGTCTAAATATATGTACTTACCTTTGAAGTCTAAACTAACAAGTTCCAGGTAAAAGCCATGACCAAAATGCTCTTCAATCTCAGGAGTAACATACACCCATTACTCAAATTCCTCTATAGTTAGTTTCTGCTTTAAATCCTCGTTAAATTTAATCTGTATATCTAGAAGCTTCATTTGTTGGTCCCCCCTCTTACTCACTAGCTGCTTTTCATCGACGATTCAGGCACTGGGTTTACTTCCAGCGATTATACATTGAATTGTCACTAGTATGCATGTAATAAAAATGGTAAGATTATGAAATAAGAACAAAGGTTCCTATCTAGGTGATTCCATGAAACTAGCATACTCTCCCACTCCACTTGAAACCTGGATAAGCCACTTTTACAAACAACTTGGGATAAAACACCCGAGGAACTGGATGAACAGCGTATAGCAAGGTCACTGGGCATCTATCTCTTTTACAAAGAGATCCCATCAATGGCATATGAATTCGGCCGCTTCAAAAGTATAACGATAGACAAACGACTCCCTTCACTTATGCAAAGGGAGCATTTTTATCATGAGCTGTGTCATATCCTCCGTCATTCCGGACGCCAACTAATGATGCCAGTTGCCTTTCGTGAACTACAGGAATGGGATGCAAGGAATTTTACGAGGTACGCTGCCTTACCCCTACATATGCTGAAGAACTATGATTACAAGCAGCCTGAAATACTAGATATCTTATCAGATCAGTTTAAGGTTACACCGGAGCTTTGTTCTGATAGGTTGCTGAGAATCAAATCAAAATTGTCATGCAACCCAATCCGATTCATCTCGTAACAAATCAAAAGGACAAATTAATATAGGAGGGAACCATGTTGCGGTTAGGAGTTTATGCACGTGTTAGTTCAGACGATCAAGCAGAACGTGGTACAATCGAAAACCAGCTCGAGTTTGCTCGTAAGTATGCGGATCTCCATCAGTTAGAAATCGTTAAGTGGTACAAGGATGACGGCGTTACAGGAACCGTCCCACTAGAAGCTCGTCCAGCCGGCCGCGAATTGTTACAAGATGCTAAGAACGGAATTATCGATCTTCTTCTTATTTACCGGTTAGACCGACTTGGTCGATCCGCCAGAATCATCCTGAATTCCGTTCATGAGCTAGAAACTGACGGTGTAAAAATCCGTTCCATGACGGAGCCCTTCGATACTGGTGACCCATCTGGTCGTTTTCTTCTAACCATTCTGGCTGGAGTTGCTGACTTAGAACGGGAGACCATCCTGGAACGTCTGTGGTACGGCGCAAACCGCGCTGCACGATCCGGCAAATGGCTTGGAGGTATTGTCCCCTACGGTTATCGAGTAGACAGTGAAGGCTATCTAGAGATTTGTGAAGAGTTACTCCCCCAATCAGACATGACAGAAGCCGGAGTTGTTAGGCTAATCTTTCACATGCTAGCTAACCAAGGCCATTCCTGCATTAAAGTATCAGACTACCTGAATGCACTAGGCGTCCCTACGGCATACGCCAAGGATGATCGGAAAGTAACTCGTGGCAAACGAAAAGAGAATACTGCGGGTATCTGGCGACCCTCTAGAATACGTGGGATTATAACGAATACCTCTTACAAGGGAGTACATTTCTATGGAAAACGGAGCACACGAAAGCGCGATGTCATCGAACGTGAAGTTCCAGCCATCGTTGATGTAGAAACGTGGGAAAAAGCACAGAAAGTCCTTCGAAGTAACCAAATTGAAGCTATGCGTAACATCAAGAATCAATATTTACTACGTAGCTTACTAAAATGTCAGTGTTGCGGATTAACTTATGTGGGGATTCATTATCCTGGAAGTAAACGAGCGCTAAAAGGGTACTACACTTGCACAGGAAAGCAAGCATATAAGGGCCCGATGCAAGGTAAATGTACTTCGAAAAATTTGCCGCAAGATTGGATCGAGGACCTTGTGTGGAGAGATTGCTTGGCCTTTATTAATCAGCCAGGGGAAGCCCTTCAGGAGATTGCTGCAGCTAGAGAAGTAAAGCAGACTGAGAAGGTCGATTTGGAGTCCGAAATAGCACTTATTCAAAAGAGCATCGATGATAAAGATATAGAACGTCAAAGTATCCTGGACCTCTTCCGTAAAAGCATCATCACTTTTACCGATTTAGAGAAACAGATCCAAAAAATAAATCAAGAGAAAGAGCTCCTCGAGCAACGCATAAAAGAAATACGAACCTCATTGCAAATCGACCACGATTATTCTACTAAGGTAAAGAATGCTTTTCAATTACTCACATCATTACGAAACAAACTAGATGACAATCCCTCATTTGAAACGAGACGTGAAATTGTGAAGGCTTTGGTCCAACGCATTCAGGTACATACAACACCTAGCGTAGGTTCAAAACGTCCTCGTGCTTCAGTCACCGTTCAGTATTGTTTTGCCAAGGATATTATCTACACGGACAAGGATTGCATGAACCAATTAACAGAAACCGAGCAGGAAAGGTAAAAACCTGCTTAGATCGTCCAATCGTAACAGCCCCTGATTCTAGCGGCTGGCGCAGTACCTCTAATACATGCCGAGAAAACTCGGGCATCTCATCAAGAAAGAGGATTCCGCCGTGAGACAAGCTACACTCTCCGGGACGCGGGATTTGCGTACCACCGCCAATCAGTGCAGTAGCGGTAATCGTATGGTGTGGAGCACGAAAAGGTCGCTCCTCAACGAGCCCACTCTCCCGCTTCAATTGACCAGCAATACTGTATATTTTCGTCACTTCGTAAGATTCATGAATGGTCATGTTCGGCATGATACCAGGCAGGCAAGTAGCTAAAAGGGTTTTCCCTGAACCTGGAGGCCCCACCAATATCACATTATGAAATCCAGCTGCTGCGATCTCCAAGCCACGTTTTACAAATTGCTGTCCGTAAACATTGGCAAAGTCCGGGGGCAGTTGGTTTTTATTTGTCTTGCCTGTTTCCGATTCGGAAAAAATCAAGTCTGAGTTCTTACTATGAAGTCCTTCTTTCCAGTAGTTCACGGCCTCTTCCAAATTACTCGCAGGCAATACGGTAATGTCGACGAGCTGTGCTTCCGCTGCATTTTGCTCGGGGAGAATCACGTGGGTAAATCCTACATTTTTAGCTTCTAGCAAAATGGGGAGTACACCCGTTACAGGGCGAAGAGAACCGTCTAATGCCAACTCTCCAAGAACGAGGATTCTCTCTGGTCTAGGGAGCATTTGCTTCGAGGCAAGTAAAATACCGAACGCAATAGCTAGATCGAAACCAGAACCTTCCTTGCGCTGGTCTGCTGGTGCTAGGTTAACGGTGATCCGCTGCATTGGGTAGTCGTATCCTGCGTTACGAAGGGCAGCACGAACACGATCTCTCGCTTCTTTTACTGCAGAACCCCCCAGTCCGACCAAGTCGAATTGAGGCAAGCCATTTGCTATGTCTGTTTCGACAGTGACGACCATTCCATCTATGCCGAGCACCGTGCCTGAATAACTGCATGCGTACATGTTCTCTCCCCCTCTGGTTATAGGGTAGGAAAAGATAGAGGGGGTGGGCAAGTAAATTGGAGCTTTTGCCTTAGCGTTTAATAAAAATTTGTCAAGAGCTATAATTTTGGACTTCATTATTTATACTGGGTATAGAAATTAAAACTTGAACAGTTGAATATCGGCTCAACTGCTACTTCTCGGATCTATTAGCGAAGATGAATCGCTTTACTTTTGACATACTATAATTTATATTGGTCAATTAGATCTCCCCAGCCCTCTTCCCGAGTCATTCGTACGTCAGTTGTTCGCCTGTACCTTCGTGACCTCAAGTTCTCTCTTGGATGGAATATAACAAATTTTGAAATCCTCCAATTGTTTTTCTGATTTTGTCTAGGCGTTCCCTACAACTTGATAAATTTCTCCTAATGATTTATTAACTTTATCTTTATTTTCAGTTTGTTCATCCTCTTCTTCGTACAAAGATCCCACAAACTTATTTGTACTACTAAAGCAATTTTAAAATAGTTCTAGTGGTTCATCACCATACCAAGTGATAGAATCTTTATTCTGATAAATATTCAGAAGCTTATCTTGCATAAAACTAGTAATTGGTTCTGATAATAGTATGTTTCTAAAAATTCGAGTAATTTCTGATTCAATTTCTTGTTTAGTTAGGGTATAGCCATTTAAGAAATTCTTCATATAGATTTGCCGAAGAATTGTAGCCTTTCCACTATTATTTCGTCCACATATCACATTTATTTTACCTAGATTTTGTAATCTACACTTCTCCATGATTTCCTCATCCAAAATCTCAATATTAGTAATTCCCAAAATGGAATCGCCTCCATATGAAGCTTATTCTAAATACCATAACATAATCGTTCCTTATATATTAACAATTCCTAAATGTAAGTCTATAATGATGTAAATTCAAGTAAGAACCGTTTGATCAATGTTGTGATAACTCTATGAATCATGACCTGGTTCTCAAGGAGCTCCAAATTGATTTAGTTTACGTTAAGTACCTTGAGCCAGGTTGTTGCCGTATAGGAAATAGAGTGTGACAACGAATCTAAACGATCCGCATCTTTACAATGATAAGGGAGGAGAAATCATTAGTATGGACCTTTTTGAGAAATGCGAGAATGTTGATTCAAAAGATGAACTCATTGAATTTATAAAGGCATTACACCACGACCTTCAAGTGAACCCTGAGGAATGGGAAAACCTATCGCTCGCTGCCTTTCTGGAGGCAATGGAATCCTGGATGGAAGATACAACAGATATGGGGTGTCTTCCAGATCAACCCGAATGGAAGTCACTTGCTGCCATTTTATACATAGGGAAGATTTATGAGTAGTTTTTTGGAACAAATTATGTGAGGTATGAGAGGTATCATACGGAACTGAGTATATGAAATGACAAGAAGACTCGATAACAATATTCGGCTCTTTCCTCGCTTATTTAATTGTGTTTATAAAATACAATTGCCCCACAAAAGGGGCAATTGTTTCAAAATGTTTTTCTTATATGGCGCTGTGTAATTATAAGTTACTTCTTTATTATTGTGGATTTTCAATAAAAGATATTTCTTGTGTTTTATCTTCCTTTATATTTCTAATTTTGTCAAACTCCCCCCACCTATCTACATAGTCTGAACTTTCTTGTACCCAGAATCGTAATACAACATTTGAACCATGAATCCTCATGCAAGGGATAATAAATTGAGGAACGGAAACAGAAGGGAGACGACAATTTGAATAAGAATTGTCAAAAATATTATTAACTTCTTTCCCCTTATAATTTACATATTTGTTAGTTCCCCTATCAAACTTGTCAACGTTATTACCTGCATAATGGAATAATGTTGGACAAATTCCTAGTTGCTCCATTTGCATAATTATACTAGAAATAGCACGACAAGCATTGTCTATTTCATCATTAAGTGGGAAATCATTTCTTTTATGTTCTATTCTATTACGTATGTTAGCAACTCGATTTCGTTCCAAAGTATTAGTAATATCAATTAAAAAATTTAGAATTTGTTGTCTATCATCATCTCTTAGATCCAACAATAAAGGTTTATGTTGAAAAGGGAATTTAATAACATTCGTTCGATTGTAATAGCCAGGAGTCTCGTCTATAGTTCTTTTATAGCTCTCCTTTTCTTCTAATATCTTTAAACATACATCTCTCAATATTGAAAAACCCTGAATTAAAGGACCTAATGTATTTTTCCCTTGCTCATCATATACTAATGGGGATCCATTAAATGACTTTTGTCCTGAAAGAGTATATGCCATAAATTTCCTTGCTTCCTCATGATTAAATTTAAAGCCTGTATCAGCGTAATGATTGGCGAGTAGCGCCCAAGTTGAAAACGATAAACTATAATCCAATACTTCTTCTAGTGACACAAAGAAATTGACTCCTGAACTACGAATCATTTCTTTAATACTTTCATCGGGAGAATTAGTCTTTATTGTCGTTTGAGTAAACTTTTCCAAGCGATCCCAAAACAACTTGTGTATATCTGGAAATAGAGATAAATCATACCCGAGTTTCCATAGAATTTTATTAATAAGCTTCTCCTCTTCATTTGTAGAAGTTGGTATATAGAAATTACCAAAACGTAAAAAATCAAACGTGCTTCTCATTTTCTGCGGACTTGCAAAAACTAATTCCTTAATTATTCTTTTAGGATCTTCTACTGTCAAATAGTGATTTAATTTATCATGAGTGTTATCACCCTCTTGATGTCGAAGATACCAATTTAAATCTTCATCATTATTATATAGACTTTCAATTAAGTTTTTTAATCTTATCGAAGGCGATTTTCTAAGTGGTAATGCACGAATTCCAAAAAAAGAGGCCTCAATATATGTGTCGAAGTAGTTTCGACCATAATATTGATATCGTGTTTCTCTTTTTTCAGTGTAAGGTATTTTAATGATATTATTATCAATTAGATACTCTATAACTGTTATAATACTGTTATTTTCTAGTAATAATATTAGCTGGATACACTCTTCTCTACTTAACTGTTCACATATTTGATCTGATGAACCATATAACCTTCTTTCATTTTTCGGGAAAAGTGCTCTAATTTCTTTTGAGTAACTATCAATTGAGTACTTTAATATGTTTTTTATTTCTAACTCACTAAATGCATTAGTTAAGAGAATTGTGAGTTCTCCTAGATGCATATCATCATAATAATCCGGCAATCCGAGTTGAGTATACTTTATGTTTGATTTTTTTGCTGCTTCATTTTTTTTGAGTTCGTCTTCCAAATACTCTAGCACTTTAGATGTTAAACAATTACCAGTCGATAATCCAGCCGAGTGTACACGTCTACATGCTGGTTCATTACAATGCCATATGTAAGAAGTTCTAATGGGCTGATTCAATCTTTTATCTAAAGATGTTAATACCCCAAACGGCCCCACAATGTAATTACCTATTTGGAAAATTCCTTGAGGAGTATCAGATAGTAATTTTATAGTTTCATCATAGGGAATTTCTTTATAACGGATAGTAAAGAGTTCAGAGTACTTATCGTACAGTAGCCTATCATAAATCCACGGAAATAATAACTTTCTATTTAACACTTCGTTTTCGAAAGCTTCTTTTACTAAAGAAGTGTCTGTTTTTTCCCAATCAATAAACGAAAATGTCGGAGTACTAGCAATAAACATAGCTAATTTTATTTCTGGATCAGTAACATCCCTAAAAGCTGATTCAACGTACTTGTAATATTGATTCCCTTTTTCATTTAACGCAATGCGACTATATTTATCGGATGCTTTATAGTCAGATAAAACAATGCATTTTTTGAAAAATAGACTAAATATATATCCAAACTGCTCTTTATTTATATCTAAGTTTTCAACAGCAACTACTTCTCTCATTTTTAACCTCTCTACTTTTTGACTTTTTTGATTTAATTTCGCCGAAAGTGGATTAGCTAATATTAAATCTACTTTGTAGGATTTAATAAATTCTTTGTACACAACCACTACTAAAAAATGTTCAAGATCTCAAAAATCTCGTTTGCTTAATAAAGATCATTAGATGAAATACAGCCTATACATCTCCTTTACTGTAAGCTATTTTCGAAAGGACTTGGTTCACCACAACAACGATAGAATGCAGTAAATTTTTTCGCGAAATAGCATAACTCTACCAGTCCTTTTGTAATCTTTTAACACATGAATCACTCGGAATTTTTGCTAAGAACATACGCTTGAATATCGGATTGCGAGCTGAAGTTTCTAATAACAAATTTTTTCTTCCTCTATTTATTTGTTGGATTATTAACTGATTATGTTCATAGGAATCATGTAAAAAATGTGCTTCTATGACAATTAGGACAAATGGCAGCGACCCACCCCGGATGATCTAGTCCTCAATCAAAACTCGCAGAAGTTTTGCACTAAAAACAGGTCTTCGCTACCGTCATTATAGATTAATGTTGCTTACCTCGCATAGCAATTGGCTTATTAAGTAAATTTCTATTAATGTAGCTTGTTTTTCCTTCTAATACTCTTTTCTAAAAAAGTTACTCCCATTTGGCTATTTAGTTTTCCCCTATAGATTTGTTCTCACATCACTCGAATTAATCTATTTAATTCCTCTATAATTATTTCATCAATCATTTCTCTGTTTAAATCCAATCTTGCTTTTCTCATAGTTTTATTCTCGGTTGAAAAATAATAATCGAAGTCAATTGTACATTTTTCGTTCTCCAAATATTCCCTTGTAATTACTGAGGGAAAAGGAATGAAATCAGAAGTCTCATTAATAATTACCCCTTTTACACTGTATAATTTTAAGATTTCCTTTAAACCAATATCATGAGATAAGAAGAATGGAATAAAAAACTACTTACTCCTCCAAACCTCATCAAAAATTCCATAATCCGTGGTGCAGTAAAATCCCATGCAAGGTTTTCTATTAAATCAAGAATCTTCTGCGGCGCAGTATCCTTATTTATTTTCCTAAATATTCTAACGCCCCCTTTTTCCTTGAAGTATTTGTAGGCTACCATCGCCTCTCTTTCATAGTAGACTCCTACTTTTTCGTTCATAAAATCAAAAAGCTCCTTCATTTTCTTTTGAGGACTTCTATTACTTGAAAAATGAATTTGAAAAACACCAATTAAAAATAAGGTCAATTGCTTTTGCAAGAATCTTAATTGCTTCAGATGATCCTTCCCTTCTTGAGTACAAAACAGTTTTCCAATAAGCTCTTCGACATTTTGTCTGGCTTCAATAGGGGAAAGTATATATTTTACTTTTCCTTTCTCTCTGTATAGCTTTTCATCAGTACTCTTAAACAATTCTAGACTTACTAAGTTTTCATAGATATCTTGGTGCATATTTTTGAAATAATCCATATCATAATGAAGTTCTAAATCTAAAGCCTTTGAATTCTCTACTAAATAAAAGTAATAATCGTATTGGAAATTTTCACGAAGTAATATATCAATAGATTTAAAGATTTCATTTTTAAAATTATTAGTATTATTATTTACAAACTGATGAATATAACTAGCATAATTGGTATCAAACATAACTGAATAATCAATTGGAATATCGAACTTATCTAATGTGATCATCTTTTTCAAAATATCGTTATCAATAAAGAAGATGTTTTCTGATTGAAGATACGATATAAAATCATTATCTTCAGAGTAAAGAACTTTAATAAAAGTATCCGGAAGAAAACTATTACTAAAGTGTTCAAGCGTGATAATAGCCCTTAATTTATCTTCAATTGGTCCCATCATACTCCATGCCATTCCAACTTCGTATGGACTATTAGCTTTAGATAAAAAATACAATAATTCTTCTGTCTGCATACTTTCTTGCTCCCTAATATTTGATGATCTGTTACCCACTTAGGATGATCTGAATGTCAGCTACTTGGCAAATAAGAGTGAATGTATATATTTCGGCAAATAGTCCCATTTACCTACTACATTCGATCTGGTTTATCCGACATAAAACGACAAAACCTCCTGATCAGTGATCAAGAGGCTGTTTACTGTCTTCTATTCAGAGTACGTTAAAATCAGTGACTATTGAGACTATATTTCCACCTTCGTCAATTCCCCAATATGAAGCATAAAAACCATCCCCGTAACCAGAACGGAAAATCATAACATTTAGTCCTTTATCTTCACTAACGATGAGATTACACCATGTATCGTTGTTCTCGGTCAACAAATCATCTACAACGTCATCATAAAAGCTAATAAAATCTTCTCCACGCTCTCGCTGAATTTTGGTTTCTAGTTCATCCATTTTTATGATCGCTTCACCGTCAGCAAAACAGCCTAGTCCTGTATCTACGGGATAGCCGTATATGTGCCCTTCCTCTAAATTATCTATACGTTGCCCCTCTTTAGTAGCCATTTCCCAACGAACTGGCTGGGATTCAGAAAACTTCAACTCAACAGCCGCTATGCAGTCTCCTTCGTCGTTCCACCAAGCAACAACTGGATACTCCCCAGGCGCTATTGATCGTTCGAATGGAACCGGATGGGAAATCATTGGATCACAGGCAACAATTTTACCCGAATAAAGTTTTAGCTTTTCCAGATTTTCCGGACGTAGTGCACCATTGTATATCTCATGCAGTAACTTTGACATAATACTCAAACCTTTCTATTTATGATGTTAGTAATAACTAGCATCTTCTAATAATTGCTGAGTTTCCGGTACTTTTACATAGAATTGTCACTAGTAAGAAGGTAGGGCAAATGGTAATATAATACAATAAGAACAAGTGTTCTCAATAAATGATTTGATGAAATTGTCCTACTCTACTACCCCACTCGAAACCTGGATAAGCCACTTCTACAAACAACTTGGCATAAAAACACCTGAAGAACTGGAGGAACAACGTATGGCAACAGCATTAAACATCCATCTCTTGTACAAAGAACTCCCATCAATGGCATATGAATTCGGCCGTTTCAAAAGCATAACGATAGACAAAAGACTCCCTTCACTTATGCAAAGGGAGCATTTTTATCATGAGCTTTGTCATATCCTTCGTCATTCCGGACGCCAGCTAATGATGTCCACTGCCTTTCGTGAGCTACAGGAATGGGATGCAAAGAATTTCACGAGATACGCTGCCTTACCCTTACATATGCTGAAGAACTATGATTACAAACAGCCTGAAATACTAGATATCTTATCAGAGCAGTTTAAGGTTACACCGGAACTTTGTTCTGATAGGCTGCTGAGAATCAAATCAAGATTGTCCTGCAACCCTATCCGATTCATCTCGTAACATTTCAAAAGGACAATTCAAAAATAGGAGGGAACCATGTTGAGGTTAGGAGTTTATGCACGTGTCACAAGCAGAACGAGGTATGATCGAAAATCAGCTAGAGTTTGCTCGTAAGTATGCGGATCTCCACCAGCTAGAAATCGTTAAGTGGTACAAGGATGATGGTGTTACTGGAACAATCCCATTAGAAGCTCGTTCAGCCGGCCGTGAACTGTTACAAGTTGCTAAGAACAAAGAAATCGATCTACTTCTCATTTACCGTTTAGACCGGCTTGGAAGATCTGCGAGGATTATCCTGAATTCAGTTCATGAGCTAGAAACTGACGGTGTAAAAATCCGTTCCATGACGGAGCCCTTCGATACTGGTGACCCATCCGGTGGCTTTCTTCTAACCATTCTAGCAGGGATAGCTGACTTAGAGCGTGAGACCATCATAGAACGTCTGTGGTACGGAGCAAACCGCGCTGCACGGGCTGGTAAATGGCTTGGAGGTATTGTCCCCTATGGATACCGCGTAGACAGTGAAGGCTATCTGGAGGTTTGTGAAGAGCTACTCCCCCACTCAGATATGACAGAGGCGGGAGTTGTAAGACTAATCTTCCATATGGTGGCTAACCAAGGCCACTCATGCATAAAAGTCTCCGAATACTTAAATGCCTTAGGTGTTCCTACAGCTTACGCAAAGGATGGTCGGAAAGTTACTCGTGGCAAACGAAAAGAGAATACGGCGGGTATATGGCGCCCCTCAAGAATACGTGGGATCATTACGAGTACCACTTACTATGGATTACATATCTATGGAAAACGGAGCAAAAGAAAACGTGATTTGATAGAACGTGAAGTTCCAGCCATCGTTGATATAGAAACGTGGGAAAAAGCACAGAAAGTCCTTCGAAGTAATCAAATAGAAGCTATGCGTAACACCAAGAATCAGTATTTACTTCGAAACCTACTAAAATGTCAGTGCTGCGGGCGCTTGTAATAATGGAATCTAACATCCGGTTACCATTAATGTTGATTTAGATATACGAACGAATTAGGATGCCTTAAGTATCCCCACTTAAAATCTTTATTCAAATAGAAGCAATAATCACCATCTGGGCAAAACCATATCCATCCGATTGCCTTACCATCCTCTGGATGTGGATTATAGAGGTAGCATTCGTGGTGCCAATCAAGTGATCTCGTCATCTGTATATTCAGTAATATCAAAAGTAACAAAAGGAATCAGTAAACGAAAGGAAGGCCAATCACTGCTATGGATACTTAGTTTGAAATTGAAATCCTTACAAAATTTACCCCACACCAGACGATATTGCTCATCCGACAAAGGGATCCAATTGTTCCCATCTCCTCTCAAGGGCCAATTAATTTCCGTAGCCATTGATCTTCAAAAACTAGCAAAGAGAAAAATAGCTGGCAGTTAACCAAAAAGGTCTGCACTATTCCCACTCTCCCATACATTTATGGAAAACTTTCACTCCAGCAGGTATACTGCAAATAAACAGGTAAGGAGTTGGTTCGATTTGATTTTTACTGTTGATCATCATCAAATTTCCATACACCACGAATATGCTGAACCTGTTCAGATCGACTGGGACGAAGTATACAGTGTCTCTTACTATAAGATCGATTGCATCGAGTACGAAATGGGTTACCTCGTTTTTGACTTGGTATACGGTGAGTTCATTGAGATTAATGATAGTGATCAAGATTGGGAAAAAATCGTCAATGATCTCGAAAAATACTTACCCTCGCAAACAAGCGATTGGAGGCATTCATTACGTAGTTGGTCGATCGACGACGGTATTCTTTATCTTTATGAAAAAACGTAAGAACGAGGCGAACTGAACCTCCTCACTTTATCCAACGATTTAGAACGTGTATTATTGCTGAAACCATTTGAATATGATGGGGAAAACGATAATCGCTGGTCCTGGACTTATAATCGGCCACCTTTATCTTCACTGCTTTCTCTTCCATTCATTCAGTAGTTCAATGATTTGCTGGTTTTGATCCACTTGCGTTACGATGTTCTGGTTCATCCTCCGAATCACGTCGTAGATGGCAAAAAGTCCTGCCAACAGTAGAAAAGCAAACAACAATTCCATGCCGTTTTTACCTCCTTTTACGATTAACGATGATATAAAAAAGACCCGCGATCAATGCGAGTCTTTTCTCATGCTGTGTTGTTTCTTCTTGAGCAAATCGAGCTACTTCTGATAGACAGAGATATACTCTTTTTTCACGTGATCTGCTAACCAAACGAGCTCATTTCCATGGTAAAACTTCACACCATCTTGCCAAGCTTGCCTCGCATCGATTCGCAAAAGTACGGGATGATCGTCTCGTCTTTTCCCAACCTGCTGTGCTGTTTGGACGTCTTCAGACAGATGCACATACTGTCTTCCTTTTGGAACAAGCCCGCTAGTCAAAATAGAATCGAGGAATCTTTGCGGCGTACCGTGAAAAAGAAACGCAGGTGGTTCTTTTTCTTCCTTTTGAATCTTTTGCGGCATTGAATGTCCATAGAGGGCGCGAATTTTGCCTTGATTGATCTCATGACGCTTTTTTTCTGATAACGCAATCATCGTATGTAAATCTTCTTCGGCAACCGCTCGCCACTTGCGCTGTTCATGAAGTGACAAAAGCAATTGCTTAATAGGTACCCATCCTTGTTCGTCTAACTCAAGCTCATATTCATGGGGGGCATGACGAAGCGCATAGGACAGTTCTTTACTCAATTTTTGATAATCCATACACTCATCTCCCATTACAACAGGTCATAGCCACTTCTTTTACGCAAAAAAGTAACCGAGACTCACGATTGCAGCAATAAATAGGTGAACGATGAAATTTCCTGTTAGTCGAACCCAGAGCAGTTGGCTTTTCATCGTCCAAAATCCATAGAGGAGAGCAACGATCAGGTAAGCCAGAACATAAATGAAAAACACAGGACTGCTCTCCTCTTTAGGACATTTCTTTTTTTATGTTAGCAATTAGCTTGTCAGCATTGTTTTCATCGTTATCAAACATAACCAGGTCTTGCAAAGCAATCCCTTCTACGGATTGAATTGCTGTGGACATAGAATCGGCCAGTTGCTGCATATCAGCTTTGTCTGCTATTTCAACATCTAGAACCAGTACAAGTTTTTTCTTCATGGTGATAATCCTCGCTTTACGATAAGTATGGATAGTGCAATCGAGCCATATCATCCCCATTATACATAATAATCCGGTATACATCGACAACTGGTAATCACAGCTTTATTCCGGAATATCTATATATGCGGAAACACTCGATTTTAATATCTCGATCAGCACCTCATCCATGTATATGTATTCATCAGGGATGCCCAAGCAAATGATCCTTTTATCCATCAGTTCCGAGCTAAACTTTTCTTGTAACCGCCTTACATGTTTTTTCTCCATACAAAAAATGAAATCAGCCCAGCCGATAAGACCACTTGTTACTTTGATACGCGCCCCAGTTTCAGTACCTGCTGATCTTACTTCATAATCATTAATCCCGTGAAAAATCTTTTCTGCTGTCAAGCTCCTCCATTTATTTCTACTGCAAATGAACAGTAGCTTCATTCTTCCTCCTCATCTAAATCTTCAAACTTCCATTCCTCTGGTACCGGATAATAAGCGTCATACTCTTTCTTGGCATCCTCGCTCATTTCCTCTAGCCATGGCCAATAATGCATGACATAGTCCTCACCAAATCCCATCCGCCAAAACAAACTATAAGGATGCTCTTCTGGAAACACAATCCATGGTGGCAAATAGAAATGCGGTTGATACCCCTCTAGGCTTTCACGTACTTCCATCCACAATCTTCCTAGTATGTTTCGTTCGTTACTCGTACGATCGATTAAGGCTGCATCCCCAGTAGAAAGCAGAATTTCACGAATGACAGGGTACTGTTCTACTTTTGCTTGTAATACCTTGCGCGTGATCTCTTTTTCAAAGATAGTTCCCGAAACTTTCTTGGCTTGCAGATAGTGTTCCGAAGTTGTCCATCGTTCCCCTTCCACCTCTATCGGATGACCAGAGAAATGGGAGAAGCAGCCGTAAGGTTTTTCTGGTTGATCGAAGTGAATTTCAAGAGGTTGCTGTATATGTTTTCGGATATGATCCTGCATGAATATTTGTACCTCCCTATCTAGCGTAGCGTTTTCATAATGACTACCTGACATTCCACGCCTTCTGTAAATACTTCCGAAATATATCATCCAGCTTGTCTGTTGGGTCATCCAGCTCATTTGTATATTGGCTAGTCAGTGCAGTCAGACGCTCAATATGTTCCTCAATAAAATGGTGAAGCTCTTCTATTCTTGGCTCCCAGTTCAACTCATCCCCAGCTATTTTTCTTTGGAGCAACTCAGAAATTTTACCTTTTAACCTAGAATCGGTTATCAGCTCTGAAACTAACTGATCAAATCCAATGGGGGGGTTCGTATGATTCGTTTCGATCCAGATACATGCGAGGATCGGGCGTAACACGTAAAAATACTTTTTGATTTTGACTTGCTCCCCTTGCAGATAGTCCCGAAAATTCCCCTTTGCCATACTGAGGTAATGATGCAAGGAAGCCTTTGGCGAAAATACTTCCCCTTGCAATCTTACCAGCTCATCTCGAAAGCCAAGTGTATCGAGATAGACGATATCTGACACAAGCCATTCTTGTAGAGGCGGATTCGATTTTCGATATAGCTTGAGGGCTTTTCGAATATCCCAGCCATTTATATCTAAAAGGTCATTGATCGGTACTTCTACAACATCCCGTTTGTCGTCAATGGACAAATACCATTCTGGTTTCTTCACATAGACAAAACGTACATCATAATCGCTATCTTTGGACGGAAATCCCCATGCCCGGCTTCCTGATTCAACAGCGAACAATATTTTCAAGTCATGCTCTTGCTCGATTTCTTTTAACTTTTCCAAGATGATCTCTCTCAAGGTTAATTCCTCCTCCACAACAACTAACAGGGTTACCTTTCATTTTGAAAAAAACTCGCTGAACCAATTAAGATTCAGCGAGCTTTCTATCCTATCTTATTTTACGGTAACTTCAATTTCCACTGTAGAGCCTTTGTATTTTGCTGTAATAGTAGCCTTACCTTTCTTTTTCCCTTTTACAGTTCCATTGTCTGATACAGTGGCTACAGCAGACTTGGAGGACTTCCATGTAGCTTTGGTACCACTGATATCATCGCCATCATAGGTGAGTCTAATCTTTTCGGAGTCACCTTTTTTGAGCGAAATAGAGTCGTCATCTGCCTCCAACTTGCCTGAGCTTGAGCCGCCAACTTTTACCTCAATCTCCACTTTTTCGCCTTTATACGTAGCTGTAATCGTTGCCGTTCCTTTTCCTTTTGCAGTAATCGTACCACTGCTGCTGACAGTCGCTACAGAAGTTTTAGAGGATTTCCATGATGCTTTAGAACCACTGATGATGTCGCCATCATACTTCAATACAACGATTTCTCTATCACCTTTATCCATGGTGAGGCTGGTATCATCAGCTTCCAGTGATGAGGAGGAACCATCAACAGTTACATCAATATCTACTGTTTCGCCTCTGTAACTAGCTGTAATCGTTGCCTTACCCTTACCTGTCGCTGTAATAGTACCGCTACTGCTGACAGTTGCTACGGAAGATTTAGAAGTTTTCCAGGAAGCTTGGGAATTACTGATCACAGCACCATCGTAAGTCAGAATAATGATTTCACGATTTCCTTTCTTCATGGAAAGTTTCGTGTCGTCCGCTACCAGCTTACCTGAGGTATTTGCATCAACTTTTACTTGGATCTCTACCTTGTCACCTTTGTATTGAGCTGTAATGTAAGCAGTTCCTTTACCTTTAGCTGTTACAACCCCGTCACTTACAGTTGCGACAGACGAATTGGATGTTTTCCAAGTTGCTTTGGAACCAGACAATCTTTCATCGTCATATCTTAACTGAATAGTCTCTTTTTGTCCGTCTTTCAAGGAAATACTAGTATAATCCGCTTCCAGTTTACCTGAAGCATCCGTATCGACATAGACGTCAATTTCTACCTCGTCGCCCTTGTATTTAGCAGTAATCGTAGCTGTACCTTTGGCTCTAGCAGTAACGACCCCATCATCACTGACTCTAGCTACGGAAGTATCCGACGATTTCCAAGTTGCTTTGGAACCAGACAGTTTATCATCGTCATAAGTCAATTTAATTGTTTCTTTATCGCCTTTTTCCATCTTGAGTCGAGAGACGTCTGCTTCTAGTTTCCCATCTGAGTTGCTTTGGCCAACATTTACTTCAATTTCTACTTTTTGGCCTCTATATTCTGCAGTAATGATTGTGCTTCCAGAAGATACAGCCTTTATTTCACCATCATCTACAGTAGCAATGGATTTATCCTCAGAACGCCAATCTGCCTTTGATCCAGCTAGAGTTTTATCAGCATATTTCAAACTAATTGTCGATTTCTTACCTTTTTTAAGATTGATTTCAGAACGATTTGCTTCCAAAATCTCAGCTTTTGAAACGGTGACTCTGATTGATACTTTATCTCCATTATATTTTGCTGTAACAAAAGTCGATCCTGCCTTCTTAGCTGTCACGACTCCATTGTAAACAGTAGCGATATCAGAAGTGCCTACTTCCCAGTTAACCAGTCCATTATCAATCGTGCTGCCATTATAAGTCAGGCGAATCGTTTCCGTTGAACCTACGGAGATATTCATTGAACTCGAGTTGGCTTTCAGGCCAGAAGTGCTTGCTACCACGCTATAGGCTTGTAAAGGTTGTGGTGTCGTGACTTGTGCAGAAGCAATACCTGTAACTGAAAACTGAACAGTACAAATAGTTGCAACCGCTAAGGAGACGTTTTTCATTAAGTTGCTTTTGATCTTTTTCATGTTTTTACCTCCAAATTATTTCCTATACTTGTATTGACGTATGAGATGGAAAAATGTCACACCAAATATGCTTTTTTTTTGAAAAATATTTGTTTTTATTTCAAACAATTGTTTGTAACCCAAATACAAAAGCAAAAAGTGACTCTAGTTATGGGCTTGTCTGTACGAATAGATCCATTTCATCAAAAAAAATGCTTCCCAGCTTTTGAGCCGGAAAGCGGATATTGATGCTTGGAGGAGTTTCATCGCGTCGAGTACAGTACATAGTACGCTGGCTCTGCGACTGATGCTGTAGACGTATCCCCAATATATCCGTAGTCGAGAGCCCGTTTTTCCTAGAAAGCACTCTCATAATGCTCAATGACCGGCTTCATGAAGTCTCCACCTGGTGTTAATGTACCGGTGTAAATCGCGATGACATCAAACCGAAAGGCCGGGATTGGCTGTGAGTTTTTTTGCAGGTATTCGATGGCAAGCTCACGCAGCTTCTGTTTCTTCTTCCAAGTAATGGACTCGCCCGCTGATCCAAAAGATTGGCTGCTCCTCGTTCTGACCTCAATGAAAACCAAGCAATTTCCGTCTAGCGCAATCAAATCCATTTCCCCACGTTTTGTTCGAACATTTCGATCGACAATGCAAAAACCCTTGTTCACTAAATAGCTTTCAGCAAGCTGTTCTCCTTTTTGACCAAGAAGACGGCGGCGATCGCTCATTATTTGGTTCCTCCGCCTTTATCGATACGATAGACAAAAGCAAGGATTTCTGCCACAACTTGATACAACTCCGGAGGAATTTGTTGATCCAAATCCAGCTTACCCAAAACCTCTACAAGTGATGGGTCCTCTTGTACCGGTATATCATGCTCCTTTGCTGTCTTCAGGATATTGTCAGCTACGTACCCCTTGCCTTTTGCCACAACCTTTGGCGCTTCCATGGTACCCGCCTGGTATTTTAACGCAACTGCCTGTTTGCGTTTTTGCTCTGAAGAGGATGGCGGCTTCATACGCGAAGGTCAACCCCTTTATAGTCAGCCAGGATGGGGCCTTTTGCTTGGATCGGACTTGTCGACTTCCCGCGCTCGGCCGGGACTGGCTGGACCCGCATAGCCGATAGATGGTAACCAACATCCTGTAATTGGTCAGCAAAACGATCCTTGGAGCCTTGAATGAGTGCTTCCACCCATGGCGTATCGTTAAAAATTTGCAGGTTAACGATTCGATTCACGATACTGACATCAATCATAGTTGTCCCCATACTTTGGAGTTCCAAATGAAAGAATAGACGGCAGTTCTCCGGATCAAGTTGTCCAGAGCCTTTCTTTTTTGACTCAATTTGGACGAAAGCCGTCTCATCCCCTTCTGCTTGGCGAATCGGAATTTGCATCACGATTTGAGACAAAGCTTGGTTAGAGGGCTGTACCATCATCAACTGTTGTCCGGTCACTTGTTGCAGTAGTTGATCAGCAGCTTCTCGCAAGGCGGTTGGTAGTGCCTGAGCTGGCGCTTGACTGATTTGCAACAAGAGGGATTTGACTGTATCCATCTGCTTTAATGAATGCGAATCGATTGCCCCCTGTGAAAATGCCTGGCCCATCAATTCTCTCTCGTGGGTTACGCCTAAATGACGAAACAATTCAGCAATCGGGTTAGCAGCTGTGGCTCCATTCACTGCACCAGATGCTTGAGACATCATTTGTTGAATGACCTTTTGCCCCGCATCTGTCACTACGGCCCTTTGCTCTGCCATCTGCTTGTTTTGGATCGGCTCCTGATTCATCTGTGATGACTGAGGAATAGGCAACGGCTCGGTTCGAGCAATTTTTGACTCGACGCTTGGACCACTAGTCTGGTTAGGCAGCAACTGATTACTCTTTCCGATCATGGCGTTTTGCTGCGATTCCACCTGCTTTGTTGCAGGGCTTGGTGCAGTTGCTGCCTCAGTGGAAACAGATGACGAAACAGCTTGTGATGGCGATGGTATGTTACTGAAAGCCTGGGTTGATGGTTGGGGTGATGTCTGCACTTGCGCTGAAGGCTGACCGCTCTGCGCAGGCAGCGGCTGAGTCTGGCTTCCTCCAGACGCGTTCTGAGAAGCACCTTGATTGGGCTGATTCCCTTGTGGCATTTGTTTGACCGCCAGTCCCTCGTCTGTTGCATCGTTGCCCGTGATAAGTAAAGAGAGTCCTGCCAACTTTTCTTTTAATTGACTAACAAGCTGTTTGACATCTCCCGTTGCTGCATTAGCCTGTCCGGGGACTTGCTGTGATTGGCTTTGAGACATTTGACCTGTCGTCTGTGAAGGCTGGCCCTCTCCCTCTAAAAAGAGCGAGGCTTGCTGCAGCAGGTTTTGGATAAGCTGACCCATTGGCTTGTCCGATAAAAAAGCTTTGAGCCCTCCGATTGTATCAGGAGTCAGTGGCAAATTTCGTTTCATGGCAGTCATGAATGCCTCTATCGTGGCATTGTCTACGCCTAAGCGTCCAGCAACGGCTGAAAAAGCTTGTATCGTTTCCTTATTCACAGGAAGATTGGCACCAAGCAGAGCTTGCACGATCGCTTTGTTCTCTTTTGTATCGGCAATCCCTAGTGACCGCATTAGCCCTTCTAGAGATGCGTCTTTGCCAGCTCCTTCCCCGACGCTTTCCAAAACCTTCAACGTGACGACGCCTGTTGATGGTTGGACTTGCAGCCAAGCTTTCTGGCCCGGTTCCAGACTTGCTTCCATTTTAGCCTGAACCTGCATTCCCCCGACTTGTACGAGCGCCATATTGTCCGGGTAATGCTTGATTACCGTGCCTTTAAACACTTGTCCGGGAGTAAGCTCAACCGGCTTCGGAGCGGATATGGGTGCTTTTTGCACGAATGATTGAATAAGTTGCGACGGGGAAAACATGCAGATCCTCCTCCTGTAGGCAGTATGTTACTAGCTCCACTTTTTAGGCGTGTTCTTTTACACCAGTGAATGTCTTGCGATGGATCGGCGTAGGTCCAAATCGAGCGATTGCTGCCAGATGCTCAGGGGTGCCGTAGCCTGCGTGCTTGTCAAAGCCATAGGCTGGATATTGTTCGGCATACTGGGCCATCAATCGATCACGGGTAACCTTTGCTACGATCGATGCGGCTGCAATCGAGACACTCTTGGCATCCCCTCCGATAATCGGAACCTGCTCGCAATCCATTCCGGTTAGCTGCACGGCGTCAATCAGTAATGCATCTGGCACTTTACCTGCCTGTTGGATCGCCAGCTTCATCGCCTCTTTTGTAGCAGCCAATATATTGATCGCATCGATTCTTGCTGCATCGACAATTCCGATTCCCACAGCAAGTGCATCTCTTTGAATGATTTCGCAAAAAGCTTCCCGAGTGGATACAGGTATCTTCTTCGAGTCATTCAGTCCTGGCAAGTAAAAATCCTTGGGCAGGCACACGGCACACGCGACAACTGGACCAGCCAATGGTCCTCGTCCGACCTCATCTACCCCGAATATGTATTGATGCCCCTTATCAAACATGGCTTTCTCATAGACGGTCATGTCAGCCCACATCTGTGCGAGCTTTTCTTGACGTGCAATCGCTGCTTCCGCCTGCTTCGCCAGAGCCTGTACACCCGCTCTTTTATCTTCTTTCAGCAATTGTAAAAAATCTTTGGGTACCTCGTCCAACTTTTCCATCGTCACTCGTATTTCTTTTATCGACATATCCGCTAGATTCATTGACTCATTTCTCCTTACAGATCTCAAAGTGCCCATTCAAAAAGACGACGTTTTGAACATCCTCTCATAGTAAAAAACCTGCCTACCGTATATATCGATAGACAGGTTTTTGATGGCTGGAAAGCTTATTCGGGAAAAGATACTGGCTTACCAATCGGTTCGTCCATTTCCCAATCAATCGGGCGCTCGACAGAGATCGTTCCCAGCTTTCCGGAACGCAGCTCACGCAGGAAAATTTCCGCTGCCTTGTCGTAGTCGATATTTCCGCCAGAAACGAGACAACCGCGCTTCTTCCCGATTTCTTCGAGCATTTCTACTCGATCCTCAGGCAGTTCTTTTAGCTTGAAGCGTTCGATCAGGCGTTCCGGATAGTAGTGCATCATGTAGCTGATGACAAATAATGCTACCTCCGTAAAATCGATGAGCTCGTCTTTAATTGCCCCACTTGCCGCCAGTCGCAGACCTACCATCTGATCTTCAAATTTCGGCCAAAGAATACCAGGCGTATCGAGCAGCTCCAGTGTATCGCCCATTTTTACCCATTGTTGCGCCTTGGTTACCGCCGGACGATCACCTGTAGCCGCTACTGAGCGCTTGGACAAGCGGTTAATAAGGGAAGACTTGCCGACATTGGGGATTCCCAAGATCATGATGCGGATGGCACGACCTTGCATCCCCCGCTCACTGCGCTTTGCCAGCATGTCAGCAGCTAGCTCCTTACACATTTCTGGGAGCTTGTTGACACCTTTACCACTCAGGGCATCAATCGGCAATGTGCGAATGCCTTGTTTGCGAAAATAAGCAATCCACTCATCTGTTGCCCGTTCATCCGCCAAATCTGCTTTATTAAGTAATATCAAACGTGGTTTATCACTGACAATCTCGTCAATCATCGGATTACGGCTGGAAAGCGGCAGACGTGCATCGAGAAGCTCAATGACAACATCGATTAACTTCAGCTTTTCCGTTACTTGACGACGTGCTTTAGCCATATGGCCAGGAAACCATTGGATCGTCATGATGTCTCACCTACCTTGAAGCTTTGCATTATCTTGTCAAGCGAATTCCCGCAACCGGCCAAAAAGTAAATTCAGCTCTACCAACAACCGTACTGACGGCAACAGGACCGATGGCTCTGCTGTCATGACTGTTCAACCTGTTATCGCCCATCACAAAGATATGGTCTGCTGGTATTTGGACCGGGGGAAAATCGTGGGTAAAGAACGGCTCTCCCTGCTGCTTCGCTTGTTCTTTAAATTGTGCAAGATACGGTTCCTCTACCACTTTGCCATTGACCAGTAGCTGATCGCTTTTGACCTCTACTGTATCACCCTCAACAGCAATGACTCTCTTGATGTAATCTCGTTCCTTTTCAGCATGAAACACGATGATTTCACCAGGCTTCGGATCTTGCAAAAAGTAAATCGCCTTGTTTACAACTAATTTTTCACTGTTATGTAATGTACTTTCCATGGATTCGCCTTCTACAATAAACGGGGCGAACAAAAAGGTACGAATGAGAAACGCCAAGACTAAAGCGATCCCAAGTGCCTTTATCCATTCCCATAGTTCATTTTTCTTCTTATGACTGGAGGTAATTTCTTCGCTCATGACTTACGATCCTCCCATGAAAGCTCGTCCAACCTTAGCTGTAACATATGTCAAGATGAACTATTTTATTTCGAGATCGTTAAATGGAAAAAAGAGGCCTGGCAAGCAGGCCAGTCCTCTTTCTAAGCTTTACGCTTATCGACGAATTTCTTTAATACGAGCTGCTTTACCTACGCGATCGCGCAGATAGTACAGTTTCGCACGACGTACTTTACCATGACGCACGATTTCGATCTTGTCGATCTTAGGCGTGTGTACTGGGAATGTACGCTCAACACCTACGCCGTAAGAAATCTTACGAGCTGTAAATGTTTCGCTGACACCTGTACCGCGACGGCGAATGCATACGCCTTCGAACAGCTGGATACGCTCACGCTGACCCTCGATAACCTTAACGTGTACACGAACAGTGTCACCAGGTCGGAACGCAGGAATGTCCTGTTTCAATTGCGCTTTTTCCAGTTCACGGATAATTTGGTTCATTTGAATTTCCTCCTTCCGATAGACGTTCTTACTCGTCTAACCCATAGGTCCAGCCGCTAGGGCTGCGTTACGAGTAGCGGACCGCCTTAGTCAGCGGGCAAAATTGCCACAAGAAGTATATTAACACAGGGGGCACAAAACTACAAGACTCTTCTCCTATTTGCTCCCTACTTTTTTTCCTGCTCCAATTCAGCCAATAGCTTTTTCATTTCATTTGTCAGCGCAATCTTTTCCAACAAATCTGGACGCCGTGCTTTTGTTCGACGCAGCGATTCTTTTAACCGCCAGCTTTCAATATTGGCGTGGTGGCCTGACAACAATACATCTGGCACCTTCCAACCACGAAACTCAGCTGGTCTTGTGTAATGAGGGTATTCGAGCAGTCCTGTTGAAAAGGAATCCTCAACAGCTGACGTCTGGTTTCCCAACGCCCCTGGTTGCAAACGAACGACACTGTCAATGACCACCATCGCCGCAAGCTCTCCCCCAGTCAGGACGTAGTCGCCAATCGAGATCTCATCCGTGACGAGATGCTCGCGAATCCGCTCGTCGTACCCTTCATAATGACCACAAATGAAGACAAGGTGCTCTTCTTGCGCCAACTCTTCTGCAAGCTTCTGATGATAAGGTACACCCTGTGGGCACATCAGAATCACTCGGGGTTGTTTCTCTCCTGCCAAGCCTTCTACGGCTCGGAATAACGGCTCAGGCTTTAAGACCATTCCTCCGCCACCGCCATAAGGGGTGTCGTCTACCGTACCGTGCTTGCTCTCAGAGAAATCACGAAAATTGGTAACGTGAAAATCAACCAGTTCTTTTTCGCTTGCCTTTCCCAAAATGCTGCTGGATAAAACACCTGTAAACATTTCGGGAAAGAGCGTAAAAATATCGATCCGCATCTGAAGTTCCTCCTACAGCAAGCCTTCCATCAGATGGCAGACCACACGTTTGTTCGCAATGTCCACTTCCTTGATGCACTCATCGATATACGGCAGCAAGATTTCTCCGCGTTTCCCCTTCACTACCCACACATCGTTTGCTCCTGGCTGCATAACATCCACGATTTTCCCCAGTTCTTCGCCCTCGTCAGTTACTACGACGCAGCCGACGAGCTGATGAATGTAGAACTCGTCCTCTTCTAATTCCATCAGCGCTTCCTCTGGAATTTTCAACTCTCCGCCCTTGTACTTTTCGATATCGTTAATATGCTCATAGCCTTGGAAGCTCACAATCTCAAAATTTTTATGCGAGCGACGAGAAACGATTTTCAATTTTAGCGGCTCACTGAGTGTCGGATGGAACAAGTACAGCTCATTTCCTTTGCGAAAACGCTGATCTGGAAAGTCAGTCGTAGGTGTTACACGTACCTCACCACGCAGGCCATGCGTATTAACCAGTTTGCCTACTCCGTAAAAACTATTTTGGCTCAACGTGTTCATTCCTCCTTTTTTTTGTTCCCATTTTTCGTTTGTAGCCGAATCTCATGTACCAGACCATCTTTTATCATGATTTCCGTTCCAGACATCATTTCATCCCAGACATCACCCTCTTGAATCGTGACAGGGCTTTGAACCGTCTGGTAATCGATCTCGCTTCCCTCTGGGAGATTTTCTACCTGCTGGAGGGTATATGTCAGGTGATCTATCTTTTCCTTGCGTCGGCGCTCTTCCTGCGCGATTTTTTCCTGCGCCAACGCATATGTATCCGTAGACTTTTTCTTCGCCTCGGTTAATAACTTTTTCGATTGAAACTGCCACTGCTCCCACTCTTTACGCTGCAAACGAAGTCGTTGGCTATACTGATCAATGAGAGCAGCTCGTGATGCTTCCGTAATGATCAGTTTAACCTGTACTGTCCGAAATATAGTAAGCACCTTCGCCACTCCTTTCGGAAAAACCATCATGGTTTATACGCATCTTGGATACTAGAAAAAAGACTGGGAAAGCTCCCAGCCTTTTCTCATACAATTTCAACCGTGACACGCTTGTCCGTTTCCACGGATGCGGCGATCACGACCGTGCGCAGGGCTTTCGCGATTCGTCCTTGTTTACCGATAATCTTCCCCATATCATCAGGGTGTACCGACAATTCAAAGACGAGGGTTCGCTCTTTGTCCACTGCGTTAACACGAACCTCATTCGGATGATCGACGAGAGCTTTAGCGATCGTTTCGACCAGCGCTTTCATCATCAAACCTCCAGATGACCGACTTATTTGCCGTATTTGGTTTCGTGCACTTTAGCCATAACGCCTTCTTTGGAGAGAAGGTTACGAACGGTATCAGTTGGAGCTGCACCATTCAGGATCCATTGAACCGCTTTGTCGGTATCAATTTTCACCACTGCCGGTTGTGCAACCGGGTTATAGTAACCGATTTCTTCAATGAAACGGCCATCGCGAGGGGAACGGGAGTCAGCTACTACTACACGGTAGAAAGGAGCTTTCTTGGAACCCATACGCTTCAGACGGATTTTAACTGCCATGTTGTGTCACCTCCTGTATTAATCAACGCTAGAAGAGCATCTGCGTTGGTGCTACTATATCTGAACCATCGCGGCCAGCTGACAAGTCAGTGTCGCGAGAGATCATGCCTACTTACTTGAACGGTGGCTTGAAGTTAAAGGGGAAGTTCATCCCGCCCTGGTTGTTGCCTCCGCCTTTTCCCATGAAAGGTAATCCGAAGCCTTTTTTCTTCGACTTCTTGACCATCTTGTCAGCAGCGCCTGAGAATTGCTTCATCATCTTTTTCATTTCCTCGAACTGCTTGAGGAAGCGATTGACTTCTTGAATGCTTGTTCCACTTCCGCTTGCGATGCGCTTGCGACGGTTGGCATTCAATAAATCAGGATTAGCCCGCTCTTGTTTGGTCATGGATTTGGCGATCGCTTCAACGCGGGCTATTTGCTTCTCATCCACGTTCATTTTGCCCTTCATCTTGTTCATTCCTGGCAGCATGCCGAGAATGTCTTCAAAAGGACCCAGGTTGCGAAGCTGCTGCATGGAATCCAGGAACATGTCGAAGGTAAACTCACCTTGACGCATTTGGCGTTCCATATCGCGTGCTTTGTCTTCATCCACGGATGCCTGTGCTTTTTCAATCAGGCTGAGTACGTCCCCCATACCCAAAATACGGGAAGCCATACGATCCGGATGGAACGGTTCGAGCGCATCCAGCTTTTCACCCATCGCCGCGAATTTGATCGGCTTGCCAGTGACAGCTTTGACGGACAGTGCCGCACCGCCTCGGGTATCACCGTCGAGCTTCGTGAGAACCACACCAGTCAGTTCGAGCTGGCTGTTAAAGCTCTCTGCTACGTTGACGGCATCTTGACCTGTCATCGCGTCCACGACGAGCAAAATCTCATCGGGCTTGGTTACCTCGCGAATCTGCTTCAACTCGTCCATCAGCGCTTCGTCAATATGCAGGCGACCTGCGGTATCGATGAGGACTACGTCGAGATGATTCGTCTTCGCGTGTTCAATCGCTTGGCGAGCGATATCGACAGGACTGACTTGATCACCGAGAGTGAAGACGGGAACATTGAGCTGCTCCCCTAAAACCTGAAGTTGCTTAATCGCAGCAGGACGGTAAATGTCTCCCGCTACCAGAAGCGGCTTACGGTTTTGCTTTTGCAAGTACTTGGCCAGCTTACCGGTTGTGGTCGTTTTACCTGCCCCTTGCAGACCTGCCATCATGATGACGGTCGGCGGGCGGTGTGCCATCGTGAGCTGAGCAACGTTGCCACCCATCAGAGCGACCAGTTCTTCATTCACGATTTTGATCACCATTTGACCAGGCGTCAGGCTTTTCATGACTTCCTGACCGACTGCGCGCTCTTTGACACGAGCAACGAAGTCTTTTACTACTTTAAAGTTAACGTCTGCTTCCAGCAAGGCCAGACGAACTTCACGCATCGCTTCACTCACGATGGTTTCGTCTATTTTTCCTCTGCCGCGCAGTTTGTCAAACGCGTTTTGCAGCCGATTGGCTAAGCTCTCAAACGCCATGCGAGCCCTCCTAATCCATCTCTGACAGTTGGTGGAGCAAAGTGTTCAGCTCGTCTCTTGTCTCGCTCTCCGAAAGCTCATTTACAAGTTCATTCATGCGATTCAACACGTCCATGCGCTTTTCATGACGCTCAGCGAGGCGAAGCTTCTGATCGTATTCGAACAGTTGCTTCTCCGCCCGCTTAATATGATCATAAACAGCTTGGCGGCTGACCTCATGCATCTCGGCAATTTCTCCGAGCGATAAATCGTCCAGATAATACAGCTCAAGATATTCTTGCTGCTTGCCCTTGAGTAGCGGCGCGTAAAAGTCAAACAAGAGATTGACTTGATTGGTCTTTTCTAACATGAAACCAATCCTTTGCTATGAGGTACTCGTTTCAAACTGTAAAGACTTTTTCTTTACAGCACGTAGATTATAGTACCTAATTCCACACCTAGTGTCAAGGTTTTTTATTGACATCATTTTTTTATCTTCGAAACACTATGTTTTACGCGTTTTCCTGCTCTTCTGTTTCATCTTTTTGAATCAATCCAGCAAAAAGTGCATGAACAAATTGCTCGGGATCAAACTGCTGCAAGTCATCCATTCTTTCACCCAAGCCGACGTATTTCACCGGAATGTTCAGCTCGTTGCGAATCGCGATGACGATACCACCCTTTGCTGTGCCATCCAGCTTGGTCAGGACTAAACCTGTTACACCAGCAGACTGTCCAAAGGTTTTCGCCTGCGAAAGCGCATTTTGCCCAGTCGTAGCGTCCAATACTAGCAAGACCTCATGTGGAGCTCCTGGCAATTCGCGTTGTAATACGCGGTGTACCTTCGCCAACTCTTCCATGAGATTGACTTTGTTTTGCAAGCGGCCTGCGGTATCGCACAACAGCACATCGACTTGGCGGGATTTCGCTGCCTGAATCGCATCGTAGATCACAGCAGCCGGATCAGAGCCTTGCTGCTGCTTGATTACGTCAACGCCTACACGCTCTCCCCAAACCTCCAGCTGTTCAATCGCTGCTGCACGGAACGTGTCACCTGCTGCCAGCAGCACTTTTTTATTTTGCTGCTTGAACATATGAGCCATTTTACCGATCGTGGTCGTTTTCCCTACTCCGTTTACCCCTACGAACAAAATGACATTCAGACGACCGTCCTCTACGTTCAGAGACGTATCCGCAGCAGCATCATTTTTCAAAAGGGCAACCAGTTTTTCTGAGAGAATGGGCTGCAGGTCGATCGCATTCTCGATTTTTTGCTTGCGCACTTCTGTCCGCAGGTCGTCAATGAGCTCCATTACGGTATTGACGCCCACATCGGACGTAATCAAAATTTCCTCTAATTCATCGAAAAAGTCATCGTCGATCTTTTTGTAGCGACGTACCAGATCCTCTACTTTTTCTACTAGCAGATCTCTCGTTTTAGCCAAACCATCCGTAAACTTCTGGGTGACCTCTTCGGATTTTTGGACAATAGCATCACGAAGGCGCTTGAAAAAACTCATGTTCATCTTCCTTTGCGGGTAGTATCAATTGAATGGCAAATCCGTTTAAGAGGCTGATTCGATAAACTTGTCACTGTCCTCCAGCTTCACAGAGACGAGTTTGGACACGCCGCCCTCTTGCATCGTGATACCGTATAGCACGTCTGCGCTCTCCATTGTGCCTTTTCTGTGTGTGACGCAAATAAACTGCGTCTGGTTACTAAAATGGTGCATGTACTCGGCGAAACGGTTAACGTTTGCCTCATCCAGCGCGGCTTCTACCTCATCCAATACACAGAATGGCACTGGCTTCACACGCAGGATGGCAAATAGCAAGGCCATCGCAGTCAAAGCACGTTCGCCCCCGGATAAGAGTGCGAGATTTTGCAGCTTCTTGCCAGGTGGCTGCGCCACGATATCGATACCCGTCTCAAGCAGATTATCTGGGTTAGAGAGTACAAGATCTGCGCGTCCTCCGCCAAACAGTTGGACAAACACGTCGCGGAACTGCTCTGAAATCGCATCAAATGTTTCTTTGAAGCGACGCGACATCTCTGCGTTCATTTCTTGGATCACTTGATAGAGCATGTCTTTTGCTTCATTCAAATCAGCTTCCTGCGAGCTTAAGAACTGCTGACGCTCAGATAAGCGCTCATATTCCTCAATCGCGCCAAGATTCACAGTGCCAAGTGCCCCAATCTGCTTTTTGAGACGATTGACCACTTGTGTCTCTTCCTGAATCTCGCCACGTGCCGGATATTTTTGCTTTGCCAGGTCGTAGCTCATTTCGTATTCTTCGGAGAGTTTATTCAACAGATGATCGAGCTCTACCTCATTGCGGTTGACTTTTACTTCTTCCTGATGAAGCTTTTCCTCGAGCGATTTAACCTCGCGGCGGATTTCCTTCACCTGCTGTTCCACTTGCTCCTGTTTGTAAAAGAGAGTCGCCCTCTCACTTCGCCGCTCTTGAATCAAGCCAGCTACACGGTCTTTATCCTGACGCAATTCGCTAATGCGCTGATCCAGCTCAAGCCCGGACGATTCGTTCGTACGCTCCAGCTCATCAAGAGATGCCAAGTTCGCGTTTTGTTCTTCCCATTCGCGCTGCAATTGGCTTTTTTGCTCCAGCAAACGTTCTGTTTGCTCCAAGCGTGATTGATACTCTTGCTTGACCTGCGCATTCAGTACTTTGAGACTTGTTATTTTTTGATTCATTTCTTCTTTAGATTCGAGCTGCTCTTGGCGTTTCGCCTCTGCTTCTGCGATCTGCGCACCGAGCTCTTTTTCCTCTTGCTCCATGGCAGCCAAGGAGGCTTGCAGCTGCTCTTGCTTTCGTTTGGCTTCTTCCATCTCGCGGCAATAGCCTTCTATATCTTGTTCAACAAGCTTTGCTCGCTCGCCCAAGGATCTGCCTTCCGATTCTTTTTGCTGCAAGAGTCCTTTTACTTCTTGTTCTTTCAATCTCAGACTTTCGCCTTCTGTACGCAGATTTTCTTGCTCCTGCTGCATTTGCGCCAGTTCCTTCGTCAACTGCTCCATAAGGGTAGTATGCCCAGAAATTGCCTGGTCGATTTCTACTAGCTGCGCTTCCAGCTCTTCTGATTGACGGTTGCGTCCAAGCAGGTTCGTGCTGTTCTTTTTCAAGGCCCCCCCTGTCATAGAACCGCCAGCATTCACGATATCGCCTTCCAGCGTCACGACGCGATAGCGGTAGCCAAGCGTACGGGCCACACGGTTTGCTTGCTCCAGCTTTTCCGTAATAATGACGTTGCCTAATAAACTTTCGAGGATAGGTCTATACGATTCCTCAAAGGTCACGAGCTCACTCGCGATTCCGACGACTCCACTCTCCGCCTCCAGCTGGCGCTTATCGCTTGCCTGCAAGGTGCGAGGCCGGATGACATCGAGCGGTAGAAATGTCGCCCTACCTGCATTGTGCTGCTTCAAGTGAGCAATGGCTGCACGACCAGATGCTTCGTCGTCCACGACGACGTTTTGCAGTGCGCCACCCAATGCTACTTCCATCGCCGTCTCGTATTGCTGTGGCACGACAACGAGCTCAGCCACCGCTCCATGAATTCCTTTGAAGCCACGCTCGCGTGCTTTCAAAATTTCTTTTACCCCTTGCTGAAACCCTGCGAACTCCGACTGCATTTCTTTTAACAGGTCAAAGCGAGACTTCGCTGCTTCCCGCTTTTGTTCCCAGTGGCGCAGCTCTCGACGGGCTGTTTCAAGGCGGGCTTGTCCTTCGCGCATACCCTCAACCAGCTCTTTGTATCTGACACCAGTTTCTTGAATGGTAGAAACGATCTTCTCCAACTGATCTTGGAGCTGGCTCAACTGAGCTAGTCGCTGCTCTTCTTCTTCATCGAGCTGTTTTTTTCCAGACAATTGACGTTCGACTCTGGCCTCGCTTGTCTTGAGAAGCTGCTCTTGATGACGATTTTCGTTGCGCAGATTCGCCATTTCATTGAGCTTTTCGAAGTAATCGCTCTTCAAACGCTCGACATCATCTGTCAGTGATTGCACCATCGAAAAAAATTGACCTTCTGCTTCTTGTAGCGAAGCGTGGGCTTCGGTCATTCGGCGATCCGCTTCCTTGGCCCGCTCTTGTTCTTCAGCCAATTCTGCCTCAAGACCGTGCTGCTTCTCGGTAATCCGATGCATCTGCTCCATCGTCTGCTGACGATTGGCATTGAGATTGCGCATACGCTCCCGCAATACCTCACGTTGTCCTTCGACTTTCTCGGTCTCTTCACTGACTGTCAAAAGTACTTGTTGCAGCTCTTCGATGGATTGGTCGATTTGGGTGACATGAAAACGCGCTTGCTCCAAATCAGCTTCTTGCTTGGATGCTTCGGTCGTTTGTCCGATTAACAGATTCTTGAGTTCCTCTACGCGTCCTGTCGCTGCTTCCCACTTCGTATGAGCTGCTTCAATTTGCTGCACGTAAAGAGCTACTTCATGCTCAACCAACTGGCGATGAAGCTCCTTGTACGTCTTGGCTATTTCTGCCTGCTCCTGCAAAGGTCCGATCTGCTCCGTAATTTCACTGACGATATCGTGAATACGCACCAGATTTTGCTCAGTGTCATCGAGCTTTTTTTCAGCCTCGCGCTTGCGTGTTTTGTATTTGACGATTCCGGCTGCTTCTTCAAATATTCCACGGCGATCCTCGGACTTGGTACTGAGAATTTCCTCAATTTTTCCTTGACCGATAATGGAATACGCTTCTTTACCCAGCCCGGTATCCATAAACAGCTCCATGATGTCTTTTAGACGGCAGGATCTGTTGTTTATGTAGTACTCACTGTCACCAGAACGATACACTCTGCGGGTAACGGATACCTCCGAATATTCCACATCGAGCGAACGATCTGTATTGTCCAAGGTGAGTGTCACTTCTGCGAAATTCACTGGCTTGCGCTTGTCGCTACCCGCGAAAATAATGTCTTCCATTTTCGCTCCACGCAACGACTTCGCGCTCTGTTCCCCCAGCACCCAGCGGATCGAATCAGATACGTTACTTTTCCCACTTCCATTCGGTCCCACTACGGCTGTTACCCCTGGTACAAATTCCAATTCCGTGCGATCGGCAAAGGATTTGAATCCAGCCAGCTCCAGGCGTTTCAAATACATACGTACGGTCCTCCTTAAGAAACCATCCAAGACTGCCTGCCAAACTGACAGATTGAAAACATGCAAGGTTCGGATGGTACCCGAAAAGAAGCCCCTGCATCGAACAGGAGCTACCTACTACGAGCCTACATGGTCATCTGTAGGTAAGTGTATCATAGATAGCGGTCATCTCGCAGTATTTTCCCTATGTTTCCCACCCGAAAGAAAAAAGCTGCACCATCTTGTAGCAGATGATGCAGCCCTTCTCGCTGACGAGTGATTATTTATCCCCCAGCTTGACCAATGCTCGTGCAGCAGCTTGCTGTTCCGCTTCTTTTTTGGAGCGGCCAGAGCCGATGCCAAGCGAACGATTGTTCAAAAGCACCTCAGATACGAATTCTCGATTATGAGCTGGTCCTTTTTCTTCTACAATTCGGTAATGGATGTCTCCCAGATTGTCTTGTTGAACAAATTCCTGCAACTGGCTCTTGAAGTCGGTTACCTGGGCAAACTCTCCTTTGTCGATGCGCGGGTACACGTATTTTTCCATAAATGAAAAGACTGCGTCCAACCCCTGATCCAAGTAAAGCGCACCTACAAACGCCTCAAAAACGTCCGCTAGCAAGGCTGGTCGCTGACGTCCACCTGTCAGCTCTTCCCCTTTTCCCAGCAATACGAGATCGCCAAAATTCAACAGTTCAGCAAACTTGACGAGAGAAGGTTCACAGACAATAGCTGCACGCAGCTTCGTCATTTCCCCTTCGCTCATCTTCGGAAAAGTTTTATACAAAAACTGGGAGACGGTCAACTCCAACACAGCATCCCCCAAAAACTCTAGCCGCTCATTGTCTGATATTCGTTTGCCGCGTTGCTCGTTCACGTAGGAAGAATGGGTGAATGCCTGCCGCAAAACACTTTCATCGCGAAAGCGAAAGCCTATCGTTTCTTGCAGCTGTGCAAAATTCATCACCCTCACCACCATTCCAGGAGACTGCCTACTTTTTCTATCAGTAGGGCTCATTTATGCTTCGTATCGCTTCAGGATTACCGTTGCGTTGTGACCGCCGAATCCAAATGTATTGGAAACAGCCACATTGACGGTCGCCTTACGCGCATGGTTCGGAACATAGTCCAGATCACATTCTGGATCCGGGTTTTCCAAGTTGATTGTTGGAGGCAGTACTTGATCACGCAGCGCATATGCCGTCGCGATGGCCTCGACACCACCAGTAGCACCCAACAGATGGCCTGTCATCGATTTGGTCGAGCTGACAGCCAGTTTGTATGCGTGCTCGCCAAACACACTCTTGATCGCTTGTGTTTCTGCGATATCTCCTTGGTCAGTAGAAGTACCATGTGCATTAATATATTGAACTTCTGTTGGGTCAACGCCAGCGTCTTTCAGTGCGCTTGCCATGCAACGCGCTGCCCCTTCGCCACCAGGAGATGGAGAAGTAATATGATGAGCATCTGCACTCATCCCGTAGCCAATGACTTCCGCGATGATCGTTGCTCCACGTTTTTTCGCATGCTCAAGCTCTTCCAGGATCAGAACACCAGCACCTTCGCCCATTACGAAGCCATCGCGATCTTGGTCAAACGGACGGCTTGCTTTTTGCGGCTCATCGTTTCTGGTGGACATCGCTTTCGCTGAGCAAAAGCCTGCAAATGCCATTGGACGCACCGTTGCTTCTGCTCCACCTGCGATCATAACATCGGCGTGATCGAACTGGATCAGACGCAGTGCATCACCGATCGCATTGGTACCTGTCGCACAAGCGGTAATCGCGCTGGAAGTTGGTCCTTTTGCACCGTATTGAATGGATACTGCACCAGACGCCATGTTTGCAATCAGCATCGGAATGAAGAACGGACTCACGCGACGCGGTCCTTTTTCCAACAATACGGAATGCTGTTCTTCCCATGTAGTCAGACCACCGATTCCGGACCCGATGTATACACCCACTCGTTCCGCATTTTCTGGCGTAATCTCCAGTTTTGCATCTTCTACAGCCATTTTGGCAGCAGCTAATCCAAACTGAACGAATCGGTCTGTACGTCGGATATCTTTCTTGTCCATATACTGCTCAGGATCGAAGTTTTTCACTTCGCCTGCAATTTGTGTTGGATAATCAGAAGCGTCAAAGGCAGCCACACGGTCAATGCCTGATTTTCCTTCCAGCAAGCTGTTCCAGAAAGTCTGCGCGTCATTCCCAACTGGAGAAACGACACCAACGCCAGTAATCACCACTCTGCGTTTCATTGCAATCACCTCTATATGAAAGTCAGCAGTCAGCTTCTTACATTCACTGCATGCAAAACATGTATTTATTTGAATTATGTACAGGTGGCTATTGAAGGAGAAGTCCCGTATGGTACGGGACTTCCAACAGATCCAACTACTTGTGAGATTCTATGTATTTAACAACCTCACCAACAGAAGTGATCTTTTCAGCATCTTCGTCGGAAATCTCTAAATCAAACTCATCTTCGAGTTCCATTACGAGTTCAACCACATCCAGGGAGTCAGCGCCCAGGTCTTCTTTGAAAGAAGCTTCCAAAGTAATTTTGGACTCATCTACACCCAGACGATCGACGATGATTTTCTTTACACGCTCCAAAGTATCTGCCATCTTGCTTCACCCCCTCTCCCGTATTATAGTGGATGAGCTTTCAAAAAACCAGTTTTCAGAAAATGCTCGATTGAGGTTTTCTAATTACATGTACATTCCGCCGTCTACATGCAGGGTCTGCCCTGTCATGTAGTTGGCCGCATCGGATGCCAGGAACAGCACCACAGCTGCGATATCATCAGTCTGTCCCAAGCGGGCAAGCGGAATTTGGCTTGTGAGTCCTGCTTTTACATCCTCAGGCAATACAGCAGTCATTTCTGTATCGATAAATCCTGGTGCAACAGCATTCACCGTGATGTTACGGCTAGCCAGCTCGCGAGCAGCCGTCTTCGTCAAGCCAATAACCCCAGCTTTTGCCGCCACGTAGTTTGCTTGTCCTGCGTTCCCCAAAACACCTACCACAGAAGTGATGTTGATGATTTTGCCTGAACGCTGCTTCATCATTGGGCGGGTCGCTGCCTTTACGCAGTTGAATACACCCTTTAAATTCGTCGCAATGACATCGTCCCACTCGTCTTCTTTCATGCGCATGATCAGGTTGTCGCGAGTAATACCCGCATTGTTCACGAGAATATCGATCACACCAAAATGATCCAAAGCAGCTTTGAACATGTCGTTGACATCTTCTGTAGAAGAAACGTTCGCGCGAATCATGATGGCATCGCGGCCCATTTCTTTAATAAGTGCAACAGTCTCGCTCGCTGCCGCTTCACTACCTGCGTAATTGACAACCACATTAGCACCAGCTTCTGCTAGCTTCAATGCAATCGCACGCCCAATGCCACGGGAAGCCCCTGTGACCAGTGCTGTTTTTCCTGTTAGCATAGTACCCCTCCGTTCAATAGCTCAGTAAGCGAATCCATATCCTGTACAGAGATAATCGTCGTATCCGCTGGTGCGATTTTCTTGATCAATCCGGCCAAAACTTTTCCTGGACCGATCTCTACAAAGGTTGTCACGCCTGCTTCGACCATCCATTGTACAGAGTCCTCCCACAAAACTGGGGCGGAAACTTGTTGAACTAATTGATCTACAATAATAGTAGCCTCAGACACTGGTCTAGCCGTCACGTTTGCCACAACAGGCACAGTCGCTTCTTGTACCGTAACTCCAGCCAAAACTGCTTGCAGTTTATCTGCTGCGGGCTGCATCAAGCTCGAGTGGAACGGACCGCTTACATTCAATGGAAGTACACGCTTTGCGCCCACTTCCTTCGCTTTTTCACCGGCCAATTTCACACCTTCAGCAGAGCCAGAGATGACAATTTGCCCCGGGCAGTTCATGTTCGCTAATTGAACAGGATGTCCAGATGCTGTTACTTCTTCGCAAACCGCATGCAGTGCCGCGCGATCCATGTTCAAAACAGCGGCCATTGCGCCTTGTCCCGCTGGCACTGCCTCTTCCATGAACTGACCACGAGCTCGCACTGTTTTAACTGCATCTGCAAAGGACAAGGCACCAGCTACAACCAGAGCAGAATACTCACCCAAGCTGTGACCCGCTACGAACGCAGGCTTATAGTCTGGCAACTTTTCGTTCAATGCTGCCATAACAGCGATGCTTGCCGTCAAAATAGCTGGCTGTGTGTTTGCTGTCAGCTTCAATTCCTCTTCTGGTCCTGCGAAACACAGTCCAGACAAGGAAAAGCCGAGAGCTTCATCAGCTTGCTCAAATATGTGACGGGCCGCTTCCGATTGCTCGGAGAGCGCTTGCCCCATTCCTACAAATTGCGAACCTTGCCCTGGAAAAACAAAGGCTACTTTGCCCATTCCTACTTGCTCCCTTCTGCCGGAGTCGTGCACCACTTCAAGAGCGTCGCTCCCCAAGTCAAGCCGCCACCAAACCCAACCAGAATCAGGTTATCGCCTTCTTTTACGCGACCAGCTTTTACTGCTTCATCCAACGCTACTGGAATGGAGGCAGAGGACATGTTTCCATAGCGATCCAGGTTAATCGCAACTTTATCCTCAGACAGACCGAAACGCTGTACGGCAGAGTCGATGATGCGTTTGTTTGCCTGATGCGGCACCAGCAGGTCGATCTCATCCTTCGATATGCCCGCTTTGGACAAGACAGCCTCTGTTGCAGAATTCATGACGCGAACGGCGAATTTAAAAACTTCTCCGCCTGCCATATAGAGATAATGCAGTCCTTGTTCGACAGACTCAGTAGATGCAGGTGTTCTGGAACCGCCTGCTGGTATGCACAAGAGAGATCCGCCTGATCCATCTGCGCCGAGCTCGAAGGACTGGAAGCCGTAGCCCTCAGTAACTTCACCGATAACAGCTGCACCTGCGCCGTCTCCGAACAACACACATGTATTTCGATCTTTATAATTCGTAATTTTGGACAAGGTCTCAACGCCTACGACCAACACTTTTTTATACAAACCGTTTTCGATGAACTGAGTCGCTGTCGTAATTCCATACAAAAAGCCTGTGCAAGCCGCGGAAAGATCCATAGCAGCCGCACGTGTAGCACCCAGCTTTTCTTGCAGCAAGCAAGCAGTAGACGGGAACGACATGTCAGGCGTTACGGTAGCGACAATGATCATATCCAACTGTTCCGCGCTGATGTTTGCTTTTTCGAGCGCTTCTTTGGCAGCCTCGTAAGCCAAGTCGGAGGAAGCTTGCTCCGGTGAGCTAATGCGGCGTTCTCTGATGCCAGTTCGGGAAACAATCCACTCATCAGAGGTTTCCACCATTTTCTCCAGATCAAAGTTCGTCAACACCCGCTCCGGGGTATAAGACCCTGTAGACAAAATTCCTACTGAACGCTTTGCACTCATCTGCCTCACTCGCTTTCTCCCAAAGTATTTTTCTGTAATGATTGCTGGATAACCTCGTTCACGTCCTGCTGAATAAATCGCGTAGCACTAACAATCGCGTTTTTCATCGCACGTTCATTTGAGGAACCGTGGGCCTTGATCACAGGGGATTTCAATCCCAGCAAGGGAGCACCACCGTATTCCGCATAATCCATTTTCTTTTTAAAGCGAACCAATCCAGGTTTCAGAATGGCCGCTCCTAGCTTATTAATCAGGCTGGAAGTAAACTCCTGCTTCAACTGCGAAAAGATTGTGGAGGCAGCACCCTCTACGGCCTTTAACAAAACATTTCCTACAAAGCCGTCGCATACGAGCACATCACAGGCTCCTTGCATAACATCGCGCGCTTCCACATTTCCTACAAAGTTCAAGTCAGCTTCTTGAAGGAGAGGAAAAACAGCTTTCGTTAATTCGTTCCCTTTTCCTTCTTCCGTCCCGACATTCAGCAAGCCTACTGTCGGCCGCTCGAAGCCCAACACTTTTTCAGCATACAAGCTCCCCATCACCGCGTATTGTACAAGCTGATGTGGCTTGGCATCCATATTGGCTCCGACGTCTAGCGTCAGTGTTACTCGGCCTTTTGTATTCGGGATATAGGCACAAAGCGCAGGGCGCTCGATTCCATCCATGCGACCAGCGTACAGCAAGCCTGCTGTCATTAAAGCGCCCGTATTCCCAGCCGAGATCATCGCGTCGACTTTTTTCTCGCGCGCCATCTCAACAGCTACGACCAGCGAAGAATTTTTCTTACGCCGAACAGCTCGAACCGGTTCATCATCTGGCAAAATCACTTCCGCTGCAGGAACGATTTCGATGTTTGCCGGAATATCCTGCGGCAAGTGGTTCCGAATAGCCTGTTCATCTCCCACCAATACAACTGTAATGGCTGGGTTTTCCTTGATGGCAGCAAGCGCCCCTAATACGGTACTCTTCGGTGCGTGATCGCCGCCCATCGCATCCACTGCAATTCGCAACCGTGACTCCTCCTTACTCCTCATCCATGCTGTTATGGTAGCTCGACATTTCAACTACACGGAAGGTTGCGGTAAAGACCAATTCACCTTGGACCTTTGTCTCTACACGCACCTTGCATTCGTCGCCGTCTCGGCTTCTTACCACTGCTTTGGCCACCAGCTTTTCCCCTATTCGTACAGGACGCACAAAGCGGATTCTCGCCGTAGCTGTCAACGCTACGTCTGCGTTAATTACTGCTACTGCCAATGAGTTGGCCTGAGCAAATATATAATGCCCTCTGGCAATTTGTGTTTTCGAAAAAACGTGTTCTTCTTTGATTTCCAATACGGAAATAGCCTGTGAATCGAGCTGTAGATCAACAATTTCACCGATGACTTCATCGACACCCAATGATTTTACAGGATCAAGACTTTTCTCTGCGACTGTCTTGATACGTTCACGCAGCTCCGGTATTCCTAATTCCAGACGGTCTAAACGTATGGTTTGAATACTGACATGAAATAACTCAGCCAGATCTTCGTCCGTCGCAAATGGATTATCCGCCAGATACTGCACCAAACGGGACTGGCGATCTTTTTTTGGCAAGCGGGCGATGCCGAACACCCCCATAAGCAGGATTCAATTGTACTATGTATGATTGCGATCTGTTTTTAATACCTGGTACCAAAACACAGTATAAGGGAGAAGATGTGGAATTACAAGTATCCTTCGCGAAATTAGGTAGCCGTCCCTAACGATAAATGAGCCGAATGATCTCCTCAATCCCCGGTTCCTTCATCTGAATATCCAGCGGCTCACCCCAGCCCGCCACTTCGGCAAGGATTCGCGGGGAAGAAATTTTTCCTTTGTCGAAGTAAATCGAAAGTACATTCTCCGCTAGCTCCATCCGCTCGATTCCCTCTAGGTCGTAAAGCTTTTCGGGCGGTTGTCGAAATTCGATTCGAATGAGGCTTGGCAGCCCTATCTGACGTCGCAAATCGACCAAGCTCGTATCCATCATCTTTTTGCCATGATTGATCACGATGATCCGGTTGCAGAGTTGCTCAATATCGTCCATATCATGCGTCGTCAATAGAATCGTCTTCTTCTGGGTCTGATTCACTTCTTTCAAAAACGCTCTGATGCGAGTCTTCGCGACCACATCCAACCCAATCGTAGGCTCGTCTAAAAACAGGACAGGCGGATCATGCAGCAGTGCTGCCGCTAAATCAGCTCTCATCCTCTGACCCAATGACAGCTTACGCACTGGCGTATCCAGGAATTCATGCAGATCCAGCAGTTCCTGATACGCCTCCATCGATCGCCGATATGCCTTGTCGTTAATTTTGTACATCGCTTGCAAAATTTCGAAGGAATCTCTGACTGGCAAATCCCACCACAGCTGTGTTCGCTGCCCGAACACCACACCGATTTGTGAGGCTACTTGAATTCGTTCCCGCTGCGGACTATATCCGCCAATTCGTATTTCCCCCTGACTGGGATGAAGAATTCCTGCGAGCATTTTGATTGTCGTCGATTTTCCTGCGCCATTCGGCCCGATATATCCAACGAACTCGCCTCTGTCAATGGAAAAAGAGATATCATGGACAGCTTTGACCTCCCTTTGTTCACGAGAAAAGAGTGTTCGTAGAGAAGCAAAGCGCCCCTCTTTTGCTTTTGTCAGGAAAAATGATTTTTCGATGTGCTTTGCTTCAATCATGTTACCCCTCCTTAGCTCCCTGTACTATGGTAGTGTCGAATCCCGACATTCCACAGCATACGAGCGAAATAAAAAGCAATCGCTGCAGCTACCGGGGTGAGTATCGGATAAAACCATTCGCCCCCTTTGCCCAACAGCGTCAACATTGGCAAATAATTCATATATGCGATCGGAATCGCTGAGAAAAACAGCCATTTGAGCCAGTTTGGATATAGCCCGATCGGATAATTGGAAGCATTAGCTGGCGCATAAATGGTAAAGGTCAGCATGTCTTTCATCTGATGCGTCCAAAATGCGACCCCAGCCGTAGCAAGTCCAATGGAAAAATAGATGACTCCGCCAGACAAAATGGCAATCGGCGAGAATAACACCAACCCCATGATCGATTTCCCTTCCGCCGCAAGTCCCGACAATGAGACGACCAAAACAGACATCCCTTGCACCACTCCTCCCACTCTCGACAAATCAAGATTGCGTGTCAATAGCAGAAGCAAAGGTGAAACAGGTCGGATGAGCAATTGATCGAGCTCTCCTTGCACGATGTACTTCTCAAAGTCGTTGATTTCCGGTGCAAACAGTCGATACAAGGAGACAGATGACGAGGAAATCCCGTAAAGCATCCCAACCTCGTATATATTCCACCCGACCACATCGTGAAATCGGTACAAAATCGCAGAGAGAATAATAAAATCAAGCACCATAATCATTCCGGTCGTGGCAGCGCTCGTGACAAAATTTATCTTGTATTGCATTTGCGAGCGAATGCTGGCCGCAATCAGTTTGCGATAGAGGGCAAACATATCGTTATCCTCCTTGAATTTCTAGCTTTCTTCTTGCCATGTTCGTCACCAATAAAGCAACTGCCGTTAAAACGAGCGCCCAACCAGCTTGTACGAGCATGCCATAAGGAGGGGCAAGCTCTAGCAAGGTCATGACTGGATAATAAATCATCGCTGAAAAGGGCAAATAAGGTGCTACCTCTCCAATCATCCCAGGCATCAAGTCTATCGGAATCATTTGTCCACCTAACCCAAAGATCAATGACAAAAGGATTAGGTGTACCCAGCGTATTTCTGTCGTCCAGAAGGAGGAAATGCCCGCGAGATAAAAGAGCAACATACCTACATAAGTTCCTAACAGTAGCGAGAGGATAAACCAGAAGTAAGTGAACGGATCGGAGGGAAAAAAGAAGCCTACCGCTAATCCTAGCAGCAAGCCGATCGGAACACTTCGGTAGCAAGCGTTGTACAATAGTCGTCCAAACTCCTGACTTAGCATGTACCAAAGATAATGAACAGGCTTGATCATATCCAGGCTAACAGCCCCGCTTCTTACCGCTATTTGGACGTTCAGACCCGGCGACATAAAGGTTGTCATCCAGAGAACACTCTGGCAAATCGCAATATAATACCCCATCGTTTTGACATCATATGGGCCATATACTTGTTTCCCAGAAAGGACACCCGTCCAAATGGCAATAAAAACAAGCCCAAAAATCGAGCTTGCGACATTGTTGATGACATGCGATAAACGATACTGAAGATTTCGACGATAGCTCTTGCGAATAATCCTCCAATAGACCATAGAACCCTCCTCTTGGAAAAGTCAGGATTACTAGAATAGCAGGGGCCGTATACAAATGCAAGAAAAAAAGAAAGAGCCCTTCCCATTTGAAGGACTCTCTTTCGATAAATCCATTTGCTGTCACGCTGGTCACCCATTCACGCCAGCCAAATAGAACTTATCCTCTTTTTTATGGATCAATAGCTTCATGTGGAAGCTACAATCACCTCTACATCGTTAGCGTGCAAAGCTTCAACCATTTCCTTTTCAGGCAGCTTATCGGTCACGATAATATCAATCTGATCAAAACCGGCAACGCGATACAGCATGCTTTTTCCAAACTTGGTATGGTCAGTGAGGATGATCACTTGATCGGCGCGCTTGATCATTTCTTTGATCAGAAAGCCGTGATCTTCCTGCGTAGACATGAGCCCTTCCTTTGTAAGACCGCATGCACCAACCAGTACTTTGTCGACATGAAAATCAACAAGGTTTTGAATCACGCGTGTACCGAGGACACATTGATCCTCTGCATGTACGTCTCCGCCCAAAAGCTTGACAAGAACGCCTTCTTTTCGGGACATACTGGAGGCAGTCGCTAATGAATTCGTGATGATGACATGATCGCGAGTCTGCAAGGATTCCACTGTGAGCTGAACGGTTGTGGAAGCATCGAGCAGCAAATAATCTCCATCTTTGATCAGACGGGCCGCTGCTGCTGCAATACTGCGCTTTCCTGTCAAATCAAGCTGCATTCGTTCCTGATGGGAGTAGTTCTTTTTGTTGAGGCTGGGCAATACTGCTCCTCCCCTAGTTCGCAGGATTTGACCCTGCTCCTCCAGCTTGACGATGTCACGCCTCGCTGTGTCACGGGAAACCCCAAACTGCTCAACTACCTCTTGCACACTGATTCGCTGGTGCTCCTGCAAATACGCAAGAATTGCAGCGAGCCTCTCCTCTTGAAACACGAAGCCTCAACCCCATCCTTATCCTGCCTTTATTATAAGTCATTTAAGCGAATTGCGCAAGTGATAATAAGTGTTTGTAAGTAATCATAAGCAATAGAAAGAAACAAAAAAAGCAAGGCGATTTCTCACCTTGCTTTCTTAGCAGCGAATATTACTTCGCTACTTTCACGCCTTTGTAGTGACCGCAGCTTGGGCAAACACGATGCGCAAGCTTGTATTCGCTGCAATTATCGCATTTGATCATGCCTGGAATCTCTAATTTGAAGTGCGTACGACGCATTCTTTTACGGGTTTTGGAAGTTCTCCGTTGAGGTACTGCCATCTTCCTTACACCTCCTTCAACTGACAAATGCTAAGAAGCTCTATTGGGTGGACAGTATAGGCAAAATGCTTATGCCATCCTTCAAAAATGAGACGCTGCCACGAATGGTCGGCGAATCATCTTGAATACAGTAAGAAAACTTATTTGCTGTCTTTGAAAAAGTCAGCCAACCCAGCCAATCGCGGGTCAACACGCTCATTCTTGCAGCTGCATGCCACTTCATTACGGTTCACACCGCAAGTCGGGCACAGACCTTTGCAATCTTCCTCGCAAAGCGGGAAGGTCGGCATTGCCAGTAAGAAATCCTCTTGCAGCAGCGAGTCCAGCTCAATTTCATCGCCTTCCAGAGGAAGGATATCGCTGTCCTCGTCATCTTGCAAGATCGGATCATCCGCAAGCGCAAATGTCTCAGAGAAATCTACTGTTGCCTGATCGACAAAAGGATTCAAACATCTCGCGCAGACAAAATTCACATCTGCCTTCATGCTTCCTTTTACGTAATAGAGATTGCCCAGCTGTACGGCTTCACCACTCGCATTCACAGGAGTAATCCCACGAACCTCATGATGGCGCTTCTTCAGCTCATCTGCATCCAGAGTTAACTGGAATGGCAACGGCTCTCCTTTTCGGTGCTCTAACTCTGCTAACTTAATGTTCATAGCATTTCACCTCATGCACAACAAAGATGATTATAGACCCTGCCCAAAGCTTTGTCAACCATTTTTGCTTGACAGCTAGTTTGCTCAGGTAGATTTCGGTTTTTGTCCATTCAAGTACGTAATCGCTTCTTCTACCGTCTTGACTGGAACCACTTTCATTGAAGTTCCAATCCGCTTGGCAGTCGCTAACGCCTCCTCGTAATTGGAGTTCGTATCTGGCGTATCCTGCGGAGCAAAGAAGATCTCTGCGCCCGCTTTGTCCGCTGCGATTACCTTTTGATTAATGCCACCGATCCTGCCTACTTTTCCGTCTAACGAAATCGTGCCTGTTCCTGCAATTTTATAGCCTTTTGTCAAATCCGTCTCCGTATTTAACTGGTCATAAATCTCCAGTGTCATCATTAATCCCGCAGAAGGACCACCAATCCCTTGAGAGGCAATGGTTACTTCTTTCGGTATGATGATTTCCTGTTTGTTGTCAGGGCGTACACCAATTCCAACTGACTTGGATTCAGGTAGTGGTTCCAAGGTTAACATCGTTTTGGCCTCTTGTCCATCTCTTGTGTACGTAATTTCGACTTGATCCCCTGCTTTTTTTGCAGAGAGGGCTGTCAGCAAATCTTTTGCCTCAGACGTGCGAACCCCGTCAACATACGTAATGACATCACCAATTCGCAATGCTTTATAGGCAGGGAACCCTTCTAGAGTACCCATCACCCACACACCCTGCTTCTCGATTTTCACTTCAAAACCGGCAAGACGGAACGCGACTGCCTCCGCAATTTTTTGTGAATTGTCCATGATCGCTTGTTCTCTACGGATAAAATCTTCGCTGTTCTCGCCCTTGCTGACCACCAGCTCCTTGGGCATCAACTCAACATCCTGCGCCATTTTTGCATACCAATACCACGGCAAATTCGCTTCGCCCATTCTGACCGTCGTGAGCATAAAGGAGCCAGTCTCGTCTTTCTTGCCGCCTTCCACTTGAATCATCGGCCCCAACTCAATCGCTGAACCCGGACGACTCACGTAATAATTCGTCGGTACAAAAAAAGAAATACCCAACAAGACAAAAACCAAGGCAAGTATCCAGCTAAAGCCTCTGGTTCCTGTAGATCTGCGTCTATTGGCATAAAGCTGTTCCTCACTCATTCCTGTGCCTCCCAATCTGCAATTAGTTCCTGAATGCGTTCGATATGGTCAGTACCCGCACGTTCACCTAACTCGATAATTTCTTCGACACCTGTGTACGCGATACTGCTATAGTGTCCAACATCCGGCCTGATTACGATGTCTGCCGCAATGATTCGATGTCGCAGAATTTCCCTTTCCATCACATCAATCGTCTGGGCAATTACATCAAAAATACTTTTGACCTCCATCCGGGTATCGAATTGGGCGACATCTACCGCAATCACGATATCGGCACCCATTTCACGCAGCACCGTTACGGGCACACGATCAATAACTCCTCCGTCGACTAAAAGCCGTCCCCCTACCTTTTCAGGTACGAAGATGCCTGGAATCGATATGCTTGCCCTCACCGCTTGATCAATTGGACCTTCACGAAATACGACTCGTTCTCCTGATTCAATATCCGTCGCCACAATGGCAAGCGGTTTGTTCAGCTCTTCCAAGCGCTTTCCGTGCGTTAGCAGGCGAATTAATTGCTTGATCTTCTCCCCCGTAACAAAGCCCATGCTGGGTACAGTCAAATCGAGCCAATGCTTGCGTTTTAAATTAAGGGCAAGCTTTCCCATCATATGCGGTTCAATTCCGTTGGCATAGACAGCCCCAATCAGACTGCCCATACTGGAGCCAGCCAGCATGTCAATCTGGATGCCATGTGCTTCTAACGCATTCAATACACCAATATGTGCAAAACCGCGAGCGCCCCCAGAACCCAGGGCTACACCCACAATTGGTTTACGCTTTGTCTGCATGGAAAAACCCCTCCCTGTAACCAGCCTATGTGGTAAATCGCTGTACCTTTCACACTTGGGAGATATTCGTCGACCAAGCTTACGCATAGTTCTCCCGCCAGCCACGTAGACATGTACTACTACTTTTCTTCGATTCAGGAGGAATCCATGTCACGCCACTCACCCGTACTTACTTTGTTGCTCGCCCTCTCGACAGTTTTCATTGTTATTTCGTTGATTGCTTACTCGCAGATTTCTTTTGAAGCTGCCGTACGCGGTCTGAAAATATGGTGGGAGGTAGTTTTCCCCTCTACGCTTCCCTTTATTGTGCTGTCTGAGGTGTTGATGGGTCTGGGCGTCGTTCATTTCGTCGGTGTGTTACTGGAGCCATTAATGCGCCCACTGTTTAACGTTCCGGGCACTGGCGGGTTCGTACTGGCTATGGGCTTCTCATCCGGATATCCGGTAGCCGCAAAGCTGACAACTCGCCTGCGTCTGCAAGGCAATGTGACGAAGGCTGAGGGTGAACGTCTCGTATCTTTTACAACGACGGGAGATCCCTTATTCGTCATGGGAGCAGTGGCAATCGGCTTCTTCCACAGTGAGCAAATGGGTATCATTTTAGCTCTGACTCATTATTTGTCAGCTGTACTCATGGGCGTGATTTATCGTTTTCATGCGCCTTTTGCCATTACGTCAGCCCCATTAGAGAAAAATTCACTACCTCTTCCTTTACGCGCCCTACAAGCGATGCATCGGGCACGTATCCGTGATGGGCGTCCGTTCGGAAAATTAATGGGAGAAGCGGTGCAATCCGCCCTGAATACATTGCTCATGATTGGTGGCTTCGTCATTGTTTTTTCGGTCTTAATTCAACTATTCTCCACGATTCATCTGACACAGATCATCAGTACGCTTCTCTCAATCATTCTCGGTCCCTTTGGTTTTCCACCAGCCTTTTCCCAAGCAATCGTGGCTGGTTTGTTCGAAGTAACCCTCGGCGCACAGGCTGCGAGCATTGTGCCTGATGAAGTTTCCTTGGTCTGGAAAGCAGCGATTGCCAGTGCTGTATTGTCCTGGGGCGGTTTGAGTGTTCACGCGCAGGTCGCGAGTATCTTGAGTGAAACGGATATTCGCGTCGCCCCTTACTTGATTGCCAGAGCGCTGCACGCTTTGCTAGCTGCGATTTTGACCTTTGTCTTTTGGGGACCTCTTGCCACAGTCAGTTCCTGGTTCATCGAGAAAGCCGTCCCTGTATTTGTACATGCGAAATCCGAGATTCCGGCGACGAGCTGGTGGGAGACCCTGCTCCTATCAGGGGGAATCGCCATCGGCGTCGGTGCCATTCTGTTGTGTACCAGTCTGACTCTTTCGCGCATGAACCGCAGCAAGACGACGCGATAATCTACTCGGCCATTTTTCGCTTTAGTGCCTCTTCTACGACTGGCGGCACCAAATCGGCGACACTCGCCTTGTATTTCGCAACTTCTTTCACAATACTTGAGCTCAAGTACGAATATTGATTGTTCGTCATCATGAAAAACGTTTCAATATTTTCATCGAGCTTTTTATTAATCGAGGCGACTTGCATCTCATATTCAAAATCAGAAACAGCACGAAGGCCACGAATGATCACCTGTGCGCCCTTTTTGTTCATATAGTCAATTAACAAGCCGTCAAAAGAGTCCACTTCTACATTTTTCATGTCAGCCGTTGCTTGACGAAGCAAATCGACGCGCTCTTCTACGCTGAACAATGAGTTTTTCTTCGAATTGATTAAGACGGCAACAATGACCTTATCAAAAACGTTGGCACCCCGCGCAATAATGTCGAGATGCCCATAAGTAACAGGGTCGAAGCTTCCTGAACATACGGCGATTGCCATAGCGGGTAATCCTCCCTTAGTGCTCTTTTGCACCTTGATTGAAAGTTAGGCTTGTGGCTCCAAATCGTAATAATACACGGTAACGGCCGTATCCCCATACTTAGCCGCTCGGTCCTTCACACAATGACCAATCGCATCTGGAAAGGAGTCTGCGATATCATGCTCAGTCACGATCCACGCTCCATCCGCTAACATTCCCAGCTCCTGCAACATCTCAATTTCTTCGACAATTTTCTGCTGGGCGTATGGCGGGTCTAAAAAGACGAGATCAAATTTTTGATTGCGCGTACTCAGTGTGCGAATGGCGCGGTCCGCATCCATCCGATATAGTTCTGCATAATCGTCCAGCCTGCAAGTGCTGACGTTTTGTTTTACTACAGCAAATGCTTTTTGATCTCGCTCCACAAAAACAGCTCGATCCGCTCCCCTACTCAATGCCTCGATTCCGAGACCACCTGTTCCTGCGTATAGGTCCAATGCCCATCCGCCATCGAAATACGGACCAATCATATTAAAAATCGATTCTTTGACTTTATCGGTTGTCGGTCTCGTTCCTTTCCCCGGAACTGCTGCCAACCGTCTTCCTCTGTGTTCTCCAGCGATGACTCGCATACTCATTTCACCTGTCTGCTTTCCTATGTATGTTGTATGACGCGATTTTCTAAGACTGAGAATGATATCATACTATCACAACTGCATACACCCGTAAAATTAGCAACTGGAAAAATTTATGTACAAGAAAGGTATACAACCCCATTCGATTGGAAAAGATGTTGAATAGCGACGCAACGGTGTCGCTGACAACCGCGGAGAAGACTTACGTTTCCCCATAAGCTCTTCCTCCGGTTTCTCCTCTCCCATAATTGAAAGGCTGTTCACTTTGGCGCACGACGTGTCTGATAGGAGCATTTCGTGCCATCGCTCCCTTCATCGGGAGGAGTTGAACGGCTGCCCCTCGTCATTTGGCGATGGGGTATTTTTTTGTGTGCAGCGCATACTACATGTACCTGTAACACCCCCTACATGTAGATTGCCTGAAAGGAGTGAGTCGTTCATGGCAGAAAAACGACCGTCTGCACAAAAGTTGAAGGCGTCCAAAGCCCAATCCATTGCGGACCGTACTGGCAAAGATGTCGAGCTGGCGCGAGACATGCAATCGCGTGCAGATCAATCGGACATCGTCAAGCATGGGCAGTAGCTATACAAGAAGTCAGCCGTATCAAATCGGCTGGCTTTTTACTTTTCCACCTTCAATTCCCTCGGCACTTCTTCTATGCGGTTACAGATACTATTCAAAAATAGCTGTGAAGGAGGTATCCGCATGCATACGGTGTGGAAGGGCTCGATCAGCTTCGGCCTTGTCAATATACCTGTCCGCATGTTTACTGCAACCGAAGAGCGCGATATTCGCTTTCGCCAACTGCATAAAGAGTGCAATACCCCGATCAAGTACACGAAAATGTGCCCGCACTGCCAGCGCGAGGTCGATACGAGCGAAATCGTCCGTGGCTTCGAATATGAAAAAGGACATTTTGTCATGATTGACGATGAGGATCTGGAAGCCATTACGCCAGAAACACGCCGAGCCATTGAAATACTCGACTTCGTAGACTTGTCGGAGATCGATCCCGTTTATTTTCATAAAAGCTATTTCCTATCCCCACAAGACACTGGTGAAAAAGCATACGCCCTGTTGCGCTCCGCCATGGAACAGACAGGCAAGATCGGCGTTGCACAGGTGACGATGCGCAATCGGCAAAGCCTGGCCGTTATCCGACTGTATGAGCATTGCATCATGCTGGAGACGATCTTCTATCCAGATGAAGTACGTCCCGTCAGTCAAGTGCCTGCCTTGCCAGAAGCCACCGTTCCATTGGCCGAAAACGAACTAAAGATGGCAACTGAGCTCATTAGCAATATGACGATCCCTTTTGATCCGGCAAAATATACGGATGAATATCGATCTGACCTACAAAAACTGATTGAGAAAAAACTGGAGGGTCAGGAGATCGCTACTGCACCTACCGTTGCAAGAACCAATGTAATTGATCTCATGCAGGCCCTAAAAGAAAGCTTGGAGTCTACAGCTGGTCAAGCCGCAATACCCATCAAAATCGAGCCTGAACCGACTCCGTCAAAGCCTGCGCGAAAACGCACCACCGCTGCCTCCTCGTCCGAAAAAGAGCAAGCATCGAAAAAGGAGACCGCAACCAGTCAAAAAAAGAAAACGACTACTTCTACAACCAAAACACTGCGCAAAAAGAAGGCAACCCCTGTTTAATCTGCACATAAAAAACCTGCCCACTCTGGACAGGTTTTTTTGTATTCACATATAGACATCTAGCTTGGCGCCATCTTCCTGCATGGTTCAATATGGATATGAACAGCGTTAATGCGGTGAATCTTGCGCATCTGTTCTTCAATTTTCTCGGTGATGGTGTGGCTCTCCACCACATTCAGACCTGGATCTACATGGATGACAACATCAACCAGCACGCTGCTTCCGTGGTAGCGGGCTTTGATGTCACTGATATCCTTAACTCCCGAAATCGAGGAAATGGTAGCCCGCAGGTCCGCAAGCTCGCTCTCGTCAAAGCCATCTGTCAAACGGTGAGTTGCTTCCCTGAAAATGTCCCAAGCAGTTTTCAAGATGATGAGACCAACAACAAAAGCAGCTAAAGGATCGAGCCAGTGCAATTGAAATTGTGCGCCAGCTACCCCGATAAACGTCCCGATACTGACGAATGCGTCTGAACGGTTGTCAGCTGCCGCTGCATTTAGTGCTTGGCTGTTTGTTTTGATGGCGAGCTTTTTATTGTAGCGATAAACGCCAAGCATTATGACTGCAGTCGCAAGTGCTGTCCACCCTGCCAACAGGTTAGGAGCCGTATGATGTGGGTCCAACAAGGATGGTACGGCATTCGTAACGACTTGAACTCCGACAAATAGCATAATAAATGATGCGACAAGTGCTGAAATCGTCTCCGCCCGAAAATGACCATACGGGTGATCTTTATCAGGTGGTTTCCTTGCAATTCGCAGCCCGATCAAAACAGCAATCGATGCGACGACATCCGTTGAGTTGTTAAGACCGTCGGCCATTAAAGCTTCTGACGCAGTGACATACGCAACTCCTATTTTTAATACAGAGCAAAATATGTAGGCGAAAATACTCACCCACGCTCCACGTTCTCCTTGTTTTAGATCCGAATAGACATCCATACCTCATCACCTCAAAATACTTCTCCAGCCTGCTTCGACAACGCGGAAAATCAAAGCGCTGGAAGCAGTTGCTTTTTTTCGAACTTCATCGTAACAGATAGGATTCATGTGGGTCTACAGAAACAGTTTTAGTCCGATTCATGAGAATAGGGGGGAGGAAAATGTGTTGCACACCCGCAATTTTTTCGTTGGAAAATTTTCCTTGAAATTAAATGGACTTCCCGTTATCCTATTCTTGCAATCCAAAATACAAAAAAGCACGGGAGCTTGGAAATCACCAGGCTGAGAGGATGGTACTGTGCCATCGACCGTTGAACCTGAACTGGGTAATGCCAGCGGAGGAATGTCATATACGACACGAAAAGATGCGTGTATCTTTTTAGGATACCCGTTTCTTCTCTACTCTCGCGTTGGCGTCGCATATTGTTTTATGCGGCGCTTTTTCGCGGGCAGTTTCTTTCGCCTCCCTAAACGGTTCTCGCTTTCGTGCAACCAAATCAAGGAGGTTTTTCTTATGTCATTGGTGTCTTCTTTTCCAGGCAGTCGCAAAGTATACGAAACAGGTAGTCGTGCGGACATCCGCGTCCCGATGCGCGAGATTTCCCTTCATCCTACCGAAGGATTGTCTGGCTCCACACCCAATCCCCCTCTTCGCGTGTACGATACGAGTGGCGAGTACACCGCAACGGGTTACGTTCCTGACATTCAAGTAGGACTGCCCTCCATCCGCCACGAGTGGATCGATGAGCGAAATGATGCGGAAACGTATGTCGGTCGCGAACCACAACTAGTCGACGACGGCATCCGAAACGAAGCAAAGGCAGCCACCCTCCCCACTTTCCCTCGAGAGGGCTACAAACCAAAACGGGCAAAGTCAGGAAAAAATGTTACCCAGCTTCATTATGCCCGAAAAAATATCATCACACCGGAAATGGAATACGTTGCCATTCGCGAGGGAGTCTCCCCTGAATTTGTACGGGCAGAAATCGCCGCTGGACGTGCGATCCTCCCTTCTAACGTCAATCATCCTGAAAGCGAGCCGATGATCATTGGCCGTAACTTTCATGTCAAAATCAATGCCAACATCGGAACGTCAGCTGTCAGCTCTTCGATGGAAGAAGAAGTCGAAAAAATGATTTGGTCGGTCCGTTGGGGTGCGGACACCATCATGGACCTCTCGACGGGAAAACATATACACACCACGCGGGAGTGGATTATCCGCAATAGTCCTGTTCCAGTCGGTACTGTCCCGATTTATCAAGCACTTGAAAAAGTAAATGGGAAAGCCGAGGATTTGACATGGGAGGTTTACCGAGACACCTTGATAGAGCAAGCAGAACAAGGCGTCGATTACTTCACGATCCATGCTGGTGTTCTATTGCGCTACATTCCTATGACAGCTAACCGTGTTACAGGTATCGTCTCTCGCGGTGGATCGATTTTAGCCGCATGGTGCCTGGCCCATCATGAAGAAAACTTTTTGTATACGCATTTTGCTGAAATTTGCGAAATTCTGAAGGCCTATGACATTTGTGTATCGCTCGGAGATGGACTACGTCCTGGCTCCATCGCGGATGCGAATGACGAGGCCCAGTTCGCGGAGCTTGAAACATTGGGAGAACTCACAAAAATTGCGTGGGAACACGACGTACAAGTCATGATTGAAGGTCCTGGTCACGTCCCCATGCATCTCATTCGCGAAAATATGGATAAACAGTTATCCATTTGCCATGAGGCTCCTTTTTACACACTTGGGCCACTCACGACCGACATCGCTCCCGGCTATGATCACATTACTTCAGCGATTGGCGCCGCCATGATTGGATGGTTCGGAACAGCGATGCTCTGCTACGTAACGCCCAAGGAGCACCTCGGCCTACCCAATAAAGAGGATGTACGCAACGGTTTAATCGCATACAAAATCGCAGCGCATGCCGCTGATCTCGCAAAAGGACATCCGCGGGCAAAACTGCGAGACGACGCCTTATCCAAAGCTCGCTTTGATTTTCGCTGGAACGATCAATTCAATTTGTCTCTGGACCCAGAGCGCGCCCGCGAATATCACGATGAAACGTTACCAGCAGAAGCCGCCAAATCCGCCCATTTTTGTTCCATGTGCGGGCCTAAATTTTGCAGCATGAAAATATCGCACGACATTCGTCACATCGCCAATGAACAAGGGGCTGCCCAAGATCCCGCCATTCTTTCCGGGATGCAGGAAAAATCGCGTGAGTTCCGCGAACAGGGAAGCCGCTTGTACCAGTCGTAATGAAGGGGGATGCCTATGGAGGAAGCCAGTCGTTTACGCGAAAAGATCATTCGACTAGAGGCTGAGCTAGAGCAATCCAAACAGCAATTGCGGCTGATTCAACAGGACTGCAGCCACGTCTATATCGAGAGTCCACTTACGCGAACATGCTCCAAGTGCCTACAAACCGAAAGCCTCTATTATTAATAGAAAAAGGTCGAAATCCCTTTTGGAGGATCTCGACCTTTTTTCTTGCTTATTTCGTCATTCCAACTTGCAACGGAAGTCCTTCTTTATAATAGAGAGTAGGCGATAGCAGAATGAAGAAAATATGGATATGCAGAAAGCCTTGCTTCTTCAAAATGCCGTGTATGGCACTAGCAATCGCATCATGTTGCTTTTGTTCACGGGGAAACATCATGATCTCTACAGACAAAGGACTATTCGTCAATTGCTCTACCTGAAGCAGCTCCAATTTCACCTTTTCCTGAGCTACCTCAGCAATTTTAGAAAACTCTTCTATAAGAATCTGAGAAATGGGCTCTATGTCTTGCTTCGCAAAGCCTTTAAACCGAAGAAACGGCAAGTCAATTCCTTCTTTCGTAAATGAGTTCGCACAGTCATTATAAACAAGTCGCTAATTGTATATCAATGAAAAAAGGATTAAAGAAAGTGAACAACAAACATTCCCAACCCGAGTTAGACACAAAAAGGGCCATATCAGAGAACAGCTCCCTTCCCATGAGGTGTGGTGGACGTACCACGGAAGGAGGAAGCAGTTCAACCAGATACAGCCCAATCCGCTAACCCATCAGTTACTTTATATAAGTAGTATAGCTTGAATTCAATACTTAATCAATAAAAAAGTTTCGTAAAATTCTCACAAGAATGCATCCGCAATCACCACTCGTATAGATCATGCCCATCCGTGAAACTGTATTAGAAAACTGGGCAAGTCCCAACTAAACATAGAGGTGGCAGCTATGGAACTAACTCCGCTTTTTCCTTTTGAGCCTACCAGCACGGAAGCTATACCTATCGGACCACAATGGATAGGCCAAGTGAAATGGGATGGCGTTCGCATTCTTACCTACTACGATGGACACGAAGTCAAACTGTTCAACCGAAAATTAAATGAACGGACTTTCCATTATCCAGAAGTGACCGATATTCGCTCGTATTGTCGTGCCGATTCTGTGATTTTGGATGGCGAAATAATCGCTCTCGGCCCAGACGGAAAGCCTTCCTTTTACGAGGTCATGAGGAGAGACGGGCTCCGCCGTTTAGAGAAAGTCTCCCAGATACAAAAGCTTGTCCCTGTCACATACATGGTCTTCGATGTACTGTACTGGAATCATGAATGGGTAACTTCCTCCCCCCTATCAGAGCGACAACAAATACTGGGCAAAATCATCACTCCTACTCCTCATGTGCAGCTAGTTGAAAATTTTGCTGATGGAGACGCTCTTTACCGTGTCATTGAAGCGCAAGGCATGGAAGGAATCATTCTGAAGGATACGTCCAGCAGCTACTTGATCAACGGGAAAGATCAACGCTGGAGAAAGAAAAAGTACTACCGAGATCTCATTGCTGTCGTAGGCGGCGTTACGCTTCGGAATCATATTGTCAATTCGTTGCTTCTGGGCCTATTCGATCAACACGGTTCTCTTTGGTACATCGGTCATGCAGGTACTGGAAAATTGACGCAAACGGACTGGCGTGCTTTAACGGAGAGAATACAGCCTCTTGTCCAACAAAAGATGACTTTTGTTAACAAGCCACCACGCGCAGCCAATACCTTATGGATAATGCCGGAAATCACCGTCAAAATCAAATTTGCGGAGTGGAAGGAAGGGCATTCCTTGCGACAGCCAAGTATACAAGGCGTCGTGGATGTCCCGCCTCACCAGTGTGTTTTGGAGTAAGGAACCACGTGGCTTTCGATCTCATTGTCGAAACGAACCGGCCTGTTTTGCCCTCCCCAGCCTTTGCTTGCCATGATTAAGAGCCTGCATTTCCCCGTAGCTCGTCAACAGAGCTATCAGTAAGAGGGCAATGTACACAATCGCTGTCGTGACCCCTCCTACCGCTGATTTATCTTTTAAAAAGTCCCCAATCAAAATCACGATCACGCAACCACTTAAACAGACTGTCGTGATCCACACCATCGACCGGTAAAATCGATAAAGCTTCGTTCCTTCGGGAATGAGGCTTTGCACTCTTCCTTTGTTCTTTCCCTTTACGTGAATGAGCAAAAAGATCGCCAACGGCAATTGAAAGACGAGAACGATAAACGGCAAGCTATAACTAATAAATTGATCGATATGCGCTACATTTGGAAACCCGAATATGGACGATACAACGATAAACCATCCACACGGAGCGTTGAATGTATTGTAATGCCGTTGTCCCCCAAATGATCCAACCCCCACTAAAAATGCCAAGTAAGCGACAATGACTTTGATTGTGAAAGCGGGGAACCACACGCTAAAGAGGATCATTTCGACCCTGTCTAGGAAATCTGTCACGTGGATTTGCTGGACGAGAATATAGATAGGGAAATTCAGTCGACTGGCGATAATGAAGCCCATCACCCCAAGCAAGACGAGCAACATAATCGTCGTCCCAAAGCCAACAATGATGACCCCGTGCTTCATCGCAGCATAAAATAGTCGCGGCTCTACAATGGCATGTAAGAATGCCCCAATGAGAAAAATATCACCATATACACCCACTGGTAAAAAGTTGCTGACCACGATCCGATCCAAATTACTGGTCAAGATTGGTTCCAAACGCTCTACGTTGTATTCATTAACCAGCAGGAAATATAGCGAAATGCACATGATGAAATAAATGGGAAAATAAAACTCATTTACCCGTGCCGCCACCTCAAGACTCGTTTTGCCATAGTACATCATTAACAGGACGAAGACGAGTAAGATGATCTCCAATGGCGTGGTTGGCAATAACGAGATATGTAAAAAATCAGCTGCCCCTTTAATATCGATCGCCAGGATGATCCAAATATAAAACAAAATGAGGAGATTGATAGCTCCACCAATCCACTTCCCGCCAATGATAAACAAGATTTCAAAGATATTTTTCCCGGGGTATGCTTCAACCAGCCCACTCAAAACGTAGGCGATAAAAAGCGCATAAAAGATGGGTAAAATTTGAGAGAACCAAGCATCCATCCTTGCTACCTGAACGACAGACCGTAAGAAACTGATCATCATTCCTGTCATCAAGACACTGCCGACCAGCCAGGAAATTTGTCGATGATTGACAACTTGCTTGTGAATCATACTTGGGCCTCCTTATACGAACTGATCCACCCACCACTTCACATGAGGAGATAGAAAGTTCATCAAATTACTCGTGGGTAACACTTGATAATACTGGAATTGTAAAGCAATCAGACAAAGAATGGTTAAAACGTAGAAAATAGCGATGACTCGCTGCTGTCTCCCGTCCATTCCTTTTCGCTTCAAGATGAATTCTCCAAAGGAAAGTAACAGCATGAAGACAAAAAAGACCAGAAATATTCTATTCATGATCATCTTCACCTTGGGTTATATTTTTCGTTGTCTGTCCGAAATTGGCCATGTGCACTTTCGATCGGATTTCATATGTGATTTTCGGAAGCTCCTTATTCCACCTGTTCCGATATCGGTTTCGCCACTCTTGCGGATAGTTCCTTGACAATGCGATTCCCAACCCAATAAAGTCTGATTGTTTCTGTTGGATTGTTTTCATCATATGATTCACACCGTTATTGATTTGCTCGACGAGCTTCGCTTGCAGCATATTAATATTTTTCTCTTCCTCGAGATCGAGGTTTGACAGATTCTCCACAACAACAGCAGAAGCGTAGAGGTCAATTTTGAAATGGATGTGGCCTTTCTTGATCACAGGCTGGATATTCGCCCTTCCTTTCGAAAGAGTTATCGTAAGCCGTTCGTGCTTGTTAAGGGACACTACAACAGAAAACGGTGTAAAATCGCGTTGGAACAATCGCAAGCCGAGCAGTTCTTTGGGCTTCGCGATCGCTACGAGCTTGTCCTGTCGAAATATGCCTACCCCCGTCGCCTCTATTTCTTTTGACTTTCCTTTCGGATGAGAATCCACTGCTGCCAGAACGGGTAAAATGGCATCAACCCCTGGTGTACCGAGCATTTGGGCCACATCCTTCAATGTTACTGTAATGCCGCCCATCTTGACCAACTCACGCATCGCTTCTCCCGAAAAACGTTCAAATTGCGGCTGTGCGGTTAATAATTCGATTCCTTTGCCTTTTGTCATGACAATGTAAGCTGTTAGTCTGTTTTCTGGAAAGCGCGACACAATATCCAGCACTTCCGACATTCCGTCCTTTGCCAGTTCTTCGCCTATGACGATCATCCGGTGATGGGAGTAGTAAATTTCTCTAGACATTCTGGCTTGGATCAAACCATTCGCTTCCCGAATTGTCCTGCCTACGGCGGAATCAACGTAATAGCTCTTATCACCACTCGTCCCACCACCGCCTCCGGACTGGGCACCTAGGCTACTGACCAGGGGGACCTGAATGGATAACCGATACCTGCCGTCTGGTTCCTTATCCATCGCCATTGCAATGACGATGGCCATATCATTTACTTCACGGCGATCCCAACATCCAGATACTAGGAACATGCAGAGCGACACCACCAATATGCGGGTCACAGCCTTCACGATTGTCCCTCCTCGTTTGGATGACGGTTGCCTGTCACCCCTGATTGCCCTCCTCTTTGCTGAATAGAATTAGCATAACCATCGTTCATACGCCTTGCATTTTGAACGCCCAAAAAGCTTGGGCGTTTTTCCATCATCGACCATGGAGCCCTCATCAGTACGTCTTTGAGATCACCGATCGACATCGGGCCTAGCGGCGATAAATAAGGGACACCAAAAGAACGCAGGTTGGCCATATGACCAAGGATGAGCAATAACGCTACTAGCATTCCATAGATGCCGAGGATCGAAGCCGCAATCATGATCGGAAAACGCAGCATTCGCAATGAAATCGATGCATTAAAATGCGGGATCGTAAACGAGGCAATCCCCGTTAGCGATACGACGATAACCATGGGAGCAGAAACAATCCCTGCCTGCACCGCTGCCTGACCAACGACCAGCGCACCTAAAATACTGACGGCTTGCCCGACCGTTTTCGGAAGACGAATCCCCGCTTCTCGCAAGGCTTCAAAAGAAATTTCCATGATAAAAGCCTCCACAATAGCAGGAAAAGGAATGGACTCGCGCGCAGCCGCAATACTTAAAAGGAGGGTGGTCGGTAGCATCTGTTGATGATAAGTCGTAATGGCCACATATAAAGCAGGGGTAATGAGCGAAATGATGAGAAATACATATCGCAGCAGTCGAACAAGGGTAGCCATTTGAAATCGCTCGTAATAATCCTCGCTGGCCTGCATCATCATCCAAAACGTAACAGGCACTATCAAAACCATCGGTGTCCCATCCACAAATATCGCGACACGCCCCTCTAGCAATGCCGCAGCAACCGTGTCTGGGCGCTCTGAATACATAACCTGAGGGAAAGGCGAGTACATGTTATCCTGGATCATCTCTTCGATATATCCGCTTTCCAGCACAGCATCCATATTGATCTTGCTGATTCGACCAGTGACCTCCTGTACGATCTCTGGATCAGCAATCCCATCAAGAAAGGCAACCACCAGATTGGTGTTCGTCTCACGTCCAACTACCAAGGACTTCATTTTCAATCGAGGTGTTCGCAATTTGCGCCGCAGCATTGATGTGTTCGTGCGAATATTTTCGATAAAGCCTTCACGTGGCCCCCGTACGACAGCTTCTCCTTCTGGTTCGTTAACGGAGCGTTTTTCTGCTCCACGAATGCCCAGCGTGAGTGCTTCTGTGTTGCCCTCAACAAGAATGCCTGTATCACCTGAAAGCACAGCTTGTAGCAGCTTTTTATAATCGTCTACTCTTCCCATCTGGGAAACGGGCAAAAGTGACTCTTCTATCACTTTTATATCTTGATCGCCGTCTTCAAGCACCATTAACGATTTCAGCGCAGAATTGACCTCTTTGGTATCAATCAGCCCATCTACGAAGACAGCAATCGCACGGACACTGTTTTTTTGACGGAATTCTCGTATGACAAAATCGGAGCAATCAGAGAACATTTTTTTCATCAGATCTATGTTCTCTCCCAATTGAGGCGAAATCGGTATACCCTCCAACTCAATCAAGCTGCAGGCATTCATTGTCTCAATCAGTTCTTTCATTTTATCTTTCTTCTTGAATTTCATTTCATCACCAACCCAACCACTGGAAAGCTACCCGTATTATGGTTGATTGGCAGGAAATATATGCAAAGAGGTATTCCTTTTACATAGAGAAACTCGGATGGGAGATAGTAGGAACACCTATCCCTTTTAAAAAGAAGGTGAAGACATCATTGCGTCCTGCAACAAAAGAGTACGAGCTGACGATCGACAATCACACATTGTCCATTACAAATCCTGACAAGCCTCTATGGCCACAAGCCAAGGTAACCAAGTTAGATTACTTGCGCTATTTGCTGATTGTCTCAGCCCCACTCCTACGGTATAGCAAGGATCGGCTCTTAACCGTCATTCGCTACCCTCACGGAGTTGGCGACAAGCACTTCTATCAAAAAAACGCCCCTGACTATGCGCCTGACTGGATCCAAACGCACACGTGGGAAAATGTTCATTACGTACTGTGCAATGACCGGGCGACACTCGTGTGGATGGCAAATCAAGCAGCATTGGAGTGGCACGTCTCCTTTCACCTCGCCACGGATGAGACTCCGACAGAGCTCGTATTTGACCTCGATCCTTCAACAGATGATTTTGCCGTTGTGATAGAGTCTGCCCTCTTGTTGAAACAGCTGCTCGATGAATTACAGCTGCCTTCCTGGGTCAAAACATCTGGTTCCAGCGGCTTGCAAGTATACGTTCCGATTGAACTTCGCTATACGTTTGAACAGACGCGCCAGGTCGGACATTTCATCGCATCCTATCTAGTCAGCAAGCATCCATCACTAGTAACCATCGAGCGCTTGGTGAAGAATCGGGGAGATAAGCTGTACATTGACTATTTGCAACATTGGCGAGGAAAAACGTTGCCAGCCCCTTATTCAACTCGTGCAAAAGAACAGGCAACCGTATCAACACCACTCCTGTGGGAGGAGGTTCCCCATTCTCATCCCACAGACTTCACCGTTTATACGGTACCCAAACGGCTGGAAACATTCGGAGATTTATTCTCATCCGTATCTACTCCGACGAAACGAGCCTCCCTTGATGCCATCCTCGGCTTTTTGCAGTCCCAGTAAGCCATTAGTTGGAATCCAGCAGCCCATTTGTGCTATACTTGGCACAGATGTTTTGAGGCAAGGAGGCACATTCATGATCGATCCGATCGCAATTGCAATCGGCCCCTTAAAGATTCACTGGTATGGCATTATTATGGGGCTGGCGTTTTTCTTGGGTACTTATCTCGCTCGCTACAATTCCAAACGTTCTGGCATTGATCCTGATCACGTCTTGAACATGGTGGTTCTGATCATTCCAGCAGCCATCGTTTGTGCAAGATTGTATTATGTTACGTTTGAATGGGAGCAGTACAAAGACAATCCACTGGACATCTTCGCAGTTTGGCAAGGCGGCTTGGCTATTCACGGTGGATTAATCGGTGGTGTTCTGGCAGGAAGCTGGTATATTCGAAAACATAATCTGCCGTTCCTACGTTTGGCTGACATTTTTATGCCAAGTGTTATCTTGGGTCAAGCCATCGGACGTTGGGGTAACTTTATCAACCAGGAAGCCCATGGTGGTCCCGTCTCTGCTGAGTTTATGGAAAAGTTCCCTGCATTCATCCGTGAACAAATGTTTATCGGCGGACAATATTACCATCCTACGTTTTTGTATGAATCGATCTGGAACCTTTTCGTTTTCGCCGTTCTCATGTTCATGCTGTACCGATTCAAAAAATTCGATGGGCAGGTCTTGTTCAGCTACATGATCCTGTATTCACTCGGTCGCTTTTACATTGAGGGAATGCGTACAGACAGTCTGTTAATAGCAGATACTCTGCGTGTCGCTCAATTAGTCAGTCTGTGCTTAATTGCTGCCGGTGTCATCTTGATGCTCGTGTTTGCACGCAAAAGCAAGCAGACAGGACATTCCCAAAACTCGATTGAATAGTGTCAACATGCCATATCCATTACCACTCAGGTCAGTCCGACTGGGTGGTTTTTTCTTTACCTTGTCTGAATTGTCGCAATGCAGGCAATAACTAGGAGAAAGAATGAAAAAAGGAGGGGAATCAGATGGATGATGGCATTTTGGAAGAGTATCTCGATCGCTACGTACGTATTCATTTTGCTCCTGATATGATCGGTCAAGGATTATCTGCATTCGCAGAAGGCAAATTGTATGATTACAGCCAAAATGGGATATTAATTGAAGAACGGGATGGCTCGCTTGACTATATCCCATTCTCTGCGGTACGCCTCGTGCAAATTAAACCCAAGCCCGGTTTATGGGAGCGTTTAACTGGATCAAGTTAATGAAAAAGACACCTTCCCGCGTACTCTACTACACGGAAAGGTGTCTGTTGTCTGTTGTATAAGGATGTAGCTCTACAGGAATACGTCAAATACGACGTAGCATGCAGCAGCCAAAAGTCCTGTAATCGGAAGGGTAATGACCCAAGTGACCAAGATTCGGCCAGCCAAGCCCCATTTTACTGCGTTCAGCTTTTGCGATGCCCCAACCCCCAAGATGGCGGATGTGATCACGTGCGTTGTGCTCACCGGCAGTTTCAAAGCTGTAAAGATCGTGATAATCAAGGCAGAAGACAAGTCTGCTGAGAAACCAGAAACTGGCTTGATTTTCATAATCTTACCACCCAAGGTCTTGATGATACGCCATCCACCAAAGGCTGTACCTAAAGCCATTGCAACAGCAGCTGATAGTTTTACCCACAGTGGAATGACGAATTCGCCCGGTGCTTGAATCAAGAATCCACCTGAAATCAGAGCAAGGGTGATTACGCCCATTGTTTTTTGCGCATCGTTGGCTCCATGGCTGAAGGCCTGCCAAGCTGCTGACACTACTTGCATCGAACGGAAACCTCGATTGGTTTTGTGGTACGCTGAGTTACGAACAAACCAAGAAACAAGCTTGATCACGACAAAACCAACAGCAAACGCAACAAGCGGGGATACGATCAACGCTTGGATAATGCTAATGAAGCCTGACCAGTTAATGGCACCACTTCCTGCGGCACCAAAAGCAGCACCTGCAACGCCTCCGATAATCGCGTGCGAGGACGAGCTAGGAATTCCGAACCACCAGGTGATTAGGTTCCACAAAATCGCAGATGTCAACGCGGCCAAAACGACGACCAATCCATTTTCCAGCTTGAATGGATCGGTAATGCCTCCCCCGATTGTCTTCGCTACACCCGTATACGAGAGTGCCCCAAGCAAGTTACACACGGATGCAATAATAATCGCGGTTTTCGGACTTAATGCACGCGTCGAAACAGAAGTCGCAATCGCGTTCGCCGTATCATGAAAACCATTGATAAAGTCAAAAGCTAGCGCCATGATGACGACGAGTACGAGAATAATCACCTCTGGCGAAAGATCAGGCATTCTTTAACACGATCCCTTCTACCAGGTTGGAGACGTCCTCAGCGAAGTCAGCACAGTCTTCGAGTTTATCATAAATCTCTTTGAGTTTGATCGCTTCCATTGGGTTGGTATCAGGAGAATTCAACAAATCAGATACCATTTTACGGTAGTTGGAGTCAGATTCATGCTCCAAGTCTTTGATTTCCCCAGCGATTTGTGTAACAACTTTATGATCCAGCTTGCGCAGTGTGCGAATCAGCTCGATCAGCTTAGCCGAGCATTTCACCAAAATATTGGCTTGTGCCAATACACGTGGATCTGGTTGAGTCACTTGGTACAGATACATACGATCAGCGACACCGTCAATGTAGTCGATCATCGAGTCCATCGTATGAGCGAGCTGGTGAATGTCTTCACGCTCAAGCGGAGTGATAAAAGTAGAGTTCAACTCGTTCATGATACGACGAACGATTTCGTCTCCTTCTTTCTCGACAGCCTTGATTGCCTTAACCTTTGTTTCTAGATCTTGATAGTTTCCTATCATTTCATAGAAAAGATGAGTTCCTTTGTGCACAGTGGCAATCTGCTGCTCGAACAGATCAAAGAAGATATACTTGTTTGATTTCAACATACGGGACTTCTTCACTCCTTTGAATAAATGACACCTAACAGATTATATCGAAAGTTATTGTTTCCGTAAATTTAAAATCAAGGTCAAATGTGTATATTTTTCTTTAAGGAATTATTAAGTTTTTGTAAATGCTCTTTACAATCAAAAAAACACCCGTGTCAAGTGAGCTGACGAGTGTTAGTTTTGCCAATATTTATCTTTTCATTCGAAGCGACCATCATGCAGTCTTTCCTTTTTTTCGCTTCATACATAAGCATATCTGCTTTTTTCGCTAACTCTTCCGCTGTTGAAGCATGGTGAGGATACGAGGCTACTCCGATACTGACCGTGACACCTGAAAGAGCGTGTCGGACTTGATTTTGAATTCGTTCTCCGATTGCGAGTCCTCTCATTGTGTCGGTATGCGTTAACAAAACGACGAATTCTTCTCCACCCCATCTTCCAACCGTATCTTGTTTTCGTACACTTGCCTGCAAAAGCCCTGCAAATTGGCAAAGGAGTCGGTCACCTTCCAAATGACCATATGAATCATTGAATATTTTGAAATTATCCAAATCGATAAACAATAGAGTAACAGATTGATGATTACTTTTTGCCAACTCCACTTCTTCGACCAGCTTGTCCAGAAATCTACGATTGACGAGAACGCCTGTAAGTGAATCGTGATAAGCCATCTGCCGCAACTGATCTACATACTTCCCTATTTGATAGGCAGCAAGCGTCTGAATGACAGCCACAAGTAAAAGAAAGACAATCATACTCTCATCCGTCGGCAATCCGTATCCGATCAGCCAAACCGAGATGATCACACAGGACATTCCCAAACTAATCCAGCGCGAACCCAAAGTACACTACCCCCGATCTATCCGATGTACCTCTTTCAATTCGTACATTAGACCTATTTAATGAAATTTATAGTAGGTCTTTTTTCATATAATAAGGAATATTTTACCTATCTTTTTTTGTAAGTTCAAGCAAAACCACGAAACTGCCGATGAATTGGAACCAATTGGAAGGGATAAGCTAATGGCTAATAAAAACAGACGGGAGTGAATGAATGTATGCCCCGTATTGAAGCAGTGGCTACAGCAGTACCTTCCCACGAGATTACACAAGAGGATTCCATGAAGCTAGCACGCCTATTTTTTCAAGATGCTTTTCCCGATATAGACCGTTTGTTACACGTCTTTGCACACAGTCACATTCAGAAGCGGCATTTTAGTATGCCAATGGATTGGTTTTTGGAGGACCGGCCCTTTGCAGAGAAAAATCAGCTGTATATCGAACATGCCGAAGCCTTGGCAGAGGAAGCAGCCCGAAAGTGTTTGACAAAAGCTGGTGTCGAGCCTTCTTCCATCGATTGTCTGATGTTTGTATCAAGCACTGGTATTGCTACTCCAAGCCTTGATTCCCGCTTGCTCCACCGCTTAGGACTCCGTCCACAAGTAACCCGTGTCCCGTTGTGGGGCCTGGGCTGTGCTGGTGGTGCGATGGGATTGTCGCGGGCATGTGAATACACCCAAGCTTTTCCCTCGCGGCGAGTATTGCTTGTGAGCGTAGAACTGTGCGGCTTGACCTTCATCCGACAAGATTTGTCCAAAAGCAATTTGGTCGCAACGTGCCTATTTGGAGATGGAGCTGCAGCCGTATTGATAGAAGGCGACCAAGTCTTGTCTTCTTCTGACGCACCCAAGGTTCAATTTTGTGATGCACGAACAACAACATGGCCGGACACCGTAGATGTCATGGGATGGGAATTGACCGATCCGGGGTTAAAAGTCATTTTCTCTCGCGACATCCCTACTCTCATTCGTTCTTCGATGCGAGAAAACGTCGAGAGCTTTTTGTCACCGCATGGGATGTCTATCGATCATCTGCGTCATTTCATTTTCCATCCAGGTGGAGCCAAGGTATTAACGGCTTACCAGCGGTCTCTGGGCATTGGTACAGAAGCCACTCGTTTTTCTGAAGATGTCTTAACCAATTTTGGAAACATGTCTTCTCCTACGGTTCTGTTCGTCTTGGAAAAGAGCATGGAGAGGGCGTGGGAGCCGGGAGATCGCGGTTTGGTCGCTGCACTTGGACCTGGATTTAGCTCCGAGCTGTTACTTCTGGAGGCGAGATAGTCATGTTGCTCTTCTTTGGATTCGTTATGTGTGCAGTCGTGTTGCAGCGACTGGTCGAGCTTCTCGTTGCCGTGAGGAATGCCCGCTTTATCCGGTCAAAAGGTGGCTACGAGGTTGGGGCGAGTCATTACAAATACATCGTCCTTCTTCATCTTCTCTTTTTTCTCTCGCTTATTTTCGAAGTGGTGAGCAAAAGCAGTGCCATGGTTCTCCCCTCGTGGTGGGCGGCTCCGTTCAGCCTGTTTTTAATCGCGCAAGGACTTCGTTACTGGTGTATTCGCAGCCTGGGCAAGCGATGGAATACCCGCATCTTCATACTCCCGGGCGAGGCTCCGATCAAGCGAGGTCCGTATCGGTTCATTCGTCACCCCAACTACTTGGTCGTATCACTTGAGTTGCTCCTACTCCCCCTGACATTTTCCGCTGTGACAACTGCCCTGACGTTTTCTCTCTTGAATGCCTGGCTGCTCCTGCGTATACGGATTCCCCTGGAAGAAGCAAGCATCTACGCTGGTCATCGTGAGTCATAAAAACGAAAAGTCTTTGGCACATGCACATGCCAAAGACTTTTTATCGAGCAAAAGGTTTATCACTTGTCATTCAGCGGGAAAAGAAAAGAAGCTGTTACTCTTTCCCGCGAGGTGGATCAAGTGAATCGTACAACCATAGTGGAGCCTCAGGAGACGAAGCGTATCATCGTCCGAGACTTTTTCGCTTTGATTGAAACGGTACCGAACAAGGATGACCAGGCTAGTATTCAAACTTTTCTTCGCTATTTGCAAAGTCTGCTAAGAATCAAGCAAGTCGTTCCTCCGGTTGTGGAAATCATGACGGTCATCAAACAAAACAAGCCACTTCTCTACCACGCAGCACGCAGAATTACTCTTCCTTCAAGCAATCTGCACATGCTATTTCAGCTAGAAATGGATATTATGCTTGCTCACGAAAGGCTCCGTCAGTACGACAAATGATTTGGGTAGGCTTTGCCTTACCCTTTCAAGTTTTCTGGATTCAGACATTCAAGATCTGCAATGACAAAACGACCATCTTTGCGAATCAGGACGTCATCAAACCAGATTTCCCCTCCGCCCCAATCCGGACGTTGGATGGAAACCATGTCCCAGTGCACAGACGATTTGTTGCCATTGTATGCTTCGTCATAGCACTGACCAGGCGTGAAGTGGAAGCTTCCGTCTATTTTTTCGTCAAACAAGATATCTTTCATCGGGTTGCGAATGTAAGGATTCACACCGATAGCGAATTCCCCAACGAAGCGCGCTCCCTCGTCCGTATCCAAAATTTGATTCAAGCGTTCGGTATCGTTCGCTGTTGCCTCCACAATTTTGCCGTCCTTGAAGGTCAGACGAACATTTTCGAAAGTGAAGCCGTGGTATGGTGTTGGCGCATTATGAGTGATCACGCCATTTACGGAGTCCTTCACAGGTGCTGTATACACTTCACCATCTGGAATATTGCGAAGGCCAGCGCATTTTACAGCAGGAATGTCCTTGATGGAGAAGGTGAGATCCGTTTCAGGTCCTACCAAGCGTACCTTGTCTGTGCGATTCATCAAGTCAACCAGACTGTCCATTGCTTTGTCCATTTTCGCGTAATCCAGGTTACATACTTGGAAGTAAAAATCTTCAAAAGCTGCTGTAGACATGTTCGCAAGCTGTGCCATGGAAGGATTCGGATAACGAAGAACAACCCACTTCGTTTTAGGCACGCGTACGTTCATCACTGGCAGCTCATACAGGCGAGAATAGATGCTCAGCTTGTCACTTGGAACATCAGCCATCTCATTGATGTTATTCGCTGCACGAATCCCGATGTACCCTTGCATTTTCTCCATGAGTTCAACTTCATGTTGAGCCATGGTCTTCAACTGCTCTTCATTGCAATTCATTGCGATTTCTCGGCTTACGGCGGGATCAATCAATTGAACATAAGGACTGCCGCCTGCTTTGTAAATCTCACGCACGAGGGCTTGCACCAAATCCGGGGTGTCCCCTTTCGCGTTGATCAAAATGTTTTCCCCTGGCTGTACTCGTACAGAATAGTTAACCAGATTGTACGCTAATTGATCTAATCGTGCGTCTCTCATTCGTGGCACATCCTTTTTAAATTTTCTGATTCCTCTTGTATTTTTACCGATACAATCTACTAAGTCAATAAAAAATTTTTTATCAACGAAATAGAAAGCGGCCAGCCTTCTTGCATCCAGGCTGACCTTGCTCTTTTCCTGTGTTTTTACACCGTTTGTTCCTTGTCCTCAATGGTTCCCATCTTGTACATGTCACTGACCAACTCCTGCGTCGTAGCCAGACCAGCCGTATATTCGTCTGCCTCTTGATAATAGACGGCTCCGCCTGCATCCTCAGTGCTCAACTCTCTCGCCCTGAATCGAACCTGATCCTTATCATGACCTGCCATTTTCGTCCCTCCTTCCTTTTGGTTTCGATCGGCTATAGTTTGTACGGGAATCTCCAGATTTAGCCGAAAAAAAGACGCCTTGCCCAATCGAGGGACAATGCGTCTTTTGTAAAGGAAATTATTTATTGTTATCGGATTCAGGTGCACTCATTGTCCAACCAGCAGCTGGAGCACTTACAGGAGTGATGCGATTAGTTGTAACAAATTGATCTGTTCCTGGCATCATTGTCCAGCCAGCTACAGTAGAGATTACTGGAACGTATTGGCCGCTCACCAGTACGAACTCATCTTTACCTGGCATCGTGATCCAGCCACCTTGTTGAGTCAGCCCTTGAACAGGGTTAACGGTTTCTGGAGCTACTGGTTTTACTTCTGTTGTAGGTGCAGGTGTTGTTTCAGTTGCAGGTGTTGTTTCAGTTGCAGGCTTTTCTTCAGTTGCAGGTTTTTCTTCTGTAGTCGTTGTTGTTGCTTCTGTTGCAGTAGTCGTTTCAGTAGCTTTTACTGCCTCTTCTGCAAATGCAGCTTGTGTGAACAGAGCCGCTCCTAAGATACAAGAACTCATGATCAGTGTGCTTTTCTTTTTCATATGTGTACACTCCCATTCCCGCGGTACACACTTTTGTCTTGCAAGAATGTCCCCAGACCCGAACTTGATGGCCATGTCTATATGGACTGCTGCATTTTCCTGAGGAAATACGTAAACTGGTCTAACTCGTTATCATTCAGATTCTCCAGCAGCTTTCCTACGAGTGCTCTCCTGTCGCACAAAAGTCCTTCCAGAGTCGGAATCGCTTGTTGTGATAATGTGACCCACACTACACGTCGATCCTGTTCGTCTCGGACACGGTCGATAAAACCAGCCTTCACTAACCGATTGAGTGCAATGGTGGTGGCACTATTGGACAGTTTCAAAATGGTCGCCAGCTCAGAAACTGTGCTTCGTCCTTTTTGATGTAGCACACGCAGCAGGATAAACTGCTTCGGACTGATTGACTCTTCTTCTAGCCAATTGTTAATAAAGAAACGAGCAATTTCGACAAATACTCGATCCAGTTCCTCAAGTTTACTGGCACGGGACATATTGCTCACAACATCACCTATTTTCGGAAAATTAATAATATAAGTACTTTTACTATAAAACTATATAGCTTAAGTACTGGAAGATCAAGAGAACTCCCGAAATTATTTCTTTTCACGAAAGATATGTATGAGCCAGACAAAGTGTTTACCACTTAATATTTTTATTGTAAAACTTATTTCAAGAACATCTTAACTCAAACAGGAAAAACTGACAATAGGTAAGCTTGCAAAATAATGTTAAGACTTTTTCCTTCTTCACCCACGCAGCCAATTATTTCCTTGAATCATCTTTCGTATCCATTCGTAAAGCATGTATAATGGGAAGACAGCCTTATACACACGAGGCATTTGACCCAGGCATATTTGCCACAGAATCTACATACATAGGAGAATTTCAATGGAACAAACCAACCCTACCTCAAAATGGAAAGTGGAATTGCTCGATTGGTTAAAATCGTTTGTTTTGATTGGCGGATTGACTGCTTTTATCTACGTCTTTGTCATGGCTCCCTACGTTGTCCAAGGGCGTTCCATGGAAAGTACGCTGCATGACCGCGAGCGCGTCATCGTAAACAAAGCGATTTACTACCTCAAAGAACCGCAGCCTGGCGATATCGTCATCGTTCATCCAGACGCAACTGGCGACAACTGGATCAAGCGCGTAGTCGCAGTGGCTGGAGACACCGTTGAAGCCAAAAATGATCAAGTGTATGTCAATGGCCAACCTCTCAGCGAAGAGTATCTGGTCGAAAACAAGCTCAAAACCTCTACAGCAGGTGTGACGTTAACCGAAGATTTTGATCCTGTGAAGATTCCTGAGGGCAGCGTGTTTGTCATGGGGGATAATCGCAACAACAGTATGGACAGCCGCGTCATTGGCCCTGTTCAACTGGATCATGTAGTAGGACGCGCAGAAGTCGTATACTGGCCGCTGTCCCAGGTCCGTCTCCCACGTTAGCATTTATCCAGACTTCAAAAAGCCGCTCCTTATCGGGGCGGCTCTTTTGTTTTCGATGGCGCTATTTGTGAGCAATTGCCGCTTCAGAAAAATAATCCTCCAAAGTAAGGCCACCTGCCATAATTTCTTTCGCCATTTCCTTCCCTACATAACGCAAATGCCAAGGCTCATACGCATATCCAGTCGTATCTTCCTTGCCCTTCAAATAACGAATAACGAACCCAAAGTCTGCACAGTTGGCTGCCAGCCATATTCCTTCAGGTGTCTCAGCAAATGATTCTTCCAAGCGTGTACTTGCATCATATCCAGACACATCCATAGCTAAACCAGTCTGATGCTCGCTCTTTCCAGGTACGGCACTGTAGGCAGCAGCATGTTCAGCACCTTGCGTCCTTACATACGTTTCGTACAGCGATTTTTGGGTCTTATACGAGCGGTAGCCAGAAACAGCATACAGTTCGATACCTTCTGTCTTTGCTTTGGCAAACAGCTCTTCTAATGCTTGAGCAGCTTCTGCTCTCAGCAATCGCTTCTCCACTTTTTCATCAAAAGGAAACGGCACATTCGGCTCCACCAAATCCGGTGGAATATAATCGGCAGGCAGTGCCCGCTGTTTATTTACGACAACCGAGAGCTCTGTTTCATTCGTAACGGTTGGCACTCCATCCACATCTTTTATCGTCTCTGCAAGAGATGCCCGTTGGGGACGTGCTGTCTCCTCGTTATTTGGCTCAACTGTCGTTGACTGCGTTCCCTCACCCGCGGACTGTCCATTCGACTCGCTGGATAACAATCCACTTAATGAGGGAGGTTCACATCCGCTGAGTAGTGCTACTGATAGTGCTGCGACGATCGCAAGGCTGCTGGTGCGATTTTTGTTCATGATCGATCCTCCTGGTTCCTTACAGACACATATGTTCTGCTCTACCTTACCATGGAGTACTACGAAAGAAAAGGTAGATAGGTCACGCTTTTTCGAAAGGTCTATTCCTCGTTTAGTTTTTTGACAAGCGCTGGTAACCATTCATCCAACGACCAAAACGGGAAGCCCGCGGCCTTAGCCTTCCCGTTATCCATGTAAAAGGATGCTACAAATCCAAAGGGAGACGCATCAGAAGCATCTGTCGTTGGCTCGATTCGGGCAGGTTTTCCGACTGTTTGCCCAATCATCTCCATCAGCTCAGCAAGCGAAACAGTCCCATCCGAGCACGCATTCACTGGCCCTGTGATGGACGTTGTCGCCACCCATGCCAAAAATTGAGCTGCTTCCTGTGCATGTATGAAACACATCCGGGCAGTGGGATTCGTGATTCCAATCGGTTGCTCTTCTTGCACATGCTCAATATGAAACCATAGCCGACGTGTGTAATCGTCTTCCGCTAGCACAATTGGAAAACGAACAGCTACGACAGGGAAGGCCTTTTCCTGAAAAAAGACGGCTTCTGCTTGACGTTTCCCCTCTTGATAGGTTGTCTCGTCTCTCGTTTTCTGGTTGATTTCATACGTGTATGGATCAAATGCTTCTTCCTGTAATGGTTCCTCTGCATAATCATAGACGGACAAGGTAGAGGTCAAAACGTACGTACCCACTTTGCCCCGAAAAACTTTACACGCATCCATTGCATTTTGGGAGGAATAACAAATGTTATCGTATACCACGTCCCATTGCTCTTCCCCTGCGACTGCTAGTGAATGGACGTCATCGCGATCAAGCGTCATTCTTTTGACAGAGGTAGGCAACTCCACTTGGGAAAGCCCCCTCGTTGCCACAGTAACGTCTGCCCCAGCTGCGACGAGAAGCTGGACTAATCGCTTTCCAAAAAATCGCGTTCCTCCGAGTACAAGTACTTTCTTCATTTTTGCTACATCCTTTCCTTGATCAGCCTACTTTTTGCTATTCAACTCGATGGACCGCTCTCCTTCCTTCCACATGACCGTATAGCCCAGCTTCTCGCCAACTTTTTTGACAGGCAAGTAAGGAATTCCCTGCACCATGACCACATCGGACTGGAAGGACGTCACTTTTTGTCCCAACCCTAACAGCAACTTTTTGGCGTGAACATACGCTACTCCATTTATCATCACTTTTTGCTCTGCTGTATATGGGTAGACATTGCCGTTTACTCGTAAATCAAAGGGGCCTTCTTTTTCTATTGGTGACTGGATTGGCTGAGCAGCCGTATACGCAATGGCATCGACCCCGAGTACAGTACCCTCGCGTGTGTTATCGGCTCCGCCGTACATTTTTCCTGTTTCAAAATCGTACACAATCGCTTGGACGTTGCCAATGTTCGACGGTTCCTCAGCAAAGACGTGACCTTTTGCCATCAATTGCAGGATGACATCTTGGTCAATGCCCGCTTCCCACGTCACATTCGGATAGCTGCTAGAAAAAATGCGTGGTGCACGGATCGCATCCTCAATTTCCATTCCATGATCGATCACATTGAGAATCGTCTGCGATACGGAGGCGATAATCGTGGAGCCACCAGGCGAGCCAATTGCTAAAAAAGGCTTCCCGTCTTTTAGCACCATAGTTGGTGTCATGCTCGAACGTGGGCGCTTGCCAGGCTCGACCTGATTGACACCGCCAGGAATCGCGTCAAAATCCGTAAGCTCATTATTGAGCATGAATCCATAACCAGGAACCATCACACCGCTGCCAAAAATATCTTCAATGGTGGTCGTATACGCAACGATATTCCCCCATTTGTCCATCACAGAGAAGTGCGTGGTCTGCTTGACCGGAGATTGATCTCTCAGTTTCATTGACACCTCTGGCTTTTTGCCAGGATCGTACTTCCAAGGATCTCCTGCCACAATATTGGCATTCCCGGTTTCTTCACGAATGAGCTGACGTCGTTCCTTGATGTATTCGTCTGCAATCAGCCCCTTTTTCGGTACCGGATAAACGTCCTCGTCCGCCATATAAGCCGCCCGATCTGCGTAGGCGAGGTGGTTGGCTTCGATCAGATGATGCAAATAGGCCACCGACCCGATTCCGTCCTTTTTGTTATCGTAGCCTTCCATCAGCTTCAAAATCTGAATGAGTGTCAAGCCGCCAGAGCTGGGTGGTGCCATCGAAATCACTTCATATCCGCGATACATGCCCCGGACTGGTTCACGCTCTTTCACTTGATACGCCTGCAAATCATCGAGTGTCATGGTGCCACCTGTTCTTTGTACCTCCTCGACGAGGGCCTTGCCAATTTCCCCTTCATACAAGGCATCCGAGCCTTTGTCGCGGATGATCTTCAACGTTTTCGCCAATTGGGGCTGAACCAGCATCTCGCCTTCTTTGAGTGGAACTCCGTTTGGCGCAAACACCTGTGCAGCAGTACCGTGCTTTTTCAGCTTTTCCATGGAATTGGCAATAAATTGAGCGGACACCCAGTTGATGCGAACTCCTTTTTCCGCCAATTCAATCGACGGTTCTATCACTTTTCCCAAGCCCCATGTCCCATACGATTCCAGCGCCTGCTCTACACCCAGCAATGTCCCTGGGACACCTACGGCTTGACCGCTCGTATGTCTCTCCTCAAAGGGGATCGGCTTACCATCTGCCTGCAAAAACATAGTGGGAGTCACCTTGGCAGGCGCCACTTCCCGACTATCTATCACCGTCACTTTGTTCTGATCCTTCACATAAATCATCATGAAACCACCACCGCCGATACCGGACATATACGGTTCTGCCACATTCAGAGCAAATTGGATCCCAGCCGCAGCGTCAATCGCATTGCCGCCCTTTGCCAAGATATCTCTACCGACCTGCGCCGCTGCTGGATGAGAGACCGCGACAATTCCTTTTGTAGCTCCTTGCACACCTGCTGGCACACCTGGGACTTTTCCTACAGCAAAATGAGGAAACGAAAGCACGGAAACAATCGAGAGAGCAACCAACATCCCTTTTTTCATGCGATCCCTCCTATTCCATTTCATTACTTCTACCTATTATTATAATTTTCAGCATTTTTTAAGGTCAACCCACATTCACAGTTGCCTAGGCAAACTTTTCTCTACAGAAAAAAACACTCTTCTGCAGCAAGACTTGTCGTCTTCACAGAAGAGTGTAGCGATTTTTGCTTATGGCATGATGACCAAATTGCTCACCACGCGTCGTTCTTTGCCGCCAGAAGGCTTGTTCAGCAGCTTGCCATTGTAATAAAACGCACTGGAGCCACCGCCGTCGAGGTTATATGCATCCACGACATGCCACTCTTGCAGTTTTTTTTGCGCTTCCTCCAGCGTAACACCATTACTCCAGCCATCTCGTCTTCCATCAATGACAATCAGCAGCAAATCGCCGTTGTCGAAATGGCCGATCAGTGTTCGCGGTTGACGCGCATTCGCCCATTCACGAGGGATAGGCATTCGCTTTCCGTCCTGCAAGAGACGCGGCAAAAAACTCGCTCCCTGCAATATCCCTTGTTGCGTAATTTGCGCCTGCGTCTTGATGCTTGTTCCGACCAGATGACCTTTGTTGTTAAAGCCGACAAAGCTCAGCTTCGCATTATTGGAAAAGGTTCGAATCTTGCCGTCAACAACAGTAATACCTAACGGAGTCAGATTGCCCTGCTTGTCCGCCATAAAGCCGCCTGCATTGATCGCAAGAATGGCTCCTGTACGTTTACCAGCTTGACTCGTCGTTTCTCCCTTACTTTTCACGGAGTTGTTGGCCAGCACCATTTTCAACGCTTTCGGATCATTGAGGCGAACTTTGGCCATATAACCGCGGTATCCGCCTTCTTGCAGGGAATAGACTTTTACTGTCGAGTTTTTCCCGAAGTGTTGACCGATCGGCTTGCCAAGCATGTTGGACAAAATCGTGTCCAATACATCCGCAGATTTTTGCGTCTGGGATTTGCTCGCTTCAAGTGCGCTGCTGATGTTCTTGTTTTGTTGCTCGTATTCTTTCTGTTCCTTTTTCGAGCGATCCTGGATGTCTTCGATGACGACTTCTACATTTCGAAGCTGCACCTTGGTGTCGTTGAGCCGTTCCCCCAGCTCATCTGCTTGGCTCTTCGCTACGGCAGAAGGAAGCTTTAGGCCTTCCGTCTGGAGCTTGTCCACTGGATTGTCCAGCCCAAAAGCGACCAAAAAACCGAGAGCAGGCGCCAACAGAAAGAGAAAGAAACGGTTGATCTTACCAAGCACGGGCAGCATCCTCCAATTTTTTCAGAGATGCTTTCAAATCAACCAGCTGTTTGTTGAGCTGGTCAACCCGATCCTGCAGAGCTTCTTTGGTCTTGTTCGTGCCACCAATGGTTTCACCCGTCAATGCCAAATCTTCTTCCAGATTTCCCAGACCCTTCTGGACATTTTGCATTTCTTCCTGCACCAGAGTCAATTGATCTCCCAATGCCTTCATCTGCTTTTGGTTATCTTCTTGAATTTGATCAATTCGTTGGTTCACAAATTGCTGCTGCTTGTCCAACGTATAAACAGCAAAGGCATATCCAGCGTAGGCGAGTCCTACCCAGACCAGAACGGCCAAAACGATCGGTAGTAAAGGACGCTTACCTTCTGTCTGGGAGGGAATCAATGCCTGAAAAAGGCTGCCTCTTCTGCGTCTTCCTTTTTGCTTCCCGTTTGCCGGGAGTGGCAGTGTCGGTGACGAAGTCGATGACGTTCCCATGTATTTGTCGTCCATCGGCTCCCTCCTCCTTTCTGAGACATAGAGTGAGGTTTCATTATAACATAGAAAGTTTTTGAATCAGCATTTTGCTGAATAATGGATAAATAAGTCGAGAAAAGAAAATACCGCCATTTATTTGGCGGTATCTCTCTTTATTTTCGGAGTTGAAATTCGCTTTGCAGCTGATTGTGCAGTCTTTGCAAAAACAGGATCGGGTCTTCCTTGGTGGTCTGTTCGTCAACAAGCTCTAATTTTTTGCGCATGATGCTGGCAATTTGATTCCCGAGCTCATATTTTTTCGCTTGAGATAAAGAGGATGATCTGCTGATAAAGGAGGAAAGCAACTGCCAGTCCTCTCGGGTGATCGCCTGTTTTTGCCGCTCTTCAAGCACGAGTAGCGCATGATTCAAATCAAAGCCGTTTGGCTGTTTGTCTTTCTTTTTCTGAAAAAGAGTCGATCGCTGTCCTGACTCTACCACGACAATTGTGCCCGCTACCATATCGCCAATTCGCTTATCACGGGGGTGGAAAAAGCATACGAGCGCCCCGAGAAAATAACCAGTTGGCATTGCGTCAATGATGCGAAACAGATTCCGGATCGTCGAGGAAACAAACGTCGCAGGCTGCCCGTTTTCACGGATGACCCGGATTCCGACCAGCCTTTTGCCAACGGTCTGTCCGCCCCAGAGTGCTTCCTGTAACCAAAAGTAACCAAAATTCACGACGAAGATAACCAGGAGGACGATGGCCAACGCGTAGTTGCCAGAATCCAGGAAAAAATCATCTTCATTTCCAAATAAAACTATACCAAACAAAATAAATACAGTAAGATTAACCAGGAGCAAGATTCCTGTATCTATCAGCATCGCAGTGGCGCGGCTGCCTAGACCTGCCGTCTGAAATCGCAGCATAACATGCTCGGGTGTCACGACAGAAGCTTCTCGATTTGACCCACTGACGTATGTCGGTTCATTCATGATGGTTTTCTTCCCCCCCTCGAAACTTTGAGGTTTTTTCTAGTTTTGAAACACGCGTTAATGTAAGGAGGCATTATACATGGATATTACCTCGTTTTGGCACAAGCATAAAGCCTCTTGGGCCGAACTGGAACAATTAGTGGAGCGTTTTACCCGACAACCTCGGCACATCAGTGCTACCGATATTGATCGCCTGACACAACTATATAAGAAAACATCTGCTCATTTGGCCTATGTGCGCTCCTACCATCCTGCAGACGAGATCACGCTCTACTTAAATCAACTCGTTTTACGTGCACATAATTTGGCTTACAAGCAGCGAATAGGCAGCTGGCAGCAGCTCAAGCATTTCTTTGGCAGCTACCTGATGGGTCTCGTACATAAGCGAATGAGCTTCATTGGTGTGGCAGCGCTTCTATTCATCATTGGTGGTATTTCTGGCTTTGCTGCCGTTATGGTCGATCCACTCAACCTGTATTATGTATTGCCACAAGGGATGGCGGAGCAGATCGATCCATCCAGGCTGGGAGAAGGGCACGACTCTCTTGACAGTCCGGTCATCTCCACGATGATTATGACCAACAACATCAAAGTTGCGATGCTGGCCTTTGTCAGTGGAATTACATTCGGAATCGTCCCCATCTACCTTCTCTTATTCAATGGCCTTCTGGTTGGCGCTTTGGCAGCCGTCTACTATCATGCAGATAGCAGCTATGCGTTTTGGGCCTACATTTTGCCACACGGCGTGATCGAGCTGACTGCCATCTTCATTGCTGGCGGAGCAGGTCTTCACATGGGGTACCGCCTGCTTGTGCCCGGCCGCTACGCTCGAAAACATCAATTTTTGGAGGCGGCAAAAGAATCTGCGCATCTGCTATTGGCTACTATCCCACTCTTGTTCATCGCGGGAATCATCGAGGGCTACATCACTCCATCGAGCCTCTCACTCGAAGCCAAGTACATCGTAGCTGTCGGCACATTGCTTTTGCTAATTGCCTGGTACCTCCTCGGATACAGACCCGATTCTCACAAAGCTTCTCTTGATTTGATGTCCAAATAAGTATTGATAACCGTCAGCGTCAATTGATCGGCCGGAACGTCCAGTACCTGGATACCCGCGCCGATCATTTTTTGTTGAAACGCCCTGCGATCGAGCTGGAACCGCTGAGCTACCGCCTTCGTAAACGCCAAGCTGCTGTTGCTCGTGGCTATATGACTCCATTCATGCAGAAGCGGATCTGCCAAAGACAGCAGCAAGATCAAATGCGAACGGCGCATCCGCCACAAATAATTGCTCAACTGATCTTCGACAAGGTAATTTTCCATATCTGAAAAAAGTACCACCAAGCTCCTTCTCTTCTGCTGGCGATTCAAAAATTCAAGCGCCTTCGCCGGATCAGCCTCTACAAAATCACTCGTCAGGTTGTAGGTTGCCTCCAAAAGGGTGTGCAAGTGGCGCAGCCCTCTGCCTGGAGGTATGTACGTCTTGATCTCATGCGAATAGGCTAGTAACGCTACCTGATCTCCTTGACGCAATGCCACTGCCGCTAACGTGAGAGCAGACTCCAGCGATCGATCCAGTCTCGTCTGGTTATCCAGCTCGACGCCCATCAACCTGCCGCAATCGATCAAAATGGTAATCACTTTGCCATGCTCTGGGCGATATTGGTTCGTCATCAGACGTCGGGAGCGTGCTGATGCAGACCAGTTAATCATCCGAGGATCATCGTCAGGGACGTAATCGCGGATCGCATGGAATTCAGTACCCGCTTTCGCCCTGCGCATAATTTTTTTCCCGTCGACGATCAAGCTCTCCTGCAACGAAGCCAAATAGCCACGAACGGCTGAAAGGTCAGGATATACCTTGATTGTTTGTTCACACGCAAAGCGGCTTTGGCGATACCACAAGCCGAGCCTGCCATGCCACCGCATGTAAAGCCAGCGGAACACGTACTCTCCGCGTTCTTTTCCTCTTGTTTCAAAACTTAGGTTGGTTAAGGGTCGCTCCATCACACCTGTGATCGGTCCGGCTTCTTCAAATGACAGCGGAAGATCATCCACGATAGAGTACGCAACGGATTGCCCGCTTCTGTTCGCCAGTTCAAGCTCGATCGAAAACGATTGTCCGATATCCGTCTGCTCAGGCAAAATTCGCTGGATCGACAAGTCTCGACGCTTGGGGATGGTAACCCAATCCAAGATGCTAGCGATCAGGAGTAAACCGTTGTACAAAAAGAATGTCGAATAGCCAATCTCCAGTAGAAATCCGACGATCGCGATGGGTGTGCCTAGAAAAACTGCCACAAGCAGTCCCTTGGATGGCAAGACAAAACGGTCTGCCAAAAAATCAGCGAGGAACTGGAATAGCCGCCAGCGTCTCTTCGATGATGTGGTCACTGGTACCCCCCTCCAATTCTACCTGCGGTGACAGAATGAGTCGGTGCCGCAATGCAGGGCGGGCCACCATCTTCACGTCATCAGGCGTCACAAACTTGCGATTGTCCAAAAGTGCCCAGGCTTTACTCGCCATCAACACGGCGATTCCGGCACGAGAGCTGGCACCTAAGAGTAATCGCTTCGTTTCGCGTGTATTGCGAATCAGTGTCGTTATGTACTCCAGAATCGAATCATCCACAACCACTTCTTCTAATTGGCGTCGCTTCTCCAAAATCGCCTCCCATGTAAAGAGCGGCTCTTGATTACGCTCGTGGCTGCGCTTATTGGGAATATGTTTGGCGAGGATTTGCTTTTCATTTTCATGAGAAGGATACGACATTGTTAGCTTGAACAAAAAGCGATCAAGTTGAGCCTCCGGCAACACATACGTCCCTTCGTACTCCACCGGGTTTTGCGTGGCGACGACGAAAAACGGATCTGGCAAAGGATAGGTGACACCATGAATCGTCACTTGCCCTTCCTCCATTGCTTCTAAAAGGGCAGCTTGGGTTTTCGGGGGAGTCCGGTTGATCTCGTCCGCCAGCAATAAGTTAGCGAAAACAGGACCTTTGATTGTCTCAAACTGGTTCTGCTGCATATTGAACACCACATGACCAATAATGTCCGATGGCATCATGTCAGGCGTGAACTGGACGCGCTTGCTTACGCCCCCCATCAATTCCGATAAGGTCCTTACCATTTTCGTCTTTCCGATACCGGGTACACCTTCTAGCAAAACGTGCCCGCCGGCAACCAAAGCTGTTAGCAGTAACCGAACATTTTGCCGCTGACCAACCAGTTCTTTTTCCATTTGTTGCAACAATTGCTCCACAGTAGTTGTCACTCCTTCTCCAGACGCTTCGTAATCTCATCCAACAAAAGACTGTCTGCAAGCAAGCTCTTCGGCGCGTATCGCCCTTCGTTTTTTGCCTGTTCCAGTCGTTCTAGCAGATGAGCAAATTTCTCTACCTCTTGATTTGTCCATCTTGTTTTGGCATATCGCATGATTTCCACACGATCAGCTCGTTGGTGCACTCCCCACCGATCGTACAACAGCTGTCGCATGTACGCTTCTCGATGGCGCAACGCATCCTGTGCCAGCCCTCTTCGCTCATACCAGCTAGACACGGCGAGCAACGTCTCATCACCACGGCGCACCGTCCATTCCCTAAGCGTATAGACCGGTCCGAAACGTTTTCCTCTCCACCACACATACAGCAAAAGCAGGATACCGAGTTGAATGCAGGCAGCTATGAGCCAGCCCGGATAGATCGCCAGAAAACCTGGTTTTTCCTGCAAGCCGTGATGGTATTCGTCTACCCACAGGACGGACCAGTCTCCTTGTACATACGGCCAGATCGCTTCAAAGTGGGACAGTCGATCAATTTTTTGATTGGTTAGCCATTCCGGTACGAGAAAAAACGTGACACTGCCATCTCCTACTTCTGTTCTTCCTCCGAGTATCCCCTGATCGTCGTAGAGTAGTGGCTCCATGTCCTCATCTTCTAAAAATCGAAATGAGGTCTCTGCTTTGCCCATGAACCTGCCCTGGACGAGAGGTCCCTGAATGTTTCGCTCCTGATTTTCTTTTTCCCGGATGTACTCCGTATAAAAGGGAAGGTCTTCCCACTCTGGTCTCGACTGAAAGAGAATCAGGTCATTGCCTTCACTGACCCAATCCAGAATGTCTATCTGTTCCTCTGGCATCAGTTTTTCTGGTTCTACTACGAGCATGGCCTGCCCAGTTGCTGTTGGTAAAAAACGCATAGGCTGCCGCCATTCCTTTACCTGCTTGCCTTTTTCCTCCAGGAGTACGAGCACAGCCTTGAGTCCGCTCGGCTGTGCAGATGAAGCCAAATACGGTGGGAGAGGCTCAGCTGTAGGCTTGACGATCAACCAGCCCACGATGACGAGCAACAAGGTAGCCACAACTATTCCGACACGATAGGTGCGCAAACTATCCATGCTGTCCCTCCTCGCGCCAGATGCCTTCCAGTTCGTTTACACGTTGCCAAAACGACCCTTCATCAACAAGTGCTTGCCCGTACCAAACAGCGTCGAATTCTCGTGCGAAGCTGCCGAACACATCGCGTAAGCTCGGTTGATTTGCCTCAATTTCTTCTGCGTATTCCCAATTCGTTTTCCATTTCTCCACACGAACCCATGACTTCATTTGCATATAGACCAACAACGCCAAAAACAACGAGCGTTCTCCTTCCCGCCATTCTCCTCGCGCTGCTTTTTCTTTCGCATCACGCAAATAGTCTGCATGAGAACGTATTTTTTCACCGTCCATAAACAGCGGTTGATGCTTCTTCTGCACCCAAATCATTCTGCGGAACAACCAGTAAATGATGCCGACCAGTCCCAGTACTGCCATAATGAGCACGAGTGTAGATACGGTATTAGCAGCACCAGTTGGAATATGAGTCCACTGAAAAAGATCGGCGAGCAACTCGATCACAAACTCCATCGCTCTTTGAATCCAGTTCTCGCCACTGCCTTGGGGCAAATTGAACTCGTCTCTGGCTAGAATCTCTTGTAAATGCTCCTTGTCATCTACCCAAGGACTCGTGCTAATCATGAGTAACTCCCGGCTCTTGTGCAGGGGTAGGCGTTGCTGGTTCTACTGGTGCAGATGTGGCAAGCTGACGGCTAACTAGCTCTTGTAAATCTGTCCCTTCTTTTCTCACGCGCAGATCAAAGTAAGCCAACGCGTAAACAATGGCCATCCAAGGGGTCAAGAGGCAGGTAAGTGCAACCAGAATAATTTGCGCGAGGATAGATGTACCTAAGACGCCAGTGAGTACTAATTGCATGCCGCTAGAGAACATCGAGTAGATCACACTGAGAACAACAAAAAGACCGAATAAACGCCAAAAGTTTCCTTTTGTCATATTCCAGCTCTGGCCGATTCCGACTCCATCGCGTTCGAACAGAACGAGCGGCATATAAAAACCCCAACGAATTAAGAAATAGCCTGGTACGAGCATCATCCCAGCAATTAAGAATAAATAGCCAAATAAAACTAAAACGATCATAAGCACAATGCTGCCTTCATCTGACGGATCAAACATGGTTTCTAATGTCATCCCACCGGCGAAGGCGATCATAACGAAAATCAATCCATATACGATGACAAATGCTGTCGACACTGCAAACGCGATTACTCCATATAGGAAAGTACTGCCCGCGAGCGGCCAAAATCGACGAAGTGCCCCCTTTAAGGCATCTTTTAGGCTCAAGGTCTCACCCTCGAGAGCAGCCTTCGTCAGTAAAATCGAACCGGAAATCATTTGCGGATAGGCGATGATCAAAAGGATTGGTGCGACAAGGAATATGAATATGAGCAGCATCGGAAGGCTTTGTGTCATAAATTCTTCTTGTCCGGCAAATCTTGCGCCTAACGATTCTGCAAAATCCATACCTTCTGTATCTTGTGCGAGCAAAGGCACTCTGGTCAGATCAACCAAAAGCAGTTGCTGCAGGAGTAACAATGGACCGAACCAAATTAAAGCCAACAAAAAGAATGCTCCAAAATGCTGGCGATACACAGAAAAGCTCTTGTCCAACAGCTTCCCCACTCCCATGGGGGCAATCGGCGTACGATTCATGAGAAACCTCCATCTTTCTTTTTGAGATTACCTGATAAGTATACACGATTTTCCTATTTTTTTAAAAAAATCATCTAATTTTGCTAATGTTTTCCTGCCTGATTTTGTCAAATCAGGTGTTAGTCCAATGCGGTCGCCACCCTACTGAATATGATATTTCATGCATAGTAAGGAGGGTGTTGCCTTTGAAAGCATTGAGAAAGAAGAAATTAAAAGCAAAGCAAACCCGCTGCTGCCCCTGCAAGAAGCGATCTACCAAACGCAAATCCAATAGTCTGCTCAGGCAACTACGCCGTTTTGCCCGTATCCACGTTCGCGCACCTCAAGTGAATGTGACCACCCCCATTCCACAAGTAGAAGCACCTGTTGTACAAGTAGACGCTCCTGTTGTACATGTAGAAGCGCCTGTTGTACATGTAGAGCCACCTGTTGTACATGTAGAGCCACCTGTTGTAAAAGTAGAGGCACCTGTTGTACAAGTAGAGGTACCTGTTGTACAAGTAGAGGCACCTGTTGTACAAGTAGAAGCACCGAAGCCAATCGTCATCCCTGCACCATTAGTGAAGGTAGATGTCGAAACGGAAGAATCGGCTGATCAAGTATGTATTGAAGGGCTTCGTCAAGAACTCAGCAAATGCATGAGAAACGATCAACTTGTGGAGATCTTACTGACGACGGATTGGGGACCTGAGAGTCGTTCTTACCGAGTCGGCAAGCTTCTTAGAGTGGACGAAGGAATCATTGAATTACAGACCTTACCCTCCTCACGTACAAACGGAGCCTCTATTCTTATTCCTATCACCCACATCGTCGCGATTATTCCAAATGCAGAACCTAATTGAACAAGCTGATATTCTAAGGAGCTTCAGGATTACCTGAAGATGCGGGGAGTCTGTGCGTAGTAGATTCCCCCCATCTTCCCCCATTTCGTACAATAGGCATGTGGGACGAGCCCTTTTGTTCAGACAGGCCTGTCCACTCTAGAAGGACATTGCAAGTCTCTTTCGTCCCGAAGGTATGAATAAACGCCCACTTCTCCGATCTCTCTTTAGGGAAGTGGGCTGATAGCATTCACTTTTTGGTTTTACCTACCCATGTTATTCCATACATCTAGCACATCTCTCGCAACTCGATCCCATGTAAATCTTTGTTCGGCAAGCTGGCGTCCACTTCTCCCCATTTGACGTTGGAGATCGCGGCTGGACAATAGTTGTTTCAGCTGTACAGCAAACGCTTGAGGGTCCTCCGGCTGCTCGACCAACAGTCCATTGCCTCCGATGATCACCTCAGCATTTCCACCCCGTTTTGTCGTGACAAAAGGCAGACCGGCAGCCATCGCTTCATAATGGACACGTGCCAGTGGTTCCTCCCATTGCGAAGGACAGACAAAAACGTCCCCCGCCCAGAACCAGTGGTGAATCTGATCTGCCGGAACAAATCCCGTTGTAATTACCGGAACAGGCGAACGATTCGCCAATGATCGTACATATGCTGCATAGTCACTGATTTTATTTTCACCGTACCAGGACCCTCCAACTAAGACGAGAGCGATGTTGGAATGGTAGGAGCGGAGTTCATTCATCGCGCGAACCAGAATGTCGGCCCCTTTTTTCGGCGTCAATCGTCCTACAAACAATATCACTTGTTTGTTGCCAAGATTGTGCGTCGACCGCAGTTCCTGACGAATCTTTTGCGCCGTATTGGATCCTTCCACCGGAACAAACGTTTCCAAGTTCACACCTGAATAAATCGTACGAAGCTTGTTTGTGGCTTCAGGATATAGCGAGGAAATGACCCGGCCGACATAATCGCTGATGGTGATGATGCGTTCTGTTTCAGCAACGGCTCTAGCAGCTTCTGCCTGCCCTATTTTTACCGGATCAAACATATCATTGTGCATACTTAAAATGATACGTGCGTTCGGGCATACTTCACGAATGATGGGAACCATCCGCGGTCGGTTAAAAACATGGATAACATCATAGTTGTTCGCACTTAGGAAAGCGGCTACTTCGCGTGCATAAATCTCGAACACCCCTTGACCATTTACCCGCACATAACGTGCATTGCGAACTTTTTCATCCATCGGTAGCGTGGGATCCGACGTTCCCAGGATAGTCAGCTCGTGATGCCTCCCTAGAATATCTGCAATCCCTGCAATATAAGTCTGAATCGCTCCCCCTCGTATAGGAGGGACTGGCAATTTCTCTGTACAGACCATGATAACTTTCATCCGTATTCTCCTTTCCCGTTCCGACTTCTTACATTAGTTGCCTCTCGTCTTCTTTGATTTATGACGCTGTTTCTTCATCTGATTGTTGATGAATTTACGGCTTGGTTTCGCCGTCTTGGCAACTTTCTTGCTCTTGTTGGAAGTGACGGTCCGGGACTGCTGTTTAGATGTCCACACAGTTCCTTTTTTGCTTTTCCCTGTTTGACTTGCGGGTTTTGCTTGTGGTGATTTGGCTTTTACATTGATAGAGACCTTTACTCTTCTTTGAGGCTTGCTTGACTTATTGCTGCTGCTTTTTGAGACAGCTGAGCTCATCCCCCGCTTTTTGTTTCGACGAACGAGGTTTCGTGCTTCGCTTGTAGCGAGTGGCGCTGATGGCGTAAAAGGAACATTTCCCGAAAATGAGATTCGAGTTCTGCGAGTAGTGCTTTGTTCTGCCTCTGCCCCTTCTTGCTGGCTTTCTTCCGGTATTACTGGCGTTTTGTCGCTTGCAGGCTGCTTGACTTTGGACTCTTTGTCTTTGGATACCTTCACCTTAGACACCTTGCTCTTGGACTTTTCGTCTTTCGGCACCTCGACCAAAGACTCTGTCGGTGGAGTGGATACCGCAACAGGTATGAAGTCCTTGATACCTGACGCCAGCCTTTGCGGTTCAACTACTTCCGTTATTTGGTCATAGTTGCCCGGTTCGTATTTGCTGATATCTTTTGCAAGTTCTGCCAATGCCGCATCTTTCGTTTTATCCCCCGTCAACACTCGCTGCAAAATGCCTTCCGCTTCCGTCGACAGAAAGATTGCGGGATCATAAAACATCTCTTTGAGGTGCTTATAAAATTCGTTTGGCACTGCCATATCATTTAAGAGCACTTCAAACGATTCGCGATCCAGTGGATTCGCCTTATGATAGGCTTCGATCATGCCGCGCATCCAGGTAACATCCCAGACGCCCATATCATCCATCGTACTGGTGATGAGCTTGCGCAAATCCCGAAATGGCAAATCGTACGACACGCCATCCAGGTCGATGACCCAAAGCCCTCCCGGACCATTTTGACCATTTGACCAGCCGTAATCTTGGTGCACCAATCCCCAGTGCGCCTCTCCCATTTTGATCATTTTCGGATAGGAAGATGTTTTTAGTTTCTCTAAGGCTGCCCATGCTTGCTGTTCATAGTGATCAACGACGGCCAAAATGGATTTACTTGTTGGTGTTTCACTGTAGGCTTTTGCTACTTCCCGCATCCACCCGATTTTTTTGGCAATCTTTTGATAATGATTGGGCCAACGATATAAACGGGAAGAGTTTTTGGCTCCTGCGGGCGGAATATAGCCTTTCGAATGACGATGGAATTCACCAAGACCGTAGCAAAGTTCTTGCGCGCCTACCAAATCTACTTTTGTTGCCGGTTGCAAAGCAATCCAATCGGTAACAATCCAGAGTTTCCCGCCTTTTTCCACAAATAGACTGCCATTTCGGGCAGGAATCAGTGCTGGTACCCTTGCCCCCTGTTTGACGACGTATTCTTGGAAAGCCACACTATAGAGACTGCGTTCAGGCGTACGGTGCAGTACCTTTAGGCTGCGCGGACCTTTATCTGTTTCAATGCGCCAAATAGCCCCGCCTTTGTCTGGCTTGGAAGTAATGAGCGTACGACTCTTCACCGACATGTCATACTCTTTGACCACTTCTTCTGCGATCGCGTCTACTTCTGGTGGCACTGTCAAATCCCAGTTAGCCGGCGTTTCCACATTCCCTTCTCGGGTATCCCATGGCTTAATCACATATTGTTCCATTCCATTCCCCCCACACTACTGTGGTGATGCCTTCGTCCTTCTCCATAAGCTATTCGCTATATTCTTATCTCGAACCGGACAAATATCATTGGGAGTCTGCCAATTCGTTATTCGCACAGGGATAAAGTCTCGCAAAAACAGCTTGACCCCTCGCATGGTAGCGACAGTCAAGCTGTTCATGTTAAATCATCAGCAATTCGCGTATTTCTTGCTCGGTTAAAGAAGAGATAGCCTCGTGCCCCGGTGTAATGATTTCCTCGATCAAGTTTTTCTTTTTTTGTTGCAGCTCGTACATCTTCTCTTCGACCGTCCCCTCTGCAACAAGCCTGATCACTTGAACGACGTTCTTTTGTCCGATACGATGGGCACGATCAGCTGCCTGTTGTTCCACAGCGGGATTCCACCACAGATCATACAAGATTACGGTGTCCGCACCCGTCACATTCAATCCTGTTCCCCCAGCTTTCAATGACATGAGAAACAGATCTCGCTCGCCCTCGTTAAATCGGTTGCACAAATCTAGTCTCTCTGCCACTGGTGTCTGTCCGTCTAGATAGAAAAACGGGACACCGTGATACCCCAGCTCGCGTCCGATTATCCCTAGCATCTCCGTAAATTGAGAAAAGAGCAAAACGCGCTTCCCAGCGTTTTTGCATTCACCGATGATCTCGAATAGCTGTTCGAGCTTGGCTGACCCGCCGTCATACTCTTTGACGAACAGCGCCGGATGACAACATATCTGACGCAGTCTCGTCAAGCCAGCGAGAATTTTGATCCGATTTTTTTGAAAGCCTTTATTGTACAGATGCTTCACTGTTTCCTGTTGGAGCTGCGCCAAATAGGCGACATACAGCTTTTTCTGTTCTGGCAACAGCATTGCGCTTTGCAGTGTTTCAATTTTGGCCGGCAATTCCTTCAGTACCTCAGTCTTAAGCCTGCGTAGTAAAAATGGGCGCGTCCGCTTCGCAATCGTATCTCGCGGCAAGTCGAGGAATTCCTTTCTTGCCGGAAAAAGCTCAGGGAAAACAGCATCGTAGATGGACCACAGCTCCTCTATCCTGTTTTCCACAGGTGTTCCCGTAAGAGCAAAGCGATGCTTAGCTTTCAATCGTTTTACTGTCTGAGCTGTTTGGGTCACATAGTTTTTGAAGGTTTGCGCTTCATCCAAGATCAAGGTGTGGAAGGAATACTCCTCGAACTGGGCATGATCACGACGCAAGAGCGGATACGAAGTAATGAGCACATCGATTTCTGACAGCTCGTTTACGATTTGATTCCGCTCTTCCTTCGTTCCATCCACAATAACGCTACGGATATTTGGCGCGAACTTTTTAATTTCATTGTGCCAATTGTATAAAAGAGAGGCAGGAGCCACGATAATCGCCGGGAGCTTTTGTTCTCGGATTTCGGGCAGGACAGAGAGAAGAAAGGTAATACTTTGCAACGTCTTCCCCAGTCCCATATCGTCTGCGAGAATTCCCCCAAAGCCGTAGTGTGCCAATGTTCTCATCCATTGATAACCAAACTTCTGATAATCTCGAAGTGTCGCCTGCAATGATTCGGGTACTGGAAAGTCCAGATTATCAGGGTTACGCATATTCTCCAAAAACTGGCGCAATGATTTGCCTAGCTGAACAGACTGTCCCTGCATGGGTATATCAAGCAAGCGCAGTCCCCGAAAAGCAGGCAGTTGAAAACCACTCCCCATTTGCTCAGCATATTGCATGCCCATCTCGTCCAGGAAACGATTGATTTGCTCAAATTCCTTTGTCTCAAGTGGCAGAAGTGCTCCATTCGACAGCCGATGATATCTGCGCTTTTCTTCTACCGATTGGATAACACTTCGGATCTCGGACTCGGGTATCCCATCCATATCAAAGCGAAAATCCAGCCAATTTGTTCGCTCATCAACATCCACTTTTACTTTTGGTGGTAGGTGGAGAGGCTGAATCCTGATTTTTACGGAAGTTGTTGCGTATACCTTTAACAGTTTTTCCAGCTTAGGGACGACGTGGTAAAGGAAGTCGTACTCAGCTTCCTCGTCATCTAGAAAATACCCGCCTTCCGTGCGGATAAAGGCACTTTCCTCCATCAGCCCTAAAATCTGCCGCTCCTTCTCCCCATCACGCATTAAAATCAGCTCACTGCCACGTTGCCCTCCTCCTTCATTCCCTTCCAGCGGATTGATGACGATATCGCCATATTGAAACTCAAGTCCCGCCAGCAGCCGGTCTCTTACCCTGTCCAAATACAGCTTGGCTTTTAACTGGAATTGCACGACTCGTTCCGAGACGGCCTTTGCAATTTGCACGTTCCCCAGTTTCATCAAGGCCGGGACAACCTGCACCATGAATGGCTCGATTTTTTCCGCGGGAATGTGAATTCGCTCGCTGCTATGAGACTCTAGCAGGTACTTCAGCTCAGCCAAACTGTGGCATTGTTCCTTTGGTAGTCTGTGCCATATGCCATCTACGAGCAACAATCCGTAAGCTTCCAAGACAGTGATTTGCTTGAATCCTTGGACTTCCAGCTGATATTGATCGGTTTTGGTCTGGTCGAATTCGAAGTGGAGTGGCGGCGGCTCATCTATACATGCAAACGTTGGATACATTTGGTCATGATGCTGAATGTGAACAGTCGGTGCGGTAAGTAGCAAAGCAAATAATCGCTCCCAGGTAAAGGGTGGAACAAGAAGAACCCGTTCCCCACCCACATGCTTCTGTTCCTGATAATGGTAGCTTGCTGTCTCTCGATATATTTTTTCCGTGCGGTAAACTTGCAGGAGTTCACGGAGAATGGCTTCATGCTCTGGCAAAAAGCGATGCAAATTCGGATCATAGGCAAATTGGCTAGAGAAACGATACACTTGCTGCTTATCCACCTGGTCTAAAAACGCGCGAATGTCCTTTACGATGTACAACCTCTTTGGCCCTAGCTTCAGCTCTATTCCGATCATGCTCTTGCGAAAGCCGTACGGTATGATTTTACATATGATTTCCAAGGCAAGCGTTGTTCGTGAATCCAGCAACACGCGATTATGGCTTGTCCGAATCGGCCGGTCCACGAACAAGCCGAACAGTCCCTCTGTTAGCTGGGAATCAGGCTGGGTTGTCCTGCCTGCTTGTCTCGTTGCAAAGGAAGTGGAATAGCTGCCAGGATGCTCGTCTACTTGCAGATCACGCATGGTTAACAACGAAGCTGCGATATGTTGGCAGTAGTGATCATACGACGCTAAAGTAGGACAACTACACACTGCTGCCATACCAGACTCGTCCAGTTCAATCGTGACCTGATAATTATTTTTTCCTGCGTTCACTGTGGTTTTGATCCAGGCAGGCTCCTGTTGAAAATGCTCCACAAGCACGTTCCCAGAACGGTAAAACGTCTTTCCTCTTTCATAGGAAAGGCGACCACACCATTCTTTTATCGTTTGATGACTCACTTGAAAGCTCATTTTCTGCTCCATCCTCATCATGAAATATGTTTAATATTACAGAATGCAACAGAAAAAAGATACGCATGTACGCGTATCTTTTTTCAACAAATACAAACGATTAGTCGTCGTCATCTTCGTCGTCATCTTCTTCTTCGTCATCGGATTCCTCGTCTTCAGATTCCTCGTCTTCGGATTCCTCGTCTTCGGATTCTTCGTCTTCGGATTCTTCGTCTTCGGATTCTTCGTCTTCGGATTCTTCATCTTCGTCTTCATCTTCTTCATCATTACTGCCGAAGTACAATTTTTTCGTGGTACCATCTTCGTATTCGATTTTTACTTCCAATTCTTCTGCACCTTCACCGATGGCATCACGTAATTGCTCCAACCATTCTTCCATGTTAACCACACCTCCTGGCTATAGATGATTACTTGGTAGCATTTGCCAACAGTTTTCTGTCGACTTTGATACTATATGACGAGTTCCTTTTTCTTGTATGGACAGTTGTCTCCCTATCCAGAGAAGATTTTTACACAACTTGGAATACCGCTTCACTTGCCCTTCTACCTAGCCGCTGTTGCAGATGTACGTTTACATATTTGGAAGTAGACTGGACAAACTTTTGATGGAATCGCCTTAAATACATCATGACTTCGCTACAGAAGGGAGAGCTCCTTATTGAAAAGACGATGGATCAAAAGCTTGTTGATCGGGATTAGCTTGTTGCTTACAAGTGCCTTGCCAGTTGACTCGATTATGGCCTCACCAGATCACCCGTACCATTTTGGATTTAAAAAGAGCAAGAATGGTCAGTTACCCTCTATTAACGAGGAAGGCTTTAAAGGCATTGTGGATCGTCACGGTGCGGTTTTTTTAGGGGATACCACGAAAAAAGAGCTTTACTTGACGTTTGATAACGGTTATGAAAACGGCTTTACACCAAAGATTTTAGATACACTTGTCGCGAAAAAAGTCCCTGCCATTTTCTTTGTGACAGGGCACTTTGTGAAGGAACAGCCCGAGTTGTTAAAGCGAATGGCGCAAGAGGGACATCTAATCGGCAACCATTCCTGGAGCCATCCCGATATGACAACCGTATCGAATCAGAAAATCAAAGACGAACTGACGAAAGTAAGGGATGCAGTCCAGCAAGTGACCGGACAAGCTAACATGCGTTACTTACGACCTCCTAGAGGAATTTTCAGCGATCGCACACTTGCTGTAACCAAAGATATGGGCTATACCAATGTTTTTTGGTCGGTCGCCTATAAAGATTGGGATACCAAAGTCCAGCGAGGGGCAAAATATGCCTATGATAGCGTGATGGCTCAATTGCATCCTGGCGCTGTCATTCTGCTCCATTCTGTCTCCAAAGACAATGCAGAGGCACTCGGGATGATGATCGATGAAGCACGCAAGCAAGGCTATGAATTCAAGAGCTTGGAGCAGCTTCCGAAAAAGTAGTGCAAGCCCTTCCTTTTGCAAGCAAAAACTCCCGCTGCTTCGCATGTGCAAAGCGCGGGAGTTTTTTGGTTTAGTCGCGATCCAGCAAGGATGCTCCAGCAATACCTGGATGAGTCATTTCAAATGGATCGAGAATCAGATCCAGTTCTTCTTCTGTCAGTACATTGTGTTGCAAGCACAGCTCACGTACAGACTTTCCTGTCAAAATGGCTTCGCGGGCAATGCGTGCAGCAGTCTCATATCCGAGATGAGGATTCACCGCAGTGATGACGCCTACGCTTTTTTCGACGTATTCTTTCATGCGCTCGCGGTTTGCTTCGATTCCTTCCAAGCAGTGACGCGTAAAGACATCGAATGCATTGTCCATAATGCTGATCGATTGCAGCAAGTTGAAGACAAGCACAGGCTCCATAACGTTCAGTTCTAGCTGACCTGCCTCGGAAGCCAAACAAATCGTATGGTCATTTCCGATGACCTGAAACGCTACTTGGTTGATGAGTTCTGCCATGACAGGATTGACTTTTCCTGGCATAATCGAGGAGCCTGGCTGACGTGCTGGCAAGGAGATTTCTCCCAGTCCAGCTCGAGGTCCTGATGCCATCAAACGTAAGTCATTTGCGATTTTAGACATATTCATCATGCAAACTTTCAGTGCTGCTGATACTTCTGTGTACGCGTCTGTGTTTTGTGTAGCATCCACGAGATGCTCCGCACCCGTCAGCGGGAAGCCTGTGATATCGGCAAGATGCTTGACTACTGTTGTAATGTAACGAGGGTCAGCATTCAAACCCGTTCCTACCGCAGTCGCTCCCATATTCACTTCGTACAAATGCTGACGAGATTGCTTGATACGCTTGATGTCGCGCTCAAGCACTCGACGGTATGCTTCGAATTCTTGGCCCAAGCGAATCGGAACCGCATCCTGCAAATGCGTTCTACCCATTTTTATGACATCATCGAATTCTTTTGCTTTTTGGCCAAATGCATCATGCATCTTATCCATTGTCACGAGCAGCTTTTCCAACAGAGTAAGTGTTGAAATATGAATCGCTGTCGGGAAAGCATCATTGGTAGACTGAGACATGTTGACATGTGTATTTGGGCTGAGGTGGAAATAATCTCCTTTTTTCTCACCCAGCATTTCAAGACCGCGGTTCGCGATCACTTCGTTGGCATTCATATTGATCGAAGTACCTGCTCCGCCCTGGATCGGATCGACGATAAATTGATCATGCCATTTTCCTTGCATGATTTCTTCCGCCGCAGCGACAATTGCATTTCCTAACCGTGGATTCAATCTGGAAACTTCCATATTGGCCATCGCAGCTGCTTTTTTTACCATTGCCATTGCATTGATGAGGGAAAAATGAAGACGATACCCGGTGATTGGGAAGTTTTCCGTTGCTCGCATCGTTTGCACGCCATAATAAGCATCTACTGGAATTTGCTTCTCGCCAAGAAAGTCTTTTTCCACTCGAAACGTCTGTTGTTCCATTCTTATCAGACCAGCCTTCTAGGAATAATGGTTGCTACTTCCTCTCCATTCTACCACAGTTTGATGCAGGAAGACTCATCCACCTGAAACACTATTATTTGTTTTTACGTCTTACTATTTGTAGGTACCATTTCATACCAGACAGAATCGAGGGATACCATGAAAAAACTGCTTTTGCTGCTGTTGACGATCGGCTTGCTGCAAGGATGCACGAGTGGCACAGATAGCCCTTCCACTCCAACAGAACAACAGAAGCCACCTGTTGCAGCCGAGCCCGAGACACCTGCTTCTGAGCCACCCGCAACCACGCAACCACCTACAACGCCTGAGAAGCCACCAACGGAACAACCAACTCAACAAGAGACTGTCTATGCCAATGACATTTTCCGCAATGTCACTGTGAAGAAAACCGCCCAAGACACGTTTGAAATCAAAGGACAGGCGAGTGTGTTCGAAGCAGTACTCAATTACGTCGTAGAAGATGGGCATAACGAGCTGACGCAAGGTTCCGTGCAGGCTACGACCGCTGCTCCTGATTGGGGAGATTTTACCCATACACTGAAAGTGAAAAAAGCGGAGCCGAACAGCACACTGACACTGATCTTGTTTGAAACTAGCATGAAAGACGGTAGCCGAAGAATGGAACTCATCATTCCGCTCCCGGAATAAGGCCTGCAAAAAAATCAGACCCTCTCTATGAAAGAGAGGGCCTGATTGAAAGGGTCTATTATTAGATAGCAGTAGACAGTCAGTTGCCGTATGCCTTGCTGTTACTTTTACTCGCTTTTTTCTTCCTTGAAGCATTCCATGCAGAGCGCACCATTGTTCTCGATTTCATACTCGGTCAAGCGAACCTGGCAAGACTTGCATTGTTTTTCCGTGAGCACTAAGTTCAAGACTATAACTCCTCTCAATGATGTAACGTAGTCTATTTATATTATAACCAAAGATTTATATCAGACAAATAGCTACCTGTTAAAATTTCGTGAATTTTCAAATATAAAAAATAATAAACAAAGAGGAGATCATTATGACCTCACCCTATTTTTCACTTTTTCTGACAGGGGAGCCGTTTCGGCTGTTTTCTACTTCTCACGTTATCACCTTGATTCTTGTGCTTTGTCTGGTCGTGTTCACCTATTTATTTCGGCAAAAGCTCCAAGTCCCGACAAATCGACTCGCCACACGTTACGTACTTGCGGGTGTCTTGCTCTTGTCAGAGGTTTGTTATCAGCTTTGGCATGTTTATACCGAGAGTTGGACGGCTGCTTACACATTGCCCTTGCAGCTGTGTAGCGTGACCCTCCTCCTTTCTGCCATGATGCTGATGACGAGAAGTTATGGGCTGTATGAGATTACCTTTTTTGCAGGAATTGGCGGAGCCATGCAGGCACTGCTTACCCCCGAGTTGTTTTATCCATTTCCGCATTTTCGCTTTGTGCATTTTTTTGTAGCCCACGCGGGAATCGTCCTTGCTTGCCTGTACATGACGTGGATAGAAGGCTACCGTCCGACTGTCCGTTCGATTGGGAAAACGATGGGCTTTTTAAACCTGCTCTTACTCGTCGCACTTTTCGTCAACCATTGGACCGGCGGAAATTACTTATTTGTCTCGCGCAAACCGGACAATCCCAGTCTGATCGACTTTTTGGGCCCGTATCCGTGGTACATCGTATCGTTGGAAGGAGTAGCTCTCGCGTTGTTTTTCTTGTTGTACCTGCCCTTTATCCGAAAGCAGCCGTTGGCGAAGGAAGTCAGGAGCGATTTGTCTGTCTGAATTACGCCTGCTGCTCGTTTACCCATTCGGTAACAAATTGCAAGAAGCGTTTGGCAGCCGGTGACTGCTTGGAAAAAGAGGTTGCTGCCACCCCCAGCGAACGGTAATGCTCCCCTTCAAGCGGGATCATCCGGATATTTGCAGGCAAGCGGAATAAAATCATTTCCGGAAGGATACTGATCCCGAGCCCATTTTGCACCATGGCAATAATCGCATGATCATCTCCTACTTCATATTTGATTCGCGGCTCGATCTGATACTGGGCCAGCAAGCGCTGTATATCATTGTCACAGCCCGTCTTCGGCATGATAAATGTCTCTTCGGCCAATCGGCTCACATGCACCCGCTCCTCTTTGTAGAGCGGGTGTTCCTCTGTCACCAGCAAATACATCTGATCCTTTTTCAAAGGAATACATTCCAAATCCTCTGTTGTCGGCAAGGAGACGAAGCCGAAATCAATCTCTCCGGTTTGAATCCAGCTCTCAATTCCATCGTAATACCCTTCCATCAGCTTAATCTCGATCGCCGGATATTGATCTTGAAACCGCTTGAGAATACCGGGAAGCCATTGCGTAGATACACTCGTAAACGTCCCAATTCTCACCGTCCCGACCTCCAACCCATTGATGGCAAACACCTCTTGTTTCATCCGCTCATGACAGCGCAAGGTCTCGCGTATGTAGGGAAGCAGTCGCTCCCCATTACTCGTGAGGCTAATACCTGACCGTCCTCTGGTCAAAAGTGAAAACCCAAATTCCCGCTCCAGACTCGCAATCGCATGACTGATCGCTGATTGTGTCAGACCTAGTATTTCGCCAGCTTTGGTTAAGCTCCCCGACTCAATAACGGTGATCACTACCTCAAACTTGTTCAAACTCACCCTTCTTCGTCCCCTTTACATGAATCCGATTCATGAAAATCATCACAAACATTCATTTTTCTTATTTAAACGATACTCGTATACTGTTTATGGCGCAACACTGATTAGGACCCGCTTTTTCCCGGGCAAGGAGGCTTATCCCATCATGAAACCGCAAGTGAAAGCCGATTTGGCTATGATTTTGGTCACCCTGTTTTGGGGAACCTCGTATGTGTTTATGCAAATGGGATTGAAGGATTTGGAGACTTTCAATCTGATCGGTGTCCGCTTTGGCATTGCTTTTATACTCGCAGCTGCCTTGTTCCACAAACGCTTGCGTAGCACGAATCGAAAAACATTGCTCCATGCATTCGTACTCGGTGCGCTCCTTTTCGGGGTTTTTGCCACCATCACGAACGGAGTGAAATCAACGACAGCTTCCCAGGCAGGCTTTCTCGTTAGCTTGACCGTTATCTTTGTTCCGCTCTTATCTATTCTTTTGAGAAACCGTCCCGAAAAAAGAGTCTTTGTCGGCGCTGGACTGGCCATGATCGGTATCGGCCTGCTCACACTAAGCGCTGAATTTCGCATCAGCCAAGGAGATCTTCTGTGCATCGCTGGTGCTCTCTTTTACGCTACACATATTACCGTAACAGGCCGATGGGCCATTCAATCGGATACGATCCAGTTGGGGATTTATCAGCTTGGTTTTACGGCACTGTTGGGCATTGTTTTTTCTTTTGCGTTGGAGACTCCCACATTACCGCAGACGACAGAGGCTTGGATCGCCGTGCTCGCCCTTAGCGTATTGTGCAGTGCAATTGGCTTTGTCGTTCAAACGGTGGCCCAAAAATATACGACCGCCACGCACACAGGTGTTATTTTTTCCTTGGAGCCAGTCTTCGCTGCCCTGTTTGCCTTCTTGGTTACAGGCGAAACACTGTCTGTTCGCGGGTACATAGGCGCAGGTCTCGTTTTGATCAGTGTGCTGATTGCGGAAATCGATGTGAAGAGCTTGCTGCGCGGAAAGCAGCTGACAAAAAACCCGACTCACTCATCCTGAGCCGGGTTTTGCGTATGGGTTATGCAAGAGAGCAATCCGAAAGAAATCCAAACCTAATTTATTTGTTATGATTGAAAAAATGAGTATATTCATGGCGAAGCTACTTAAGTATGGAGGGATGGACATGAACCAAAACAGCGAAACAAACAAAATCGCAGCGCAAGCAGGTGAATGCGAGATTGTGATCACCCGTGTATTTGATGCTCCACGTGATCTTGTGTTTAATGCTTGGACGAAAGAGGAGAACCTGTCGAAATGGTGGGGGCCTCGAGGTTTTACGACGACTACTCAGCAGTTTGATCTAAAACCGGGCGGTACATGGCAGTTTATCATGCACGGTCCTGATAGCGTTGATTTTCCCAACACCAACGTCTTTGTCGAGGTCGTTCAACTCGAGCGAATCGTCTTCAAACATACTGTGTTTCCTCATTTTTTAGCGACAGCCATCTTTGAGGATCTGGATGGCAAGACCAAACTGACTTATCGCACCGTTTTTGAAGAAACGGCGGCTGTATTCGATAAGGTGAAAACATATGCCGTCCCAGGTGCCGAACAGACCATGGATCGTCTTGAAGAGCATCTGGCAAGTATGTCTGAAAAGTAGATCGTTCCATAAAACAGCGGCAATCCAGGACTTTACTTTCTTGTCCTGGACAGCCGCTGCTCTGATTTTCTGGTTATGTTTTCAAGACGTGTAGCAAACTGTTCCGCCTATGATGGTCATCATGACCTTTGTCGAGAGCAGCTCGTCTGGATCGATGGTAAACAGGTCTTTGGAATAGACGGTCATATCTGCGTATTTTCCACGAGACAGCGTACCTTTGACATGATCTTCGTTCGTCACCTGTGCACTGCCCAATGTAAACAGATGAATCGCTTCCTCCATCGTCAGTTTTTCTTGCGGGAAGTACCCATCGTGTGTTTCCCCTGGTGCTTTGCGCGTGACCGCTGCGTGTATCCCCAACAGAGGATCGATTGGCTCTACCGGTGTATCCGAGCCCGCAGCGCAAATGATTCCGTACTCCATCATCGTTTTCCAGATGTACGAGTGTTGAATCCGCTCCTGCCCAACACGATCCATCACCCAAGGGAAGTCTCCTGCAAGAAAACGCGGTTGGATATCTGCGATCCGATGAGGATGCTTCAAGCGGTCCAGCAGGTCCGGCCGCAAGATTTGTGTGTGTATGAGGCGGTCTCGATAGGCGACTGCCGGGAACTGATCCAAGCTGTCCAGCACCATTTCCAGTGCTTTGTCGCCAATGGTGTGTACGGCAATAGGCATCCCCAGTTCACGTGCTTGGCGAACCAGCTCTGTCAGCTCGTCTTGCTCATGCACAGGATAACCGCTGGTACTCGGATCATCAGCGTACGGAGCTGACAGGTAAGCCGTCCTGCGTCCTAATGCCCCATCTGCAAAAATTTTCACCGCACCGATTTGCACATGAGCGTTTCCATAGCCTGCCGTCATGTTTAAGTCGCGCAGCTCATGCATATGCGGATAGAAGACAAGCAGGTTGCTGCGCAGCGCAAGCTCTTCGCCATTGATGAGCTCATCATAGAGCCGATACGTTTGCGCAAGTCCGCTCAATTCACGCAAATCCTCCGTATGTGCCCCTGTCAATCCATGCGCCATTGCATAGCGAATCGAGCTGCGCAGGCTTTGCTTCAACTGATCGTAGTCAGGTCTTGGAATATGCTTCGTAATCAGGTTGGAGGCAGTTTCTAATAGCATACCCGTTGGCTTTCCGCTCACAGGATCATGTACAATGACTCCCCCCGCAGGCACTTCCATGTCACGATGATAGCCACATAGCTCCAATGCCTTGCTGTTGACTAGATTCGCATGTCCACATATTCGTGCCAGAAGAATCGGGCAATGCGGTGCAGCTTGATCAAGCTCTTCAATGGTAGGAATGCCGCCCCCATCCGCGAACAAATTCTCATCCCAGCCGTAGCCTTGTATCCACGTATTTTCAGGTGTGGCTTGCGCTTTTTCTTTTAAGAGAAACAGCATCTCGTCCTTGGACCGAGCTTTGCTCAAATCCAGCTGCAAAAAGGTGAGACCAAGCCATCCCAAGTGCAGGTGGCTGTCAATCAATCCCGGGGTAGCTGTACATCCTTGCAAATCAACGACTTCTACATCACTGCCTCCGTATTGAAGAAGCATGTCCGCATCGCTGCCCAAGTCATGGACAATTCCATCCCGAACGACCAGTGCTTGTACGAACAAATGCTTGGAATCTCCTGTGTAAATGCGTCCATTTCTGAAAATGGTTGTCGCCATCTCGTGACCTCTTTTCTGTTCGCTTCTGTATTTTCGTATGCCTATCCTCTCTTAATTTGTTTGCTGCTAGTCGTTTTCCTCCCTGAAATAAAATAACGTTCAAAAAATTGCGATCTTCGCTTTTCATTTGGGAAAACATGGTGCTTACTCACTTTCCTGTTGAAAGTAGCAGCGGTAGGGCACGTTATGTTCATGTCCTATTTTTGCGCGGAGGGAACGTATGCAGCAAAAAACAAAAAACCGCCTTCCATCCTTCCTTCAAATACAGGAGTCCACTGGTCTGAAAATGTCGCGCCACGAGCCTTCTCATCAAAAGCCATCAGGTCGGTTGGACAATCAAGCCAAGCTGCTGCTCCTGGTCAACGCTGTATTCATTGCCGCTGGCGCCCTTTCTGGCACGTTTGTAAACGTCTATTTGTGGAAGGTAAAAAGTCAGTTTGCACCGATCGCTTGGTTTACTTTCGCCGCCCATCTCGCGGGTGCTCTTACCTTCTGGCTTGCTGGCTGGTATGTTAAGCATTTGAATAAAATGAATATCCTGCGTGCCGGGATGGCGGTTTCTGCCCTTTTTTATTTGCTCGTTCTTCTGGCGGGTCCAAAAGCTGTCTCTTATGCCGTACCGCTTGGGCTCGTTCAAGGTATGGCGAGTGGCTTTTTCTGGCTTTCTTTTAATGTGGTGTACTTCGAAATCACGAATGCCGATAACCGCGACCTTTTCAACGGTTGGGCAGGGTTGCTTGCTTCCATTGGCGGCATGCTCGCTCCATGGATATCAGGGTTGCTCATTACGCGGCTCCCGGGCAATAGCGGCTACTCCCTTATTTTCGGGATCTCGCTTGCGCTATTTGTCGTCGGCGTGTTCATCAGCTTTTTTTTGAAAAAACGTCAATCGGAAGGGACGTATTCTTGGAGCTTTTCCTTCCGTTGCTTGAGAGAGGAGCCCGAGTGGCGCTGGGCGGCAGGCGCTTTAGCTGGTCAAGGACTGCGTGAAGGTGTATTCGGTTTTGTGATCGGTCTACTCGTCTACATTTCCACGAGAAGCGAGATGACTCTCGGCAACTACTGGTTGACTACATCTGCCGTCGGGCTTGTGAGCTACTTCTTGATCGCCAAATGGTTCGCTCCGCGCTATCGCAAGTGGGGAATGCTCACTGGTTCTGTCATCATGTGGGGGATTCTGTTCGTATTTTTTTGGCAGGTGAGCTTTACGACACTGCTTATTTTCGGGATTGCCGTGTCCATCGCTTATCCGCTGTATTCTGTACCCATGCTCTCCACGATTTTTGATCTGATTGGCACGAACGAAGAGAGCGCACGCAATCGGGTCGAGTATGTCGTGCTCCGAGAGTTCGCTCTGGACGTTGGTCGGCTGGTGGGGATTCTGATCTTTCTGCTGGTAACCTCCTTGAGCGTCTCTTCTCTTACGCTGAACTGGTTGATTCTGTGCATCGGAATCGGCCCACTCATCGCTTGGGCGTGCATGACCAAGCTATTCCGTCACGTCCCCGCGACTAAAAAAGCAGACAACGAAACGTAAGCGTACGCCCATGACAAAACCCGCTTCGGCTGACTTGCCTAGCGGGTTTTGTCACCGATTTATGAGGATAGTCTCCAGCCACCTGTCGTTTGTTGCAGCTTCCACAGCCGCGCATACAAACCGTTTTTCTTCACAAGCTCATCATGCTGTCCCTGTTCGACGACCGTGCCATTTTCCAACACGTAGATGTTGTCAGCATTACGGATGGTTTTCAGGCGATGAGCAATGGCAATAACCGTTCTTCCCTCGATAAGCGTATCGATCGCTTTCTGAATTTGCGCCTCATTTTCGGGGTCGAGTGAGGCTGTTGCTTCATCTAAGAGAATGATCGGCGCATTTTTCAAGATCGCTCGAGCAATGGAAATGCGCTGTTTCTCGCCGCCTGATAGCGTGCTTCCCCCTTCCCCTACGAGCGTATCGTAGCCATCGGATAGCTGCATGATGAAATCATGGCAGCACGCTTGTTTAGCCGCCTCCTCGACCTCAGCTTGTGTCGCATCCCTTTTTCCGAAGCGAATGTTGTTTGCAATCGTGTCCTGGAATAAATACACGTCCTGGAACACCATTGACACGCGGGAGAGAAGTGCCTCCGGGTCCATGTCGACAAGTGGTTGATTGCCCAGCTGAACACTGCCTTGCGACGGGTCATAAAATCTGGCAATCAGCCGCATCACGGTGCTTTTTCCACTGCCGGATGGCCCGACCAACGCTGTAAACGAACCGACTGGCATATGCATGCTCACGTTGTTCAGGACGTTCTTTTCGATATAGCCAAAAGAGACGCCTGCAAGCTTCACGTCGTTTTCCGAAGGTGGTTGCTGCTCGCCTGTCATGATCGGCTCCGACAGCAACTGGACAATCCGCTCCCCCGCCTGTTCGTGGTAACGGAATTCTGCATAGTTGACGAGTGCAGCTGTCAACGGATCAAAGATACGTGTCCCAACCAGCAGAAACATGACAAACGTGATCAGATCTATGCTACCTGCTATGAGCAAATACACGCCGACCATGACCATGAGTGTGAGGCCCGCCCGAATAAAAGCAATGGCGGCGAGCACAATCGGTCCCAGTAAACCTTCGATTCGTATGCTCTGCCGCATGAATTCGCGAAACGATTGCTCCAGCCGTACAAAGCGTTCGCCAGTCAAATTGTACGCCTTGATGACGCGAATGCCGTTCAAATATTCCTGCAAGCGATTGGCGGCGTCAATTTTGGCTCGCATATGCCTCGCTCCGAGCCTGCGTTGTAGTCCAGATGTCATCAGCACCAAGAGAATCGCTATGGGAAACGCAGCAAACAAGGCCAGTGCCATGCGCCAATCCGCGAAAGAAAGACCTACGATCGCCATGACAGGCATGATGATCGCCCCCAACATTTGCGGTACGAGATGGGAAATCCCGTGCTCTACCATCGTAAAATCTCCCATCATCATATTGGCCAAATCCCCTGGGTCTCTTTTGTTCAAGTAACCGAGTGACAGCTTGCGAAGGTGCTCTGCTAGCTTGGTTCGCCCTTCTGCAGCCGTGCTGTAGGCGCCACGAAACTGTGTACGATACGCTGGAATTTCGCATAGAAACAAAAGGAGCAACGAGACTACCATCCATCCGCATACCCACCAGAGTCGCTCGATGTTCAATGGGGCACCTGGCTGGGCAAACGGCTCAAAAATCAAGCGGGCACCCTCCACGAGCAAGGCAAACGGCAATATTTGCGCAAGGTTGGCAAGTGTCGTGTACATAACGGGTTTGATCAGCGCCCTTGGTTTACCTGCTGTGATATTGTTCAGCATACTCATCTGCATCCACACTCCCCTTTCCTTCGCCCATTTGCCAGTCCTGTGCATCGGTGTAAGCCTTCCACATCCGGGCGTAGAGCCCATTCGCCTCTATCAATGATTGATGCCTGCCTTGTTCGATCAGTTCCCCTTTTTCCAGCACCAAAATTTGATCTGCATCCCGAATCGTTGACAGGCGATGCGCGATGACAATGACGGTTTTGCCCTTCATCAGCTCTGCCAGCGCCAGTTGCATCTCATACTCATTTTCAGGATCAGCAAAGGCAGTAGCCTCGTCGAGGACAAGAATCGGTGCGTTTTTCAGGATCGCCCGTGCGACCGCCACACGCTGCTCTTCTCCCCCAGACAAGTAGACTCCCCCTTCCCCGATCAGGGTGTCGTAGCCTTGCGGGAGCTTTTGAATAAAATCATGGCATTGGGCTGCCTTCGCCGCTGCATAGACCGCCTCTGGCGTTGCGTCTGGCAATCCAATCGCAATGTTGTTGTAAACCGTGTCGTAAAACAAAAACGTATCCTGAAAGACGAATGCTACGGTGTTCATCAAATCCGTACTAGAAAGTCCCCGAACATCTACCTGGCCAATGCGAATCGCTCCCTTCGAAACATCCCAAAATCTCGGAATGAGATTCGCGACCGTAGATTTCCCTGCACCAGATGGTCCGACCAGAGCTGTCACCTGCCCGTGCTTCGCCAAAAAAGAGATGCGAGAAAGTGCCTCTCCTCCTGTTTTCCCCTCTGCTGCATAAGAAAAAGAGACGTTTTCAAATGCGACATCAAAGCTCTGCGGACGCTGGGAGCTAAGCGGTTCGGCAACGGGCTGCTCTGCCAAAATCCGATCCATGCGCTCCACCCCCTCGCCAATGTCACGCAGGGTAGAGGTCAAAAACAAGAGCTTAAACATCGGTGCAGATACACCTGGCGCCATTACGAGGAAAAAGAGCAGAACAGACGCAAACGCAACATTTTGCGGGTCTTTACTCAGCATGAACACCCCTACTGGGAGAATGAAGGCCGCAAATGAACTCAGAATCACCTTGAACACCAAAAATCCGTTTTGAAAATCATCCGTATGCTTGACGCAATAGTCCCGATAGGTGATCATATCCGCATAAAAGCGCCGGAAGGAATGAACCGTCTGCCCGAATACCTTGATCGCCGGCATTCCACGTACATACTGGACGGCAGATCCATTCATCCGTTCTAGCGAATCGTAGTACCTCTTGATATTTTCTTTTGTTTTCGTCCCGGAAAACGTAATGATCTGCACAATCAATCCCAGTATGATCGGCACGACGCAGGCCAGCGCCAGCCAGACGTTCAAGTAAAACATCACGCCAATCATGAGCACCGTTGTCACGACTACATGCACCAAATCCGGAAGCTGATGCGCGACAAACGTCTCGACCTTTTCCACATTTTGCTCCAATGTTTTTTTGACTGCACCGGTAGACGTCCCGTTGAGCCAGCCAAGCGGCAAACGGCCGATATGCGCAGCCAATTTGACTCGCATTCCGTACAAAATGCGAAACGCAGCGATATGAGACACCATCCCGCCTGCATACATCATGACCAGACTTCCCACGAGTCCCGAAAGCGCAATAACTCCCCACCGAATCATGTACGCCCCGTCCGCCATTGCGGGAGACGCTGCATGCGTTAACAGTTCGCGTAAAATAAAGTAGACCGATGCATAAGGCACCAGCATGCATATTGCGCTCAAGGAAGACAATATCGCCGAGACGACGAGCAAGCCGCGCTTCTCATCCGCAATCTCCAGCAAGCGACGCACGCCTTTTTTGGGCTGCATTCCCTCTTTGCTCTCCATTGTCGTCATTCCTGTTCTCCTCTCTCCTGCTTGCTTCTTTTGTCCTATTCCTTATCATAATGTGACCTTCTGCCCTCTACCGCCGATTGCCGGATAGATCTTACCCCTAGCCGGAGCATTCTTTTATTTAGGAACAACAAAACGGTCATAACCGTTTTGTTTGACCGCAAGCGGTCGCATCCAGCTTTATGAAAAACGTCGAGATGTTTCGATCCCCCGATGAGAGGGGACGTTTTTTACACAAAAAAACCTTTCCCACTTGGAGGCTAGCTCCCACGGAAAGGTTGCGTTGGTTTTTCGATTATGGTTGGACTACTTTTTCTTTCGCTTTCGTTACGATGTGGTGACCGAGCGGCAAGCCGCGCTGCTCCAGCTCATCAGCTGTCACAATATGGAGCGTCTCACTTTTACACGGCATGGGCATCAAGCCGCCCAATGGACTCATCACTCTTCCGATCGTGTCTGTCTCAATGAGCACGTACAGGCCTTTTTCCTCCAATTGTTGCATGAATTCTCCCCAACGTTTGGAAGTAATTTGATCGGCGTGCTTGGTGAATATGACACCCATTTCTTGTGCTAGCATGTTAAATCTCCTTTGTTCTATCCGTCAAATATATGCTTCAAAAGATAATCTAACAATACAGGGAAACCTCTCTTCTGGCAAAATCCGTGTAAGCCAAAAAAACACGAAAAACGGTTGTTTTTGACCGCTTTTCGTTTCAGGAATCTCGCATCTTCTTCGCACACACCGTTTCATCGCGGCACGCTGTTTTTTGCAGCTTGCTTTTGAAAAAGAGACCTATTTTTGTCTATTTACTGTGTTATTCTTGTGCACCTCCCCATCATGTACCTAACTTTTCCTTTATTCAGAAATTCGTTGCCAGCTTCACATGCAGCAGTCGGGCAAAAGGAACCCAGTGGACCTCAGAGCTGCCCGAAGCTTGAGGCGTTGCGCTACTTGGTCAATATGGATGACCTGGGGGCATTTTTTGCATTCCAATTATTCTCATTGCATCACGAACATACATTCGGTATATAATAAGAATATACGTTCGCATCCGTGGCGTGTATGGACTTTGTAGTACATCTACGAATCACCAACTTTACAGGAGTGAAATGCCGTGCCTCAAGAGCGAACCATTATGTTAGTTGACGGACAATCATTCTATGCTTCGATTGAAAAAGCGGCCCGGCCAGACTTGAAAGATAAGCCAGTCGCTGTAGCTGATCCCTCTAGAAGATCTGGTATCATTCTGGCTGCTTGCCCCGTCGCCAAATCACGCGGTGTAACAACGGCCGAAAGAGTCGGCGAGGCGCTTGCGAAATGTTCCGATTTGGTCGTAATACGCCCCCGAATGCAAACATATATCACCGTATCCTTGCTTCTTAGCGAGATCTTCGAGTCATTTACGGACCAGGTCGAACCTTATTCCATCGATGAACAGTTTCTTGATGTTACAGGTTCTATCAGTTATTTCGGGGCTCCGGAAGAGATTGCTCACCAGATTCAGACACACGTTCTGTTATCAACAGGAGTTTGGACGCGGTGCGGAATTGGACCAACGAAAGTGTTGGCGAAAATGGCTACTGATAATTTTGCTAAAAAAATGCCCGAAGGTATCTTTAAACTTGGTTTCGACAATTTAGAATCTGTATTATGGCCGTTACCGGTACATCAAATGTTTATGGTTGCCTCTCGAATGGCTCGTCATTTTACACGTATGGGTCTTTACACGATTGGCGACATTGCGCGTCTGGAACTGGGTGATTTTAAAAAGCGTATGCGAAAAGAGATGGGCAAGCAAAGTGATATACAGGCGGAATATTATTGGCAGACAGCACGTGGAATAGACCCTAGCCCTGTCGTGGCAAGTATTCGTAATAAATTAAAATCGGTTAGTCACGGCAAGGCGCTCAGAAGCAGCCTTTATCGGAAGATTGAAGATATCGAGGTTATACTGCTGGAATTGGTGGTGGAGGTCTGTCGTCGCAGCAGGAGACTGGGTTACATCGGGCGAGTTGTGTCCGTCGGAGCAACAGAAACAGATGGTCAACATTCGTTATTGTCGTTTAATAGACAGGTAACACTTCCACACCCTACATCCCTTTCACATGAAGTCGCATCAGCAGCTCTCGGAATTTTCCATAAACATTGGAGCGGTATGCCCGTTAACCACCTATCTGTTGCATTGACTGAGTTGACAGACGATAACGTCATTCAGCTTACTTTTTTCGACGACCGGATCAAAGCGTACAGCCTGGAGAGAGCGACTGATGACATTAAGGATAGATACGGCAGCGCCGCTATTATGAGGGCATCATCATTATTACAGTCCGGAGTAGCCCGTGAGAGGGCAGAACAGATTGGAGGCCATTACAAATGAGCAAACTGGACGGTAATGAACGGTGGAAGTCCAAAATGCTGCTTACTGAGCATCAAGAACAATACGAAAATCGTCACGACGCAAAGAACTCCCATAAACGACCTACAGAAGATGAGTTCAAAATGATCCGAGACTGCATCTTGCTTCCTCACATGTTAAGCATGGTGCAAAAGAGCATCGAAGACATAGAGAACCATTCCAACCTTCTAAAGCAGCTTTATTTGACAGCAGGCCGAGCACTAATGAGCCAAATAAGTGCAGATTTGTACAGTCTGCGCCGCGAATTGTCGAAGCGTAATATTAAAATAATGAGTGATGAACAAGCAGATATGGTAATGTATCACCGTTTTATTTGTAGAGGATACGAGGATCGCTTTGGAATGGTCCGGGATGTTATGCGTTCGGAAATCAGTATTCGCCTGTCAATGTATATCAAAGAATTAGTTAGTCGAATGGGTGCAAACGACTATTAAACCTTGCATATCCGAATTTACCGTCATATAAGTTGGCGATTTTGTTGTTGTTCCCATTATCATGGTTTTCTTCGTTTTTATCGGAGTGGATTGGGACATCAATGTAACGGCTTACGTAGTGCTAGAGCGGTCTACCGGAAGTCTTGCCCATTCCCTTGAAATTTAACAGAAAAAAGCCGACAACTCGGGCCGGCTGAAATGGTTCAAATTAACTCTGGTCGGCAAACATTACCGTCTTTCGGATGACAGCAGACCTGCCCCCCAGAAAGTAACAGGCTCACGCAATCTGAGCAGATGACCAGCCGACAGGTATTGCAGGATCGTCATCTTCTTTCAGGGACATGTGGACAAATACTTCTAAGGTATTGCAGCTGTTGCCAGGCAGCCGCATAGGCTTTGTATAGCTGTGCTGCCTCCTCCGTTCTACCAGCCTTATTAGCCTCGAGATACTTGTTATATAATTCCTTCACTTGCCTGTCGACTTCCGCTACTTTGTCGCAGCCAGTACCAGGGGTCACCAGACCAGGATCGGGGGATGGGGTCGCCGGACCAGGATCGGGGGCTGAGGTCACCGGACCAGGACCGGGGGCTGAGGTCACCGGTCCTGGATCGGAGGATGAGGTCGCCGGACCGGGACCGGGGGCTGAGGTCACCGGACCGGGACCGGGCGTCGACGGCGATGCAAACGGCTCGCAGGCGCCCAGCGGCAGGAACAGGAGGAGTAGGAACAAGACTAGGTGTTTACGCATCAGGGTTCCCTCCTTAATCGTGGTGTTGCCCTTAGAGTGCCCGAAAAGAGTCCTCAGTAAAGAAAGATTTCTTGGCATTAACGCTTGTCAGATGCTCGTGAGCACAGCAAGCGTAAAATAGCCCCACCTTGTCTTCAAGATGAGGCTAGGGTAATCTTGGTTAGGATTGAACTATGCGACACGTCAGCGGGATCGACGGCGACGACAATCAGCTTGTTTCGCAGCTCTGGGTTGACCCCTTTCTCGATACTGGCATAAAAGCTCTGCATGTCGATCAAAAACACGATCCGTTATTTAAGTAAACAAACGTTCGCTTTTATGCCTGTCATATGCAAAAAAAGTTGGTAATTATTTCTTCCCGGATATGCACACGCTGGTAGGTGTTCCGCAAACGAGAGCGAATGCAATATAGGGTTACTTTTTCACCACAGGAATCCAAATCTCGCTGCGAAAGGTCGGTGATGTTATCTCTTTATTTTCGTTCCACAAAATTTCTGGGCCCTGAGCCGCCTCATATCCAGAGGACACAAACCATTCAGCATAGATGCGACCCCAGATGTCTTGCAGCGTATCAGGGAATGGACCCACTGATTCGAATACGGCCCAGGTAAAAGCAGGAACTTCAAGCACTGCCAGATTGTCTGGACATTCCTTTGTAGTGGCCACCCCGATAAAGTGATCAACCTCACCATATTCCAGCCGACCTTCTGAAAAGTTCGTGGACGCACTGAGCAGTCCAAGTGGTTTGACATCGGATAGAGACTTCAGTTGCTGAATCGCCTCCATATCTAATGAAGCCCACATGGACGCAATCTCTGGATTGACTCCACGATAAATCAGCGGGACTCTTTTTTTCAGACCCACAATGCGAAATGGCTCTTTTTCTTCCATACGGTAGTTCATGGCACTGCCTCCTTTAATGGATAGATGAAAGGTCATTCGCGGATAAGCCTTCAAGGAATGGCCAATGTGTCTGGCTTCTGTCGGAGTGACGCCATGCACATTCTGAAAAGCTCTGGCAAAGGAATCAGCCGATCCGTATCCGTATTTGACCGCAATGTCAATGACCCGCTCGTTGCTGTCCGCAAGCTCAAAAGCTGCAAGCGTAATGCGCCGACGCCGGATGTACTCGGATAACGGAACTCCAGCGAGAAAAGAAAACATCCTTTTGAAGTGATACTCGGAGCAGCAAGCCACCCGAGCGATTTCTTTGTAGTCAATCTCGCTGGTCAAATTGTCTTCGATGTAGTCCAGAGCCTCATTCAGCTTTGCAAGCAAATCCATGGTAATGACCTCCCTTTCCCCCTCAGAATAGCAAAAGCAAAATCAGGCGATCCGACATTTCGTGCACGATTATGACGGGTCGCCCTTGTGAAAAACGCCTATTGAAAGGATCTCTATCACAATGACTACCACTTCCCCCCTGCTCTCCCAAATCGGAGCCATTTTTGTAGCCGTCAGCGACATCGAACGCGCACGCGACTGGTACTGCCGTCTCTTGGGCATTCCCGCAGACGGTGAGATTATGTTCGGACATATATACTGCATTCCCTTACAAAGCGGACTGACGCTCGTTCTAGACAGCAAAATCTTTCCGAAGCGCATCACAGATGATGCTCCCTTGTTTCATTTCAACACACAGGATATCGAAGCCTCTTATGCATTTCTCAAGGAGAACGGAGTAGAAGTCGTCGTTCCTATCCAGCATGGTCACTGGTTCAACTTCCGCGATCCCGACGGCAATCTGATCATGGTATGCAAATGTTAAGCTGAAAAGGAGATACACGCATGACCATCCACTTACGCCGCACTACACCAGCAGACATTTCATTTGTATGCGAAGTAGAAAATGCGCCAGAGAATACCCCGTTCATTATCCCGTGGAGCGAAGAGCGGCACCACCACGCACTTGGCAACCCGGACATCCTCCATATGATTGCCGAAAAAAAAGAAACAGGCCACCCCGTCGGCTACGTCATCATCGCCGGGCTGACCAATCCTCATCAAAGTATTGAGCTCATGCGTATTACAATCGCAGTGAAGGGCGAAGGCTACGGTCGCAACATCCTGCGTCAGATCAAGCATTGGGCATTCATCGAGCAAAAAGCCCATCGACTCTGGCTGGATGTAAAAGAAACGAACGACCGCGCCCGCACCCTTTACGTATCGGAAGGGTTTCACATAGAGGGCACCTTGCGCGATTGCCTAAAATCAGGCGATACTTACGAATCCTTGATCATTTTATCCATACTGGCATCGGAATATGACGCTAAGGGGCTAGTCGCTCCGGAGTCGTAACATACAGCCATTTGCCGTCGTTGCTAGCTCCCAAAATAGATACATTCGCTGGCAGTCCTTTCACCAGCACAGATTGTTGCTTACGATCAGCATCGAACAGGAAGAGCGACGATACGGACTCCGCTCCTTGTTCAGCTTTTTCCCAATCGATATAAACCAAATGGTGAGTGCCTGGAATCCATATCGCATCTGGTTTCATTTCCTTCAGTTTGACGTCGCCCTTAAACACCCCTGCATTCCAATACATTTGATAGGCGCCATCTGTCGACTGGATATAGCCAGACCAAGCTTCTTTGGGAACAGGTGGATTCCAGCTGATCACTTTGCCTGACTGCCAATCGTAGCGTTGACGAAGCTCCTCAAAGCTTTCCTCCTCCATTCTCATTTCAAACGTCGCGTAGCGTCCATCATCGATAAAACTGACGGGCTGGACTTGCCCATTCATCTCATCTGTTGGAACCCATCCTTTGATTACACCTGGGAGGCGCCGTTCTTTTGCAGTCGCCAGATCGTACACGACCAAATCGAGATCCTTTTTCTGTTCGGTCTTGCCTACTGCCATCAATACATGCTTGCGATCATGGCTAAAGCTGGCTCCATGTACGTATCCATCTACCTTGATACGAGTGGCAAACTCACTTTTCGGTACTTCTGTCCCTTTTGGTGGATGAGCGAAAAAGAAGCCGCGGCGATCTGCCATGAAGTCGCCTGCACCGCTATAGTTGTCAGTCAGCTCCACTGGATAAGCAGTCAGCTCTTTTGTCTGTATGTCATAAATCGAATACAGCATGGGGAAACGTGCATCGCACTCGCAATATTCTGTAAATCGCTCCAACAACACATACCGTTCCTCAGGGTCGATAAATTCCATGGGAGTCCTGACGGCAAAGTCCGTCATTTTTTCTTTCACCTTGCCATCAACGGAGACTCGCCAAATCTGAGACGGAGCAAACACCACCGCCGAGAAATCATTCGTATCATCAAACGCGGTTCCCTTTACCGTCTTCGCTCCTGCTACATTTACAACATATTCCGTCCAGCTTCTGTCTTTGGCAAGCGTATCAGGAAGGGTAGCCAGCAATTGCAGTTGACGGTCGTGCACCCAGTGAAACGTAAAAATCGGCTCCACGTAGCCCAAGTCCTCTTTTTTGGTCTCTTCCTGAGCATTTTTGCGGATCGCTGCTTCGACTGTTCCACGGTTCACGGCTTCCTTAAAAAAGAGGGTGTATGCCTGTGGTGCAGGTCCTACGACCGTTCTTCGAGGAGAGCGGAGCTGTGGAGCCTCGTTCAACTGAATAACCACGTCTTCTTTCATCGCTACGTAGTCGTAAGGCAGTTCCTTTTGCTTCCATTCCTTTGTCGTTTGGCTGGTCGTATGGGAGGGGCCAGTCTGAGCAATCCGACTGTCCGTGGAGGTTGCTTGCGCGAAGTCGGATCCTGTCATGATAAGCAATGCAAATACAATGGACATACTCATTCCCCGAATTTTTCGCAAAGACAAAAAAACTCGCCTCGCTTCCTAGAAAAATTTACCTTACAGAGGATAGACGTCGATACCCTACTTAAAGTTTCACTCCACAAAAGAAAAAGCCTCCCCACGCGCTTGAAGTGGGAAGGCTTCCTTTCCTAATCGAAGACGACACCGTCCAGCACGCCCTCATTCTTTAAATAGTCACGCAGCCAATGATACTTTTCGTCGCGCCAGAAAGAGTCCTCTGCTACCAGCTTGACAGTCTCCTGTCTCGCTACCTCCAGCGCTTTGTAATCACTTAATAAATCAGCGACTTTAAACTCCGGCAAGCCACTCTGCTTTGTCCCGAAAAAATCACCCGGTCCGCGCAATTCTAAATCGCGCTGCGATAGCTCAAATCCATCCGTCGTCTCGCACATGACACGCATCCGCTCTTTTCCAATCTCGGATTTCGGATCGGCGATTAACACACAATACGACTGTTCAGAGCCACGTCCTACCCGCCCACGCAATTGGTGAAGCTGAGCAAGACCAAACCGCTCCGCATCATAAATGACCATATAGGTGGCATTCGGCACATTCACACCGACCTCTACGACCGTTGTACTGACCAGGACAGCATGCTCTGCCGCCAGAAAGGCTTGCATGACTGCATCCTTTTCCTTCGCTGGCAGTCGCCCATGCATCAGACCTACGCCGAATTCAGGGAAAATGTGTGTGAGCTGAGCATGTACATCAATCGCATTTTGCACATCGAGCTTTTCCGACTCCTCAATGAGCGGACAAATCACATACGCTTGTCGTCCTTTGCGCAGTTCATCCCGCATTTGCTCCAACACAGCCGGAAACTGATCGTGCTTTTTCCATGTCGTCTCAATCGGTTTGCGCCCCGCGGGCATTTGATCAATCGTCGAGACGTCCATGTCGCCAAATGCCGTAATTGCCAGTGTTCTCGGAATTGGTGTTGCAGTCATAAACAAGACATCAGGAGACAAGCCTTTATTCCGTAAAATTCGCCGTTGCTCCACGCCGAATCGGTGCTGCTCGTCCGTAATCACAAGACCTAGACGGGAGAAAAAGACATCCTCTTGAATGAGCGCATGGGTACCAACCACGACATCGATTAACCCCATTTGCAGAGAGCCGATGACTTCACGTCTACGTTTCGCCGTCAGCGAACCAGACAAGAGCGCGACCTGAATGCCATAATCGGACAAAAGCTTCGTCAACGACTGCACATGCTGCTCGGCGAGAATCTCCGTCGGTACCATCAGCGCTCCCTGATAACCTGCTTTCACCGCAGCAATCAGCGCGATAGCAGCTACGACCGTTTTTCCCGAGCCTACGTCCCCTTGCAACAGCCGATTCATCGCATGAGGTGCCCGCATGTCGTCCAATATTTCTTTTACCACTCGTTTCTGCGCATCCGTCAGCGGGAACGGTAGACCTTTGACAAATTCCCGTACCTCTTCCATCGGAATCGTCAAAGCAACGCCTTCCGTTTGCTGTCGATTAATCTTGCGCAGTGTTTGCATCTTTAGCTGGAATAAGAAAAGCTCCTCGAACATAATCCGTCGCCGCGCTTGACGACCATCTTCCGCATTTTCCGGAAAATGAATCGAATGAAAGGCATGCATCCGAGGCATCAGTCGGTAGCGCTCCACAATATCGGCAGGAAGGATCTCAGGAATCTCCTTGCCGTATTGACGCAACGCCAGTTGAATGGTTTTGCGCAGCAGTGTATGCGTCACATCGCCACCAAGTGGATAGACAGGGGCGAGCTCGCCTCGTTTTGTCGCACGTTCGGAGTCTACTTCTGTCATTTCGCTCACAGTGATTTGTAGCTTGTGCTTGTCCCATTTTCCTGTGACGAGTATTTCCTTGCCGGGCGACAGCCTGCTTTTGACAAACGTCTGATTGAACCAGACAGCCGTCACCACGACACGATCCATGACAACCTTGACCGAAAGTCGTGATTTTCTTTTTCCATAAAAACGAACAGAGGGTTCGCCGTACACCGTACCTGCCAGCGTGACCCTCTCTCCGTCTTTTACTTCTGTCAAATCGCGCACACGGTAATCTTCATAGCGAGACGGGAAATACTCCAGCAAATCACCAATGCTGTTGATTCCCAGTCCTGCAAATGCCTTCGCCCGCTCTTCCCCTACCCCGTGCAAAAGGGAGACGGGCGATTGATATCCACCAGCCATCTTACTTCTCCATCCGTACGCCGAACACTTTGGCTTCGATCATGCGGCCCGTTTGCGTGGCAGCAAGACCACCCTGTGCGGTTTCCTTCAGGGTAGTCGGCATGGCGCAACCGATTCGGTACATGGCATCGATGACTTCATCTGTCGGGATTACGCTCTTGATGCCTGCCATTGCCATATCTGCGGCTACCGTCGCAATCGCTGCTCCCATCGCATTTCGTTTGACACATGGTACTTCAACCAGTCCGGCTACGGGGTCACAGACCAGACCGAGCATATTTTTCAATGCGATCGCCACTGCTTGGGCAGATTCCTCAGGCGTACCGCCAGCCATTTCTACAATCGCCGCAGCAGCCATAGCCGTTGCAGAGCCCACCTCTGCCTGGCAACCACCTGCAGCACCCGAAATGAATGCGTTATTGGCAATGCAATACCCGATAGCGCCTGCTGTGAACAAATAATTGACCATATCCTCACGGGTCGGCTGCAGCTTGTCAGATACAGCAAACAACGTCCCTGGTACAATGCCGCATGCTCCTGCTGTCGGTGTTGCGACAATCGTACCCATTGCAGCATTTACTTCGTTAACCGCCACAGACATCGAAACGGCATTCAAAAGTGTGGGGCCAGACAAAAACGTCTTGGTCTCCATATATGTTTGCAGCTTCTTCGCATCGCCGCCCGTCAACCCGCTATGCGAGCGAATATCTTCAGTAAGCCCGCGACGCACTGCTTTTTCCATCACATCGAGGTTGGCGTACATATCTTGCATAATGGCATCCCGACTGCGCTGGGAAACTTCCATTTCTGCTTCAATCATCACCTGGGAGATTTTCTTCCCCTGGGATTCGGCCAGCTCAACTAGTTCAGCCACATTACGAAACATCTGGTTGTTCACTCCTCTAATCCTGCTCGTCCTTTTGCTTAGTTCAATGCGAGCAGGGATACGTCAAAGATATGGGGGATTTGACGGATTTCCTCCAGGACTTCCGGGGAGATCGTCGAATCCGTTTCGATTGCCATCAAAGCACGCGAACCGCGTGTGTGTCGAGACACTTCCATGAGCCCCACATTAATGTTGTGCTGGGTCAGCACCTTTGCCACAGCCGCAATCATCCCAAAGCGATCCTCATGCAAGACCAAGAGCGTCGGTGTATCGAAGCCCAACTGAAAGGAAAACCCGTTCACTTCCAACACTTCGATCTTTCCGCCACCAATGGAAACACCAACGAGTTCAATCTGACGCTCATCATCAGACAGCTTGATCCGCGCCGTGTTCGGGTGCTCTGTCAAAACCTCAGAAGTGGACAACTCCACTTCCATGCCAGCTTTTTCTGCAATCACCAACGAATTTTTCAGACGCAAATCCGACGTGTCAAAGTCAAGAATTCCTGCAACGGTCGCCACATCAGAACCATGTCCTTGATACGTCTTTGCAAATGAGCCGTAAAACACAATTTCTGCTCGCAAAGGCATTCTGCCAAACAGCTTGCGAGCCACACGACCGATACGAGCTGCACCCGCCGTATGGGAGCTAGATGGCCCAACCATAATTGGACCGATAATATCAAATACGCTTTTGTACTTCAACCGGTTCTCCTCCTGAATCACAAGGGGTTCAACAAGATTCCCTCTCATTGTATCCTACAGCCTTTGAAAGCGCTACAGAGGAAACTGTACGTAAAGCAATCATAACCGATTTATGCTGACAACATGCGGTCAAATCAGGCTATATGAAAAAACTCCCTCTGAAATTATTTCTTTGGAAGTGAAATTAGGAATACCTTTACGGGATCTAGTTCTCGATCGAAATCTACAAATCCATCATGATACGAAAAATGAAGAAACTCGTTAATGATTGGTTCAAGCTCATCAATGATTTCAATCTTTCCGCTAAAGGGGAGTCTTTCATGAACCTGAGAGATAAGATTAAATTTTAGTCGCGAAGCCTGCCAATCGAACCAAACATATAACAGCATTCCATGATCACTATTTGATTTTAAAATTTGCTGTTTTCTATTCTCTATTACTTTATGGAAAAAGTTCATAAAATCAGAAACTGTGAACTGACTAGCTAACTGCTTACTTAAAGAAATAGACCACATATTAGCAGAAATTTCTTTGTTCAAATCATCTTTATGACCGCCAATAAATAGAGAGTCATACACAATATCCTCCAGCTCGATAAGGAAATCATCCTTATTCACCAGAACCTCCCCCTTGTATTTCACGTATAAAAAAGAAGCCCCCTACCTCAGGGAAGCTCCTCTCCATACGATATATCCCTTACTTATCTTTTACCATGACGATCCCAAGTAGACCTGGACCTGTATGCGTACCGATCACGGGACCAATCTGTTCCAACCAAGAGTCCGTTACCGAAAACTCTTGCTTGAGTCGCTCCAAGAGCTCAGCCGCTTGATCTGGAACACTACTGTGCAGCACAGCGATTTTCACAGGCTCGCCTTTCGCGTACTCTTGCAAAGCTTCAAATACGCGATTCAGAGCTTTCTTCGTCCCTCGTACCTTGTCAAAAGCAGACACGTACCCAGCAGTATCCAGCGTCAAAATCGGCTTGATATTCAAAAGCGAACCGATGACAGCAGATGCTCTGCCAATCCGACCGCCTTTTTGCAGGAACTCCAGTGTATCCACAATAAAGTATACCTGCACCTCATCCAAATAACGATCAATCTGATCCAGAATTTGCTCTTTGTTGTTGCCTGCTTGTGCGGCTTTGGCAGCCTCCACACAGATCATTCCATGAACAAACGAAGCTTTGCGAGAATCGATCACCGTAATGTCTATATTTTCATCCAACATCGACTTGGCGATCATCGCTGATTGATACGTACCCGATAAGGAACCCGATAAGAGTATGGCAATGATTTGCACGTCCTTGCCATAGTTCTCATAGATCGCTTTGTATGCTTCGGCAAATTCAAGCGGAGACGGCTGCGAGGTCGTCGGCATCACGCTCGATTGCTTCAGCTTATCGAAAAACTCCGAAGACGAGATAGTGACTGCGTCCACATACGTTTCCGCCCCAAACATGATTTTCAACGGGACGGCCACGATCCCCAATGACTGCCTCACAGACGCATCGATATCAGACGCGCTGTCGGTAAGAATCACAATTGGCATTCTCGATCGCTCCTCTCCCTATTCATTCGTGTTCAAAAGGTTGGCTTTTACTCGACAGAAAAAATGAATGGATACAACGGTTGACCGCCTGCCTGGATCTCTACTTCCACATCCGCGTACGCATCAGACAAAGCTTTTTCTAAAGCATGAGCCTGATCTTCTGTCGCATCTTCTCCTAAGAATATCGTAATGATTTCGGAGTCTTCATCCACCATTCCCAAGAGCAGCGTCGTTGCGCAAGCTAGCAAGTCGGGGCCTGCTGTGACGATTTCTTTTTCAGCCATGCCGATAAAATCGCCTTCTTTGATTTGTACCTCACCCATTTGCGTGTCGCGAACCGCGTGCGTCACCATACCTGTTTTCACCTGGGCAATTGCCTTGGTCATCGCTTGCACGTTCGTTTCCGGTTCAACATCTGTACGGAAGCTGACCAGTGCTGCTAATCCCTGCGGAATGCTCTTCGTCGGTATGACAGATACAGGAACTTCAGCGAGCTCGGATGCCTGCTGTGCTGCCATGATGATATTGCTGTTGTTTGGCAGGATGATGATGTGCTGGGCATTCAGTCCTGCGATGGCCTTCATGAAGTCCTCTGTGCTCGGGTTCATCGTTTGACCGCCCTCTACTACCACATGCACACCCATGCTGCGCAAAATTGTAGCGATTCCCTCACCAGCAGCTACCGCGATCAATCCGTATGGAAGCAACTCTGTAGCAGGTTTAGCAACTGTTTCTGGCTTCGCCTGTCCTTTGTTCTCTTCCGCTTTTAGAATGTTCGCATGCTGCTCGCGCATGTTTTCTATCTTCAGTCGATGCAGGCTGCCGAATTGCTGAGCGTATTGCAATACGCTGCCCGGATGCTCTGCATGAATATGTACCTTGACGACTTCATCATCAGAGACGACCAGTAGTGAATCACCCATCGTATCCAGGTGGTTGCGGAACAGCGCTTCTGAGAACGACTTTTTGTTCGGCTCGGTGCTATGCGCGACATGAACCATAAACTCCGTACAGTACCCGTACGTGATGTCTTCTGTTTTCATGTGGATTTGTGCATTATGCTGATCAGAAATGAGCTTGTCCAGCTCTTCCTGACCGATTCTAGGTAACGAACGCTCACGATCGGCGGATAGCTCTTCCCCGCGCAATGCTCGCAAAAACCCTTCATAAATAAACAAGAGACCTTGTCCACCAGAGTCGACTACGCCCACTTCTTTTAGAACAGGTAGCATTTCCGGCGTACGCAACAGCGTAGCTTGCGCCTGCTCGTATGTTTTTTCCATGACAGAGATAATATCATCTGACGTGCGCGCTGCACGCACAGCCATCTCCGCCGCTTCACGGGCAACAGTCAAAATCGTGCCTTCTACCGGCTTCATCACTGCCTGATACGCAGAGTCAACACCAGCTTTCAAGGCATCGGCAAACTGACGGGCGTTAACCTCATCTTTTCCATTGACTGATTTGCTGAAGCCGCGGAATAACTGGGACAAAATCACGCCGGAGTTACCGCGCGCGCCCATTAACAGACCTTTTGCCAAAGCAGTTGCCGATTCAGTGATTCGGGGGGATTCTTTTCGAGTCAGCTCCTCCACACCGGAAGAGAAAGTCAAATTCATGTTTGTCCCCGTATCGCCATCCGGCACAGGAAAGACGTTTAATCCATCCACTACTCTGACGTTGTCGGATAAAAGGTTCGCCCCCAGGTAAACCATCCGGCTAAACAGCACGCCATCTAGACGCGTATGTACCAACTGATGTTCCTCCTTACATATCCCTGTCTGTACGAACTCCCTGCACAAAAATATTAACAGCAGTCACATCAATGCCTACTGTTTGCTCCAAGGTATATCGAACACGGCGTTGAACGTTGCCTGCCACCTCAGAAATTTTTACGCCATAGCTGACGATAATGTGCATGTCCAATACTACTTCGCCATTTGTGTTATGAACGACGACACCTTTGCTCAGGTTGTCTCTTCCTAACAGTTCAGCGATTCCATCTTTCAACGCTTTGCGAGAAGCCATGCCCACAAGTCCAAAAACTTCCATGGCCGCGCCGCCAGCGATCCGTGCGATCACGTCTTCTGTAACATCGATCTTTCCTAGCGATGTATTCATTTCCACTGTCATGCAAGGACTCCTCCTCTGTTAAACAGCTTGACCGTCATAGGTAAGCGTAACCATGCTTCCTTACAATTCTACACTAACACAAAAGAGAAATGAAGCGTTTTGTCGATCCTATCAACCCTACGAGAAAGACTAGGTAATTCATGTTGTCAAGTATTGCAATTGACAGCAATGTTGTGCTAATATAGTCGAGTATTTGTATTTCCCACAAAGGAAATCCCGTTTATATGTAACAAGGGAGGTGGATTGTAATGGCACGTCGTTGCTTTGTAACAGGTAAATCTGCTAAAGCTGGAAACGCTCGCTCCCACTCCATGCGCGCAACTCGCCGCACTTGGGGTGTCAACGTACAAAAAGTGCGCATTCTCGTAAATGGAAAACCGAAGCGCGTTTATGTAAGTACTCGAGCACTGAAATCCGGTCTCGTAACTCGCGTATAGTTGATTTCAGCTATGCGAAAAAAAGCACCCTCGAGGTGCTTTTTTGCATTTCTCCCGTTTCTCCACTCTTCTCCCTAAGGAGGCTCGGGGCCGAAAGTTCATTTTTTCTTGTTGAACGCCTCGATGATGCCCCGAATCATGCCACCCAGGAACTTCGGCAACTTGATGGTGTAAAACCGCATGCTACCCCTCCTCACCGAAATTACTACACACGATACAAATACACGCCGGCCCCTATGAGTGCTAATGCCAATAGGCTATACCAAACCCACGGAGGTGCCCAATACAGGAAAATGGTGATTCCCCCGACAGCCAACGCAACCCCGAGAACACGTCGCAAGGCGCCCCCCTGTCGCAGGCGATAGGAGCGCAATCCCATTTCGCGTAAGCACCTCCTTTAGGTGTTCTCAAAAACGTGCATATTACATCATATTCTGCTGTCGGATAAACATGTATCCTGCCACCTGAAAAAAGTAGATGTCTAAGAAGTAAAAAATCAGGCAACGGAACTCGCTGCCTGATTACATTATGTGGATAGTTTGTACTTGATACCGATTTTTCCTGTTTCTTATGCGACTCGATCGCGTGCGGGGAACAGCAGCTGCGATGCGCTGCTAAGCACAACTGTCAAGACGACTCCCGCGATAATCATTTCTGGCAGCAGATACGTGATGTTATAAATGAGGGAATATTGCCAGACTGGTACACCTTCTGGCGCGTAGCTGCCAAACCAAATAATACCCGATAGAAAATGGCAGACAAATCGTCCAATCACGCCAATGAACAAGCCGCTCCACAGAACCATGATTCGTTGCTTCGTTCCTTCGTAGCCAGACAGGCGAACAAACCCAGCGAGACCCAGCGCTCCAAAAGCAAGCGGATAATCCAGCAACAGCTGAACTGGATGGACAACTGTACTGCCCAAGAGCAATTGAAGAAATCCGACAACAAGCCCTGTAATGACACCAGCAGCGAGTCCACGGCGAACAGCGATCAATGCGATTGGCACCATCACCAAAGATACAGAGCCGCCCTGTGGCATTTCGAAAACCTTGATCTGACTAAACACAATTGCAAGAGCCGCCATCATCGCCATTTCCAACAAAATGACCAACCGTTGACGATCCAAAATAGTCACTCCTCAAAATAGAATAAACAAAAAATTTTTTACACTGATAATGTTTCTGATTCTAGCCCAAGTCTATGCGCGTGTCAAAGAAAAAAGCCGCTGCCTCATCGGCACTGCGGCTAGTTGTATTACCGAACCTTCTCCAAAAACTGCTGGGCGCGTTCACTTCTTGGCTTTTGGAAAAACTCTTCTGGTGGCGTATCCTCCAAGAGACGACCATCATCGAGGAACAAAATACGATCTGACACCTCTTCGGCAAAGCGCATTTCATGCGTAACGATTGCCATCGTCATTCCGCTATCAGCCAGCCCTTTCATAACCTCCAAAACCTCCTTGACCATCTCTGGGTCGAGGGCAGAGGTCGGCTCGTCAAACAGCATGATTTGTGGCTCCATCACAAGTGAACGGGCAATGGCTACACGCTGCTTCTGACCGCCTGACAAGCGTGATGGAAAGACATCCGCTTTGTCCGCCAGCCCTACACGCGCCAATAGCTCTCTCGCCTTTGTTTCCGCCTCAGCCGCAGACATACCTTTTACTTTCATCGGAGCATAGGTCAAGTTTTTCAATACCGTCATATGCGGAAACAGGTGAAAATGCTGGAAAACCATCCCGATTTGCTGACGAATACCCATCACGTCAGCTTTTGGAGCCGTGATTTCCTGCCCGTTGATCGTAATTGTACCCGTCGTTGGTGTCTCCATCAGGTTGATGCAACGCAGTAGTGTTGACTTCCCCGATCCAGATGGACCGATGATGGCGACAACCTCCCCTTTACCGATGTTCGTCGTGATGCCCTTCAATACATTCAGTTGTCCAAATGACTTCGTAATGTTATCGATCTTAATCACTGAGTCTCATCCTCCGTTCCAGTACGCGAGCTACCCAAGTCAGGATCATAACCATGACATAGTACAGGATACCGGCGATCATGTATGGCTCAAAATAGCGGAAGATGGTGCCTTTGACCACATTCGCGTTCTGCATGATGTCTGCAAGACCAATCGTGGAAACGAGTGCAGATTCCTTCAAGAGCGCAATCGTTTCATTGACGAGTGCAGGCAAGATATTTTTGACAGCCTGCGGCAAAATAATATCTAGCATCATCCGGTGATAAGGTACACCAAGCGCTTTGGCCGCTTCCCACTGCCCTTTATCCACCGCCAATATTCCACCACGAATCGTCTCAGAAATGTATGCACCTGAGTTTAGTGTAAATGTTAGCACTGCTGCTTCCAGTTGCGAAATGTTGTAGCCAGTAAGCTGTGGCGTTGCAAAATAAACAAAGGTAAGCTGCAAAATCAAAGGCGTCCCGCGGAAAACAGAAGTATAAACAACCGCGAGCCAGTTTAGCACTTTCACATTCGAAATTTTAATAAGTGCGAGGATGGAGCCCCAGAAAAATCCCAATACAACCGAAATCAAAGTAACAAGTAGCGTGCCCTTTATCCCTTCCAATATGAAAGGAATATAGGGCACGATTTGTGCAAAATCCAAATTCATGCCCATTCTCCCCTCTTGCTGCTTATACAGTTATTCTTCGTTGCCTGGAGAGATTATTGACCGAACCATTTTTGAATCAGCTTGTCCATTTCTCCGTTGTCTTGCATCTTTTTAATGACTTCATTAAATTTCTCTACGTGCGGCGAGCCTTTTGGGAACGCAACAGCGGAGCCATTTTGTTCATTTTCTTCCAATGTGGTAAATTGCAGAGAGTCATTGTTTTCCACGAAGCCTTTCGCTACCGTGTCCTCGATAATGGCAGCATCTACGCGGCCCGCTTTTACTTCTTCAACAATCTCAGGCAGCTTGTTCAGTGAAGTGATCTGCAAGCCGGAAACAGTCTTTGCAATCTCCTTTGCTGCCCCTTCCTGAATAGAACCGAGCTGTACCGCTACTTTTTTGCCAGCCAATTGCTCAGGCTTGGTCAGATTGCTGTCTTTCTTTGCTACGATCGTATTTTTCGCATCGTAATAGATGGTAGAGAAATCAGCGTTCTTCGCGCGCTCAGGCGTTGCTGTCATGCCAGCCATAACGAAGTCCGCGCGATTCGTTTGCAGTGCCGGAATAAGCCCGTCAAAGTTCATGTCATTGATTTGCAGTTCGTAGCCAAGCTCTTTTGCAATGTATTTCGCGATATCGATGTCAAAGCCGACAATCTCATCTTTTCCGCTGCTCAGATCGTGATATTCATACGGCTTATAGTCAGCCGAAGTAGCCATGACCAATGTTTTCTTGTCGCCAGCAGAAGGCGCAGGTGCTTGTCCTGTTGCTGTTTGATTGCCTGTACCGCATCCAGCGATCACGACTGCCGCAAGCATTGAAGTAAGTGCCAGAGAAATAAATGATTTTGTTTTCTTCATGATGAACCCCCGTTGTTATGATTTTTACGCATAAAGCAGTCTATTCGTAGCATTAATTTGCATGAAAACTTATATTTATGCATCACAATGATTATTTTACTCATAATCTAAACAATTTCAATCATTTTTTACTTACATTTTAAACACGGAATATACAGAATTTTATACGCAAATCTTTATTTTAGTGGCAGAAAAGCAAACAAGGCTTTATAGTGCTAGTAAAAGGAATTACAGGAGGCTGACATGGAGAAAAATTGGACGTCCTATTTTCGGCAGCAGCTCCCAGAAATTATCGAGGAACTGCGTACATATGTAGAGATGGAAACACCCACCCATAACAAGCAAGCTGTCGATCAATTAGGCAGTCTGATTGCGGAGCGCTTTCGCCAATTGGGGTGTCGGGTAGAGAGCTTGCCACAAGAGCAATACGGAAATCAGCTGCGAATGGAGTATGGAGATGGCGACGAACAAATCCTCATTCTCGGTCACTTCGATACCGTAAAAGAAATTGGTACATTAGCCGTTGAGCCTTGTCGCGAGGAAAATGGCCGACTCTATGGGCCTGGTACATACGACATGAAGGCGGGGATCGTTTTTAGCTATTTCGCCCTGCGCGCCATGATGGAACACAATCTTTCGCCCAAAAATAAGCTCGTCTTTTTTTGGAACACCGACGAAGAGATTGGCAGTGTTTCCTCCGAAATGCTTATTAGAGAGGAAGCAAAAAGAAGTAAATATGCATTGGTACTGGAGCCTGCCGCTGGAGATGGCTCTTTGAAAACAAGCCGCAAAGGCGGCGGAGACTTCCTTTTAAAAGTCACAGGCCGTGCTGCACATGCAGGCAATGATCACGCCAAGGGGATCAATGCGATCGCTGAACTGGCTCACCACGTCCTCGATATTCAATCGTTTACGAATTATGAGGCGGGCACTACCTTGTCTGTTGGTACCATTACAGGTGGAAGTGCATCGAACGTCGTACCTGACTTTGCCATGACAGAAATTGATGTGCGTATCCAAAGCCGTGAGGAAAGCGAGCGTATTACCCGATTGATGAGTCAACTGACCCCTGTCCATCCGGAAGCCAAGCTGTTCGTGGAAGGCGGTATCACCAAGCCTCCTATGGAACGAACTGCCGGTACCGAGCAACTGTTCTTGCATGCGCAGGAACAAGCGCGTCTGGAAGGCTTTGAATTGACGGAGCAAGGTGTCGGCGGAACAAGCGATGGAAACTTCGCCGCTGATGCAGGCACACCAACGCTTGACGGTTTGGGACCTGTTGGTGATGGAGCCCACGCCTCCCACGAGCATATCGTCATTGATGCCATTCCTGGCAGGATTGCCGTAATGCTTCGGATGTTTTTAACCTTGTCATAATAAATTTACAGGTGTATAATCTTATGGAAAATTAAGGCTCCGTCTCGTTAACGACGGAGCCTTATCTGCACTATTTTCGAATGGGCAGTCATATATATTCCTATTCGAATAACAAGGAGAGGGAAAACATGGAATCAATCACCACATCGCCAAGCAATCCCGTAGGATTTTGGCGTCGGCTCGGTGCCGGACTGCTAGATGCAATCATTATCGGACTACCGCTACTACTGATCACCTATATCATTACAGGCAGTACAGAAGACAATATTGTTACCAATCTCATCTCCTCGCTGTACAGCCTCCTCGTGCCTGTATTTTGGCATGGCTATACGGTGGGCAAACGAATTGCCGGGATTCGCATCGCCCGAATCGATGGAGAGCCTGTAGGAATCGGAACCATGCTGTTACGCAACCTCGTCGGAGGAATCGTGTATGTCATTACACTCGGTCTTGGTATAATCGTCAGCGCCATCATGGTTGGTGTTCGTCAGGATAAACGCTCGATCCATGATTTGATCGCCGGTACGTATGTAACATCGAATCAGCCTTAATTTTCCACTCATCCGAAATAGAATAGCAACTCTGCGACGAGCCCCTTAGAATCGTCATTGGAAAAACCACCTGGTTACCCGATGAAATCTAAGGGGGAATTTTTATAAGATTGGCACCCAAAACAGCATGTCTCGACTAAAAAAAGGCCGGATGATTATATCCGGCCTTTTTCCATTTCTATCCATCAAGCAGTTTATCGGAACAATACCTTATCTGTCGTTGCATCCATAAACACCATTGTTGTGTATGGCGGCAGGCTTGCCCGCACAATGATATAAGGTGTGTGCACCGCTGGCATTGTAATATCTTCTGGAGTAGGATTGGTCAGCTCTACATAAACCGTGAGCATTTCCCATCCTTGCTGAGTTCCAACAACCTTCAAACTATAACCAGAGGTAGGCATTTCACCACGGGAGACCACATACAGGTCGCCTTGACGATGTACACCCTTTTTCGATTTTACTTTTCCTACGAATGCTCGTTCAGCCGCTGACAATCTACCTTCTTTTTCAATAGACAATTTTTTCGTTTGCACGTCTACTTGAGAAGTCGAGATCGGCCCCGAATGCTTTTGTTCAGCATGCACGGCAGTTTGTGAAAATGGCAGAATGGAGAGAATGGTTAGAACCGCTACACTGTTTTTCCATAACGATTTCATACATGATCAACTCCTGATTTTTTTAGAGGGCGAGAAACACTTCTTGATACTGGCCAGTATCTCTCAGATAGGAAATTTTTACCACTATCTGGATAATTTGATTTAATCATTATATTTATTAAAAAGCAATATTTTCCAAAATGTTTTATTTTTGTTAATTAACCTTTACCAGTTATCACCTATAATCCTTATAGGAGTAAGAATAATTCGATTTTATTCTATTTGTAGTATGAACTATAATTATACTTTTATTTTTATTATTAATTGATTTATCAGGTAATTAATTACAATATTCAGATGATTACAAACCGCATAAACAAGAGAAAACAAAAAAAAGCTGACGCCGATTGCCTATCGTCGTCAGCTTACAGCTACGTGTTATTCTTACTGTCCACGAATCGCAGCGATCGCTTGAGCGCGATCTGCCTGATTGAATACCGCGCTGCCTGCAACGAGGACAGTCGCTCCTGCTTCCTCGCACAAACGCGCTGTTTGTGCATTGACACCACCATCGATTTCGATTTCCACATGCCCCAAGCCACGCTCGTTCAGCATTTGACGCAACTGGGCAACCTTTGGCACAACGCTGTGAATGAATTTTTGTCCACCAAAACCAGGGTTCACCGTCATGAGGAGAACCATATCCAAATCAGCAAGGACTGGCTCGATCGTGGAAATCGGTGTAGCCGGGTTCAATACCACTCCTGCTTTTACACCTTGCTCCTTGATCAAGTGCAGCGTGCGATGCAAATGACGGCATGCTTCCTGATGAACAGTAATCCAGTCTGCTCCACTTTTCGCGAATTGCGGAATGTAGCGATCTGGTTCCTCAATCATCAAGTGCACATCGAGAGGCAGCTTGGTCACTGGGCGAATCGCCTCCACAATCAGAGGGCCGATCGTAATGTTTGGAACGAAGTGTCCATCCATTACATCCACGTGAATCCAGTCCGCTCCTCCCTTCTCGACATCGAGAATTTCTTCACCCAGACGGGCAAAATCAGCAGATAGGATAGAAGGTGCGATTTTTACCATGGTTTGTTCCTCCGTTGGTATTCTTTTAGCTCTTCGCGGAATTGTTTGTAGTGTTCGTAGCGCTGTTTACTGATCTCACCAGCCTCCAGTGCGGCCTGCACGGCACAAGCTGGCTCGCTTACGTGAAGACAGCCACGGAACTTGCATTCCGAGCTGCGATCGGCAAAGTCCCGGAAGGATTCCGCCAGATCTAGCTCGGAGAAATCGATAAATTCCAGTGAACTGAAGCCCGGTGTGTCTGCCACATAGCCGCCGCCCGCAAGTGGAATCAGCTCGACATGACGCGTTGTATGCTTTCCGCGTCCGAGCTTTTGGCTGACATCTCCTGTCTGCAGGCTGACACCCGGAAACAGCATGTTGATCAGGGAGGATTTGCCTACACCTGACTGACCTGCAAAAACCGAAATACGGTCCCGCAAAACCTCAAGCACTTCCTCCACACCGCGTTGATCCGCTGTTGAGGTCGGAATCACGCGATACCCGATCGCTTCATACTTCTCCACGATTTCGGTTACCTCTTCTTCCGACACTTGATCGGCTTTGGATAGCACAATCACAGAATCAATCCCTGCACGCTCCGTGTGCGTTAGGAACTTGTCCAACAGCAACGGACTGAACATCGGCTTGTACATCGAAAAGACGAGTACCGCCTGATCCACATTGGAAACGGGCGGACGAACCAACTCATTCGTCCGTTCGCCCACCTCCATGATATAGCCTTCTTCCTCATTGATCGCATCGTAGACGACCCAATCCCCAACCAGTGGATTTACTTTTGCATCTTTTTTCTTGAAGAGCCCTCGTGCACGGCAACTGTAGATTCGCCCTTCGTCGGCTACATAATAGAAACCGCTGAGCGCTTTCACAATCCGTCCTTCTGGCATTCATGTCCCTCCACTACACTATGGCAAGCTGTTATACGAAACTGGAATTGTCTGGTATTCAATGAAGCCTTGATCAGTCGATCGTTTCACAAAGACCTTGACTACCGAGTCCTTCTGTGGCGCCAAGACAATTGGTACATCGTACTCTTTACTTTCGGTGATCGTTTCCGTGAGCGGAGCTTTTGCCTCTCCACGAGCATCTGTCACTTCAATCTTCACTTCCAGTGTTTCACCAGGCACAACCTCTACATAAACCGGAACGTTTGCCAGCTTAGCGTCCTGCGGATATTGGCCATTGCTGACCTCAAGCGGAACCGCTACTTCCTTTTGCACATCCATTCCCGGATCGTAAGGGTGAGTGCTGAGAACAATACCTGGTTTGTCCGTCGTATAAGTAGGCACTTTGGTGATTTCCCCAACAGTCAGTCCTTTTTTGTACAATTCTACTTGTGCAGCTTCTACTGATAAATTCCGCACATCCGGCATTTTCACGAAGGCTTTTCCTTTACTGATCGTGACCGTCACATTCGTTTTAGTAGGGAACACTTTTTCATTTGCGGCTGGAGTCTGCTTGATAACCGTCCCTACCTCAGCCTTGTCGTCCTCTTCCTCTACGAAAGTGACATTCTCCAGTTTAAAACCATTGCTTTTCAATGCTTCTTCTGCAGTTGCTCGCGGCAGCGTAACCAGATTTGGCATGTTAATCTCTTGTTGTCCTTTGCTTACATACAAAGTTACAACGGAATTTTCCTTTAACCGCATGGGAGGTGCAGGGTCTTGGCGTATCACCATTCCCTTTTCTATCGTATCATTGGCTTCTTCCACGATACGGGCAACCAGTTTGGCATCCTGAATCTTCTTCTCAGCGAGCGTTACTTCGATCCCTTCCACATGAGGTACCTGTGCCTCTGGAACGGACGGGAACAGATTCAACAGTAAGTTAAATCCGAAGAATGCCAGTACGAAAAACAGTCCGATACCACCTACCCACAACAGAGCTTTGACCCACCATTGTTTCTTGGCTGGTTTGGCATCCTCTTCTTCCGTACGCTGCTCATAGCGGCTACGCCCCGCTCCTCCGGTTTTGCCATTGGTATGGCCTTCGAGCATGTCAGGTGTGATGATCGGCACCACACGCGTCATCTCTTCATCCACCGGGAACGTCAGCTTTTCTTCGTTTAATCGCTCTGGGAACAGGCAGGTCTCCAAATCTTCTAGCATTTCACTCGCGGACGCGTATCTGAGAAATGGATCCTTTACCAGCGCCTTCAAAATGACATTTTCTACACTCTGCGGGATAGCCGGATTGACTTGGCGCGGCTCTGGAAGCGGCTCCTGCAAATGCTTGAGCGCCACTGATATAGGCGAATCACCGGAAAACGGCAGTTCACCCGTCACCATTTCGTACAAGACGATCCCCAGCGAGTAAATATCAGATTTTTCCCCGGTAATCCCGCCGCGCGCCTGCTCTGGCGAAAAATAATGGACAGAGCCAAGCATCGCATTCGTATGCGTAATCGTTGCTGAAGTAACGGCTCTCGCAATCCCGAAGTCCGTAACCTTCACCCGACCATTTTTTCCAATCATAATGTTATGCGGCTTGATATCTCGATGAATGATCTGGTTTTGATGCGCATGATCGAGTGCATCGCAAATTTGCTCGGCGATCCGCACTGCCTCTTCTACCGGCAGCGCACCACGTTGAATGATGACCTCTTTCAACGTGTAGCCTTCTATGTACTCCATCACCATGTAATGGGTATCGCCTTCCTGACCGACATCATACACCCCAACCACATTGGGGTGAGATAAGCTCGCCACCGCCTGCGCTTCACGTCGGAAACGATTGACGAAATCTTCGTCCGTACCAAACTGTGAACGCAGCACTTTAACTGCCACTGGACGATTCAATATTAAATCTTTGGCCTTGTATACAATGGCCATACCGCCCCCACCGACGCGGGACTCTATTTGGTATCGTCCTCCCAGTCGTTGACCTTCCATCTCTCTCACCCCTCTTCCTGACCGGCATCAAGCGTATTTCGTACGGCAACCAGCGTTATGTTGTCTTCCCCACCAGCATCCAGTGCTTCTTGCACCAAACCGTCCACCTTCGCTTGTAACGATATCTGTTTCTGCAAATTTTCTTCAAAGGAAGGATGACTGACCTTGTTGCTCAGTCCATCTGAGCAAATCAAGACGATATCACCCTCTGACCATTCAAACTGCCCAAGATCAATGAGCACATCCGGCTCAGTCCCGACCGAACGCATAATGACGTTGCGATGAGGGTGGACAGACGCCTCCTCGGCTGTAATCTGTCCACTTTTCAACAGCTCATTTACAAGGGAATGGTCTTCTGTCTTCATGACCAGACCGTCTTGGTTGTAAAAATACAGACGGCTGTCGCCAATATGCGCAGTAATCACGGAGGATTGGTCGAACAAAGCAGCAACCACGGTTGTACCCATGCCACTGCACTCCGGATGTTCAATCGCATATTCATAGACTTCTTTATTCGCAAGCAGGATGGCGTTCATCAATTGCTCACGCACATCCTCTGCTTCGAGGTCCCCTTCTAGGTGACGCAGTTCTTTTACTATTCGCTCAACAGCAAGGCGACTGGCGATATCACCAGCCTGATGGCCACCCATACCATCTGCTACAATGGCGAGCACGCGTCCGTTTAAATCGGTCACACAGGCATAATAGTCCTCGTTAACCTGACGAACGCGGCCAACATGGGATTTCATCGCGATTTCCATGGCATCACCCCACGGTTTCTTTAGCGTGTTGTGCCCTCAATTGTCCGCATGCAGCAGCAATGTCACTGCCTTGCTCGCGTCTGATGGTCACATTGATTCCTTTTTCCTCTAAAATGCGTTTGAACTGAAAAATCTCATTGCGTGGCGTGCGCACATAATCACGCTCTGGTACGTAGTTCACCGGGATCAGATTCACGTGGCAAAGCATGTCGCCAATGAGTTCGGCCAGCTCCTCTGCATGCTCGGGCTGATCATTTTTCCCGCCGAACAGACCATACTCAAAACTGATACGACGCCCTGTCTTGTTAATGTAATGGTGGCATGCTTCCATCAGCGTAGCAAGCGGGAAGCCGCGGTTGATCGGCATCAACTGGCTTCTCAGCTCCGTGTTTGGAGCGTGCAGGGAAATGGCCAGGTTCACTTGTCCACCTTGTTCAGCAAACTCGTAAATCTTCGGCACAATTCCACTGGTGGAAACTGTAATGTGACGAGCACCGATATTCAGTCCACGGTTATCGTTGATTACAGACAAGAACGCCATCAAGCTCTCGAAGTTCTCGAAAGGCTCCCCGATCCCCATGACGACAACGTGACTGACACGCTCACCTTCCGCATCCAATCTGCGTTGTGCCGTCAATACTTGAGAGACGATTTCACCTGCATCCAGGTTACGTTTTAGTCCACCTAATGTAGATGCACAAAACGTACATCCGATACGGCAGCCCACCTGTGTCGTAACACAAATGCTGTTTCCGTAGTTATGACGCATAATCACCGTCTCAATCGCATGTCCATCAACAAGCTGGAACAAAAACTTGATCGTTCCATCCTGCGATTCTTGATGCGTGATTTCCTTGAGCGGACCCATGCGGAATGTATCAGCCAGCTTTTCGCGCAGCTCCTTGGACAAATTGCTCATCTCTTCAAAAGAAGTGACACGCTTTACATATAGCCAGTCAAAAATTTGTTGCGCACGAAATGCTTTGTCGCCGGCACTAACCAGCCATTCCTTCATTTCATCTTGCGTCAAACTGTAAATAAGCGGCTTTGCGCCAGTAAATGTCGTTAACGGCATTCTATCTCCACATCCTCAAAATCATTGCTTGCCTAAATCCATTCTATCATTGTACCTCGTGGGGCGTCTCGCTTCAAACGGTTTTGACATCCAGATTCATAAATGCATCGCTTTTCCTAGTGTAAACCAATCTGAGCGCTCGCAAACAAAGGCAAAGGAGTGGCATTTTCCACCTATTGGTGCGCCACCCCTTGTTTGTACGTCCGTTTCCTTATCCTCTTCGTTTCAATCGTGCGATAAAGAATCCATCACTCTCGAAATGGTGAGGCAAAATTTGTACGCAGGCTCCGGTTTCATCGACATGCCCTCTGACAACCTCAGGCAGGTCTTGTGCCAGTGTATCATCGAATACGAAATCAGGGTGTTCTTCGACAAAGCGGCGAACAATCTCCTGGTTTTCTGCTGGCTCGATCGTACATGTGCTGTAAACCATGACACCACCCTGAGCAAGCATCGGTGCCAACGTCTTGAGCAGTTCGTACTGTAACTGAGCAATCGCACGGACATCTTCAGGCGTTTTGTTCCATTTCAGATCTGGCTTCCGACGAATCACGCCAAATCCGGTACACGGCGCATCCAGCAGGATTCGATCGAAAGTTCCCAGCTCTTTTTCAGGTAGGTCCAGCGCATCACTAACGATTGGCTCGATGATTGTAATCCCGAGTCTTTTCGCTGCACTCGCAATCAGATCGCGTTTGTGCGGATGCACATCACTCGCAATGATTTGCCCGCTGTTTTCCATCATTTCTGCTATGTGCGTTGTTTTTCCACCAGGAGCCGCGCAAGCATCCAGTACACGCATGCCTGGTTGTGCAGCAAGAGCTGGTGCTACGAGCATGGAGCTCTCATCCTGAATCGTGAAGTAGCCTTCCTTGAACAAGCGAGAGCCTGCTGCATGTCCGCCTTCCATCAAAATAGCATGAGGACTGACAGACGATGTTTGGCCTTCCAGCCCTTCTTCCGCCAGCTTGTCCAGCACTTGATCCTTCGTCGTTTTCCATGCATTGACCCGGATAGAGCTATGCGGCGTTCTGTTGTTGGCTTCGCAAATCGCAATCGTCGTCTCTTCTCCATAGACCGTAAGCCACTGACGCACAAGCCATTCTGGATGAGAATAGGCTACGGCGATTTGCAAAGCACGGTCGCCTTTTGGCTGACGCTCCCACACATCCGGCTGGCGCAATACATTGCGCAAGACACCGTTGACCATCGAAGCAATCCCTTGGTGACCGCGTTTCTTGGCGATTTCAACCGCCTGGTGTACGGCAGCGCGCTCAGGAATACGGTCCAAAAAGTGAATTTGATATAAGCTGAGACGCAACAAATTACGAACCCAAGTCTGTACCTTTTTATTCCCGACAAAATGAGACAGGACATGATCCAGCGTCATCTTTCGCTGAATGGTACCGTACACAAGCTCCGTCACCAGCCCTGCATCTGCTGCACTGAGATTTTCACGATCCAAGACATTGCGCAGCTCAAGATTACTGTAGGACTTATGTTCTTCTACCCTGTTCAAAACATCGAGGGCGATATCGCGAGCTCCCTTTTTTGCCACGGACTATTCTCCTACCTTTGTGCCGATTTCAATGTTGCTGCCCGCTCCACGCAAAAAGTCGAGTGCACTCATACGTTTTTTGCCTTCTGGCTGCAATTCGGTTATTTTCACTGCACCGCTACCGCAAGCGACCACGATACCGTCTTCCTCACGGGCGATGATCGTTCCCGGCTCTTTGCCTTCGCCCGACGCAAGCATTTTTTCTACCCACCACAACTTCCAAATCTTGCCTTCGCATGTAGTAAATGCGACCGGCCACGGATTCAAACCTCGGACTTGGTTGTAAATCTGTTCCGCAGAACGGCTCCAGTCAATTTTTTCGTCTGTACGCTTAATATTCGGGGCAAAAGTCGCTGCCGAATGATCCTGTTTCTCTGCTACGAGCTCACCAGCCAACAGGCGTGGAACGGTAGCCAGCAACAGTTCAGAGCCTGCCGCAGCCAATTTGTCAAACATGGTCCCCACGGTATCGCGCTCCTCAATCGGAACGACTACCTTGGACAGCATATCCCCTGCATCGAGAGCTTCCACCATATACATGATGGTCACGCCTGTTTCCGCTTCTCCCTCGACAATTGATTTATGAATCGGGGCACCCCCACGATATTTCGGCAAAAGAGAGGCGTGCACATTGATGCAGCCATATTTCGGTGCATCGAGCAATTTCTTCGGCAAAATCTGTCCATACGCCGCGGTAATGATCAGATCAGGCTCGAGCGCTAACACTTCATCCAAGGCTTCTTCTGCCTTGATTTTCTCCGGTTGCAATACCAAAAGTCCATGACGCAAAGCCGCCTCCTTCACGGGGGGCGGCGTCAATACTTGCTTGCGTCCAACGGGACGATCGGATTTTGTTACGACTCCAACCACGTTGTAGCCTGCTTCGAGTACAGCCGTAAGACTCGATACAGCAAAGTCAGGCGTTCCCATAAACAGGATGCGAGCATCTTTCAAATGGTTATTCCCCTTCCTGGTTCGGGTTTACTTTGTACACCTTGTCAGCTACATCGATAAAGAGGACACCATTCAAATGATCGATCTCGTGTTGAGCGCAACGGGACAACAGGTCGTCTGCCTCGAGCTCAACCACATTCCCGTTACGATCATGACCGCGCAGTCTGATCCACTTGTGGCGGCGAACGTCTCCTTGCAGGCCAGGAATGCTCAGGCAGCCTTCTGGATAATCGTATTGCTCACCTTCATGCTCAACGATTTCCGGATTGATCATTTCAATCAGTCCATCACCGCAATCCATTACGATGACACGCTTGGAGATGCCCACTTGTGGAGCAGCCAAGCCTACACCGTCTGCATCGTACATCGTATCTGCCATATCATCAAGCAGCTTGTGCAAGTTGGAATTAAATTTGGTTACGACCATTGCCTTTTCACGCAAAATCGGATCTGGATGTTTTACAATTGTGCGAATCGCCATGTGTTTCATATCCTCCCTAAAGCAGTACGTAAGGGTCGACGTCAATCGTCATCAATACTTTCTGCTGTTTGTTCCATTCTTCAAACGCAGCCGTCGCCTGAGCGAGCAGGTCCGACAGTTGCGGTTCATCACGATATTTTAGCATGATCTGAAAACGAAATCTATCCTTCACCCTCGCAATGGGCGAAGCAACTGGGCCCAAGAGGACCGTTGTCTGTGCCAAACGCTGCCGTAAATAGTCAGCCATTGTATGCGCACCGCGGATAACAACAGGTACATCCTCGTGGCTGAACGTAATTAATACGAGCCGGAAATACGGCGGGTAGCCTGTTCGTCTGCGCTGCAACATTTCATCCTGATAAAATGCGGGATAATCATGCTTGGTCGCATGGACAATGCTGTAGTGTTCTGGCGTATACGTCTGAATCAAGACTTCTCCGTCCAGTTCATGCCGTCCTGCCCGTCCACCTACCTGCGTCAGGAGCTGAAATGTCTTTTCCGCCGCACGGAAGTCAGGCAGATGCAAGGAAGTATCCGCTGCAATGATTCCCGCTAGCGTCACTCGTGGAAAATCAAGGCCCTTGGCAATCATCTGGGTACCGAGTAAAACGTCGCCTTGACCCGCGCGGAATTTGTTTAGCAGCTCTTCATGAGAGCCTTTACGCGAGGTCGTATCCACGTCCATGCGGATGACCCGGATTCCAGGGAAAAGTTTGGCCAGCTCCGCTTCCACCTTTTGTGTTCCGGTACCAAAAAAGCGTATATGCTCACTCTGACACTCCGGACAATGCTTAGGCTGTGCGATGGTATATCCACAGTAATGGCAACGTGCCGTATGATTCGTTTTATGATAAGTAAGCGAGATGTCGCAATGAATGCAGCGCATCGTATAGCCACAGGATCGACACATGACAAAGGTAGAGAAGCCTCTTCGGTTAAGGAAAATGACCATCTGCTCTTCTTTTGCCAATCGATCTGCAATCATCTCATGCAGCTTCCGGCTGAACATCGAACGATTCTGGGACTGAAGCTCCTCTCGCATATCCACGACATGTACCTGCGGCATCGGACGGTTCCCGACGCGCTCTGGCATGCGCAACAGCTCGTAGCGGCCTCGGGTAGCCAGTGCATACGTCTCCAAGGCAGGAGTCGCGCTTCCCATGACGAGTACACCCTGATTCTCTTTCGCTCGCCACAGGGCTACTTCCCGTGCATGATAGCGAGGGGTCTCTTCTTGCTTATACGAGCTCTCATGCTCTTCATCAATCACAATCAAACCAACATTCCGAAACGGAGCAAAGATGGCAGATCGTGCACCTACCACTACTTTGACCTGTTTACGAATGATCTTGCGCCACTCGTCATAGCGCTCTCCTTGTGACAACGCACTGTGCAAAACAGCTACGTCTGCACCAAAACGGGCCTTGAAGCGCTCCACCATTTGCGGAGTCAGTGAAATTTCCGGAACGAGAAAGATCGCCTCGCGCCCTTTTTCCAACGTACGTTCGATCGCTTCGAGATACACTTCTGTTTTACCGCTTCCGGTAACACCGTGCAGTAAGTAAGAAGCATACGTTCCCGAATCAATCGATTGCAAGATAGGTGTCAGTGCCGCTTCCTGTACCGAGGTAAAGACAGGCTTTTGCTTTTCCTGGAAACGTCGATTGGCGTACGGGTCCCGGTAAACCTCCACTTGCTCGATCGCGATCCAGCCTTTTGATTCCAGGCTTTTTAGCGGAGAACGCGTTATTCCGTATTCATCCCGCAGCATTTGTACAGACAAGGACTGCTCCTTGTGCATGAGCATCAGTTGAAGGACACGGCGCATCTGCTCCGCCCGCGCTGGCAACGAACTTATCGCTTCCTCCAGCTTACCCTCATCCAATAAACTCCGGACAAATGATTGCTGCTTGCGGGTAATTTTGTCCCTTACTTGATATTCGGTAGCAAGCAGACCACTCTGTATCCAGCCCGGAACGAGCAAATACTCCTCCGCAAATTGTTTCTCTACTTCTGCTAGCGGTAGTTGCCGTTTGCGGAACAATTCCCACAGAAGCCCCGATCTCCCGCATGCCTCTTCGTCCAATGCGTCTGTCGACGTCAGCCACTTTTCCGACTTCCCTTTGAGCACAGCAGGAAGCATCGCCTGTACAGCCGTTACCCACGGACACAAGTATTGCTTGGACATCCATTCGCTCATCTTTAGCAGCTCTGGCGTAAGAGGAGGAGTATCGTCTTGTACCTGCACGACATCTTTTAGTCGCGAACGATCTGGTATGGCTTCGTCGTCCTCGACGATCCCAATGACATAGCCTTGCAGTTGACGGGGACCAAATGGGACAACCACACGGCTACCAATGCGAATCAGTGGACGCAACCAAGGCGGAACATGGTAATCAAAAGGTCGATTCGTTCGATTGACCGGAACGTCCACGATAATTTGAGCAATCATGACAGGTCTCGGAGCGGTTTATGTTCTTGTACTGCAAGGACAGCATCAAACAACTTGTCTGCCACAGCCCGCTTGCTCAATTTATCCAATGCCAGTTGCTCTCCGCCACGGGTTAGCAAGGTCACGATATTCGTATCGCTCCCCATACCTGCACCCTCGAGCAATACGTTATTGGCTACGATCATATCGAGATTTTTTCGCTCCAGCTTGGACTGGGCATGCTGCAACACATTTTGGGTTTCTGCTGCAAAGCCCACGACGAATTGCTTCGTTTTCCGATCACCAATGGTCTTTAAAATATCGGGTGCTTTCTCCAGCTCCAGTTCGAGTGGACCATCACCCTTTTTCATCTTATGTTCAGATACATGCTTCGGTCGATAATCGGACACTGCTGCTGATTTGACGACGATGTCACAGTGAGGCAACTGCTCCATGACGGCATCAAACATTTCTTGTACCGATTCCACCGCGATGAATTCCACTCCATCAGGAGGTGCCAAGGAAGTCGGCCCACTGATCAGTGTGACCTTCGCCCCTCTGTCTCGTGCCGCTTCCGCGATAGCGTAGCCCATTTTGCCTGAAGCATGATTGGTTATGTAACGAACTGGATCAATTTTTTCACGGGTCGGTCCAGCTGTGATCAGTACATGCTTGTCCTGCAAATCTTTTTCTCGGATCATTTGTCTAGTCTCATCGGAAGCAAACCATTGACGAACAGCTTCGACGATTTCCTCTGGCTCCGCCAAACGTCCTTTGCCAATCCATCCACATGCCAAGAGCCCCACACCCGGTTCAACAAACCGATAACCATAGGCCGTCAGCTTATCCATATTTGCGATAACTGCAGGGTGATTGTACATATTGACATTCATGGCAGGCGCGACCATGACAGGCGCTTTCGTAGCCAGTACAGTCGTCGTCAGCATATCATCCGCTATGCCATTCGCCATTTTGCCAATCACGTTTGCCGTTGCTGGCGCGATCAATACGAGATCAGCTCGATCAGCCAGTTCAATATGGCTAATCACATGCGGGTCTGGCTCTGTAAATGTATCCGTATAAACAGGTAGGTGAGACAAGGCTTGAAACGTTAAAGGCTGAATAAACTGTAAGGCACCCTCTGTCAAAATGACATGCACCAATGCACCTGCCTGTGTCAGCTTGCTGGTCAATGCAGCAGCCTTGTAAGCAGCGATGCCGCCCGATACCCCAAGAACAATTCGTTTTCCTGCAAGCGAATGCATCTGCACTCTCTCCCTTCTCCCCTATCCGAAATCCGAAAAAAACAACCTCGTGAGGTTGTTTTTAAAGGTGACTGCTTATTTGCGACCGTCCAAAAACTCGTGAACGAGCTCGTCGGAGATGAACTCTTCCAGTGCCAAACCTACAAACTTTTTGGATTTTGGTCTCACCACTTGAATTTCGCTGTTTTCGCGAAGCTGACGCGCACGCTTGGATGCTACTGTCACCAGGATGTACTTGCTCTCTGCTTTTTCGGTCAATTCGTCAATAGATGGATACAACATAATTCTATTCAACCTCCTGTAACCATTTGCTATATTTGTGAACCTGACGATCTTTTTTCAGATGCTCCGCTGTAATAATCGCTTGAATTCGATCGCAAGCCGATTCGATGACGTCATTGACGACTACATAATCGTAGTGATCCATGAGCTCGATTTCAGCACGCGCCACTTCCATGCGCTTGCGAATAATCTCTTGTGATTCTGTCCCGCGTCCCACGATCCGGTTTTCCAGTTCGTTTAAATCAGGAGGAGCCAGGAACAGGAATGTACCTTGCGGGAAGCTCTCTTTCACTTGAAGCGCACCCTGAACTTCAATCTCAAGAATAACATCGCGCCCCTCATTCAGCATATCGTCCACGAACTGACGAGGTGTTCCGTAGTAATTTCCTACGTATTCTGCCCATTCCAGAAGAGCATCTTCTTCAATCATCCGCTTGAACTCTTCCTGGCTTTTAAAAAAGTAATTAACTCCTTCTACCTCTCCAGGACGCGGCTGGCGTGTGGTAGCGGAAACAGAATACACCAGATCAGGCATCACTTCACGAAGTGCCTTGCATACTGTTCCTTTTCCCACACCAGCTGGTCCGGAAAGAACCAAAAGGAGACCACGATCAACCATACTCATTGTTTACACTCCTACTTTATTCGTCCGATTCGTCATCCTTCGTAGTCAAGCGCTGTGCCACTGTTTCTGGCTGTACCGCTGACAAAATCACGTGATCGCTGTCTGTAATAATGACTGCACGTGTACGTCTCCCATAAGTAGCGTCCACAAGCATGTTGCGATCGCGCGCTTCCTGGATGATCCGTTTGATAGGAGCGGACTCCGGACTTACAATTGAAATAATGCGGTTGGCATTGACAATGTTGCCAAAACCGATATTGATTAGCTTGATTGCCATGACGGCCCAGCCCATCCTTTCATGCTACTCAACATTCTGTATTTGCTCCCGCATCTTCTCCAGTTCTGTCTTGATCTCGACAGCCAGATGCTGAATGCGCAAATGATTCGCTTTGGAAGCAATCGTATTGGCTTCCCGATTCATTTCTTGGAGCAGAAAATCCAGTTTTCGACCAATTGCTTCTTCTTTGCCTAATTGAATGGCAAACTGTTGGCAATGACTATCTAAACGGGTCAACTCTTCACTAATATCACTTTTATCAGCGAAAAAGGCAACCTCTTGCGCTACACGAGCAGGGTCCAATTCAAAAGGTGTCAAACCGGCCCACTCACTTACGCGCTGCTCAAGTCGGCCCTTGTAATCTTCCCTACATAGAGGGGCCAACTGGGAGATCTCCCGCGTCCATGTGTTGACGGCAGTCAGGCGACTGGCTAGATCAGCGTGCAGCAGATTACCCTCGGTCTCTTTCATCGAAACGAGATCCATTGCCGCGCCCCTGACCAGGTCTTGGAGCCACTCTGTCAGCTCCTCCACATTGTCCTCTGACTCTTTGGTATGTATCACGCCAGGAAAGTGTAGCAGATCCTTGACGGTTAAAGGCGTCTCTAGCGAAAAACGCTGAGTCATCTCGCGGGAAATGGAGACTAGCTGTTCAGCCACATCCCAGTCAATGTCCATGACCGTAGCAGAAGAATTTTTCCCTTCCACTGAGACAGTGACATCAACACGCCCTCTTCTGACAAACTGCGCGACCAGCTTACGAATCGAATCCTCAAGCATATTCCATGCTTTGGGCAGGCGCACGACAATCTCAGAAAAGCGGTGATTCACTGCACGAATCTCGACTGTTGCTCGAATGGAGCCTTTGCTATCTTCTTTTCTACCGTAACCAGTCATGCTTCGAATCATAAGTTTTCACTTCCATAGACGCAAAATCGTTAATTTATTATAGGAGACAACTCTTGGCAGTGTCAACCGAAGCAACCCCACCACGATGAGATTCCTCCTTGCCCTGACTTATGCTACACTGTGACTGGCAGCTCTCTATCTATTATTCTAGCCATTTTTTTGATCTGAGGTGACTTTTATGGCATTTGATGGCGTAGTAACCCGCTCCGTTACGCGGGAATTACATAAACTGGTAGGAGGACGCATCTCGAAAATCCACCAGCCCCACCATAGCGATATTGTTATGCAAGTACGGACACAAGGAGAAACGGTAAAGTTCCTCCTGTCTGCAAACCCGACTTATCCGAGACTTCATATCACGACAGAAGAATTCACGAATCCGCTGGAAGCTCCGATGTTTTGCATGCTATTGCGCAAGCATTGTGAGGGCGGTGTAATTGAATCTGTCCAGCAAATCGGGATGGAGCGAATCATTCACATCGACGTACGCACGCGGGACGAGCTGGGTGACACGGCTGTCCGCCGAATTATTGTCGAGATCATGGGCAAGCACAGTAACATCATCCTCATCGATCCTGCAACCGGAATGATTTTGGATAGCGCCATGCATGTGACGCTCGCCATTAGCCAGTATAGACAAGTTACGCCTGGCAGACCTTATGTTTCTCCTCCGAGCCAAGATAAGCGCGACCCTCTTACTGTAACCGAGCAAGCGTTTATTTCTTCCCTCGACTGGAACGGCGGTCGTTTGGACAAGCAAATCGTAGAAGGCTATACCGGGATCAGTCCGTTATTGGCAAAAGAAATTTTGCACAGAGCCGGCCTTGCGAATCGTGAAACACTGTGGGCTGCCTTTTCACAGGTGATGAAGGCAATCAACGCTCATGAATATGTTCCATCCATTGTACAGGCAAACGGCAAAGCGTATTTTCACGTCGTCGAGCTAACTCATCTCTCAAACGGGGTTACCACCCCCTATCCTTCCATTCAAGAATGCTTGCAGGCATTTTACGAAGGAAAGGCGCTCCGTGACACTGTCAAGCAGCGTGCGCACGATTTAATTCGTTTTGTCACTTCTGAGCGCAATAAAAATGAAAAGAAAATCGAGAAGCTCGAACAAACATTGCAAGATGCGCATGAAGCAGATCAGTTCCGCCTGTACGGTGAATTGATCACCGCCAATATGCACCAAATGAAGCGAGGGGATCGCGAGCTCGTCACAGTCAACTGGTATGATGAAGCGGGAGGTACCATCACGATTCCGCTCGATCCGTTGAAGACCCCTTCGGAAAATTTACAGTCGTATTACAAGCGGTATAACAAGGCCAAAAACAGCCTTTCCATCGTGAGTGAGCAGATTGAGCAAGCGCATGCTGAACTCTTGTATTTGGACGGCGTATTGGTTCAACTGGAACATGCCACCTTAAAAGATGCAGAAGAAATTCGCGAGGAGCTCGTTGAGCAAAGCTACATGCGAGATCGTAAAAAACGCGGTCCGCGCAAGAAAAAAGAGACCAGACCAGAGCTGGATACGTACCTTTCTTCGGACGGTATTGAGATTTTGGTCGGTAAAAACAATAAACAAAATGAATACTTGACCAACAAGCTCGCATCGTCGCAAGAAACATGGCTACACACCAAGGATATCCCTGGCTCCCATGTCGTCATTCGCGCTCGGGAATTTTCAGATGAAACGTTGCTTGAGGCAGCGAATCTGGCGGCTTATTTCAGTCGTGCCAAAGAAGGAAGTCAAATTCCCGTAGACTACACGCTCATCAAACACGTAAAAAAACCGAGCGGGGCCAAGCCTGGCTATGTGATCTACGAGCAGCAACGAACGCTGTATGTGACACCAGATGAAGCACTGATCCGCCGTTTGAAATCAAACACCTCTTCTACGAATAGTGCGACTACCTAAGTTCATACTAAGGGCATGAAAGGTGGTGTTCGCTCTTTGAACATCGTTCTCAAGCTCTTGTTTAACGGAATCATTACCATTCCAGGGCTTTGGTGGTCGGGGACGTCCCTTATGTTTGCAGTGCTCGCAAGCGTGATTGTCAGTTTACTGGGTTATGTACTTGATTTGACAATCCTCCCGCGTACGAACAATACGTTTGCGAGCTCCGCTGATTTCTTGTTCGTGTTTGCCTCCTTGTGGCTTGGCTGTTACTTGTTTGGTCAGACCATATCCTTATCTGGTTTATTGTTGACGGCATTTGCCATTACGGTGGTCGAATACTTTTTCCATGGATACCTGCAACGGCACGGTGTCCATCATTCCAAACATCCGGGCTGAAGCATCATTTCTATTTTGGAAGGAGGATCAGGATGAACGTCATTGGTATCATCCAGACCGATCTTAACGAATTCAACGTGCTGTTTGAGCAGCAAGGCGGGCAAGGCGGAAATGGACAAGGACAGCAATCGCAAAACAGCGGACAAAACAACCAACAAGACCAAGACAGCGACTCGATGTTTCTCAGCTTTCTTGATGAGCAGCCGAGTTCCAATGAAAACAGCGGTCAAGGGAACAGCCAAGGTGGGCAACAGCAAAATGGCGGCGGCCCGCAAGAACTAACCGTTCGCATTAAAGGAATTCCTGAGGGACAAAAAGCAAACTTCCTACAAATGTATCAAATTCTTCAAGACGCCCAAGACTCCCAAACACTTGAAAAGGACCTGACCATTGTCGATCATGGGGATCAAGACCAAGGCTCCCAAAAACAAGGGCAGGGGCAGGGCCACGGCTCGGGCAAACAAAACAAAACCACCCATTAATCAACGTATAAAAAACAAAAACCACCTGGAAGCAGATTCCAAGTGGTTTTTTGTGCTATCGGCAATTCATTGCATTCATAAACGGCCAAGTCCCCGCTCTGCCGTTGACCTCATGTTTCTATAACCTGCGCTCACACAGGTGGGCGACCCTTCTGCACTTCAGCCTTCCCATGCATCCCAAAAGGAGGTGGGCCTGACATCCATCACAGTTTCCGTCTCCCAAAAAACACGTATAAGGTTAGAAACATTTACGGCCTATCGAACATCGCAGGATCTTGATGTCCCTACTTTATCACAGAATGGCCCTTTGCTCAACGGATAAAGTTCCCTTTGGACTTTTATCTCATCCATTTTCACGGAGTTGTCATACAATCCCGAGAATAGTTCTATTCCAATTTCGCCAACCTAGAGAGGAAAACGAATGAAAGGAAGGAAAAACATGCAATTTCGAACAAATATGCTGACAACCTGCTTACTCGCCATGAGCCTGACTGCTGTATCATTCCCCAGCATCCTTTCGCCCGCAGCAGCTAGCACACATTCTCATCCTGTTGGCGAAGACAAGGGGCAATACGAGAATGAATCGTTTCGGAATATTACGATCACCAAAACAGGCGAAGGACAATATACGATTAAGGGTGAAGCACGCGTGAACGAAGCCAACGTTCGATTCGTCGTGACAGACGGAGACAAGACATTGGCCAATAGCTTTGTGACAGCAAGCACGGGTGCCCCCGAGTGGGGGAGCTTTTCTATCGATCTCAAGCTGGACCCGAGCGCAAAATCACCAGCGCTCTCTTTGTTCGAGGAAAGTGCAGCGACAGGACAGCGCATTCATGAGCTAAACATCCCACTGCCAAAATAAATCAGCGCTACGTCCGCTTCAGCTTCGCTTGTACGAGCATCTGAAATTCAGGACGTGCGATCAGGGACGGCTGCTGTTGCTTTTCCCAGGCCAGTGCATATTCTAGGCCGTTTGCTTGGCAGCGTCCCAACCCTTCTTTTGTGACGGCATACGCTTGCTTCGGCAGGCGCCGTACCGCAGCAACCAATTTTTCAACCTCACTTTCGACTTGATTGGCTTCTACCGCTCGATAGATCAAGCCGATTTCCTCCGCTTTTTTCCCTGTAATCTTTTCTCCCAGCAGTGCGAGACGCTTCGCCCACGCCGTACCAACAAGCCTTGGCATAAGGTATGTCCCGCCAAAATCCGTTGTCAGACCAATCTGGACAAAAGGCTCCTGCAACAGGGCGTCTTCCGTCGCAATGACAAAATCAGCATGCAACGCGAGATTGAGTCCCGCTCCGACGGCTACTCCCTCGATGACTGCAATCACAGGCTTTGGCATTTGATGCAAGTTAGTGATGAAATCATTAATGATCGTCAATGATTGATCAGCGTCACTCTTATCCGTCAGCGCAGTCAACACGCCCAAATCAGCACCGGAGCAAAAGTTCCCCCCTGCTCCCCGCAAAATAAGCACATCGACCTCCTCATCTGCTGAAGCTTTTGAGATCGCGTCCTGCAAAAGGGAAAACATTTCAAGCGTCATCGCATTGAGGACGTGTGGCCTGTTGAGCGTAATCGTGCAGATTCCATCAACTTTTGTTACGATCAGTTGCGTATGATGATCCTGTTCCATCATTTTTCTCACCCTTTCCTATAAAGAAGCGGCAGGAATAACCCCCTGCCTTTGCAGCCTGCTCAAATCCTCCTCTGTGAGGTTCAGCTTGCGTTTGAGCAGCTCGTACGTGTAATCGGTGTGCCAAGGGGGTGACAACCGCTCCGCCCTGTAACGATGCGCGAGACTCTCCCCATGATCGGGCGACTTCTTTTCCAAATAAGGCAGCGTATACGCTATCTCCCTGTTCGCAACGTATGGATTATCTACCCAGTTTTCCCAATCTTCAACGGCGGTCAGACAGCAATCCACTTCACTGCCCAGTTCACTCCACTCGGCTTGGGTTCTGGACAGAAACAGTGCTTTCATATCGTCAAACACCTCTGGATGCAGAGAAACGCTAGCTCGGTGGCATAGCTCCCAGTCTGCTCTTCCTACCGCACGGCAAAAATTGAGCCAGAACTTTTCTTCCAATGCAGCAAGTGCGACATACTGGCCGTCTGCTGTCTCATACACCTGATACGCCAGCAGACTCCCTCTCCCGGTCTCCCGTCCAATCGAGGAGCTGTATGACATAAACAGTGCATGAAGCCCTGTCCAAGAACTAAACAAGTCAGCCGACGAAACATCCAAATATGCTCCTCGTCCTGTCCGCGCACGTTGAACAAGCGCCGCGCATATTTGTTCACTGGCATACAACCCGAGCGCATAATCAGAAAGCGGAATATCTGCAACGACAGGCTTGCCTTCCAGATCGCGAACCAGTGAGAGAAATCCGCTTACTGCCTGGACATTCAAGTCATGCCCCCCTATTTGGTATAGCTCGCCGCTTTGGCCATAGCCCGTCACGGAGCAATAAATGACAGCAGGGTGCATCTCGAACAGGCGATCGTAATCCAGTCCCAAATGACGCATCACACCTGGTCGATAGCTTTCCACCACGACATCAGCCTGTCTGGCCAGAGCAAACGCGAGCGCTTTTCCCTCATTCGTCCGCAAATTCAAGGAAATACTTTTATGATTGCGATGTGAACGCAGGTAAAACGCTCCCGTCTCTCTAGCTTCAGGATGAGAAGGTCTGATTAACGGTGAGTGAGTTTTGTCGTGAAACGGTTCCACCTCAATGACCTCTGCCCCCAAATCAGCCAGGCGCATCGTACAAATCGGACCTGGAAGATGGCGAGAAAAATCAACTATCGTCACTCCCGTCAACATGATTTAACTCCCCCCTTCACCGACTACACTCTCTTGTAATTCGAGATGAACGACTGTTCACCCTCTTTTTAAATAGAAAATTCAAACAAATATAAAAAGCCGTCCCAAGTGGAACGACTTTTCCAAGAACGGTTATTTAATAAACCGGAGAGTGAGCGGGTAACGGAATTCTTTTCCCTCGTTCGCTTTCACCGCAGCGATAATAACGAAGATCGCCCAAAAAATAAAGAGGGCTCCCAATAAAAGTGCGCCGATAAAAATGATGATCAGCAAACTTGAAATGGCGGCATAAATCGTCACCGAGATGCTAAAATTCAGTGCCTCTTTTCCATGCTGATAAAAAAAGGCTCCCTCTTCACGCTTGATCAACCATACGATTAAAGGTCCTAGTACATTGCCGAACGGAACGATAAAACCAAGGAAGGCAGATAGATGCACGATCATCGCCCACATTCGTTCCTCTTTCCCATTCAGGAATTGCATATCCATACCTCCATTAATCCTTTTCCTCTATTGTACGACAAATTGCGCAAAACTTGCGAAAAAACGAAAAAAGCGCCACCACGGCGCCTTTCTCTATTAATACTTGCTCTCGTGACTTCCACCGTAACCGCCGCCGTACCCTCCACCGTACCCGCCACCATGAGAGGAGCCGTAACCATCATAGCCGCCGCCAAAGTGGCCCCAACCACCATAGTGGCCTCCACCTCCACAATGTCCGTGTCCCCAACTACGACCGTATGGTTTGCAATGGGTTTTGTAGTGTGGCTTGTAGAAGCAATGCTTTCTGTACACTTTCTTTTCGCAGCATTTAAAGCATCTGCGACGAGATCTTCTGCATCCGCAACTCATTAACCTCACTCCTTCCTGTTCGTTACATCTACAAGGTATGTAGGTGAAGGCATATCGGCATGGACATCAGTCTATATACTAGTCAAAATCAGCGGATGTCTCGTAGGCTATTCAGTATGGTCAATGGGTAACGAGCTTGCGCAGCTCATTAATACCATGGTGGTCAGGAATTTCTTGAAATTCCTTTACTTTTGGCAGCGTAAGCAAATGTGGTTTCACCATATAGCCAGGCTTGGAAATATACACGACGTCAGAGGATGCAATCAAATCAAACACTTCTGCATGGTTCGCTTCTATTGTCCGAATATCCAAGTGCGTAATGCCTGCGTTGTAGAGATCATTGATCATACCCGCACCACCTCGTATGGTCGCACAGATCAATCCGACTTTCGTATTTCGTGGGTAGGCCTCCATGGCAGGGATCACCGTCGTTGGGTCCGGGATAAAATCAAGGCTAACGATCGGAGGCGCATCCTGCGGGAGTTTCAGGTTAACGGAAGGTGGGATAACGATGGCTTTGTATTGCTGCAAAAAATTTGCATCGCATTCTACCTGCTGGGAAAAATCCTCGACGGTTCTCCCTTCAACCATCACACTCGGAAGATGGTACTGCACCAAACGCATATATTCAGTGACCTCCAGCTCTGTGAACCGCAAAAAAAGAACCGGAAACTGATTGATTTCTTGCAAAACACAGGACAGAACGCGCGAGAATTCATCTATGGTATAGCCCATTGCTTTTACTTTATGAATGGTTTCTTTGGCGAGTAAAGCAAGATGGATCGGGTTACGTGACAAGAGCGTGTCACTTGCGCTATTGGTTACAATCGTCCCCCTCCCTTGCCGACAATCAACTAGCCCTTCTTGCTGGAGACGCAAATACACGCTGCGAACGGTGTTGTAATTGACTTTCAACTGTGCCGCCAACTCCCTTACCGTTGGCAGCTGCTCTTGGGAAGGAAGCTCACCGCTTCGAATCGAGGATGAAATTTGTTGATATAATTGCTCGTGATAAGATATATTGGATTCCTTTTTCAAGGTCAAAGGTAGCATGTATTCACCTCTCCAAAAGTAATTGAAATGATCGTAAAGGAATTCAAAATCTATCGTCAATAGAAGGGAAAGCATGAAGCCAGTGTACCGGGTCATACTAATTCAGATGACAATTCCTTAGGAAGAAGGTGCCTTCGTGGGAGAACACAGCCGTTTTCGTGAAGGAGAAAAGTCTCCGAAAAATGCCGTATACATGGAGATTGGTGAGTCTGGTGCAAGTGTGCAGAACCCGATGATCATCGAGCTTTCCAGAGGGGAAAAGTTCCCCGCTACACGAAATAAAAATCGCGTATGGACGCAAAAGTAAGGAATGCAAAAACCAACCTGGCACCATGCACAAGGTTGGTTCTCTTTTTTACTACTTTTCGTCGTCGTCTTCGTCGTCTTCATCCTCTTCGTCTTCTTCATCGCCACTCAAGTAAATAATGGCGACACCCAAGCTCTCCAATAACGAAAGGACTTCTTTGTTCAACTCCTGATCCATGAGCAATCCCAGGCTTTCCACGAGCTCGAGCTCTTCCAGTTCTCCCTGTTCAGCATCCTCGATCAGTTCTATGATTTCGGTCATTCGCTTTTTTTCCAATACGGCTACGAGTTCATCTCTTGTCATAAATGGTTTTACACCTCATTTTCTACTCTCTATGCTTTATAATAGTACATAAACGAACCATTGAAAACCAAGTAGTGAGGTGAAGATCACCATGTATCCGCAACCGTATCTGGATTATTTGATCCAGTTTCATGTAGAACGCGATTATTTTGAGTGTCATGAGATTCTCGAGGAGTATTGGAAAAGCGCTCCTCCACATGAACGACAGCCAGTGTGGGTTGGTTTGATTCAAATCTCCGTCGCTCTGTATCACCAGAGACGCGGGAATCAGTCAGGTGCAATCAAAATGCTCACAAGCGCCATATCCCTTGTCAAAAAGCATCAACTTGACATCCAAAAGCTTGGGTTGGATAGTGACAGTCTGGCTAACCTGCTTGAAGAGCGCCTGACGGAAATCCAAAATGGTCAGCCCTATCGAAGCCTGTCCCTGCCCATGTCCGATGCTTTGAAACAGGCGTATCAAGAGGCTTGTACGATGCAAAATCACCCTGAACATCGGGATAGCGATATGCAAGACGCCTACTTGCTGAATAAGCATACCTTGAGGGATCGAAGCGACGTTTTGGCAGAACGCAAGCAACAGCTGCAAATGCGCGAAGCACGTCGAAACAACGAGTCAAACTAGTCTGCGTACAGCTGCAAATAACTGGCCGGGACAGCATCGCTCAAACAATAGCGCTCACCCACGCGGTAAAAGCAAATTCCGGCTTCATGGGCCCCCTTTGCATTCACAGTGACGAGGCGCAATGTGCCTGTCGGCTCTCCAATATGCTCCGGTCTTTCCGCAAGCTGCACATACTCACTGGCAATTGGCAACAGGCCACCAGTGAGTACTTGTTTCCATAATTTTCGATGTGTCCCGTAATAAAGAACGTCAGGTGGTACCATCTCGATAAGCTTGCTTTTTGCAATCGTGGGCAAAAATCCGTAGGTCACTCGAATGAGTGCTCCTCCGTCCCATTCGATACTCCGTTCCGGATCGAATTCCACGACTTGATGAAGATCTTGCCTAGCTATGTATGAGCACCCTTTCAGCGTATGAAGATAGTCCAGCAACGGCTCAATCGGGGTATATCCATACGTGTCATAGTAGAGTTGAAATGCTTCACTGTTTTGCCGAAGTATACTGAGCAATCGCTTGCGCAGTCTCGTTTCTTCACGAATCGCCAGCATCCGTTTCGCCCTCCTATCCAGTCAATAAATCCAGAGAACCACAGCTAGTGCGAGACCCAAATCCGCGAACAAATGACTAATCCAGTTTGGGTAAATCGAAGGAAACATTCCTTTCATCCATCCCCAAATTAGCCCTGCTCCAAAAACCATCGACGTAATGAACAAGCCGTTTCGAAAACCAAAGAGGATCGAAGAGATAATCAGGTGATATAAGGAATAAAAAAAGCTGGAAAGAAAAATGGACATCAAGCGGGATAAGGATGCGCGCAACCGCTGCAATACGAAGCCTCGCCAGAACAACTCTTCCAGCAGCGAGTTAATGAAAACGAGGTAGAACGAAAAGCCCCATATCCAGCGGCGTTCAATCTCCCATGCCTCCATACCTGTTCGAACGGCTTCAGGTCTTCCTGGTTCCTGCAGGAGCAACCAAAGCCCAGCCAGCACTCCTGTCAACATAAGAGCGCCAAATGCCAGTCCGTATAAAGTACCCTGCCATTCAAAATTTCCCCACGCTAAACGCCAGTGCCTTTGCAAATCTCCTTCCCACCATCCGTGAATGACGGGGATACAGATGCAAACAAGCACATGAAAAGAAAAGAACGTGACAATCACGCTATGCTTTTCCACTAGTCCGTAAAAGATCGTGAGTGTCGCAGCGAATCCATACACGATCAACAGTAGCAACGTCCGTTTTCGCGCCATTTACGAATAGCTCCTTTTGGGCGTAATGGCCGCAGTATTGCGTTAGTTTGTCCGTTATGAACACGAAGAATACCCACAAAGACAATAAATATACAAGCGTTTGCATGAATGCTATACTTGAGAAATCGCTTTTTATCAAATGAATGGATCGGTTCAAATTTTTACCTATCTAACGAATGTTTGGAGTGGCTCTCATGTTATGGCGTAATCGTACCTTTCTGCTTTTAATGAGCGGAGAGATCGTCGCGGGAGCGGGCATGTGGATTTCGATTATTGCCAATCTTGCGTTCATGCAGAAACTCGTTCCTTCTGATACGGTGAAGGGCTTGATTCTGATGTGTGGGTTGGTGGTCAGCATCCTCCTCGCCCCTAAAGCAGGTGTGGTAATTGACATGTACGACAAAGGCAAGATCATGCTGTTTGCCAGCCTGGTCCGAACACTCAGCCCCGTCTTCATGTTCCCGGCTCTTGCCAACGATTCTCTTCTGTGGATGATCGTATCTTTGATCGTGATGCAATGCTCTGCTGCGTTTTATTTTCCGACCGTGCAGGCTTCCTTGCCAGCCATCCTTTCCCAGGACGAGTTACTCAAGGCGAACAGCGCATATCTGAATATCTCTACCCTCTCGCGCATTGGAGGAACAGCAATCGGCGGTATACTCGTTGCCTCCATGGACCTGTCCATGCTGTATGTGTGCTCCATCATCGCGTACGCTGTACTCGCTGTCGTCACACTCTTTCTCCGTATTCCGCAAGTGACTTCTCGGAAAATTCAGGAAAAAGTAGAGTTTCGCGAAGTACTGACGATCTCGCGACAGGACCCGGCCTTGTTTGTCGGCTTGATTAATAACGGGTTGATCACCTTGTTCCTTGGCGGTCTGAACCTGATGATCTTGAACTTTAGCGAGCTACAACAGGAACCTCAGCTCATGGGATGGATCTATGCAGCAGAAGGAATCAGCATTTTGATTGGGGGGCTCTTGGCAAAACGTTGGATCGGCCGCAGAAACCTCGTGGCAGCGTCCACCATCATGCTCTTTTTCTTCGCGCTGTCCCAGTTTGGCATGTCATTCGCCGATAACAAATTCATGGTGCTCGCTTCCTTCTCCATGTTCGGCTTTGTCGTTGCTTTCTTCTTCCCGGTCACCGCAACGATTTTCCAGAAGCGTCTACCTCCACACCAGCAAGGGCGATTCTTTTCTTTCAAAAGCATGCTTGATCGTGGATTCTTCTTGTTGGCTCTCGCGATTACAGGAGTTGGGCTGGACATTCTCGGCATTAGCGGCTACCTCCTCTTCATCGGCTCGGTGACAGTGCTCTTTGGCTTATTGACTTTCTTCTACAGTAAAAAGCATAAGCTGGATGTGCGCTCCCACGATGAAGCAGCTGCCTAGAATCGGAATGTAACGTACCATGACAAACGCTTTCCCACTGACCATGCTTTGGTGTACACTAGTGAAAGTATGTTGAACCTTATGGAGGCGTTCTTCCATGCAGATACTTTCCTCTCCCATTTTGGGAATCCTGCTGCCTCTCGTGATGGCTATTGCAGTGATCTTTGTGAGAATGCGTCGGCAAAAAAAGCCGGCTTCTGCAAAAAGTATTATTTTGCCACCTTTCTTTATGGCGACAGGGTTTGCAATGTTCTTGTTCCCCGAGGCGCAATTACCGCCCAAGTTTGATATTGCAGCCTTTGTGGTTGGGCTTATCTTTTCGATTCCGCTGATTATGACGTCACGCTTCGAAATCATTGGGCAAGATGTGTATTTGAAACGGTCCCGTGCGTTTTTCTTCATTTTGTCCGGACTGTTGGTCATCCGACTGATTATTAAACTGATGATCAATGATAGCTTTACACCGATTCAGACAGGTGGACTGTTCTTCTTGCTCGCATTCGGCATGCTCGTACCTTGGCGTATCGCGATGCTGGTGATGTACCGGAATTTAACTAAAAAGACGTTTGGCACCTAGTAAAAAAACCACCTCCAGTGCGAGGTGGTTTTTTTCTTAAAACGCTACATAAAACGGATGCTCTTCTTCTCGTAAACACAACTCAATCCGTTTGCAGAGGCTCTCTTCTAAACGACTATTCCAGCGCTACTAGAAAGTAAGATCCTCCATCAATCTTATACTCGCTATTCTTGCTTGCTCCTTCCAGCCTCGCAAAAAACGGTCGTTGCCCGTGATTTTTCCATGCAGTCTGCGCCAATCCCTCTTCAATCGGTTGGCAAAGCACTACATTTCCACCCGGAAGTTCAAATACTTGGCAGATGGCCCCCAGTTCTTTATCGTGGAATGTTTCGCTCTTCTTCCATCCAAACCAGCTTTGCCAACGTGCTGTTGCCTCCTCCAGATCTGTTACTGCATAGCCTACTGACTGGAGATGCGCTGCACCGTTCGGATGAGCGGCAATGATGCCACGATTTGTCAAATCATCTATTCTCTCCTCATCCGTTTGCGACCATTCGATGAGAAATGGCGGTAGAAGTGCACTATCTGCATCTTCGAGGAACAGCATTCGCCACCGAAGCGTCGTGCCATCATCACGCGTACGACTTCCCGCAACTGGTCCAGTAACCTGCAAACCTTGGATTCGCAGGCGCTCTGCCCACGCATCCATCTCGTTGGTCCGAAGCGCAATCTGGCCAAATCCTTCTCCCTTTGCCTCATCCTCGATGCATTGACGTACGAGCGGATTATCTGATTGTCGCGCAAGCTCCTTGTGTTCAACCGCCAAAAATTCAACATAAGAAAGCCCGAAATAACTAAGGCTATTCCATGTCCCCCAAGACGCATGACGCCCTCCAGCTACCGCATGAAAACCCGCTTGGCAAAATTGTTCCGATGCTTCCTGTGGAGTTCGCTGTACAAAATGAACCAAATGATCAAAAGTTAATCGCACCTTTTTTCGCCTCTTTTCGTAATACTTATAGGATATCAAAATTCATTTATGTAAGGATAGAATCACAAGGGGGAAAAATGAACGAGACCAGATCAAGTCGGGTAAAAGCTCGGCGCAAGAAATCACGTAAAACATGGGTACGTGTTGGAAAGAGCACGCTCCTATTTAGCGTATTGGCCATCTTCGTCGTCGGAACCTATTACCTATTCCAAACTGCCATGGATGGAAAATATGCCAACCCGAACGAGCAGCCTGCTCCTGACAATACTGTGAACCAAAAGACCTCTGTGCAGCTCACCTTTGTCGGTGACATCATGATGTCAGGGAATGTAGAGAAAACCTTACTCGCAAACAGCTATGACTACCCATTCAAGCATGTAAGCTCACTCTTTTTGCAAGATGATATCACGATTGCCAATTTGGAGACGCCGATCACTGCCACAGGTGTTGCCGCACAGAACAAGGCGTATGTCTACAAGTCATCGCCACTTGCTGCTCCTGCCATGAAAAACGCAGGGATTGATGTGGTGAATCTCGCCAATAATCACTCCATGGATCAAGGAGTTCCGGGATTGCTCGATACCTTTGACGCTTTGGACAAGAACCGGATTGAATACGTCGGCGCCGGAAAGGATGCCAACCGTGCCTATTCCCCTGTATTCATAGAAAAGAACGGCATCAAGATCGCGATTCTCGGCTTCAGCAGGGTCATTCCCGAAACAAGCTGGTTTGCAGGGGATTCCCAGCCAGGTATGGCCGCTTCCTATGATCCTACGCTAGCAGTGAAAGCGATCCAAAATGCGAACAACCAAGCGGATCTCGTCGTGGTGATTGCGCACTGGGGAAAGGAACGCTCCGATTATCCTGTCGATCATCAAGAAGAGTTGTCTCGTGCCTACATCGATGCTGGTGCAGATTTGATTGTCGGCGGTCATCCCCACGTACTTCAAGGCTTTGAACGATACAATGACAAATGGATTGCGTATAGTCTCGGCAATTTCATTTTCACACGATCAAGCGAACCCAAGACTTGGGAAACGATGGTTCTGCAAGCAAACTGTACGAAAAGCGGTGATTGTGAGCTGACGATGCTTCCGTTTCACGCAGAATTGGGACAAGCTGTACCCATGAATGAAAGCAACGGCGCTGCCCTGCTAAAACGTATTGAATCCATTTCTGAGAGTGTAGACATACAAAGTGACGGGCGTGTACAGCCGCGCGCAAAAGCGGTGGAGACTGCCCCCTGACAAAAGAAGCCGTGTTTCCAGGTAACTAGAAATACGGCTTTTCTTCTTATTTTTCCTCTTACTTACGCAGATTCGATAATGGGGAAGCAGCGAACTTCTAAGCCAAAATCATTTTTCAATAGGGACTCGTGCTCTTTACTGATTCCTGTCACGATCAAACCTGCACGCAATACGCCCCCCAAGTCGAATTGGACTTTTAGTTTATGCACGTTGACTCCTGCTTGCTGAAGGAAATGCAAGACACGATCTGGCGTAGCAGTATGACATGAGCCCTCTAGATAACACAGGACGCGTTCCTCCGAATCCACCGTGACTCCTGCTTTGTCAGCCGTTTTTTCTTTCCAAGTAGGATGAGGTGTGAATGGCTGTGTCAATAAATAGGCCAAATCCTCTACAACTGCACTTGCTGTAGGGAGCTCTCCTGCCCCTCTTCCTGTAAACAACAAGTCTCCCACGATGTTGCCCGATAGCTGCACAGCATTAAACGCGTCGTGGATTTGCGCCAACGGATGACTCAGCGGAAGCATGGTTGGTTCAACAGATAGGCGAATTCCTTGTTCAGCTTGATAGGCCTGCGCGATGAGCTTGATCCGGTACCCCAGCTCACTCGCAATCCGAATGTGACCCGCTGATAAATCTGAAATCCCTTTACGAACAACATCTGCTAGCGGCAGCGATTCTCCGTAAACAAGCTGTGCCAGGATGTACAACTTGTACATAGCGTCAAAGCCTTCTACATCCGAACGAGGGTCTGCTTCCGCATAGCCCAACTCCTGCGCTTGCTTGAGCACCTCCTGATAAGAGAGCTGTTCTGCTTCCATTTTCGTCAAAATGAAGTTCGTTGTTCCGTTGAGAATACCGCGAACACCTTGGATATCGTTCGTGCGAAGGAACTGCCGGAGCACGCTCAAGATCGGGATGCCCCCTGCCACACTCGCTTCATAGGCCAGATGTACTTGATGCTGATTTGCCAAATCGACTAGCTCTGTTCCTTTTTTCGCCAGAAGTTCTTTGTTGGCAGTTACTACATGGCAGCCCTTTTCGATCAAAGCACGGACGTAGTCATAGGTAGGTTCTACACCGCCCATGACCTCCACCACGATATCCACATCGCTTCTCAATACTTCCTCAAAGTCAGTTGTCAGTAAAGCCGGGTCGACATGAACCGCCCGCTCTTTTTCCGAGTCACGCACCAAGGCCTTGACGATCTCAATTCGTTTTCCCAGACGAGAAGCCAGCTTCTCCTGTTGCGAACGGATCGTTTTGATTACGCCTCCACCCACTGTTCCCAATCCCAATAATCCCACGCGTACCACTTCTGCACTCATCCTGACCACCCCATACCCCGAATTTTAGATAAAAAGAAAAGCCATCTTCGATAAGAAGAAGGCTTGTTAGTAGCTAATGCTCCCCCTCCTTATCTCCCAGGACTTATATGTCCTGCAGGAATTGGCACCTTGTCACAAAATATGCGTGACGGTTGCCGGGCTTCATCGGGCCAGTCCCTCCACCTCTCTGGATAAAGAAAATATGAAATTAAAAAAAACCTTCTTCGCTAAGAAGAAGGTTCATCTACTAATGGAGTAACCCGCTTCTTATCTTTCGAGACGAAACGTCTCGCAGGAATTGGCACCTTGTCGCAATATGCGACGGTTGCCGGGCTTCATAGGGCCAGACCCTCCACCTCTCTGGATAAGAACTATTTATGCTGTTGAGCTTTATTCTAAGAAATTCCAAGGCAAGCGTCAACAAAATTCTTTCTTTTCTGATTGTAAGCTGATTTGACAAGGCTTTCAGTTGGGAGTGAACAGGCTTTCTACCTCTTCCATACTGCAGCAAGTGCAATGAAACACACCCTCCTGACCTTCCTCAGGCAGCTCTTTTTCCTCGACATATCCGCACCATTGGCAAATGAAAAGTTGAATCATCGCACGCCCTCCTCTTCTTTTATCCTGCCCAAAATAAAAAGAACATTTTCCGCTCGACCGTGACGATCGTTAGAAAATGCCAGAAAAAGAGGGACGCACTTGTCCACGCGCTGTTTTTCGCAAGCCATCTCTAACACCTCCCTATCTCCCGTAGGTCTATCAGTGTTGTCGAAACAGGCAGGTCTCCTGACTATGGGTTCATCGTCTAGCGTCGCCTTCCCCGTCTATTTTGATAGACCAGTGGCTTGTTGGACGCTGACTCCCCTCTTACAGTGGCGGGACCGTGTCGGATTTGCACCGAGCTTCCCTATTATCCTTGTGGCGAATTGTTACGCCCGAAGGAACCTGTTTCCACCTATGAAATTGTCTTTTCTCACTACCCTCCTCAAATTTTACCTTATTCTTCCTTGTTTAGCGAACATTGTTCGTGGATCAGTAGCCATTCCTTTCGCCACAAGCCACCCGAATAGCCTGTTAGACTCCCGTTTGCTCCTATAATTCTATGGCATGGCACAATGATGTTCAGCCGATTTTTTCCGTTGGCATTCCCGACAGCCCTCACCGCATTTTCCTTCCCAATCAACGTGGCTAGCTCCGTATACGTAATCTTGTGCGCATAGGGAATGGTGGTCAATGTGTGCCAGACTGATTTCTGAAAGTCTGTCCCTTTCATCCACAGGGGAACAGAAAAGGACTGTCTCTTGCCGGAAAAATATTCGTCCAGCTGTTGCCGGCAAACGAGGAGAGGCTCGTGGCAATTGTCTTCATGTTCAAGCAAAATGGGTTCGTCCCGATCTGTGAATAGGATAGAACATACCCCGTCTTCTGTCCCACTGATTTCCAAGACACCGAGGGGCGATGCATAATCGATTGTCTGTATCCTTTCCATACGAGACCTACCCTAAATACCGCTCTCTCAAAATGGTACTGTGGTGAGCTTCATGTCCTGCAATCACATAAGCCAACGTCCTTGCAGATAGCTTGTTTCCGTTGGCAATTCCTGTACGCAACCACGCTTCTGGAGAGATTCCTCGGACTTGCGCGATAGTCGAAGCACGTACAGCCTTATACTCTTCCAATAAATCAGAGAGGTCTCGTAGCTGAAAACACCCGTGTTCGACAAAAGCATTCTCATCAAAACCGATGAGGGGTGTCTGATCTCCTCTCGCGATTCTCAGTAAGCGATAGCTCATGATGCGTTCTGTATCGACGAGATGACCCAAAACCTCTTTTACCGTCCATTTGCTTGGTGCATACCGATAATCAATTTGCTCAGGCGCAAGTGACGAAAATAGCGCGACTTGCCTCTCTCCTTGTTGCGTAAGGATCGTTAGCAGCTCCCCCTCCGGTACAAGCCCAATATAATAGTCAAAATAAGCGGCGTATTCATCGCGCTCTGGTCGTATGAGCATGTATTTCCCTCCCTTTCATTTTGGATAGACAAATGATGTCTCCATTATTCATTATGTAATCCTTCAAACAATAGGACCCTTGCCGGGGCTGCATCCGTGCCGATCAGCTTGAGTGGTGCAGCTACCAGAAAATAATTGCCTGGGGGGACCTCCGCTAGCCGCAAGCCTTCCACGACAATGACGCCCGCTGCAAACAGTTTTTTATGGGTGGGGTGCCCTTCCTGACTGCGTTCGATTCCAAGTGCATCGGTTCCAATGCCCCGTACCCCCAGCTCACTTACATATTCTGCACCTTCCTCTGACAGAAAGATGAATTCAAAAGAGAACGCCTCTTCAAAAGAGTTTTTCGTTTTAAACAGGACAAAATCTCCACGTTCAAGATCGAAGTTCTCCAAGTCGGAGCGAGTGATCCTGTCCTCTACCGCTGTGAGATCGAGAACCTTGCAACTGCCCACTAGCTTCTCCAATGAAATACTCTCAAATGTATCGCCAGCATTCACCATGTGCAGGGGAGCATCTACATGGGTACCAGAATGAAGATCCATATCGATTCTCGATTCTGTTACATAGCCATTGGTAGCGGTACGTATTTTCGGCTGCTTTTCCGGCTTGTTTTTATACACCGTCATTCCTTCGTACACGGTGGCTGTTACATCATACATTTTCATCCCAAATGCCCTCCCCTTTACTTACCGTTTTTTATGATCCGCAGGAAAAACGATTCCCATCTGTCTTCTTACTTCATCCATGACCTGCATGGTCGTTTTGGAGACATCATGTGAATTCGTTGTAGATTGTCTTGCCCCTATGCTTGCCAAATGTAGGAACTCCCTAATCTCATAATGCATGGTCTTCGGGGTCTGCGGCCTTGTCACTTGCTCGATTCGTCCGTCTCTATAACGAATGTCCACTTCTTTGAGATGGTTGATTCGATCGATCACCATCGTGGCGTCCTCCCCTTGGATTTCTGCTGGCTGATAGGAGGTCGTAATTTTCGAAAAGCTAATGATTGCATCCATCTCTCGATACTTCAAAAGAATGCTGCCTTCCCCGTCCACTCCAGAATCAAGCACAATTCCTTCTGCCTTGATGTCGTCTGGTCTGCCAAAAAGGATGAGTAACGGATAAAGACAATAGATTCCGATGTCCATCAAGGCTCCGTTTGAAAAAGCAGGATCAAAAGCACGTAAAACCTTCCCTTCGCGATAGGCGTCATAGCGCGAAGAATATTGGCAATTGCTAGCAATATAGCGTCGTACTTTTCCCAGCTTGTGCAGGTTGTCTTGTATCGCAAAAAAATTGGGCAACAGCGTAGATTTGACAGCCTCCATGAGCAGCACGTCATTTCTTTTCGCTGCCTCGATCATTTCTTCTACCTCAATTGCATTGGAAGCCAGTGGCTTTTCACACAATACGTGTAGCCCCGCGTCCATGCACTGGATCGCTTGTTCCGCGTGGCAGGAGTTGGGGCTCGCGATATAGACCGCGTCCATATTTTTGCTTGCAGCCATTTCTTCTAGGCTGTTATAGGCGAATGGTGCATGGTACTTGTCAGCGAATTCCTTGGCGCGTTCGATGGTACGTGAATAAACAGCCTGAAGAGAAAATCCTTCTACTTCTTGACCAGCCTGGATAAATTCCTCGGTGATCCAGTTCGTTCCGATTACGCCAAATCGCATCTCATCCGCTCCCTTTTCTTTTGGTCTATCTCGTTGCAGTGACCGGCACTCGTTCTTCGACCTTATCCAGCCACCACACGAATCCGTCCGCAGCCAGCAATTGCTCTGCGGCCTTCGGTCCAAATGAGCCAGCTTCGTACGTAAAGAGCGGCACCAAATTCTCAGCGAAGGCTTCCAAAATCGGTGTCACCCACTCCCACGACAGTCGGACCTCATCCCAATGCGCAAAGTAGGTGGAATCTCCTCGGAGTGCATCGAACAAGAGCAGCTCGTACGCTTCTGGCACGTCTTTTGTCCCCGCACTGAAATCTACCGTCACCGGCTCAATCTTACCGCTATTTGTCGGATTCTTACTATTTACCTGCAAGGCAATACCTTCGTTCGGATTCACGCTAATGATCAACAAATTTGGCGATGTTGTTTCATTTTGCTCCTGATATAGCTTTTCGTGCGGATTTTTGAACTCAATGACGATCCTTGTTGATTTCTCTTGCAGTCTTTTTCCCGTACGAATATAAAAAGGTACCCCTTGCCAAAACGGGTCATCAATCCAGACACGAGTGGCAATATACGTTTCTGTCATCGAAACTGGATCGACACCAGGCTCGTCCCTGTAGCCAGCCACAGGTGTTCCTTGAATATGTCCTGCGCTATACTGACCGCGAATCACGTGGGTGCGGACTTCTTCTTTCTTCATCGGGCGCACGGCCGCCATCACCTTGCGCTTTTCTTCGCGGATATGGGCGGAAGTGATTCGCTTCGGAAGCTGCATGGCGATGATCATGAGCATTTGCAGCATGTGATTTTGGAGCATGTCGCGCAGTGCACCGGCTGGCTCGTAATATCCCGCCCGATCCTCGACGCCGACCGTTTCATTCGCCGTAATTTGCACGTTGGCGATGTACTGGTTGTTCCAAAGAGCCTGGAAGACCGGATTCGCAAATTCGAGAGCCTCGAGGTTTTGAACCATCGGTTTTCCCAAGTAATGGTCAATGCGATATATTTCTTCTTCCAAAAATGCTTTCCCCAGCTTTTCATTCAATTCTTCGGCAGATTGCAAATCATGCCCAAACGGTTTTTCAATGATCAGACGCTTCCAGCCTGTCGTTGAACCCAGTCCACTGACCTTAACATTGGTTGCAATTCCCTCGAAATATTGCGGGGCTACTGACAAGTAAAACATCCGGTTTTGCGGGATCTGCAGCTCTTGCTCTCTCTGCAGGACCAGATCATGTAACGTTTCATAAGCACGCGGCTCCATGACATCTACTTCCGCATAGCGACAAGCAGACAAGAAAGTGTCTAGTTCGTGGGAAGCAATCTGAGCTCGACGGGAAAACTCATGGACAGACTGGCGAACAGATTCCTGAAATTCGTCACCAGACCAGGCCCTTCTCCCTACACCGATAATCGAAAAGGCAGCAGGCAACTTTTGATCTACATATAAGTTAAAGAGCGCAGGGAAAATTTTGCGTTTTGCTAAATCTCCTGTTGCGCCAAAAAGGACAAAGGTCATCGCTTCCATCTACTTTTTCATTCCCTTCATACGTACGCCGTGATGATGGTTTTTGTAGTTACCCTATTATTATTCGAGAAAATCACTGCTTTATCAATATGCAGCCTCACGAACGACGCAAGATTGCACGTACCGGACTCCCATCTGCTTCCATCAAAAGCAGCGGCAGTGCGATCAGTTCATAATCACCCGGTTCGACATGATCGAGCAGAAGCCCCTCCAAAATATGAATGTCATGCTGATGAAGCCCATGATGAGCAGCCAGTTCCTTGCTGTCCAATGGATCGACAGACGGGACATCTACTCCAATCAGCCGAATGCCTTTTTGGGCGAGGAACGCTGGTAAGTCCGCTCTCAGATGACAGATGGTTGACGGAAACTGATTGGGGTCGCTCCATGATAAGGTTTTGAGCAGCAAGCGTTCCACCCCCTCCAGATCTACCTGGGCAAAATCTTCTGGGCCAATGCTGGAACGTCCCGTAAGCTCTACCACTCTTGCCTCTCCAATATACAAGTCCAAAGGCAATTCAGCTATTTTTCGGCCATCGTCATCGAAGTGGAATGGAGCATCCACATGGGTGCCTGTGTGAATACTCATGGTTACTTTACCGACATTGACTGATCCGCTCTCCGCTTTGGGCCAGTTTACGACATAGTGAAAGGGAGTGTCCCCTGGCCAGGTCGGCATACCTGCCATGAGCGGACGGGATATATCTACTATTTTCATCACGTATCCTCCACCTTCCAGCAACTGTTCGTGCCTATACTCAGCGTACAAAAAAGACTATATTGAGTCAATATTCTAACATTTGCACCAAGAAAAAAGACCTCAGCTTGATAGCGAGCTGACAGTCTTTTCGTTGATGTTAGATTCTGCTATGAAGAGACAGGTAGTCCCACACCTCATCATAGATTCCGTTGTAATCCACTTGTTTCAAATGTTCTTTCAAAGTCCGCAACCACTCAATGGTTGTTGGATAGGTAGCTGCAATGGCCTCCCGTAGATCGCTCATTTGAATCGGGCGATCGACCCCTTTTGTTACAACATCATGCCAGACCTGCTCCGTTGCGAGCTCCACTACATACTCGATGTCTGCCCCCGAATAAAACTCTGTCCATCCTGCTAATTGCTCATAATCGAGCGTCTCAGAAGGACGGCCCTCTAGCTTTAAGCGAAAAATATCCTCCCGTGCTTGCCGATCTGGCGGTCCGACAAAAATCCAGTGATCAAAACCAGCTGCTCGGAGCATGGAAGGCTCCAATTCCCATGGAACGTTGGTTGAACCCATCAGGACGAATCGTTCGTCGTATTCGCCTGCCTCCGCTATCTGCTGAAGCCATTTGGAATCGATCCCCTGTCTAGGATAGGAGTTCGGATGCTCTTCGTAATGGCTGGAAGCGTCTAGTTCATCTAAAAAGAACAGAAACGGTTTATCGGCAGGGACTGTTGCCAGTAAGTCCTGGATGTTGAACTGCCTGTTCGACGGCGCATACATACTTCGACCGCCTGTGATCGCCATGGAGAAAAAATGAGCCTGACATTCTTCTGCGGTTGCTTTTGCTAGCAAAGATTTTCCGCACCCCGATGGTCCGTAGAGTAAAATGGTACTTTTCTTTTGAGACAACCGTTGCGAAATAGGATGTAGGAGTCTTTGAAAAATTGCCTCTTTTACTCGTCCAAGCCCGCCGACCATTCCAAAACCCGCCGTTTTCTCAACGAGTTGAACCGATTTCGCGGTGGTCTTCCCTTTACCCCCTTCGATGACGCGTATCTTAGGTGAAAACATCGTATATGTAGAGGAATCCTTCTGATTGATCCCTTTTAACGTCCGCGAATATGGGGATTCCTTTTGTAGCTTGTTGAGTTCGATCACAATTTTTTCCTTCATCGCTTCATTTCCATAGGCAAGGGCCTGCGTAAACGCTTGTAAAGCCTCCGTACGATCCCCATGCTCAGCATGCTCTAACCCTAATAACAGCCATACTGGGGCATTGCGTTGATCGCTCGTCAACATGCTTTTCAGTATTTCTATCTTCGTCATCTGCTTCATCCTCTGCGATCGTTCTGCTTCAAGCGATCGTTTAATATCACGGACATATCCATTATAATGCATACGTCTCGCAAGAAGAATACGAAAAGTAGGAAAAGATGGAAGAAGGGCTGTGACCGTCATCGTCATTCGAAAAAGACGCCTTCTGCTACACAGCATCGGGCGTCCAAAATACGGTTCCTATTCTCTCGGCGGAAAAGCTCCGCCTTCCACACAAATGATGAACGAGAGTCCAAGATAAGGTTGCATATTATTATGAGGTTGAGTCCCGCCTGTGGTGCCGATTGCTTGCGGACTAAGCTGTGTCCCATCACTCGTGTTAGAGTAAGGAATGACAGCTCCCCGGCCAACGGTGGAAGACCATTTTGCGCCTGTTGGCGTATCCTCTGTAGGAGTTGAGCACGCATTCGGAACATGAGTATGTGCCGGAATATCGTTTTGCAGCAACGTTATGCTGCTTGAACCACCTGTCTCACCTACCACACGTGGTGTCAAGCCAGGTCCTTCCCCCTGGTTCATTGGAGCTGTAGCTCTTAAATTAGGAAGAGCAAATGTGGTCTTGCCATCTCCGCCATACTTCGCTCCCAATATCGAATACAAGACAGGATTGGAAGAGATCGCAATCAATTGTCCATCACAAAAAGCCCAGTCCCTCGGTGGGAAGTTGCCACTGAAAATACGAATTTCTCCAATATACGGATCCATATGATAGTGCCTCCTCTAGTTTCTTGACGGGTAAATCCCTTGAATTGCGATGCAAAAATTTCCGACCAAATACGGCTGCATATTATAATGTGGTGCACTGTTTCCTACCGTTTGCAGCGCACTCTCGCTCATCGTCGTATCCGGGGTTGTCCCATAGGTTGTAGCGGAAGCTTGTGCCCAGTAGTTCCCAGCGCATACTTTTTCATTGGCAACTGCATTCGAACCGCTTGCCGTATGGGTATGGGCGGGTATCTCATTTGTCGTTAATACATGCGTTTCTTCGCCGGCTGACATACCGAGCGTTACGATTGGGCGATCCAAGTTACGATTTGTATGAACGGGGACACGCCCTCTTAAATCTGGTAAAGCAAACGTGGTTGTCCCGTTCCCCCCATAAACAACTCCTACCAAGGAAAACAGTGCCTGGTTTCCGTTGATAGGTAGCAGAGCACCATTACACAAGGCCCAACCCTTTGGTGCAAATGGAAATGGAAAAAAGCGAATTTCTCCAAGAAATGGTTCCATGTAAAATCCTCCTGTTCGATTTGGATATTACTGTTGTGAAGGATAGATCCCGTACAGGGCAATGATGAAATTAATAACCGTAAACGGCATCAGGTTACTGTGTGGTTGATTCCCACCTACACTGCTCAAGCTGGACGCGTTCATTAATCCATCAGGTGCATTCGCTGAATATTGCTGCGCATTCTTTGCCCATACAGCATTGGCAGGGCTGTTCTGCGTTCCTGGCTGCGATGATGCATGGACCGTATGCGTATGCGCGGGCAATTGTGGGACGGTTAAGGTGACGGATTCTACACCATTTTTTTCACCCATCACGTAGGTAGTTCCTGTTCTCGGATTTTTCCCTTGATTAAGCGGGATACGTCCCCGTAAATCAGGCAACGCAAAAGTCGTTTGTCCATCCCCGCCGTATGTGGTTCCAATCAAACTAAACAATGTGTCGTTTTCAGAAATAGATAAGATTTGTCCATTGCATAATGCCCAACCTTGTGGTGCATAATCTCCTCCAAACATCCTGATTTCTCCAATAAATGGCTCTGCCATGTTGCTTCCTCCTTATGTAAAGTGGTTATTTCCGTTGTCGAACGAACAGATTGGTCATTTTTGCAGACGTGGCTGCCATTCCATTTGGATATACAGCCCCGTTGAGTCAGTTACGATGAAATGAAGTCGTTCATATAATCGAAAGGCGGGATTCCCTTGTACAACATGTAAACGGATTGGTAATTGGAAAGCTTGAGCCTCTTTTTGCAGATCGCCAATCATACCAGAACCAACACCCTGTCCCCGATAAGCAGGCAGCAAAGAAATATCTACGAGGTGCAATGCATCTCCGCTCGCATCCGTGATCATCCGACCGATAGGCTGCTCGGATCGAAGAATGATTTGATGCTTCTGAGCGGGAAACTGCATTTGGTAAGACTTCTGCTGCATGATAAACTGCGACTGTAAAAAAGCAAGCTTGTCCGCCTCACTCCAACCCCAAAGAGCCATTTCTTCGGTTCTCGTAGAACCGTACAATTCCCAAATAAATGCTTCGTCTTGCTCATATTCAAAAGGTCTGGTATGTACCATAATCCTCCTTGCATGCAATCGTTGTACTTTTCTGTCATTTGATCAGTTACCTGCTTGCATTCTTTCAGGCTGGATACGCTGACTTGTCTTTCCTATATGTATCGCTCTTCCTCCTTCGAACTTTTTCTGATATCCCGGCTGATTAAATAGCAATCATCAATCATGATATCATTAGCCAAATTCCTTCTAACACTAACTAAAGTTAGCTCTTTTACATGAAAAACGCTTCGTCCCTATAAAAGAGGCGAAGCGTTTTATCTCCTGTGTACAGTTAGTCTTTTCCAGTACCTTCGTTATCCTCATTGTTCTTACCGTTGCCGCCTCCATTGCCATTGCTGCCACCGTTGCCGTTACCACCACCGTTGCCATTGCTGCCACCGTTGCCGTTGCCGCCTCCATTGCCTTTTCCACCACCGTTGCCGGTTCCGCCGCCGTTGCCTTTTCCACCACCGTTGCCGGTTCCGCCGCCGTTGCCGGTTCCACCGCCGTTGCCTTTACCTTGGCCTTCACCTGTTCCGCCGCCATAACCTTTGCCTTTGCCTTGGCCTTCACCCGTTCCGCCACCGTAGCCTTTACCTTTACCTTGGCCTTCACCTGTTCCACCGCCGTAGCCTTTGCCTTGGCCCTCACCTGTTCCACCGCCGTAGCCTTTACCTTTACCTTGGCCTTGGCCTGTTCCGCCGCCGTAACCTTTGCCTTGGCCTTGACCTGCTCCGCCGCCCATTCCGCCACCTTGACCTGCTCCGCCGCCCATTCCGCCACCTTGACCTGCTCCGCCGCCCATTCCGCCACCTTGACCTGCTCCGCCGCCCATTCCGCCACCTTGGCCTGCTCCGCCGCCCATTCCGCCACCTTGGCCTGCTCCGCCGCCCATGCCGCCACCTTGGCCTGCTCCGCCGCCCATTCCGCCACCTTGGCCTGCTCCGCCGCCCATGCCGCCACCTTGACCTGCTCCACCACCGTGACTTTTGCCGCCACCTTGGCCTGCTCCACCACCGCGACCTTTGCCGCCACCTTGGCCGCGTTTTCCAGATTTGACACTATCATAGGAATAAACAATGCTTTGGAACGTACGATTATCTACATTTCCTGTAACCGGCAACCCGTGTTTTTTCTGATAATGCTTCACACCTCGTACGGTAACATCATCGTAGTATCCATTGATTTGACCCGAGTAACTACCTAATGATTTCAACATCCCCTGAATCACATAAATATCTGGCCCATGAGCACCTTTGCCCACAGCCTGTCCCGTATGAGGAAGGGAAAACATCAGTGTGGCAGACAAAAAAGCTGCACCGAGGATTTTCTTAACCTTCCCTGTTTTCATAAGAGAGCCCAGGCTCCCCGTTCCTTTTTTCATACACAAGCACCTACCTTTACTTTTTTTGTAACCTCCATTACTATTCCCTACTTTTCTTTCCTATTGCATCTGGCCAATCTCGCTTCCTCTTATTTTTTTGCTGATTGTTCAACGTTTTTATGACTTGCAAAAATAAGGAAGAACCCATATACTTTGGTTCAAATGATTAAGTTTATTAACGGAGTGTGCAATGACGAATCCAACCTGCAATGAAAAAGCGATTCAAATATTTATGGAGTTAAGTCCATACTTCCAAGGCTTAGGTGATCCGATTCGGCAGCAAATTGTAGCTCTTCTCATCGACAAGGAAAGCATGAACGTAACACAAATCGCCGAGCATATTCCCATGTCTAGACCTACGGTGTCTCATCACTTGAAAATATTAAAACAGGCGGGCCTAGTAAACGTTCAAAAAAAAGGAACGGAGATGTTTTATCGGCTTGAAATTACAGAAGCGATCAGGCTTTTTAAGCAATTGGTGACTTTCGTCGAAGAAGAGTGCAACTGAATTTGAAACGTCACGAAAAGGGACAGTGTGTCCCTGTTTTTCACACTTATCCGTTAATAAACTTAAACGCATAAACGTTTAATCAAAGGAGAAATCTTCATGAATCTCACCAAAGTTTTAATTGTCGGCGGCTACGGAACGGTTGGGAGCCAAATTGCCAAGATCCTGCACGATCGCCACCCTACTCTCGAATTATTGCTGGGAGGAAGGTCTACGGGAAAGTCATTGCCTTTTACATCCGGTAGGCTAAAGCCTTTCCTCCTAGACATCTCCAAATCCGATCCTCTCGCCCATGCTCCTGATGATTTGACTTTGATTATTAGTGCAGTAAATGATCCTGATGACAGTCTGCTTCTTGCCGCTGTTCGCCGACAGATTCCTCTGATTGACGTCACACGTTGGACAGAACGATTTACACGATCGATCGAACGCTTGAAGAATGAGAACATTGGCTCTCCAGTCATTCTCGCCTCAGGGTGGATGGGGGGAACTGTAGCACTTCTTGCAAGCATACATACAGCTTCCCTGCAAGATGTCCAGATACATCTTCACGCCCTTTATTCCCTTCAAAACAAAGCGGGTCCAGATTCCACCGACTATATGGATCGTATGACGATTCCTTTTGCCGTCACCACACCGACTGGCGTAAAAGAAGTGACACCCTTGTCAGATCCGTTACCCGTCACCTTTCCGAATGGGTACCATGCGAAATGCTATCGTCTTGACACACCCGATCACATGACGCTCGTGAAAGCCCAAAATGTAACTGCCGCTGATTTTCGTATCGCCTTCGACAATAAACTGTCTACTTTTGCCCTCGTTTCATTGGTGAAAAGCCGGATATGGAACCTGCTCAGCAAAAGCACACGTCAAAAAATACTGTACAATCCAGGTGTAGGGTCACCTCACCATGTTGTCATCCAAATAAATGGGCGCAATCAGCATGGCATGAACGTGATACGCCAAGTCGAGATCACTGATCCGAAAGGGCAGACTCACCTAACTGCTTTGGGAGCTGCCATTTTTGCACAATCAATCATTCGGCAAAACGAAAACTCAACTGTTACGCCCGGTATTCTTTTTCCAGAGGATTTCGGCCATTTCGAAATGACTGCCGATGATATACTCCAGTTCTATCGATCCGAAGGGGTCCAGATTGTAATCCACGGCGAAACAAAAAAGAGTAGGACGGTTTGATCACCGCCCTACTCTTCATCATGTATCCCTTCCTTATTCAAAAAAAGTACGCGGGGATTTCCGCCATTCGCCCAGTACTTTTTCCTGTTCACTTGTAATAACCCCTTGCTCTGAAGCTATTTCCAAAAGTGCTGTGTAATTCGATATGGTGGAGCAAGGAATGCCTGCATCCTCAAACAAGGCTTGGGCATCTGGGAATTGGTAGCTGAAAATGGCTACGACCCCCAGTACCTCTCCACCCTCAGCCTGCACAGCTTGCGCTGCTTTCAAGGAGCTGCCTCCTGTGGAAATCAGGTCTTCAATCACGACGACCTTTTGACCAGCCGCCAATGCGCCTTCAATCTGATTTTGGCGACCGTGGCCTTTTGCCTTGTCGCGTACGTAAATCATAGGCAGATCAAGCAGCTCTGCTACCCATGCAGCATGTGGAATACCCGCAGTCGCTGTTCCAGCAACGACTTGCGCATCTGGGTAACGCTCCTTGATCAAATCGGCAAATGCTCTCGCAATGGCACGGCGCACATGCGGATAGGACATCGTGATCCGGTTGTCGCAGTAGATCGGGGATTTGATCCCGGACGTCCATGTAAAAGGTTGCTCCGGTCGCAAATGAACTGCCCCGATTTCGAGAAGGTTCGCTGCAATATGTTTAGCGGTTGTCATTGTCGTCATTTCCCTTATTCCCTCCAGCTGGCTACTTTACGAACGATCTTTGTCCACTGCTGCGACGATACTTTGCCAGACACCTACCGGATCTTTTGCACCCGTAATCGCGCGTCCGATCACGAGGTAATCACTGCCCAAGCGAAATGCCTGTTCCGGCGTCGTGATGCGCGTCTGATCGCCTTGATCTGCTCCCAGTGGACGAATTCCTGGTGTTACGGTTACAAATGTGTCTCCAGCAGCTTTTTTGATCATCGGTACCTCTAGTGGAGAAGCAACTACCCCATCCAAACCAGCTTGCTTGGTCATCAGCGCATAGTGCACCACAACATCTTCTACATCACCTGGAATCGCCAATTCTTGATTCATCGTTTGCAAACCAGTAGATGTCAGCATCGTCACACCGATCAGGAGGGGACGAGCAGCACCTGCCGCTGTCCCTTGCTCCAAACCTTCTCTCGCTGCCGCCATCATGGCTACGCCGCCTGCCGCATGCACGTTTACCATGTCTGCTCCCAGACGCGCCAGGCTTCTCATCGCACCTTTTGCTGTATTGGGAATATCGTGAACCTTCAAGTCGAGGAACACTTGGAGTCCTTTTTCCTTCAAGAAGGAAACGATCGCTGGACCTTCTGCGTAAGCGAGCTCCATCCCCACTTTTACATAGCGGATATGCCCCTGTAGCGGCTCGATGCACTTTTTGACTTCATCCAGTGTGGAAAAGTCGAGCGCAACAATCATGCGTTCGCGAATATCGGTTAGTTGTTGTTGCACGCTGCTCTCCCCTTTTTATACGGTTACTGCCACTTTGGCACCAGCACGCTGGGCTGGCATTGCTTCTGTAGAGAATGTGATCGTCTCCAGTACGTGCAGGAGAGCGGAAGCTGTATCGAGTGAAGTCAAGCATACGGCGCCGTTCTCTACTGCTTCCCGACGAATGCGGAAGCCGTCGCGTTGTGGCGTTTTGCCTTTTGTCAGTGTATTGAGTACGATGTTCGCTTCTCCTGTATGGATGACATCCAACAGGTTTGGCGTGCCCTCAGACAATTTGCTTACGCGTGTTACTTGCAGTCCCGCTTGCTCCAAATAATCTGCTGTGCCTGCGGTCGCCATCAGCTTGAAGCCGAGGTGGCGGAAGCGTTTCACGATGTCTAGCGCTTCTTCCTTGTCTTTATCAGCAACTGTCACGAGCAATGTGCCTTGTGTCGGGATATTCATGCCCGCTGCGACCAAGCCTTTGTACAATGCTTTTGCCAGTGTGCTCTCGCGTCCCATGACTTCTCCAGTCGATTTCATTTCAGGGCCGAGCGTAATATCGACGCGACGCAGCTTTGCGAAGGAGAAGACTGGTACTTTGACAGAAACCATCGACTCCTCTGGATGGTAGCCTGGTGTAAAGCCTTGTTCGATGATCGAGTGACCAAGGATCGCTTTCGTTGCGATGTTTGCCATTGGAATCCCCGTTACTTTGGAGAGGAATGGCACCGTACGGGACGAACGCGGATTGACCTCGATTACGTATGGGCGGTCTTTATAGATGACGAACTGGATGTTGAGCAAGCCTTTGATTTGCAGGGCGCGCGCCAGCTTTGTCGTCATGTCAATCAGCTCATCCTTAATCGCTTGGGACAAGGATTGCGGAGGATATACAGCGATAGAGTCACCGGAGTGCACCCCTGCGCGTTCGATATGCTCCATGATGCCTGGGATCAAAACATTTTCGCCATCGCAGATCGCATCGACTTCCGCTTCTACCCCCACCATGTAACGGTCAACCAGTACAGGATGATCCGGATTTACCTTCACCGCTTTTTCCATGTACTCCAACAGTTCGGACTGGTTGTAGACGATTTCCATCGCACGTCCGCCAAGTACGTAGGATGGGCGAACCAGCACTGGGAAGCCAAGTCCTTCTGCTGCCACTACTGCCTGGTCGACTGACGTAACCGTTTTGCCTGGTGGTTGGGCGATTTCCAGCTCGCGCAGCAGCGCTTCGAACTTCTCGCGGTTTTCCGCTGCGTCGATGTTTTCGAGACTCGTACCCAAGATTTTGATTCCACGTGCAGCCAGCTTGTCAGCCAGATTGATCGCGGTTTGTCCGCCGAATTGTACGATGACACCCTCTGGTTTCTCTACATCGAGAATGTTCATGACGTCTTCAATGTACAGCGGCTCGAAGTACAGGCGATCCGAAGTGTTGAAGTCTGTTGAAACGGTCTCCGGGTTGTTGTTGATGATCACTGCCTCATAGCCCGCTTCTCTCAGTGCCCAGACAGCGTGGACAGTCGCATAGTCAAACTCGATTCCTTGACCGATGCGGATTGGTCCAGAACCCAGCACAACCACACGCTTCTTGCCAGTCTCGATGCGCTCGTCTTCTACTTCATACGCGGAGTAGTAGTACGGTGTTTGCGCTTCGAATTCTGCCGCGCAAGTATCTACCATTTTATATACAGGTACAAAGCCTTTTTCTTTGCGCATCGCGTGTACCGCTTCTTCTGTCTCACCGCACAGCTCGGCAATTTTGCGGTCTGTGAAGCCCATGCGTTTTGCTTCGTACAGCTTCTCACTCGTCAAGCCTTTTGCCAGTTCCGCTTCAAAAGCAATCATTTTATGGAACTTATGCAGGAAGAACAGATCGATCTTGGTCAGGTTGTGCAGTTGTTCGATCGTCCAGCCACGACGCAGTGCTTCTGCCAGCAGGAAGAGGCGTTCGTCATCCGCGTGCACCAGTCGAGCTTTCAAATCTTCCTCGCTGATTTCGCCTGCTCCCTCGATCTCGATGTGATAGCTGCCGATTTCCAAGGAACGGATGGCTTTCATGATCGATTCTTCAAAAGTCCGACCGATCGCCATGACTTCTCCAGTCGCTTTCATTTGCGTACCGAGCTTGCGGTTTGCGGATTGGAACTTGTCGAATGGCCAGCGTGGGATTTTGCTGACGATGTAGTCCAGTGTTGGCTCGAAGCATGCGTATGTTTGGCCTGTCACCGGGTTTTTCAGTTCATCCAACGTGTAGCCGATTGCGATTTTGGCTGCCATCTTTGCGATTGGGTAGCCTGTTGCCTTGGAAGCCAGTGCAGAAGAGCGGCTCACACGCGGGTTCACTTCGATCACGTAGTATTGGAAGCTGTGCGGGTCGAGTGCGTATTGTACGTTGCAGCCACCCTCGATACCTAGTGCCCGGATGATGTTCAGTGCGGATGAGCGCAGCATTTGATATTCGCGATCAGCCAGTGTTTGGCTAGGTGCTACTACGATGGAGTCACCTGTATGCACGCCGACTGGGTCGATGTTTTCCATGTTGCAGACTACGATGCAGTTGTCGTTGGCATCGCGCATCACTTCGTACTCGATTTCTTTCATGCCGGCAATGCTTTTCTCGATCAAGCATTGCGTAATCGGGGAGTATTTCAATCCGCTTGCGACGATCTCGCGGAGGGTTTCTTCATCTTCACAAATTCCACCGCCTGTGCCACCCAAGGTGTAGGCAGGACGAACGATGATGGGATAACCGATTTCGTTTGCAAAATCGACAGCTTCTACGACCGTGCTCACGATGACGGATTCAGGTACCGGCTCACCCAGTTCATTCATGAGAGAACGGAACAGGTCGCGGTCTTCTGCTTGCTTGATCGATTCCAGCTTGGTTCCGAGCAGCCTTACATTTTCTTGCTCGAGAACGCCTGCTTCTGAGAGAGCAACAGCCATGTTCAAGCCTGTTTGACCACCAAGTGTAGGCAACAGTCCATCCGGCTTCTCTTGACGAATGACGCGCGCTACGAATTCAGGTGTGATTGGCTCTATATATACTTTGTCCGCCATGTTTGTATCAGTCATGATGGTCGCCGGGTTGGAGTTGATCAGAACTACCTCCATGCCCTCTTCTTTTAACGCTTCGCATGCTTGCGTGCCTGCATAGTCAAACTCTGCAGCCTGCCCGATGACGATAGGTCCAGAGCCAATTACGAGGATTTTTTTCAGATTATCTTGTTTTGGCATGAGTTTTTTCCTCCTTAGCGGTTTCCATCATCGCAAGAAACTGGTCGAACAGGTAGCCGGAATCATACGGACCTGGAGCTGCTTCTGGATGGTACTGTACTGAGAATGCATTCTTCGCTGCATGACGTACGCCTTCGACGGTGCCATCATTGAGTGCGATATGTGTAACTTCCAGTTCCGTGCCTGCCAGTGAATCTTCTTTGACTGCATAGCTGTGGTTCTGGGATGTGATATATGTGCGTCCGGTTGGCAGCTCTTTTACTGGATGGTTGCCGCCACGGTGTCCGAATTTCATTTTCGTCGTGTCAGCGCCAGATGCTAGTGCGAACAGCTGGTGACCGAGGCAAATTCCGAACAGAGGATATTCACCCAAGATTTCGCGAATCATCTCTACAGCTTGCGGTACATCCTTCGGGTCCCCAGGGCCGTTGGACAAGAGAATCCCGTCTGGTTGAATGCGGCGAATCTCTTCTGCTGTCACATTGTAAGGCACGACTACTACGTCGCAATTGCGTTTGGTCAGCTCGCGCAAAATTCCGTGCTTCGCGCCGAAGTCTACCAGTGCTACCCGATGACCTGTACCTGGGCAGCTGAAGACGCTTTTCGTAGAAACACGTGATACTTGGTCTGTCATCAATGTCGTGCCGTTCAGGGCAGCAACCAATTCAGCCAACGGGGCTTCACTGGTTGTAATCATGCCCTTCATCGTGCCGTGGTAACGAATTTTTCTCGTCAGCATCCGGGTGTCGACTCCAGCAATACCTGGGATGTCGTATGTTTTCAGCAGTTCATCGAGTGTGTTCGTATTGCGCCAGTTGCTAGGCGCCTCGCAATGCTCGCGAACAACGAAGCCGTGAATGTATGGACGAACAGCTTCAAAGTCGTCTCGATTGATCCCGTAATTTCCGATTAGCGGGTATGTCATGGTGACGATCTGTCCGCAGTAGGATGGGTCGGACAAAACCTCCTGATAGCCAGTCAGCCCTGTATTGAAAACCACTTCCCCGTAGGACTCCTTTGTCGCTCCAAATGCTGTCCCGATAAATTCTGTTCCGTCTTCCAAGATCAATCTTGCACGCATCTATGCTCCTCCTCCATTGTCGTGTAAAAACTTGTGTCTCGTCTGTAAGTCGTTTTTACACGTTTTGATATACGATCTTCCCATCAACCAGTGTCAGGGTCGGCCAGCCTTTGCATGCCCAACCAGCAAATGGTGTGTTGATTCCTTTACTTGCGAATGTGCTTGGGTCGATTGTTTTTTCCGTTTCCAGATCAATCACAGTCAGGTCTGCTGGTGCGCCCACTTCCAGACGTCCGTATGGCAGTTTGAATGCTTCTGCTGGCTTCACGGTCAACAGCTCAACCAGCTTCTTCAAGGTCAGCTCTCCGTTTTGCACGAGATTTGTGTACAGGAGCGGGAATGCTGTCTCCAGTCCGACGATTCCGAATGGTGCTCGGTTCATCCCGTTTGCTTTTTCCTCTTGAGTGTGTGGTGCATGGTCTGTGGCGATCATATCAATGGTGCCGTCTTTCAATCCCGCAATCAGTGCAGCACGATCCTCACGAGAGCGCAGCGGCGGGTTCATTTTCCAATTCGTATCCAGATTGTCCGGGATATCCTCATCGCACAGCAAGAGGTGATGCGGACTGACTTCACACGTTACATTTACGCCAGCGCGTTTCCCATCGCGTACCAGACGCACCGACTCTTTCGCACTGATGTGGCATACGTGGTAGTGCACACCTGTCTGTTCTGCCAGCAAAATATCGCGACCAACGTGGATGGACTCTGACTCAGAAGGAATTCCAGGGAGTCCGTGTCGAGCAGCTACCACCCCGTCATGCAAGGCTGCTCCTGGGATCAACAGGTCTTCGTCCTCGCAGTGAGCGACGATTGCGATACCGAGCTCTGCTGCTTTTTGCATGGCCTTTTTCATCATCGCTGTTGATTGCACGCCCACACCGTCATCCGTCAGCGCAAAGATCCCCGCTTCTTTTAATCCAGCGAAATCCGTCAGCTCTTTTCCCAATTGGCGAACGGTAATCGCACCATACGGGATCACGCGCGCCATACCAGCCTCGCTCGCTTTGTCCAAAATGTAGGTCACGGTCTCGACACTGTCGATGGATGGTCGTGTGTTCGGCATGCATGCTACTGTTGTAAATCCGCCTTGTACCGCTGCTTTTGCCCCTGTTTCGATCGTTTCTTTATGTTCGAAGCCTGGCTCACGCAGATGTACGTGCACATCGATGAGACCGGCGCTAATCATACCGCTGTGGCAATCGATCCATTCATGTCCCTCGCGATCGAGCGTTTCCCCCATCGCTGTGATTCTTCCCTTTTCCACCAATATTTCCATCGGGGTGAGTTCCCCCGCCTGATTTAGTACGTTGCCGTTGCCAAGGATGATTCCCATGTCATTTCGCTCCCTTTCAAAAGAGTTTCTAGAACTGCCATTCTTGCTGCGACTCCGTTGGTCACTTGGGTTTGAATCAAGGACGTTTCGCATTCTACCAAATCGGTATGAATCTCAACCCCGCGATTGACGGGTGCCGGATGCATGATAACTGCGCCGGACTTCATCATTTTGGCTCTTTCCAGAGTGAGCCCATGTGCCTTGTGGTACTCTTCTTTCGATAGATAGAGGGATTCCGCATGGCGCTCTAGCTGAACGCGCAGCATCATGACCACATCTGCGGTTTGAACCGCTTCTTCCATTTCCACGATTTTGACACCTTGCGGGATATGCGCCGGCATCATCGTAGCAGGACCCGAGAGTAGCAGATTCACGCCGAGCTTCGGCAGCGCATGCAGGTGAGAACCGAGCACGCGGCTGTGGCGCAGGTCTCCCATGATCGCTACTGTGAGACCAGATAGCTTGCCAAACTGTCTTTTCATGGTCAACAGATCGAGCAGGCATTGGGTCGGGTGCTCATTCGTTCCATCTCCCGCGTTGATCAGCTTCAGGTCTACGCTTTCTGCTAACTCTTGCAGCAGGCCTTCTTTCTTGGTGCGGATAACGGCTGCTTCCACGCCCATTGCTTCCAAGGTGCGGATCGTGTCATAGACCGTCTCGCCTTTTACGGTGGAGGAGGTTTCCGGAATGAAGTTCAAAACATGTGCGCCCAGTCGCTTTTGTGCTACTTCAAAAGAGAAGCGGGTTCTGGTACTGGCCTCGAAGAACAGATTCGCGACAAACTGTCCGCGCAGGATATCCGCTTGCTCAGTTGGTCTAGCAGCCCAATACTCTGCTCGCTCGAGGAGCTGGATGATCTGTTCTTTCGATAAGTCTTTGAGGCCAATCAGGTGCGCTACATTTTTCATCATGAATCCCTCCGGTTCATTTTGGTCAACAGAAAAGCTTTTTTCATAAGAAAAGCTTCTTGGCATCGCTTTGCATCTGGAGGCAAGCGAGACAAGAAGCTGGTTGGGTGCCTTTTTCGGGCAGCCTTAACAGCGTTCTATGCCTTGCCAGCCTCTCTGGACTGGATTTAAAGGATTGGGAACGTTTAGGCTATTTGTTTTTGTTCTTCCTGGTGCGCTTCGCCCATCGCGGACTCTTTTCCTGGAAGGATCAGGTGCAGAATAATACCCAGGAAGGTAGAGAGTGCGATATTATCGATGGTCAGATCGTTCAGGAAAGCGATACCTGTACCTGCAAAACTGATTTTGTATCCGCCGATTCCCGTGACGAGGATGACCGCTGCGAGAATCATGTTGCGTTTGTCTGCAAAATTCACTTTGTGCTCGACGTACATCCGCAAGCCTTGTGCCGCGATGATACCGAACAGGATGATGGAGACACCACCAAGTACCGGCGTTGGAATCGTCATTAAAATGGCGCTAATCTTACCAGCGAAGGCGAACATGATTGCCAGTACAGCAGCCAGACCGATGACCACTCGGCTGTATACCTTAGTCATTGCAAGGACACCAATATTTTCTCCATACGTCGTTGCTGGCGGACCTCCCATGATGGCTGCGAGTGAGGTTGCCACCCCGTCTCCGAGCAAGCTGCGGTGCAGACCCGGATTTTTCATCAGATCGCGATCCATGACCTTGCTCGTTACCAGCAAGTGTCCCAAATGCTCTGCCAGCGTGACGAAAGCGACTGGCGCGATGACGAGTGCTGCGATCCATGCAGAGCCGTCACCGATCGCACTCATGACTTCGGTAAATTTGAAGTGCTCCGTAAACATTTTTTGTGGCGTGATGAACCAGTCTGCTTCTACTACTTTTTGAAAGTTAATCAGATCAGGGTGACGCAGCAGCGTGTATACATAACCAGAAACCATTCCGATCAAGATGGGGATAAGACCAAGGAAACCGCGTAGCATGACCGCTGCTAGAACTGTTATGACCACGGTAACGAGCGAGATTTCAATCGAAGTCAGTGACATTTGCGATTGACCGTCTACAGTGACTTTCGTTGCCATGTCTACTGCTACGCCAGCCAGGCTCAGACCGATCACAACGATGACGGATGCGATGACAACAGGTGGCAGTACCCGATCGAGCCATTTGACTCCTGCCTTCTTCACAATTCCGGCGACGATGATGTACACAATCCCGGAGAGGAAGCAGCCCAAGAGTGCCGTCCCTACACCATGCGATTGACTCACGACGATAATCGGACCGATGAAGGCGAAGGAAGAACCGAGATAGTTCGGAAGCTTTCCTTTGGTGATCCACAGAAACAGAAGTGTCCCGATCCCGCTCGCCAAGAGGGCCGTTGCAACATCCAGACCCGTCAAGATCGGTACGAGTACAGTCGAGCCAAACATCGCGAACAAGTGTTGAATACTAAGTGGCAGCAATCGCGAAATATGTGGTGTTTCGTCTACATCGATGTAATTTTTTTGGCTCATGCCTGTATGCCCCCTGTTTTGTTTCTTTCATTCAAAAAGCTTTTTTATACAAAAAACCTCTTTGTGCGGACACAAAGAGGCTAGCTTCACCATGCTCATGGGAAGTTTCTTGCCTCTTGCCGACCTCACGGGATCGTTTTTAAAGAGGAGTTCTTTTATTTTTACAGTAGCTGTCGGATGGACACAATGTCCATAACGTCCACTTCTGCCAATTGTACATCGACAATTTCCGTTCGAGCAGTTGGGAGGTTTTTTCCGACGAAATCAGGGCGGATGGGTAGCTCGCGATGACCGCGATCAACCAGAACAGCCAGTTGAATCATCCGAGGGCGACCGTTGTCAATCAGTGCATCCAATGCGGCACGCACTGTTCTTCCCGTGTAGAGAACATCATCCACCAGAATCACAGTCTTGCCCGTGATTTGATCTGGGAGCTTGGAGCCTTGCAAAATGGCATCTTCGGACTTGTGTTGCAGATCGTCACGATAGAACGTAATGTCTAGCTCACCGACTGGGACTTTCACATTTTCAATCATTTCGATTCTTTCCACAAGACGCTGTGCGAGGTAGATCCCTCTGGTCTTGATGCCCACGATAATGAGATCTTCGACGCCTTTGTTTCGCTCGATAATTTCATGTGCGATTCGAGTGAGCGCGCGGCGGATTGCGGCTTCATCCATAATGACGCTTTTGTTGATCATCTCAATATCCCCCTTCTCGACGGGAACAGTGGACCTTACGAAAAAAGGCTCCTTGTCAGGAGACAAGAAGCCCTCGGACAAACTGACCGGACTGTAAGAGTCCCGCCTGCTTGTCATTCCGTGCCCTTGCCAGCCTCACTGGACTGGATTAAAAGGTTCCATTCGTCATGTAGAATTATGTCACGATTCTGGACGGGTGTCAATGCAGCCCGGAAAAGTCTAACTATTCCCAATAGACGCTGACCCACGGTGGCAAATAGTTCGCATAATAACCAATGTCCCCTGTAATGTCTTTGATCAGCTCGACTTGTTTGTCCGCATCCTCACCTATTCCTTGGATAAACAGGGAGCCACGCTCCGCTCGATCCAAACGCAAGAAAAGGAGCTGTTTCCCATCTGGAGATGGCGCAGGATAGTAGTCGGCTGTATTCGCTGACCCTTTTGTCACCTGCTGCTCTGCTCCATCTGCGGATCGCCGCCAGATGCCTTGTTCCGGTACCATGACCTTCTTTGGATCGTATGAATACGCTGTAGCCAAGCCTCTGGTGAAAAGCAGTGTATATGGAGCTTTGGGAATCCATACTGGATAAGTGTCTACCACCACTGGACCAGGGCTGACTGTTTTGACCTTTCCTGCTCGATCCGCCAGCTTCAACTGCTTGTTAGTCGTGGCGATCCGGTCAGTGCCATCGACAAAAGCGAGCTGGTCGCTATTTGGTGTCCAAGCAAGCCAATCAGGATAAGCCAATCCTGTACCGAGTTCTATTGGCTTTTTGGCAGGCTGTGTCAAATCAAACCATTGAATAGGTACGCCATCAGCAGACAAGGACCCGGAGTTATACCTGACAAAGTAGGCAACAGCCTTCCCATCCGGGGATACTTTTAGGCCTGTCGCCGCCCATGGGTAGATACCTTCCTCCACTTTTGGCGGTTCTGCAATCGGGTAGGCAGCCAACGGTTTACCTGCAAGCGTGCGCAAGGCCAGCGTCATCGGCTTATTTTTTTCAGCGGGTAGCGCGACAAGCATGTTTTCCCCATCCGGCATCCAGGCAAAATCTGCGAAGTCAGCCTTCGTTGAACTTTGCAAGGCTACTTCTCCTTGATCATGAATTTCTTTTACAATCAGCAAAGGGCTTGGCGCTTCATTGCTGCCGATATTCACGGTGTATGCTAGCTTGTTCGCTTTTTGGGACCACTTTGGCATTTCAAAGACTGCTCGTTCGTCTACCTGCACTGTTTTGCTGCCATCCGCTCTGACGATCCACACGTAGCCTGGTGTCGAGTAATTGTCGTTGCCTTTGTATTTCACGAACAGGAGCCACTTGCCATCTGGCGACCAGCTTACGATCTGTGCATAGCCGTCCTTGGAGATTTGCTTTATTTTTCCTGATGCATCCCGTCCATCTACCAAAAACAAATGCTGGTTGCTCGTAAATGCAATTTTTGCCGGAACGCTTATTTCCTTGTTCACACGCTCTGGCTGTTGGTTTTGGGCTGCCACCTTTGCTTCACCGTTTGCCGTGACAAGTACAACCAAAAGGACAAAAAGACTGATCAGCTTCCCCCATTTTCCGATCACAAGCATTCACTCCTTACACGCTCTATTGAATGATGAAAAAAACGCCAGAAGAAAGTAATAAGCTCTCTACTAGCGTTTTCCAATCCAACTGCCATTATGTAAGTGTCATAGGAAGACTGGCTGCAACAACAAAAAACGATTGCCATACAGATCCTCGAAAATAACCTCAATGCCATACATCACTTCGTTTGGTTCACTCACAAACTTCACGCCGCGTTGGCGCAGTGTTTCGTATGTGGCCCCAAAATCATCCGTCTCCCAAACCCACATTGGATTTTTGCCGACCTGACGAAGCAATTCCTGCGCAACTTCTTCCCGATGCCAATGGGTAGGGTCATGCAATACGATCTCTATCTCCTGCCCAGGAAGACCGACGGTGAGCCAACGAGAACCATCATCCATCCGAGAATCCATGCGTTTTTCGAAACCGAGTTTTTCCGTGTAAAACCGCAATGCCTCTTCACAATCGTGAACGTACAGCGTCACATGCGCTAATCTTTTTAGCACGGCTATTCCTCCTGTTCGCTTACGCTTGTCTAAGAACCTCGATGGCGTCAAGCATTTCCTTCGGCATTGGCGCTTCAAATTCGAGCTGATCTCCTGTACGGGGATGGATAAAGCCGAGTGTTTTCGCATGCAGAGCTTGTCCATCGAGCTCCAATGTATTTTTCGGACCGTATTTCGGATCGCCCGCCAGTGGATAGCCAATATACTTCATGTGTACGCGAATTTGATGGGTACGTCCTGTTTCGAGTTTCAATTCCACCAACGTGTACTCTTTGAAGCGCTCCAGCACGATAAAATGCGTCACAGCCGGCTTGCTGTTTTCAAAAACAACCGCCATTTGCTGGCGATTTTTCGGATCGCGCCCGATTGGTGCTTCAATCGTTCCCATTTCATGCGGGATGACACCATGAACAATCGCGACATACTTCCGATTGACCGTATGTGCTTTTAATTGTTCAGCCAAACCCATGTGTGCCTTGTCGTTTTTGGCTATCATCAACAGGCCGGATGTATCCTTGTCAATGCGATGGACAATTCCTGGACGCAAAACACCATTGATTCCGGACAAATCCTTGCAATGTGCCAAAAGCCCATTGACGAGTGTCCCACTGTAATGACCAGGAGCAGGATGCACGACGAGGCCACGTGGTTTAGTCACGACCACGACATCGCTATCCTCGTATACAATATCCAAGGACATTTCCTCTGGCTGGATTGCCATTTCCTTTGGCGGCGGAACACGGAGGGTTACTTCGTCCTCTGCCTGCAGCTTGTAGTTGTTTTTGATCGGTTCACCATTTACAGTGACACGGCCTTCCTTCACCCAAGCCTGCACCTGTGATCGGGACCAATCTTCATTTTGCAGCGTGATAAACTTATCGATGCGCTCGCTCGTATCCGCTGGCTCTACCGTCCAATCGTAACGTTCAAACAATTGCGTGTCATTCATGTAATTTTCTCCACCTATCCGAGCTTTCCCACTATTATTCTCATAACTATCTATTTTTCTTCCCATCCAGAAAAACATCGAGAAGCAAAATCCCCACACCAATCGTGATGGCCATATCAGCCACGTTAAAGATTGGGAAGTTAATCAACGTAAAATCGAGAAAATCTACAACTTGACCAGTCATCGCACGATCAATGAAATTCCCAACGGCTCCACCCAAGACCAATGACAGCGCCAACGATGCACGAGGTTGGTTTTTTCTCAAGCGAATCAAGGAAATGACAATCCCAATCACAACGACAACGGTAATGACAATAAAAAACCAACGTCGATTTTGCAGGATGCCAAACGCCGCTCCCATGTTTCGATGGGAAGTGAGATGAAAAACGTCCGCGATCAAAGGAATGGATTCTCCCAGTTCCATATACTTCACGACTAAATACTTTGTAAACTGATCAAGCGCAATAATTACTGCCGCAATGAGATAGTACAACAATGGAATGTCCTCCTTATTCTGCTTCGACCAGCAACTGAACAAACACAATATCAAATGATCATTTTACCAGAGACCGTCTACGTGAACAAGCGCTTTCCTTTTTTGTACAGTCGATAGCCTTTACGTACAACTTCCAGCATCCACAATGGAATTTTCCATCCACGATCCTTGATAAATGGCAGGTACACCTTGTAATACGCCTTGCGTAAATCACGCCATTTTGTGTCTGTATCATTGACATAGTAATCCGATACGTCAATCAGATAACCTCGTCCCTGATCCATTAGTACGTTTTTTCCATGGACATCATGCGGAAACAAACCCTTCCTGCGCGCCTCTTCGAGTGCTTCCTCCACGTCTTCAATCACCTGGGGAGGAATCGGAATACCAAAGCGAACACAGTCAAACAGGGGTATGCCGTTCATCCGCGAAATGACCAAGTATCCTTCCCCATAATCATAACAGATAGGGAAAGAACGAGTCTCCCCAAGCTTGCGATAGACTTCGATTTCCTGTTCGGCTCCTGGTCTTCCAGGTGCGTACAGCTTAATCACTACCTTTGGATAGTCCGGGTGGGCAAATACGGCAGCATAATTGCCGGTACCGACCAACTCCCACGGGTACGGCGTGTGGTGTACGACGACTGGATCATCCGGCGACAGACTCTCCACTTGAACTTCCTGTAAAAAAGCTTGCAATATATCCTGATCGATCCGCATCGTTTCTCATCATCTCTCATCAGTTACCGACTTCGAACTACGTTAAAACAAAATTAATGAAGGTCCATCTACTACGATCATTCAGACACTTCCTATTTAAGGGGCAAAAAATCCTTTACACTGGTGAGGCCAGGAAGTCCTGTCCGATTCCAATGAAAGGATTGCATATGGACAAGAATACCTCATTTTTTCGATTTGGTAAATGGGTAGTAGATGTCCAGCAATAGCATCTGTTTTTTTATGTAGTGTATAACGATTTTGTACGTTGCTGTCGTGGTGGGGAGGAAACAGGAGAAAACGCTCAGATTCTAGGGCCACCCCCTGCGGGATTGACTGCACGACTCCATGCAAAAAGCGAAACCGCGTCGAAAGTGGTCCTATCAAGATGTGTTTCAGAGGTGGACGCTTAAGAGCGTGTTTCGCTTTTTGCATTGCGTCTCGGTCGGTGTCCCTAAGATCTTCGCTTATTTCTCCTGTTTCCTCTACGAGCTTTCCGTGTGAGCCGATTTTTAAATGCCTGAAAAGATTGAAGAACCTCATTGTTACGCCAGAGAAGAATATTTCCAGACGTAGCGACTTGTGGAGTCCTACCGAGCGGAGAAGGGATGAGCGGGCAAAAGAAACGCAACGTGCCCACGCGACGAAGCGGCTACCACTTTTGCGTTTCCCCGCGAATCCCTTCGGAGCGGACAGTCTCAGCCCCCAGCAGGACGGAGCCTGGAGCCTAGACTGGAAATATTCTTCTCTTCCCCGTAGCCACATAACAGGAACCTACGAAAAAAAGAAGAACCTAGCACATCCATGCAGGCTCTCCCCTTCAGAATTTACACATTAATCTCCAAAAACCATTCGCGAATCGCATCTTGCAACTTCTGCAAAGCCGTTGCATTCGTTGCTTCACAATAGATGCGTACCAACGGTTCTGTGCCAGACGGACGGATCAAGACCCAATGTCCTTCCTCGAGCAACAGCTTGACCCCATCCACTCGTTGAATCTCCAAAACCTGATAAGGACCAATTAGTGCAGGTGGCTTAGCGATCATTTGCTGTATCCATTGATCTTTTTCCGGCAATTTCATATCAATTCGCGTATGGAACAGCTCGCCGAACTGCTCGTATACGTCTCGCAGGATTTGATCAATTCCTTTGTTTTCGTGCGCGCACATCTCAGCGAGCAACAAATTGATGAGTACGCCGTCTTTCTCCGGGATGTGACCGAGAATACTGGCCCCGCCACTTTCTTCTCCACCAATGAGCACGTCACCTTTGCGCATTTCCTCACCTACATACTTGAAGCCAACTGGCGTCTCTACCAGTTCAAGACCATAATGCTTAGCCATCCGATCCAATAGATGCGTAGTCGCTACGGTCCTGACAATCCGTCCGCTCAAGCCACGATTTTTTCGCAAATGATAGGTCAGCAGGACGAGTGCTTCATTTGGCGTGATGTACTGTCCGAAGCGATCGACGACTCCGAAGCGATCCGCATCGCCGTCATTGGCAAGACCAAGAGATGCTTGGCGTTCTACTACTTCTTTTTTTAGCAAATGCAAATGCTTATCGTTTGGCTCAGGCAAATCTCCTCCAAAAGCCGCATCCGGGACTTCTCGGATTCCGACGTTTTTCACCCCCGCCTCAGACAAAAAACCGCTCACGTAGCCCATACCTGCACCATGCATGGCATCGACAACAACGGACAAGGAAGAGTTTTTCAAAACATCCATATTTACCATCCGTCTAAGATGCGCCTCGTAATGAGGACGCAGCACAATGACTTGCAGCAGCTTGCGGGCCTTTGCTTCCGCGAGGGAAATCGTACGCACCGATTTCGCCTGGCAGGTTTCGCTGATCCACTCTTCCAATCTTTGCGTGATCGCAGGCGTTGCAGGTCCGGCGTACTCCGGAATGTATTTGATGCCGTTATATTCGGGTGGATTGTGACTGGCCGTGATCATGATCGCGCCACTCGCTGCAAAATGCTTCACTCCAAAGGCTACGGCAGGCGTTGGCGCTGCTTCATTCACCAAATAGGTACGAATGTCATTCGCAGTCAGGACAGCTGCAACCTCCTCCGCGAAGCGTCTCCCCAAGAACCGTGTGTCGTGCCCGACCAGAACAGGCTGCTCCTGTTGTCCGATTTCTTTGGTATAGCTAGCGATAGCTTGTGCGACAATGCGGACATTCTCGACAGTAAAGCCATCTGCAATTATGTCGCGCCAACCGTCCGTACCGAAACGGATCGTTGTCATCCCCTCATCTCTCCCCTCGTTACCGCAACTCATTCACCTTCTCCAAATAACGCAAAACAGTGGCAACATAAGTAGCATGCGACCACGTCAACGGTGCAACGGATACGGGAGCACCTGTATACGGATCGAGCTGTTCGGATAGCACGCCGCTTTGTAGAGCATGGCGTACGACCCAAGCCAATCTGTTCTTTGGCTCTTGGAGTTCATCGAGAGATTTCGCCTTGGCAATTTCCCAATCAGCGACCCATAAGGTGCAAATAATCCATGGATTGCCCGGTACCTTCGCCGTATCATGTGATTTTTTGAAATAGTAATCCCCTTGGTAGCGGGCAATTCCACCAATCACCGTGTCTACCCGCAAACTCTTTTTGACAGCTTCCATCGTCCGCTCAACTCTCGGATCGTCTACGGAAAACACATCAAGCGCAAACAAGGCGAACAAGCTGCTCTCCACCGTGAAATCTTTTTCGACACTCCCATCTGCTCTTACATATATCCCACGCAAGAAACGCCCGATTTCAGAGTCGTAGAGATGTTTTTCCATTGCCCCACGAATGCGCTCTGCCCCTTCTGTGTAACGTTTGTAGCGCCGATCATCCCCGAACAGCTGGGCAAAACGAGCCGCAGCCATTAAGCCTGCGAAAACAGTAGCACTGGTAAACGTAAAAATTCCCCGTCGCTCTTCCCATAAGTCGTAGCTTTGTTTTGGGAGTTGCAGCTCTGGATGGACATACTCCAGCAAAAAGCGGGCCGCCGGGCGAACCAGCGTGGGGTAGAGCGCTTGGCAGTCTTCAATTTGCTTGCCGCTCTTGTATTGCTCCCAGAGCGCATACAGCACGAGTGCCGTCTCATCCTCCTGAATCGGGAGCTGAATTTCTCCGTCAACAATATACGGATGCCAACTAGAGCCGACAGACCCATCTGGATTGTACTTGTGCAGCAAATATCCGTCCTTATTCAATGCGTCCGCGCAAAATCGGAAAAATGGTGCGACCACTCCCGTATAACCCGCTTTCGCCATCGCACTCGCAATTAACGCTCCGTCTCTGGGCCACATGTAGCTGTAATGGTCGCGATTGAATTGGAGAATATCCGAGTCATTCGCAGCGAGAATCGCTCCATTCTGATCAATTTGCGTGCGCACGAGTAGCAAGCTGGTCTTGTACAGATTGACAACCTCTGAAGGAAGATCAGCAAAGTCCCGCTCTTCCTTATTGACCCAACGTTGCCAATACACCGCGACCCGACTGAGCAAATGTTCCGGATCGCTTTCGAGTACATACTGGTTCAATACTTTAACATCCTCATACGATTCACCAATGCACATCCAGTAAAAGAGCACCTTTTCTTCTTGCGGTTGCAGTATGAGGGAAAAAGAAATCGTACTATCTACAGAGCCCTGTGCAATCGGATTGCCGGACAAAAGACCATCCTCCGCGTCCCTCCAGGTCCCCTCCGCATAGTTGAACCGCTTGATCCCGACACTATATTGATCGATCCCACCCGTATCCGTTTTTCCATTCGCCATGATGTACACATTGCGCTTGTAATGGTAAATGGTGCGCAGGATAGGATCAAAAACAGCGGTATCCCCTACCTCCGTCTCATTCAAGCTGAAATCGTGATTGAAAAACAGCCTGACCTCTCGCACTTCACTCGTCAAATTCTGAACGCACACCTTTTTCAAATAAATCGGGTCACGCTGATGCACCCCATCTGCAATTTGCAGGGAGATGCCCAGATGTTCATGATGCGCATGAACATCTGTCACCAAAGACTCCTGTCCGTATCCGAGCTTCCGCGTCCAGCCGTCTTCATCCAGCCAGGAAAAGTGACCTTGCACCCAAATACCCAGCTTGCTAAAGTGTCCCCCGACATGATTCAGTTGGCCGACATACGGAAAATAGAGATCTCGCATGTGCAGCTTATCATCAAAATTAATCAGCAGTTTTCCGTTCCCGACGACGAGCGGTCTCGGCATGCCTTCACGTCCTTTTCGTTATAGGCTGTCGATCTCTCTCTTTTCGTGAAACTGATATTCGGCAATTCGCCTCGCGTAGGAAGAAGCAAGCGTAGCCGCGGTCTCTGCCGTCGCTCCTTGCGAAATCACTTTTACGTGCGAATCCTCTGAATCGGGTAAAATCAGCACCCAGCCGTTCGAATCGTATACTTTGATTCCATCGACGAGCTCCAGCAGCTTGCCTTTGTTTTCTTCCATCACTTTGCGCATGACCTTCCCTTTTGCTGTCCATGGGCAAAAGACAGTCTTTTTCTCCATATGGCACGCTGGCAACAGCTCCAGCAGAATGCTGAGCGGTTTTTCTTCGGAAGCGAGGTACGAAAGAATTCTCATGAGACTGTACACGGCGTCAAACATCGGATGAAAGCGCTGTTCACTCGATACCTCCATCATGGAGCGCGGAGAGACCTTGGTGCGTACAACCTCCATTTGCAACAGCTGGGCCATATGCTCCAATTCGATCGGTGCACTCACAGGAAGCCCGATGCGCCGATGTTGACCACTGCAAGCCAGCAGTTGCAGAGCCGTGATCTGCTCGTTCGAGAGCTTCTCTCCATGCTCGGTAAACAAGGTAAATTGTTCGCCATTTTTATCGAGACGAACGCCTAAATCCGCTCCCTTTTTCCGAATACCTTCTTGTATGGAGCTGTAATGTGCAGTGACTCCCAGTGCATGCAAGAGTGGCGCAAGAAAAGTCGGGAAAAATCGCTGTTCACAATCGATCAGCAGGTGGAAGCGCTGACGCTGGATGGACGATACATTCAACTGTTGGACCAAAGCATGAAGATAAGCTTCTTGTACTTGATGCTCGACTTGCAATGCTCCCAATCGATGCAGGTTGCGAACATACGTCTCTTGCCAGTAAGCATTCTCAATTTTGCGTTCCATCTCACGAGAAATCGGCAACCCAGCATGATCGATGAATTGGATGACAATCTCTTTATCATCGACTGGCTCTGCCATATAAACATGAATGCCACCCTTGCAAGCCAGGGAGCGCACGCCGTATCGGATCAAGGGTGAATTGCCAATCCCGAGATCGACCGTATCAATTCCGGAAGAGCACAAGCTCGTCATGATGCTATGCTTCAATAACTGAGCAAATGGGTGTGAGCATGCTGAGAGCGCAATTTTATCCCCCGCTTGTAGTAAGTACGCGTAGGCAGCAGCAAGTCTAGTGACGAATTCGGGCGTGATGTCGACATTGCCAATGCCCTTGATTCCATGCGTCCCAAACAAATTTTTGGTTTGCTTGGCACCATAGATGAGCGAGGTTGTGACAGTCGCATTTTCACCGACTTCCTTGTCCGGCCAAATTTTGATGCCTGCCTTTACCACCGACTTCGCCCCAATGAAGCACTGGTCTCCAATGACCGCCCCTTCCCCGAGTTGTACGCAATCGCTAATTCGGGTGTTGCGGCAGAGCGTCGTTCCTGTGATCTCAGTTTTTTTCCCAATGACATTATTTTCCCAAACGATCGTCCTGGACAGCTTCGTACCGGAAGAAATCACCGTATTTTTCCCCAGAATGGAATAAGCACCAACGGCAACTCCAGCCTGCAAGTGTACATTTTCACCGATATAGACAGGGCCTTCCAAACGGACCGATGAATCGATGCGAACATCATTTTCCAAGAAAATGCGCGGCGCGATTTCCTGTGCTTTTATTTCGAGATGCACGCGTCCATCCAGCAAATCAAACTGGGCTTGCTGATAAACCTCCAAAGAGCCAATATCAGACCAATAACCGCTTGCTTCATATCCGTATAGAGGCTTTGCTGCTTGTAAAAAAGATGGGAAAATTTCCTTACTGAAATCCACTTCCCGCTCTTCTTCTATATAAGACAAGACCTCTGGCTCGCAGACGTATATCCCGGTATTCACCGTATCGCTAAAAACCTCCGCCCAGCTCGGCTTTTCTAAAAAGCGTGTAATGCGTCCGCCCTCATCTGTCATGACAACTCCGAATTCCAGCGGTGTTTCTACACGAGTCAAAATCAACGTAGCCAGAGCGTTATTTTGCTCATGGAAACGTATCGCTGCCGACAAATCGATGTCTGTCAACGTATCTCCACTGATCACGATAAAGCGCTCATCGAGAAAATCGGCGCAGTTTTTCACGCTGCCTGCCGTGCCCAAAGGAATCGTTTCTTCAAAATAGACGAGCGAAACACCGTAGCGAGATCCATCACCAAACGTATCGCGGATGACATCAGGCAGATACTGGAGTGTCACTGCTATCTCTGTAATCCCATGCTTTTTCAATAGATCAATCGTGTACTCCATGCAAGGCCGGTTTAAGAGTGGCACCATTGGTTTTGGCGTGTGGCATGTTAACGGACGTAGTCGTGTACCTTTTCCCCCAGCCATGATTACTGCCTTCATCTTCTTTTCTTCCTCCTTCATCGTTGCAATCTATGTTGTCATGCCGCTTTCCGCGGATACGCCAAGTGAACGGTATAGATCAATGGTTTGAGTAGCGAGAATGGTCCAGTTATAAAACTGTTTCACATCTTGCATAGCCGTCTGGGCTAGTTGATGCCGCTGATCGGGATCGCGCAGTAGCCAGCGGAGTTGATTCGTCAAGGATTCAGGGTCGCCTGTGAACATCATGGCGCCGTTTTCGCCATGGCGAACGATCTCTCGAAGCCCTCCCGTATCCGCAACAAGAACTGGCGTACCTAGCGCCATCGCTTCCAGTGCAACAATTCCAAAAGGTTCATACAAGCTCGGGAATACCGCCACATCAGCCAAGGCGAACAACTCATTTCGCCTAACATCTTCTACGAAGCCCAAGAAGCGGACTTGCTCAGAAAGTCCCATCTGATGAACCAACTGCTTCCACTCGTCTTGCATCGGCCCTCTGCCAGCTATAAGCAACTTCGCCTGCGGAAATTCAGCGCGCAGCCTTGCCATGGCTTCCAACAATAGGTGAACACCTTTTTCCTGGACCAAGCGCCCTACAAAAAAGAGGACAGGTCCATCGCCTATCGCCAACTCCTGCCGAAGCTGTTCACGATTTACATCCGGTAGAGGAATGAGATCGACACCGTTGTGAATGACACGTAATTGGGATGAAGGTGTTCCGAACAAGCGCATGACTTCCGACTCCATATACTTGCTGCAAACGATCATCGAGTCAGAGCTTTGTGTTAGTGTACGTTCACACTCATGAATCCTTTGCTGCAACGGTGTATGAATGCCTTGATGCCGTCCATGCTCCAAAGCGTGAATCGTGCTGACGAGCGGAAGAGAGTACCTCTGTTTCAGTTCGATCGCTGCCCAGCTGACAAGCCAATCATGAGCATGGATGACATCTGGTCGCACTCCGAGTGACCATAGCTTGAAGGTAGCATCGACCATCGCCAAATTCAGTTGAAACACCCATGCCAGAAAGTCAGCTTGTTCAGAAGGAAGGTACGTAGGCAAACGGTGTACATGAACTCCTTCCATCGTCTCATCTATGGAGCATGAATCTGCCGAACCTGTCAGCACATGCACCACGATTCCTTGCTGGCCAAGATGTCTGGCGAGATCGAAGACAGCCCGACCAAGCCCCCCTACCACATGAGGGGGAAATTCCCATGCAAGCATCAAAACTGTTTTTGTCGAAGACTGATCTTGCGTAGCCGCTACCAATTGACGCGATACGTTCACTCTATGCATTTGTTTAGGCAAATAGAACGTGATATCCAAGTCAGGAAAGATCGGAAAGTCAGCTTCTGCTTGCGTAATTGCCTCTTCATCCAGTTGTTGCTCTCGATACATCGCCAAGAGAGCCCGCATGCGAACTAAATGATCATGAACGCGTTGCACCGCATACGGGGTGACCGTTTGACCGTCTAAAATAAACGCCCAATCACTGCTTTGGGCTAACATCAATTCGCGTGCTGCCTGCTTGAGGCACCGTAAGGCAAGCTGATCTCCTTTCTTTTCAGAAAAGGTAGTAATCGCTCCGATCAGTTCCCGCTCTGCTTGATGCAAGTGCCTGTATATCCAGCCATTATTCTCGTTCAGCCAGACTTCTCCGTAGCCATTTCTCCCCCACGTAGACATAGGCAAGTGACCGCGATCCTGCTCTGGATACTCCTCCAAATATTCAGATGGTGTCATTAATTTCACGTCTTTTGAATCACAAACCGTTTTTCGCATGAGGTCATCTAGAAACTGTGGACCCTCGAACCACCAATGACCAAACAATTCCGCATCATAAGTGGCGACGACCAACGGCTTGCGATCCATCCAGTGACTGGCTTCCTCCACTTGACGCTCTCGGTGATACAGGAAGTGTCCCGCATGAGACGCTGCTTTTTCCCGCGCCCAGCTTGGCTCATACCAGTCTTTATCCCCTGCTTTTCCGGTGATCCGATAGTATTTCAAACCGGTATGCACGCGAATGCCGTCAGGATGGATGTACGGCTCGATGTAGCTCATCTCCCTGTCAAATCCGATATCCCGGTAGTATTCACGATAATCATAGTCCCCTGGATAACCATCGATTGAGCTCCATACCTGGCGGGAAGCCACTTCATCACGGGCAAAGGCAGCCACTTCATGCGGCGTGAACAAGGGAGCCAACACCCCTCTGCGAGGTAAAGGCGTCGCATGCTCTATCGTGTGACTGTCTACAAAGAAATACCGAAGCCCTGCCTCTTTCAGCAAACGATCCAATCCAGGTGTATACCCACACTCTGGCAGCCAAATTCCCTTCGGACGTCTTCCCAAAATCCGCTCATGTGTATCGATGCCCACCTGGAGCTGAGCCCGAATCGCCTCTTCTGTTTCCACAAAGGGCAAGAAGGAGTGCGTGGCTGCGCAAGTGATGAGTTCGAGGCATCCGCTATCCTCGATATGCCTAAAGGCCTTGATTAGTTGAAAATCCCACTTGCGGCAATAGGCAATGATGCTTCGAAAGCGCTCCACGTACATTTTGGCGATACGGTGTTCTTCAGGTTGACCTGCGGTGCGTTTGACTTCCTTCCCAGCCAATTCAACGGTCTTCGTTAGATGTGTGCGAAAGCGTGTCACGATCAGATCATCTTCTAGCATAGAAAGTAATGTCGGAGAAATAGCAAGGGTCATGCGAAAAGCGATGCCGTCTGAGAGGAGCCTGTCGAAAACCATGAGCAAGGGAAGATAGCATTCCAGCATGGCTTCATACACCCAGCGCTCTTCCAGGCGATCGTCCCGATCCCCGTGTCGGACATAAGGCAGATGGGCATGCAACACGAGGGAGAGATAACCTTTGTGCACAAATGACACCTCACTTATTTTGATGTTTTGGTATACAACGAGTAGGAGGAAAAGTTCTCAAACCAGGAAGGTGTAGCTGAATCGTGGACGGGCTCAACGAACGATTCCCCCCAGCTAGCTTTTGAGTTACGCGGGGTAATTGCCGTTTCCGAGCGTAAAATCGGACAAAACCGATTGTGTTCATATAAACCAAAATCAACAATGTATGTACGCCCTGGCTCTACATCATTCACGTACCAGGAATGAGCCTCTTCATGTACGAGCACATCTCGGAAGGAATGCGCATTTTTTCCATCAAATAAGCGTTCCGTGACATCATACAGACGCAAGCCCTTCTGGATGTGACGATAATCGGCTTGCAGGTAGGATGCGACCATTCTCATCCGGGGCCAAGTGATTTCCCAATAGACGAATAGCACAGTCGGTCCTTGTACCATGACTTTGACAATGTCCCGACCATAAAACGCAGGCAATTGCCATTCCAATTCCGTTCTAGCGGGAGGTGGTGTCACTGGCTTCGCACGGTCTTTTTGCAGGCGATACTTAACTTGACCGATCGTTAAGCCGCACTCTTTGGCAATTTGTGCAATGGACATGGATCGTGAACGCAGTTCGAGAATTTTTTCCAGCATCTTCTAGCACTCCCCTCCGCCAACTTCACCTATCTGTGCTTTCCCAATGTCAATCATAGCCAATGCTGCTAACAAAGACTGTCGAATGCTGGATGCACATCCTTTCTTCTTTTGTCGATCAACAATCATGTTTTCGTCATAGGCAAACAAAAGTCTCTCTCCTTCCATTCTTACAAAGCTACTTCTCTAGACATTCTTTTCTTTTTACCAAATAGGAAGAAAGAGCTATATTCCGTCATCTTTTGTTTTATTTGTAAGGATTTTCATATTGGATACCGATACTATAAAATATTCAATTTCACTACCAAAATGAATGAAAAAGGAGTCAACGAAAGAATGAATCGATCATGGATTAGCATGGTAACAGCAGGATCAATTGCAATTTCAACGGTAGCGGCAGGCTTGCCACTAGCAGCTCAAGCCCAAAGCACGCCGCCAAGCCCATCCCAAGAGCGCAATGATTCGCAGATTGGTCATACACCCGTTCAAGAAAACATGTCGAAGAGTCAGTTACGCCAAGCAGCCAAACAGGAGAAGTACAGCATCTCCCAACTAAATACATTGGACAATTCAGAGCTTGTTGAATTGTTGAAGGAAATCAGTTGGACGCAAATCCCTGAGCTGTTTACTTACAACGACGACACCCAGGAATTTTATGCGGATCGAGATCGGGTTCAAGCCATCATCGATGCATTGGAAGAGAGTGGCAAGAACTTCACTAAGGATGACGAGCAAGGCATACATACATTTGTAGAGGTATTGCGTTCGGGGTATTACTTGGGGTACTACAACGACGGCTTAAAGTATTTGATGGAGCCAAAGTATAAGCAAAAGATTATTCCAGCACTTCAAGCAATTACTTCCAATCAAAATTTTTCCTTAGGTACAAAGACCCAGAACGAAATCATCAGTTCTACGGGAAAATTAATTAGCAACACGACTGTTGATTCTGAGACAATCGGCCTTCTGTCAAAAGTAATGGCGGACTTTAACGACAATCGGGATAAATGGTCAGATGATCGCGAAGCAAGCAAAGCTTTTTACAGCGTCCTTCAAGGTGTTGGCTATGTTCTGATTTGGGGAGTAGATGATTCAGAAAGAGATGCACTGAAAGGCAGCATCGACGCATTTCTCGACCCCATTTTCGACATGGCGGAAAATGGTGACACTTCCACTGATCACGTATGGCTGACAAACAATGCCTTGTATTACACAGGGAAATTAGGTAGCTACTACAGTGATTCAGACAAAGCCAATGACATATTGACGAAAGCGATGAAAACTTATAAAAAGTGGAGCGAGCCTTACTTCACGGCCGCGCAACAAATCGAGGAAGCATATGGCGAGGATGCCAATGGGAAGACAATCGACCTCGAGGAAATGAAAAAAGAAGGGAAAAAGCATTATCTTCCGCAGCAATTTACTTTTGATGACGGAGCGATTGTGTTCAAAACAGGAGATAAACTAACAGAAGAACAGGTTGAGCGCTTGTATTGGGCATCCAAGGAAGTGAAGGCACAATTTCATCGTGTCATCGGCAATGACAAGGAGCTCGAGAGCGGTAATCCGGATGATGTACTGACCATTGTCATCTACAATACGCCTGATGAATATAAAATGAATCGCTTCTTATACGGATACGACACAGATAATCGTGGTATCTACATTGAGGGTACCGGTACTTTCTTCACCTACGATCGGACAAAAGAACAAAGCATCTACAGTCTGGAAGAGCTGTTCCGTCATGAATTCGTCCACTATTTGCAAGGTAGATATGAAGTGCCGGGCATGTGGGGAAAGGGAGAAATTTATGAAAACAGCCGCTTGCCTTGGTATGAAGAAGGCGGAGCTGAGTTTTTCGCAGGTGCTACCCGAACGGAAGGAATCAAGCCTCGCCAATCCGTTGTAGGCAATATCCGAAATTCAGCGCCTTATCTCGATTACACTGCGGCAGATATGATGCGTGCCAAATACGGAACCATGGCATTCTACGACTACTCATTCGCGCTTCAGTACCATATGTTCAAGAATGATTTTGCTCGTCTGGATAAAATCAATGATACGATCCGTTCCAATGATGTATCTGCTTATGATGACTTAATCGAAGAATTCAGCCGTGATCGCGCTCTTGAACGTGGCTATCAAGAAACGTTAGAAGAATTGATCGACCAGTATGAAGAGTTGGATGTTCCTCTCGTTTCAGATGATTACTTACAAAAAGTGGACGTGACGAACAAAGACGAGGTTTATCGTCAAATCGCAAAGGTTGCCTCTCTGACCGATGTAAAAACAGATGAAAAAGACTCTGGAGAATTCCGTAGCTTCACGTTGCGTGGGGTTTATACGGGTGGAGCTTCCCAAGGAGAATTTCAGGATTGGCAAGAAATGAACCGCCTCTCAGATGGATTCCTCAAGGAGTTATCGGGTCTTTCCTGGAATGGCTATGACACGGTTACGAGCTACTTCACCAATTATCGTACGACAAAAGATGGACGCTTTGCCTATGATGTCGTGTTCCACGGGAAGCTGGCTCATGAAGATGGCACCGAGCCAGAGAATCCAACGCCTAACCCTGACGAAACGTCTATTTCATTGGGTAAGCAGATTACAAGTATCGTCAATCTTCAAAAACCGAGCAAGGAGTTCCGTCTCGATGTGAAATCAGCCCAACAGCTTCAAGTAGAGATGGAAACAAAGCATGGGGATGGAGTCGCGTGGCTAGTATTCCACGAGTCTGATAAGCAGAACTACATCGCCTATCCCAATAAGCGCGAAGGCAACAAGCTGATCGGATCATTCGATGCGAAACCAGGGACTTACTATGTGACTGCTTATACGTATGGTACAGGGCAAAAGGACCAACCGTTTACCTTAGTGGTTACGGATGAAGATAGCCCACAAGAGCAACTCTATCAAGAAAGCGAGAGCAATGATTCTATCGAGCAAGCAAATGGTCCATTGCCGATAGGTACGACTGTTTCAGGCGACATGAAAGGAAACGACTGGCAAGATATTTTTGCCTTCCAAGTAGATAAACCAGAAGAAATACGTATTTCTCTGAACCCCGAGCAAGGACAAGGTGTGACTTGGATGCTATTCCACGAAGGAAATCCAGATCAGCCTGTATCGTACCCGCAAGAGGTGGAAGGAAATCTGCAAAGTGCCCATTATCAAGTAAAGCCAGGCCGCTACTACTTGTATGTGTACAAATATCAAAATGAAGATGTTGTGTATACGGTAGAGACCAAGCAGCGCTAATCCGAAGAACAAAAACACCCCCAAACGAGCTACAAGAATCGTTTGGGGGTGTTCGTTTCTGTCCTATTTTTTACAGTTATCGACGCTTTGTAATTCGCCCCGAGCCCCCTACCTTCGTTCGTGGGGGCGATTTACTTTTCGGCGGAGAAAAGCTCGAGCGCTTGGATGAGACAGAATCACTCGACTTCGACGAACTGCTGGAAGAACGAATAATTTTACCTGAACTACCGCTAGACGACGACTCCCCCTGCTTCTTGAAAAGGCTGCCGTCAGAACCTACCGTACCATCCGTGTTCTTCGCATTACCCCGTTTGAAAATACTTCCCGTACCCTCTTTGGTAATCGGCGGCGCTACTTTTTTGTCCTCGGTTGTAGGCACGCGATACGTTCCGGAAGGCTTGTATATATCCTTACTATTGTAGCCACGATAACTGCCCTTTGTACTTTTCTTAAGCCCATCGAACAAATCATCCAGTACGCTGGCTACAATGTATCCCTGCAAAAATGAAGAATCGTAGTTTTGCCGGACGTACTCTTTGCTGTCGACCTCGATCAACGTATCCGTCGGCTTGGCAGCGTCTTGCTGCAAATGGTATACCTCATCCGGATAAATGAGGAACATATGCTGCGGATCTTCTTTGGAGATTTCATCTGGCGTATTCTGCTCCGCCAGCTCCAAGGCCACTTCCGGTACAGTCTTGTCTTCCGCACGATAGATGCGTGACGACTGTCCATTGTCTTTGGTAGAGACAGATTCAAGCGGATATGTCTCGCCAACCGCAGGACTGCCACAACCCGCTAGCGTAAGGAGGAACAAGGCCGGAATCAGCAGGAGCTTGATTGATTTCATCCATGGATTTGGCATGTACTTGTCCCTCCTCTCTATGCTCCGCGCAGTACCTGCACGTCCGCTGGCAGAACACTTTCTCCCTCATAGAGCATGAAACGGCCATCCTGCCACTCGATTCGCAGCAACTGGCGTTGATCCGATTGGAATTGCCAGATGTACTGCTCCCCTGACGTATGAAAAGGAGCTTTCCCCGCAACCTGAACGGAGCCATTATATTGCTCCTCCAAATGGTAGGTGACATCGTCCATCTCGATTGTGGTCGGCACTTCGTCTATTGAATCCAGTCGTCCATCAATCACGCTATACAGCTGATAGACAATCTTTTCCCGTTCCTCGATGTACAGGTAGCGAATGGTCGTTCCATCCTGTAACGTAAGCATCGTAGCTTTGCGACTCGCATTGCTCGCCTTCCCTATTACTTGATAGGTAACGAGCGATACATCGACTACATCCCCCGGTCCCACCGTCAGGATGCTCTTCTCCGGTGCAGGAGGCTCATGCTTGGCAAAAATATTTTGGATTCGCTTCATCAAACTCATGCTGTACTCCCTTCCCTTTCACGTCTTACAAACATGCAGCTATAATCAGTGCACCCACGAGATGGAATGAACCAGCCATCATGGCATATGCCACTTTTCCTTCCTGCGTCCCTTTTTCCAGGTCCAGTCCGGCCACTTGCTTTAACAGCCATTCCACGATTCTCTCCAAAAGGAACAGAATGATAAATGAGAGCACAGAAACGAGTAGTGCTGTCCACAATAAATTGGAGGTAATAATGGATTGCGATAAGATATATCCTTGCGCAAACAGCTTCATGACAAAACGCGTCGTGACCGCGATGTTCCCATTTTTGATTTCCGTGATGTCCTTGTATTTCGTAAACAACGAATCGATCCACATCAAAACAAAAAGTAAAATGCCACCGGCTCCTGTCCAAACCAGCATCCCTAGTATTTCTGTCCACGTCAAAGCGAATCACTCCACTTTCGTCAAGGTGTTTAAGGTCTGAAAAAAAGGGAAACCGCCTGAAGCGGTTTACCCCTCATATTTTTTCATCAGAGCAGCCAGTTCGTCCTCAACGGCCTGATCCTTATTCAGCTTCGCAATTTCATCATCTAAAGAGCTCTGTTTTTTGTAAATCTCGCCGCTGGCTTCTGCTTCTGCTTCCATTTGCAGTGCTTTTTCTTCCATGCGTTTCAAGCCAGACATAGCCGAGTTCGTGTCGAAGCCACCCATCGCCTGGTTGATCGTCTTTTGCGCTTTGGCTGCATTGACACGGGCAACTAATGTTTCGCGCCTGTTTTTCAGCTCGGTAATCTGTTTCTTCATTTCAGTCAGCTTCTCGCGCAATCCGTCAGCTGCCAGCTTATTTTTCTCGTAGCTATCCTTGTATTCGTTCATTTTTTGCTCGGCAGCATTCTTTTCCTCCAGAGCTCGTCGAGCCAGATCAATGTTCTGCGCTTGTGCTGCGATGTGAGCTTGTTCTTCACGCTTTTTCACCAAGGCTTCCTGTTCTTCATACAGCACCTTGAATTTCTTTTCCAAAGCAATTTGGGCGGCAACCGCTTTCTCTGCTTCGTTCAAGTCTTCTTGCATATCACGCAAATACTGGTCTGTCATTTTAATTGGATCTTCTGCTTTCTCAATCAAAGCGTACAAATTGGACATGGTCAAATCACGGAGTCTTTTAAAAATGGACATGGATTTATTCCTCCTTGAGTACGTACCAGGTTGTTCGGCCTATGTTGCCGTCCCCGTTATACATGTATTTACGATAATTACGCAAGTAAGTTTCAACAATTTATTTTTTAATTGTTTTTCGTAGTGCGCGGCGATTTCGTCGTTACTCGAAAGTAAGTTCGCCCGATTCTACACTTTTCAAAATAAGTTTTGCTTGAAATTGTGTCCCATCCTGACGTTCCAGCTTCATTTTACCCGTTTTGCCTTTTTCAATGAGCGCTTTAATCTGTGTATCCGTCAGCATACGTCCATAGTTCTCTTTCCATATGACGAATTTACAGCCCACGTTGTAATTCGAACAACCGTAACCTTTGCGTCCCATGAAAATAGAGCCTCCGCAACTCGGTCGTGGACATTTTGTGATGATACTCGACGCTGTACTAGTGGTCTTTGCTACCGTTCGAGATGAGGATCTGCCTGTACTTCGCCCACTAGCTCGTCCTCTTGTTTTCGATGATCCTTTCTGAGTGGTACTCTCACTCTCAAACAAGGTCTTCTCAGCACGAGATTGTACGCGAACCTTTTCTACGATCATCGTAGCGAATTTCTTCACATTCTCCATGAACTGCTTGTCGGAGGCGGTCCCTCGGGAAATCTCATTCAAACGGCGCTCCCAATGCCCCGTCATTTCAGGAGAGGTTAATAGTTCGATCCCTGCTCCCCTAATCAATTCGATAACGGTACGGCCTTTTAGCGTAAGTTGAACCCTTTTCCCCTGCATTTCAACATATCCGACCTTTTTCAGTCGTTCAATGGTAGCGGCACGAGTTGCCGGGGTTCCCAGACCAGATTCTTTCATCGCATCACGCAGTTCCTCGTCCTCGATTTGCTTGCCTGCGCTTTCCATGGCCTTTAGAAGCGTTCCTTCCGTAAAATGCTTGGGCGGCTGTGTTTCTTTCTCTTTTACCATAGCATCGGAGCATACTACGCTGGCATCAGGTTGAATGACAAAAGGCTCATTAACTTCAATCTCTTCTTTATCCTCTTCTTCTTTGGCCGCACCTTTCCCATTCTTGGGCTTTTCCTTCTGTTGATCGGCATAAATAATCTTCCAACCGAGACTTTTCCGTTCTTTCACCGATGTTTTGAACAATTCTTTTTCCACTTCGGTTATGACCGTATGCATCTTATATTCAGCTGGTGGATAAAACTGTGACAGAAAGCGGCGAACGATCAAATCGTATAACTTTTGCTCATCTGGCGTAAGCCCTGTAGCCTTACGATTTGTCGGCAGGATCGCATGGTGGTCGTCTACTTTTGCTGGATTACATATAAATTTGTTGCCTTTATGAACCAAACTACGGTTTGCACCCTTTACCAAATTGTCATATGCAGTGCCTTGCAAGGACGACAAGGTGTTGTGCATTTCAGGAATATTTTGCTCTGTCACATAGTTGGAATTCGTCCGCGGATATGAGATCACCTTGTGTTTTTCATAGAGTGCCTGCGCTAAATCCAAGGTTTTCTTGGCGGAAAAACCGTACTTGCCATTGGCCTCACGTTGCAGCAATGTCAGGTCATACAACTTGAATGGATACTCCTTGGTATCCTTTACTTCGTAGGATGTGATCCGCCCTTGTTTTCCTTTCACTTTACGAGCCAACATTTCTGCTTTTGATGGATCGGTTAAGCGATCACCTTGCCAAATACCCTTATACGCCCTTTCACCCTGCGAAAAATGCCCTTCCACTTGAAAAAACGTAACCGATGAGAAAGCCTCAATCTGTTTCTGTCGATCATAAATGAGAGCAAGGACAGGTGTCTGTACTCGTCCGACAGAAAGGAGCGCGTTATGTTTGGTCGTAAATGCACGTGAGCCATTCATGCCGATGAGCCAATCTGCTTCACTACGGGCTTTTGCTGCCCTCGTTAAGTTTTCATAGGCTGCGGCATCTTTCATCTCCGCAAATCCTTTCCTGATCGTTTCAGGGGTCAAGTCCGAGATCCAAAGCCTTTTAACGGGTTGACTCAATTTTAGATGTCGCTGAATAAGTGAAAATATGTGTTGACCTTCCCGCCCGGCATCGCATGCATTAATCAGCAGATTGCTTCGTTTGGCCAACTGCCCGATCATTTTTAGCTGATCGAATGTTTTCCGATTGGGCACTAGCTTAAATGGATCGGGAATAATAGGAAGATCATTGATGTTCCACTTTTTATATTTTTGGTCGTACGCCTCCGGTTCCGCTAGTTCAATTAAGTGCCCGATTGCCCACGTAATGATGTATTTTTCACCTTCTAAATAGGTGCGGTTATTTTTCGCTTTAGGATCTATTGCGGCGGCAATATTTCGTCCCATGTCAGGTTTCTCCGCAATAATTAGTGTCTTCAAATGATAATCGCTCCTTCTAAAACGCTCTAAGCAACCTGTCGAGGTGCAGTCTTACGTTCTGGATTCCTCTCTATTTTACTACAAGTTAGCCAAGTATTCTCGTTCTGGCTGCGACAGCCCACTCGATTTTTGCTAACGCCTGGCAATACGCCTCACTCAACTCTCCTGCATTTGTTGTCTCCTGCGTTCGAGTCAGCAAACGCCATACGTCGCTCTTGTTTTGGTACCAATCTAACTCTTTTGGTGGCTCATGGTGGATAGGTCTCCAAACTTGACGCAGCGTTGGGGAAAACAGCCGCTTTGCCCCTGATCGCAGCTGACAGTTCATTAGTTTTACCTGATAAGGCTTGCCAGGAGCTATATCATTCACATCGTGAAAAAGATGGGGCCAATAATCTTTTCGCGAACCTGTGTGTGGCTGTTCCAATGCCCAAGCGTACGCTGCCTCTTGCCTATTCGTATTACCGAACAGCAGACTATACAGCCTTTTCCCCAAGCTGATTCTCTCTGGTAAGGAGGCAAAATGAAACACTCGCTCACCAGCGAGCTGCAAGGAGCTGCCCTGCTCATCAGCCATTTTCCGATGGGGAAGCAAGATCATATTCAGTTGCAAAAGCTCCTGCAGGGCAAACGGAATTGTGCGGACAACTGAATTTTGATAACCCGACTCTTTCATGACCTGTTCTTCCAAGTAGTTTTGTTCATTGATAATCAAGCCAATGGTGAGCAGCTCTTTGTCAGTTGTCTTCCAATAATGATTCCAGATCGCCTGCATGAAAGTAGAGACACCTAGATGAGGTAGTATATAAAAAAGGTTGGTCTGTCGCCTGACACTCTCTTCATACAGTAACAATTGAGGGTACGCATCGTGAAAAATCAGCCAGTTTCCCCGCTCCAAAAACAAAAAATAATCCTGCTGCTCTTTTATTCGAAGCAAGCGAGGCAATAATTCTCCCCGCAAATCGGTCATACTCCATCCCGCATTGCGCGATACGAGATGTGCCAATAGCGCCCAATGAATTTGTGGATGCTTTTGATAAAACGACAAATAGGCGCGCGTTCTGTCTATGTTGTCACGGTTGTGGGCGAGCGTCTCCTGTCTAATCCTCTCTACCGTCTTTTGATCTTGCGCTGGCAATGGTGCTGTCGCCGTACGGACTCTCCCCAAATTCATGGAAAGCGGCAGACGCGATGCATATTGGTACCACGACAAACCCATCGATGCTCTTCCCCCTCTCTTCCTTAGGCGATGTATTTTATCGGGAGGTGAATGAGTTGCGCGAAGTCCAGCAAGAAATTAATCGCATTCAAGCCTTTTTATTACAGCGCCAACAAGCGGATGGCACTTGGCGCTTTTGTTTGGAAAGCTCACCGATGACAGATTCTCACATGATCATCCTATTGCGCACGCTAGGTATTCATGATGAGCGTTTGATGGAGAAGCTCACTGCTCACATTACGTCTCTCCAACACGATAATGGGGCATGGAAGCTGTACCCTGACGAGCATGAAGGCCATCTGTCTACCACCATTGATTCGTATTACGCCCTTCTGCTATCTGGCAAATACACGAAGGACGAACCGAGAATGGCTCTGGCTCGCACGTTTATTTTGGAAAAGGGTGGGCTGACACACGCGAACATGCTGACCAAATTCTCTACAGCCCTGACAGGCCAATACCAGTGGCCCTCGCACTTTCTCGTTCCCGTCGAGATTGCTCTATTTCCCCCGAGCTTCCCTGTCAGCTTTTACGATTTTGTCGGGTACGCACGTGTCCATCTTGCCCCCATGATGATTGTGGCTGATCGCAAATATGTAAAAAAGCCTGACAATGCGCCAGACTTGTCCGATCTATACGCAGATGCACCTATCTCTCGCGGTCTATATCCGCATCGATTCCTAGAAAATTTCCTCAAAGAGGGGCAATCGTTCCTCGCCACTATCCATGATTCCTTGCAGCGTCTCCCCTTTTTACCCGGACAACTACACAAGCTCGCCCTACGGCGCCTAGAACAATACATCCTAGCGCGAATCGAGCCGGACGGTACTCTGTACAATTATTCGACCTCTACCTTTTTCATGATTTTTGCGCTGCTCGCTCGAGGGTTTTCTCCGAAAGACCCACTCATCCAAAAAGCGATGCAGGGGCTTACAGATAGTGTCTACGTTTATGAAAACGGCGCACACTTGCAGCTGGCTACCTCAGCCGTCTGGGACACCGCGCTCTTGACTTCTTCTCTGCAAAAAAGCGGACTTTCTACCACACACCCCGCCATTCAAAAAGCAAACCGTTACCTTCTCCAAAAGCAGCAGCATACGTACGGTGACTGGAAAATTCGCAATCCAAAAGGAAAGCCTGGCGGTTGGGGCTTTTCTGACTACAACACCATGAACCCCGATATTGATGATACGACGGCAGCTCTGCGCTCTCTGCGCCTGCTCTCCCCTACGGATATAACAACAGCAGCCGCTTGGAAGCGCGGTCTCGAATGGCTCTTGTCCATGCAAAACGACGATGGGGGCTGGCCTGCTTTTGAACGAAATACAGACGCTGATTTCATTCGCCACCTGCCGATCGAAGGAGCCGATACCGTCAGTACAGATCCGTCCTCTGCCGATTTGACAGGGAGAACCTTAGAATTCCTCGGAAACGATGCCGGGCGTACACTGACTGACCCCCATGTAGAAAAAGGAGTCCGCTGGCTTCTCAACCATCAAGAAGCAAACGGCTCCTGGTATGGACGTTGGGGAATTGCTTACCTATACGGTACATGGGCTGCAATTACCGGGTTGATGGCGGTTGGCTTTTCCCCTACTGATCCCGCCATCCAAAAAGCGGTTGCGTGGCTGGTTGCCAACCAGAATCCCGACGGCGGCTGGGGTGAATCTTGCCAAAGCGACCAGAAAAAAACGTACGTCCCCCTCGGAGCAAGTACTCCCTCGCAGACGGCATGGGCAACCGATGCACTGATAGCCGTGTCGTCAAAGCCGACAGCAGAGCTACAACGCGGGATTCGCCATTTGCTCACTCACAATCAAGCAAATGACTGGACGACTCGCTACCCGACTGGCGGGGGACGTCCTGGCGGTACTTACTTTGCTTATCACAGCTATCGTTGGATTTGGCCGTTGCTGGCTCTCAGCCACTACCAGACGAAATACGCGAACACGTAAAAAACACTACTACCCTCTTCGCAAACCAAGGTCTAACGGCTGGAGAGGAACCTGGGGTGATAAAATTACGGCGTGTGGAGGCGTATCAAAAATGGAGTAGCAGGAAAGGACATCGGTGTCCCCAATCAGCACAATCGACGACTTAGTTACTCCACCAAAACTGAAATCACCGACGTCTATTTTTTTATTCGTCACCTTCATATTCATGGAACTTTTTCTCCTTTTCCTAAACTCGCGCCTATCCAAATAACGTATGCTGCTCGCACTGGTTCGGTCGCAAAAACAGGTATGAACACCCACTGGCCTACGACATACAATACAGAGAGGATCTCTCCCAAAAGGATGTGCCGAACATGCCAGCATTCGTTGGAGTCATTAATGTAAACAACGTGGGCGGCGTTTTCAATGTCGGAGACGTCCGTAAAATCGCACCTACCACTTACGCCAAAACCTTCGCGGGTGGAGGATCATTCAATTCTGGTACCAATCTGTCCTTTAAAATTCCACGTAGCGTCGTCTACGTCAATGAACAATCCGATAATGATATCCCGCTTTTTGTAGAAGAAACGAACGATTTCAGGGCAAAGGGACGCGATTTCGCATGAATTTTTTTGTGACGCAACATATCGTAATCAATTCGCTCAAAATCGAAGGCATTAGCAACTCTTCGGTGTGCCAAATAGGAAGCGCCGGGATTATTAAGCCCGTATCCAAGCTGTACAACACAGGCGGATTCACAGAGCCAGCTCCACAGGTGGGGCCGCTGCCCACAACCGGTTCGGAAGAATTCGTGCCCCTCATTCCATTGGTTCAGCCTTCGCTCATACGCCCTGGTATTCTTTCACGGCTTGGCTAACTCGTTGTATGCTAGATGAAGAAGGATGGTCGTCATGTACATGGATCCCGAAATGATGAAGTATTTGCAACAGTTACATGACTATATACAATTGCAAAGCAATAAGATCGAGAAATTGAAGCAAATGATTGAACAGCTGCAGCAAGATGTAAATGATCTCAAGGAAAAACAGATTCCTTCCGTCATCAAAAACGAGTACAAATTCGATCTGCTTAAGGTTGAGCGACTGGAAGGGACTCTCAATATCGGCTTAAACCCGAAAGGAAATGATGCAGGAATCGGTGATTTTTCCATCAATCAATCGATGGATGTCCCTAATCCGCACCAAAGCAATGCCCCACTTTTTGACCGTGTCCAGAAAGAAATTTATCAATATTTGGAGACAGATGCCTACCTCGTTCTTGAAAGAATCGAAACAGAGTGCAACTATCCACTGGATAACAATTATCGAGCCTTTATCTTGGATGACATTAAAAAGCAGATCGATCAACGGATTAAGTATTACCTGAGCGAGCTCCCTACCGATGAACTAGAACCAGAACAGCTCGATGTTTTCGTGCAAAATACCGTCCAAAAAGTGAAACGGGATATCGACAAGACCTGCGAAACATTCCTGAAAAATTTGCCTCGTGAGGTGAACGAACCATGATGAGGTATCAAGTGATAAACGAAGCCATTTGTGTAAAGAGGGTCTCCGTCAGTGCCCTCACTTCTGCCGCTTCCTTGTTTATTGGGGACACACAGACAGTAGACCTCAGAGCGATTTATGAAACGCCACCCGAAAAAATGATTGTCGGAGCCACGATCCCGATTGATACTGCTATACCTGCTTCATAAGGAGGTTTGTCACCATGTACCGAAGGACCAGTCATGTCCGTAAGCTGGATGTTCTCTCGGTCGATACCTCATCTGTTCTGCAAATAGGTGATTCCCGGCAGATTGATGCTGTCGCGAACATATTAGCCGTCCAACGTGAACAGGCCATCTTCTATGAAAATGAATTTATGTTCGAGAATTACTCGGCCTTTTCCGTTCCGTTAACTCCCCCTAGTCTCTCTGATCCCATTTGCATTGATACGTTCCACGACTGTCCGTACATTTTCATTCGAAAAGTGGAAGTCCCTTTCTTAGCAGGATCGTCCGTCGTCCATGTTGGTTCGAACGAATCCATTACACTCGAAACGCGAGTCGTAAATATTCGTCACATTTTCCAAGACGAGCAAAAAACTAGAGGGAGGGGGTAGGCTGTGCCTTCTGTCATTGGAGCTGTCAATATCAATAGTAATTCGGGTACCGTTAACTTCGGAGATACGCTCAACATATCACCCAAAACAGCCGCCAAGACATTCTCCGGTTCAGGGGGCGGCAACACAGGTAACGTCGTCAATACACTCAATGGTGTCAACGCAACGAATACACTGGACCCCAATGTCGTCGATCAACCGATGTTTGGGAACATCTAATCCCCGCAGTGTTAATGTCTTCTCATTGACACTGTTTTTATTTTGGCTGAAAAACGAAACAAAAAAAGGAGGCACGAGGCCCCCTTACTACAATATTTCAATATACCCTTCTGTTCCATGCACGCGAATACGTTGCCCGTCTTTTATCAGCGTGGTAGCATTTTCCACGCCGACAACTGCTGGTAAGCCATATTCACGCGCGATAACTGCCCCATGGGTCATCAGTCCACCCACTTCGGTGACAAGACCTTTTATGGATACAAACAACGGTGTCCAGCCAGGATCAGTAAAGGAGGTGACTAATATATCTCCATCTTCTAGATCAGCATCTTCCATGTTTAAGATGACACGCGCTCTCCCCTCTATAACCCCGGAAGAAACAGGAAGACCTACAATCGCATTGGCGGGCAGATTTTCTCGTTTGTACTCACCTGCAATGATTTCACCATCAGACGTGATGACACGTGGAGGAGTCAGTTTTTCAAAAAACTTGTAATCGTCTTTTCGTTTGCTGATGATCTCATCATTCAATTTGTTTGTGCGTACGACCTCGTGAAGCTCTTCAAAAGTGAGATAGTAGATATCTTCTTTTTCATGAATAACGCGAGCTTGTATAAGTTGTTCGGCTTCTTTTAGTAAAGCCTGCTTATAAACGAAGTAGCGATTAATCATGCCGTATTTTGGATATTCCCTAAACCCACTGAAATTCCGGATGAGGTCGATCATTTGTTTGGTTTCTTTTGCTTTTTGTTCACCATCCGGTAATTGCTTCAATCGCGCTAATAGCTCTTGCTCTTTTTCCAAAGCTTCCTGTCGCCCTTGTTCGAATTTCCGCTTGCCAGCATTTGGCTCAAAGTTTTTGATGTTACCTAGAATCATGGGGACAAGCGTCATTGGTTTTTCACTCCAACGCGTTTTCGTTATATCGATTTCTCCGGCACATCTCATTCCGTATTTCGTGAGATAAGCATTGATGGCGTCTTGCGTTTCCTGTCCACCTTCAAACGGAACCAGTTCATCCAAAAAGTTATCCTTTTTTACATGTTGTAAAAAGTCAATGACTTCTGGATAAGGACGAACCACATCTGCAACACCCATTAGCGCTAATCCCATTTCCGAAGTAATATTATTTGGCACAGACTGCGAAAGTGTGTCTGCTACGTTTTTTTCCCCCAACCACTCGTTCATTTTTTCATTGATCCATTTTGAAGCATTCATAGCAGCCGTAATCACACCGATGGTTTGTGGATCAAATAACATCTTCTTTAATTGCTGGATGTCTTCTCGAATAAATTCAAACAAATCTGGTCCTGATTTCTTTTGAATGCTATGCTTTAACTCTTCGATTGATGTTTGACTACGCTTTATCAAATCAGAAACAACGCTCGGATCGTTTTCGAATTGTTCTTGAAAACCCAAAGACGACATACCTTTATTGCTTTTACCCGGACTCTGCTCTTTTTTACTTACTGGTAACGATTGTATAAAATCTCCTCGCTCGATTACGGTCATAAGCGCATCTTTTATAAGCGGATCGGATTGTCCCAGGGTATCTACTATGATTTGTCTGCTGTCAGGTGAAGCTAGCATATTTGTCACATCAACAAACAACCTTCCACCCGCTTTGCGCATAGGTGCAGGAGTCGTTAACAGGAAAAAAGACAGTCCCAATGGTTTCATGGGGTCGGTCATCATTTGTTGATGACCAACAGATACATAGACATGATTTTCTTGATCATTCGCTTCAGGAATGGGATATAAAGTCGTGATTGGACGACTCTGGACGATAGAAAAAGTATGATCAACCAAACACCATTCGATATCTTGTGGGCAACCAAAATAAGCTTCGATCTGTCTTCCGATACGCGCCAGTTGTAAAATTTGTTGTTCCGTAAGTGTTTGGGTCTTTTGCTGATCAGGATCAATCTCCTGTGTCTTCGTTCCGCCTTCTTTTCGTCCATAGATAGCCAATTTTTTGGTCGCTATCCTCTTATCGACGATTTCCCCTTCCTGCACTTTATAACAATCAGCAGATACCAAACCAGAGACCAGTGCTTCTCCAAGCCCATAGCTGGCATCGATGGATAGCAACTTCCGGTTGGATGTAATTGGATCAGCGGTAAATAAAATCCCGGAAGCCTGTGGGAAAACCATTCTTTGAACGATAACGGATAAATAAACGTGACTGTGGTCAAATCCATTTTGCATACGGTAAATTACCGCGCGATCCGTAAATAGGGAAGCCCAACATTTGCTGATATGCTGCAAGATTGCTTCTTTGCCGATGATATTTAAATAGGTGTCCTGTTGACCTGCAAATGAGGCATGTGGTAAATCTTCAGCAGTCGCACTAGAACGCACTGCATAAGCATGTTCCTCTCCGAATTGGGAGAGATAGTGAGTAACGGCTTTCACAACATCGGAAGGAATTTCTACTTCCATAATGATTTGGCGAATCTTCCTGCTGATTTCACCAATTTGATCTCGATCTTGTACTTTTAACATGGTTAGTCGAGCCAACAAAGTATGATACGTTTCGTTTTGTTCGATGGCCTTTTGATACCCTACTGTTGTAATACAAAATCCTTCTGGTACTTGTATTCCTTGAATTTTTGATAATTCCCCTAAATGTAACCCTTTTCCGCCAACGAGCAAAAGCTGTGTTTTTTCCATTTCCTGAAAACCGAGAACCAAAGAACTCATTCAATATCTCTCCTAACCATTAAATTGAGAAAAAGCATTTGACAAGAGTTCACCAGCATGGTACGATTAAAGTGTAAGATGCAATGATTATGTCTACATAGATACAAACAGTCGTGAACTGATTATATCATCGCGTCTGTTTATGTGCAATAAAAAAGAACCCGGAAGAAATGTCCAGGTTCTTTTTTGATTTTCCACGAATGAAACTGTCCTGCACATCCACTTTTTACAAGCTCGCTTTAAATGTTGTTTTTCGTTCGTTCGCAGCTCCATCACGCATCAAATAGATTTCTAACACCCCATCCTGATACTGGGCCCTCATCCCTTTTGAACTAACGAAAACCGGTAGAGCCAGCTTGCGATAAAAGGGGCCGTAGCTTCTTTCCCCTTGTGTACGAAGCCCCTGATGCTCACTTTCTTTGATGATCCCCTTGACCTCCAGCAACCGTTGGTCGGAGAGGGTAATCTCCAGACTATCGCGATCGAAGCCCGGGAGTTCACAGGAAATAATGACCATTTGCTCTGATTGGAAGATATCCGAGACGGGGGAAAAATGCGAATCGTCTACCTGCCCGAAACGCATCGATTTTTCCTTTGTCTTTTTTTTCCCCTTTTTCACGGGTGGTACATTTGGCGCGGCGGCGGTGGCCGTCTTTTGTGCTGCTTGCTTATTGAGCGTCGCGATATTCTCCCAAAAGTTCGTGTCCAGCATCTGTCCCATCTGGCTCAATGCTTTCCATGGATGATCTGGGTCAAAGCCGAGCTTGGACAAACTTTCGGATGCTTTTTGCAACTGCTTCATGGTCTCTTGCAGGTTTTTCATAACTTCCGCACTCCCTTCCCAGCACAGGCAAGACTGTCTATGTACGTTAGAATATGTGCTTTTGCCTGGGGGGTGTGCTCAAGATCAACCAGTTTGCCCGATGTCAGCACTATCTGTCGCCGGTGCAGGCGGGGCCAAAATATCGGGTGGTGGCATATTACTATCCGTCGGCTCAGGATTGCGTTCGCCGCCATTTCCATCTGGTGTTACAGGCTCCTGTGTTGGTTCTGGAGCCGTATTTGGTGGTGTAACTGGTTTTTGTGTTTTGGGCTGCTCTTTTGTACCTGTCGTGGGCTTGGGGTTCGGAGCTGGTGTTCTCTTCTCCGCTTTCATTTCGACCTTGGCTACTTCTGCTACAGCTGCATCACTGAGCTGTTCGCCAGATCCAGCTGCTCCCACTTCTGTTTGCAGGGCAGTTCGAACAGCTTGCATGTTCTCCCTCGGCCATAAGGAATACGGAGAGCTCCAGATCGCCCCATTATCCAAAGTAACCATGTTGCTTGACGAAAAACTGGCAAAATCGAGTGCCAATCCTTTTATTTGGTCTTTCGACAGATCGGTTTTGATATGCTGACCAACGGTATCCAGTACGGCTGTCAAACTCGATAATCCATCCATGGACATGCTCTTTTCTGCTACAGCACGAATCACCTGCTGCTGTCTGCGATTGCGATCGAAGTCGCTCGAGTTGTAAGCGTCTCCACGTCTGTCGATGCGATGACGGACGAAGCCAAGTGCCTGTTCTCCGTTCAATACTTGTTTCCCTTTTTTCAAACTTCGGTATACACCTTGCTTCGGCAATTCGTATACGAGATCGCGATCTACGTCAACCGTAATCCCGCCCAGCTTGTCAATGACCGCTGTAAAGCCCTCAAAGTCAAGCTGCACGTAATGCTCAACCGAGATCCCCAGCATGTGATTCAATGTCTTTTTGAGCATCGTCATGCCATTTTCTGTAACAGGCTTCCCTTTGATTTCCGCATCTTTCCTGATATTTTCCCCTAATGCAAATACTTCATTAACCTTGTGATAGCCTGGATATCCTGGGATTTGAACGCGGGTATCACGTGGCAACGATACCATGCTCAGCTTTTGCGTAACCGGATTGGCGACTGCGACGACCAGAACATCCGTGTTTAACATACCGATGTTTTTGCGCGTGTCCACCCCGACGATGGCGAAGGCGATTGATTTCTTTTGTTCGTACGGCTTTTCCACCACGGGTTGATCCGGTAGCTTGTACGGGTCTACCGTTACAACGTCCAGTGTCTTGTCTAACTGGTTGAGGGCGAAGCCTGCTCCTACAGCCAACAAACAGAGGAATAAGCAACCCACCAAGAGCAGATACATCCGCTTGCTTCGCTGACCACGCTTGATCCGTTTACGCGGCTGTTTTGCAGGAGCTTGAGGCTTGTCATTCTTGGCTTGCACGTTCGGTTCACTCCTTTTTAAAATCACGGGGTCCATAGTGCTTTGGGCTTTTCATTTTTCAATATATTCTGGAAAACTTTCGTCCCATTTTACCACAATTTGCTGTCAAAATGTAGAATTCTGCCGATTCAACTCGATCGGTTTTCCCTGAGAGTTCTTGCACTTGCGAATCGAAACAGGTAGTCTAAAACTGAGGAAAATCGGATAGATGAATAAGGGAATCGGAGGGACTTGAGAGTGGAACACATACAGGTGCTGATCGCAGGTGGCGGCATCGCAGGGTTGTCCGCAGCAATATGGTGCCACCGATTAGGTCTTTCTTGTCTTCTTATCGAAAAAACGGATAGACTCGGCGGCCAATTGCATCACATTTACAACGAGATTACCGACTTTCCGCCCCTTGTATATGACCAGGGAGCTGCCCTTGTAAAGGTACTGATCGCACATCCTTTCATCCAGCAGCCAAACATAAGATTGAACGAAGCCATTCTTTCCATTGATCGGGAAACGAAACAGGTAATTACTTCGAAATCCGTTTATCGTGTCGACTATCTACTCATCGCCACAGGAGTTGGCTGGAACGAAATACCAGTTCTAGCTGATTGTCCGAGAGTCCTGTCGCCTTGGTTTTCTACAACTGCCCAAGCGCACACCATCGCCGGGCAAGATATCGCCGTTATTGGCGGAGGAGATCGTGCATTAGAGAGTGCAGCAAATTTGAGCTTCCATGCCCGACAGGTCTATCTGTTGGTTCGGAGCAATAAGTGGCGTGCTCGGCCGGAGTGGCAAAAGAAAATCACAGGCCTCCCCAACATTCAAGTCCTGTGGGAAACACAAGTTAGCGACTATCAGGACGAAGAGGCACGGACTGTTTTGTCACTCACCTCTAGTCGAGAAGGTAATCCGGAGACGATCGTAGTCGATTGGATTTTGCCACGAATTGGCGTTCATGGAAACACAGCTGGTCTCAAAGGCTTGGACACGTTTGGCGATGAGTATTTGCAAACCGATTCGTATCACCGAGTCAATTCTCCATGGATATACGCTATCGGAGACGTGAGCAACGGAGCCGCTTATGCGAGTTTGTCTCTAGCAGTTGGTCAAGCGATGAAGGCGGTCAAACATCTTTCCTTGCAAATCCAAAACACCAAATCAATGAGCCTGTAGAAGGAGAGCATTGCATGTACGCTTTTAACGACGATTTCGGCTTACCTGTCAAGCTAACCTTTTCCCCAGAAGAATATCGTAACCACCAAGCCGGTCACGTGCTGATCTTTGCTTTTTATCAAGGTAAGCTGTTATTTACGCGCCATCGTAAACGCGGTGTGGAGCTACCAGGGGGAAAAGTAGAAGTGGGTGAAAGCAGCCTGGCAGCGGCAGTTCGTGAGGTCTATGAAGAAACTGGCGCCATTCTGGAAGGGATTGAGCGCATCGGACAGTACACCATCGACGACTCGATGCGAAAAGACATTTATATCGCCAAGGTAGCGCATTATACAAACCAGCCAAGCGGCCGAGACGTGCTTGCCACCATTGTGTTTGCGGATATTCCGCGAGATGTAAAAGGCAATCAGGAGTTTAGTCGCATTCTGCAAGATGATGTGTATCCACTCACACTCGATCGAGCCCTACGTCATCCCTTCGCGGAGTCCTAGCCATCATAAACAGGCTCGTCCCTGTCGCTCCTCGGCATTGTATCCGGTGAGAATGACCGACAGAGACAGCCTGTTTATTGTTTTTCCTTTTCCTTCTTTCCCGACAACACACGCTTGACGAGCTCATTTGGATCAAAGCCATACTTTTCGATAGCTCTCTCTCGTTGTACCTCGTGTACCGTTTCAGGTTCTATTCCCAATACCTCTGATATTTGCCGCCACCCTTTCGTCTCGCTGTCTTTTGTCCCTTGTCCTTGCTGCTCGACCTGCTTGGGCTTCAAGAAAAAGATCGCAAGCACAGCGAAAACGAGCGATAAACCTGCGATTGATAGAAACATGACCGTACGAGAAATCCCGAGCAACCAAGTAAAAATAGGTGGGCCGATCGCAACACCGATAAAACGGACTCCGCTATACAAAGAAGTAATCATGCCCCGCTCTGTTTTTTGCACGGCCCCAACGATCATGGAGTTCAAGCAAGGTAAAATCATCCCCGTCCCCATGCTGCCGATGACCAAAATACCAATTAGGACATAAGCCCCTTTGACAAAGCTAGCCAGAATGTAAGACGTAGCCAGCAAAAACATGCCGATAATCACAAACAGACGCATCAGCTTCAGCTTCTTTTTGATGATGATTCCTGTTACATACGCCGCTATACTCATCACGAGCAAGGGAATCGCCAAAAAGAAGCCTTTGATGACACCATCGATCTTGTATTTTTCTTCCAATAAATCAGACAGGTAAAACAGTACCCCAAACAACGTGAACAAGCAGATGCTACCAATAAAAAATGCAGGGACAAGCCATTTTCCATGCTGTTTAAACACTTGCGCGATCGAATGCATGTACTGCTTGATGGGGAGCGGCTCCCTATCCTGTTTCTTTTCCTTGGTCAGAAATAAAAACATCAGGAGAACGACACCGCAAATAATCGGAAAAGCTAAAAAGACCATGTACCAAGAAATGAGAGCAAGCAAGGAGCCAAAAATCGGACTTAATACTTTTCCCATCCCGTTTGATGTCTCCAAAAGCCCCAATGCCCTACTCTCCGAAGCGCCATCGAACAGATCCCCTACCAATGCCATCGCGATGGGAGCTGTCCCGGCTGCCCCGATCCCCTGCAAGACACGCCCTCCCATGATAGCCATATAGGGTTGATCCAGCCACAGAGCAGCAAGCCCTGCGACCAAACCACCCAGACCGTACAGGGCAAGGGAGAAGATAATGACAATTTTTCTCCCAAATCGATCTGACAAATAGCCGGCAAAAGGGATAACCATACCTGCTGCAATCGAAAAAGCAGTGATTAACAAGCTCGTCTGTAAGGCCGTGAGCTTCATTTCCGTCTTCATTGTAGGTAGTACAGGAATCAGCATCGAGTTGCCCAGCACCATCACTAATGGAACCCCGACAAGCCCAATCAGGTTTTTCGCATTTTGTGCCATACGAAACTCCTTGTCTTACGCATAAGCGCTACCGTCCCAGCGCAACGCGTTAATAATCTCCCAATCAGGCTCGACGCCAATTCCAACGCCAGCTGGTAATGTCACTTCGCCATTTATGGGTCGTAGCGGAAACAATTGTGTAAACGGGTTCTCCATGACATCCCATTCGACAGGCTCAATCGGATGGCTATCCATCTTGGTCCATGCCAGCAAGCAAGCTTGTGCAAATAACGTATACACTCGTGCCAGCGAACCGTCAAAGGAATGTGGAGACACGCGATAGCCAAACTGACGGGCCATTTGTAGATGCGTTCGATAATCGTCAATGCCCTCTGTATGCATCAGGTCAGGCTGAGCAATATCGATGGCGCCACCCTCATACAAGGGCAAAAACTGTGCGCAACGAATCAAGTTTTCTCCACCAGCAAGTGGAATGGATATGGACGAACGAAGCTTAACATACTCGTTTGTACGATCCATGGGCATCGGCTCCTCCAGCCAAAGCCAATTGCCATAACGGGAAAAAAGCCCTTCCCACTTCCTTGCAGTCGCACAATCGTAGCTCTGATTGGCATCTACCGCTACTTGAACTTGTTCAGGAAGCAAATTCATCAGTTTTTCGATGTGCGTCTGATCCTCTTGAACAGAGCGCCCGCCAATCTTTACTTTCACCATCTTGAAGCCATCGTCGACTTGCTGGGCGACTTGCTTCCATGACTGTTGCATCCAGTCTTCTGTTTCACGGTAGGATTGGAGGGAGGCATATACCGGGATGCCTGAATGTATCTGGCCTCCCCATAGTTGACACACAGATAGCCCCGCCGCTTTCGCCAAAATTTCCGTAAGTGCCATACTGACACCTGAAGCCGAACGCTGATGCCACTTTCCTACGACATCGACAATGGCTACTCTGTTATCCACCTGCTTACCCAGCAAGTACGGAATGATGCGCTCACAAAAGCCCTTATGAAGCGTCGGCAGCCAATCGATAATTTCTCCCCAGCCATCTATACCAGCCCGTGTGATAATCCGAATGAGATAACTGCTTCGATAACGCTTATACCCATTCGCATCACCGTAAGCTTGCGATAGACGATGAAGTAGTGGATACGTTTCCACGCGCTCAATTTGTAGGTCCAAGACCGCTACCTGCTCATGAGTAGTCATCCATGCCCTCTCGTTCTGCTTGCTCTCCCTCGTAATCATCATAGGAGAGGAAGTTTCCTTTCCCTTCTCCTTTTCTCATGTACTCCTCATACGTCCCGCTTCTCATAAAATGCACACTGTCCGGTCCGTGATAGCCTTCAATATCGGTATAACCGATTTCCTCTACGGCTTCTACAAAGCCATCCGGCTCATTGCTCTCGATATACATTTCATCATAATCCGTTTTGTCGGGTTCCTGGTACGAGAAAGGCGTGCTGGATGTCCCCCAAGACTCGACAATTTGCCAAGCATCCTCACCGTCAAATCCGTTCTGTCCTTCTTTTTCATCCAAAGATGTACGTCCGAACGGCGGCTGCAAAAACTGTTCCTCAATCGGACGTGAATCGTTGACTGAGGGCGCTGGTGCATGCTCCTTGCACGTTTGTGCCTGAGGCAGTGCGTCGAGTCGCTCCACAGGTATTTGCTCTCCACAGACCGTACACAGTCCGTAGGTGCCTTCCTCCATACGCAGTAGCGCCTGATCAATCTCTTTCAATGTCTCACGATCGAGACTATCTAGGGCCAAATCTTTTTCCCGTTCAAACATCTCACTGCCGATATCTGCCGGATGATTATCGTACATGGCAAACTCCTGCAAAGAGGTTGTCATCGGTTCTCTCATGCCATAATGGTCCTGTACGCGGTCTTCCAGTTCCTTTTTCTGTTCCAGCAGCTTTTCCCGGAAGCTGGTCACCATCTTTTGGTCCACGCTGTACACCACCTTTGTTTGGTTTCCTCAACAGGTAGTATGTCTTGGTCGCGAAGGAAATATGACCAATAAAACGGCCATGACCGTTTTGTTGGTCCGCATGAGTTCATATCCACCTTTATGAAAATATCGAGATGTTTTTCACAGCAAAAAACCTGCCATCCCCAAAGGGAATGACAGGTTGATCAACCGATTTTTATTCTGCTACATGTGCGTAGTGTTGTTCTACGATATCCGCGCAACGTACGCAGAGTGACGCGTGCGACTCGCGAGTACCAACATCAGGTTTCACTACGCGGCAACGCTCGCATTTTCCACCGTCTGCGGCTGAGACCACAGCAGCAATGCCTTCGAGTTGTACTGCTTCTGCTGGAGCAGACCCGCTGTGTACATCCACGTGAGCCACGATGAACAGGTCAGCCAGATCGTCCATTGCTGCCAATGTTTTCGCAACTTCTTCCGTTTGTGGGTACAGAGCTACCTTCGCATCAACGGAATTACCGAACACCTTGTTGCGGCGCGCTTCTTCCATGGCTTTGAGTACCTCGTCTCGGATCGCCAGGAACGCATCCCACTTGCTCTCTGCTTCTGCTGCAAAGCTGAGATGTTGTTCGTCGCCTTCTGGCATATCCGTCAACTGCACACTCTTCTCTTCCACGCCTGGAATGAACGCCCACACCTCATCAGCTGTATGCGGCAACAGTGGAGCAACCAGCTTCACCAGACTGAGCAAGCAATCGTACATCACTGTCTGTGCAGCGCGTCGTTTCAAACTATCTGGCGCTTCTACATACAAGCGATCCTTGCAAATGTCCAGATAGAACGCGGACAAGTCAATGACGCAGAAGTTGTGCACCGCATGGAAAACGGTGTGGAACTGATATTCATCATACGCTTTGCGCGTACGCTTCGCGACTTTTGCTGCTTTCGCCAGAACATAACGATCCAGCTCGCCCAGCTCTTCATATGCTACGCGGTCTGTTGCAGGATTGAATCCATCCAGGTTGCCCAACAGGAAGCGGAACGTATTGCGGATTTTGCGATATACCTCAGCGATCTGATTCAGAATCGCATCGGAAATGCGCACATCTGCCTGATAGTCAACAGAAGCTACCCACAGACGCAAGATATCTGCGCCCATCTTGTCAATAACTTGTTGAGGCACGATGACGTTACCGAGGGATTTGGACATTTTGCGTCCTTCTCCATCCAATGCAAAGCCGTGGCTTAGGACGGATTTGTAAGGAGCTGTGCCATATACGGCAACACCCGTCGAGAGAGAAGAGTTGAACCAGCCACGATACTGGTCAGAGCCTTCCAGATACATGTCAGCTGGCCAAGCAATGCCTCTTTCGCGCAAAACAGCCTGGTGGCTGGAACCGGAGTCGAACCAAACGTCCATAATATCCGTTTCTTTGCGGAATTCCTTGCAATCGCATTTGGTGCAAGAAAGCCCTTCTGGAACCAGCTCATTTGCTTCACGGGAGAACCATACTTTCGATCCTTCTTTGCGGAACAGATCAGCAACATGGGTGATCGTCGTGTCGTTAATGATCGGTTCGTTACACGATTTGCAATAGAAGATTGGAATCGGTACACCCCATACACGCTGACGGGAAATGCACCAATCGCCACGATCGGCGATCATGTTTGCCAAACGAGTTTCTCCCCAATGAGGAATCCATTTTACATTTTTAATCGCTTCGAGCATTTGCTCACGGAATCCGTCGATAGACGCGAACCATTGCTCTGTCGCCCGATAGATAACCGGTTTTTTCGTACGCCAGTCATGTGGGTAGGAGTGCGTGAAGAAATTGAGCTTCAAGAGTGCTCCGGTTTCTTTCAGCTTTTCTGTAATCACTTTGTTGGCATCTTCGTAGAACAGACCTTCAAAGCCTGGAGCCTCATTGGTCATTTTACCTTCGTGATCCACTGGGCAAAGGACGCCCAAATTGTATTTTTGACCAATGTTAAAGTCATCTTCCCCGTGTCCTGGAGCAGTATGAACGCAACCAGTACCTGCATCCAAGGTTACATGCTCACCCAGGATGAGTGGAGACTTGCGATCGTAGAATGGATGCTGAGTTTCTACGCCTTCCAGTTCTTGACCTTTAAAGGTCGCGAGAATCTCTACGCCTTCCCAGCCAATTTCTTTGCTCGCGGCTTCAATCAGACCGTTGGCTACCAGGAATTTGCGGCCATCTACCTTCACTACGTTGTACTCAAGTTCAGGATGCAGGCTGATTGCAAGGTTTGCTGGCAATGTCCACGGAGTCGTTGTCCAGATAACAACGCCTGTTTCTGTGTCCAGCTTGCCTTTTCCATCTGCTACCTGGAAGCTGACGTAAATAGAAGGAGAGCGCTTATCTTTGTATTCGATTTCTGCGTCAGCCAGAGCCGTCTCAGAAGACGGAGACCAGTACACGCAGCGCAGTCCTTTGTAAATATAACCCTTTTTCGCCATTTCACCGAATACGCGAATTTGGTTGGCTTCATACTCAGGCAGGAGTGTCACATAAGGGTTTTCCCAATCTCCGCGAACACCCAGACGCTTGAATTGGTCGCGTTGCTTGTCGATGTAGGACCACGCATACTCTTCACAGCGCTGACGGAAATCGTTCACTTCGATGCTACGACGATCCAACCCTTGTGCATTGATGATCGCTTGTTCAATCGGCAAACCATGTGTATCCCAACCTGGGATGTACGGCGCATAAAATCCTGCCATGGATTTGTAGCGAACGATGAAGTCCTTGAGGATTTTGTTCAGTGCGTGACCGATATGGATATCTCCATTCGCATACGGAGGGCCATCATGCAAGACAAAAGACGGGCGGTCTTTTGTACGATCTAGCACTTGTTGATAAATATTTTGCTCTTCCCATACCGCTTGCATCTGTGGCTCGCGGCTTGGCAAATTTCCGCGCATAGGGAAATCTGTTTTTGGTAGCGCTAAGGTTTTGCTGTAATCCATGGCCTGATTCACTCCTTAAATAAATAAAAGCTTTCACTCATCCCCAAAAAGGGACGAGAGAAAGCTCCCGTGGTACCACCCTGATTGAACAAACCCGTACGACAAAAAAGCCTGCATCGGATTCGTTCCACTTCACTCATTCGTAACGGGAATGACGCGCTCACTTACTCACCTGTTTAACCTTCAAGGTTATCTGGGCTTTCGGATATTGAACTCCCGGGTGATTTTCTGTGAAAGCAACTGGCCGGGTTTTCACCTTTTCCCGACTCTCTAGGCAGTGCTGGCTCACGTACTCTTCCCGTTCATCGTCTATGATTTGTATAAGCCTGTTCAACTACTATAAGTGCTTTATTTCGAAAAAGTTGTCTTTCATTATAATACCATCATTGCTCGAACGTCAATGATTTATTCAACTGTTACAGGCGAATCAACTTGTGGCTGTTCAATGTTATCCCAATCGCCATTCTCCAGCATTTCCAACTGTGCTTCCAAAAGCGTCCGAAAGCGCATACGGTAAACCGAAGCACGTTTTTTTAATTCTTCGATTTCGATTGCGATTTTGCGTGACTTCGCCAATGCTTCATTGACGATTCGGTCTGCATTTTTCTCGGATTCCTTTAAGATGAGCTGCGCTTCCTTGCGGGCATTCGACTTCACGTCTTCCGCTGTCTCCTGCGCGACCAGAATCGACTTGCTCAAATTTTCTTCCAAGCTCTTATAGTAATCTACGCGCTCATTCAGAATGGCTACGCGCTCTTCCTGTTCTTTTTTCTCTTTTATCAAGAGCTCAAAATCTTTGATCACCTGATCGAGAAACTCGTTCACTTCGTCAATGTTATACCCACGAAAGCCTGTGCTGAATTCCTTATTGTGTATATCCAACGGCGTTAATGGCACATGAACCCCCCACTTTTCCCGATAATTCGTCTTCAATCATTTCGACAGGATTAGCTGTGTTTCCTGCCGTATTTTACAATTTTTTGCGCTTTGGTCCATCTTATGTAACCAGTCCGACAATCATGCGAAGTCTTCCGCTGCGTGTTGGACCTGCTACCTCAAGAACTTTGAACCGACCATAACCTGCAAGAGATACCATATCACCCATCTCGAGTTGATAAGATGGGTCTTCGATTACTTTCCAGTTGATTTTTACTTTTCCTGCTCGAATTGGCACCAGTGCTTTTGCGCGAGACATATTGTGTACTTCTCCGATGATCGCGTCAATTCGCGGTGATGGCACGGTGATCGTTTTCTCTACAAACTTGGGTGCTGGTGGTGTAAACGCCTCCCATGCTACCCGCTCAAATTGAACAGATGTCCGATGAATTTGCGTCACCTGCCCACAGACAAAATCAGCGACTTCCTCTGCTACAATCGCGTAGCTGCCAGCTGAATCTGTCAGCATATCTCCGAATTTCTCCCGCTTCATCCCGACGCCCAGCATCGCCCCCATCACATCTCGATGCTCCAGCACATGAAAGCGCTGATCACCTTTGATTGCCAATAAGGTAAGCCGATAATCCTCATGCTCGACTGGGAGGTACTCCGGATGGATGATGATACGTACACGCTCGGCACCCTCGTAGCCTCCATAAGGAGAAACCTTTACATCGCTTACTTGTGAAGATAGACTCTGAAAAATTATCAACTGCCTAGGGTCTACAAAATCAGTAAGGCGCATGGCCTGCTTCCGCTCTACTTGCGTCAGCATTTCCAGCGCCCGTTCAACAAAGGGACGTTCTTCTTTTGAAAAATGGTCAAATATGCTCATCGTTTCACTCGCCTACAGAATTTGTCGCAAAATGGCGTATAGGCCAGATTGGGCAAAGTGCAGTGCCATCAATGCGACAATCGGGGAGATATCGATGAACCCGAGCGGTGGAATAAACCGGCGAAATGGTGCCAAATAAGGCTCAACCAGTCTTTCCAGTAACTGACCGATGCCTGTACCTCTCATTTGAGGAACCCAAGACATCAAAATGTAAGCAATAATCATGTATTGATATACCGTAAAGGCAAAATCTAAAATATCCACGACAACTTTCATTAGCTCACCCTTTTATATTCGTCTTAATTGGCTACTCTTCCAACACACTGGAAATCGTACCCTGAATATCTACATGGTCAGGCGTGCACACGAAGATCGTGTCTCCGACCTTTTGGATATCGCCGTTTAATGCGTAGACCGTCCCGCTCAAAAAGTCGATAATTCTCTTGGCTTGGTCTTTTTCCACGCGATGGAGGTTGACCACAACGGGTCTACGATGACGCAGGTTGTCTGCGATATCCTGTGCGTCACTGTAATGACGGGGTTCACAGAGAATCAAACGGATTCCCTCCTTTTCCCGTGCTTGAAACGGTACCACGTTATTAGCTCGACCCGTCGGCTGGCGCTTGTGCGAGGATTCTTGCTCTTCTCTTTCCTCTTCCACCGTTGTTGTCTCTTCGATGTATTCCTCGTTTTCTAACCCCAGAAACCCCATCAATTTATTCATAACACCCATACTCTTCCTCCTCTCTTACTCCGTGGTTTGGTCTGTTTTCCTTTACTCCGGCTTGACCAATACCGACCCCAACCGAATATATGTAGCTCCTTCTTCAATGGCCACTTCAAAATCACTAGACATGCCCATAGACAGCTCTTCCACCTGTGCGTGCGGGAATGCCATTTCGTTAATCCGTTGCTTCCACTCATAGAGGCCACGGAACACCTGTCTGGCTTCCTCTTGGGTTTCGACAACAGGCGCCATCGTCATTAATCCGACGATACTTATATGTTTCATATTACTGGTTTCGCGCAAAAAAGCCAATACGTCATTGGGACTAAGCCCAAATTTTGTCTCTTCGCCGGATATATTGATCTGCAAAAAGCATTTTACGACATGATCCAACGCTTCACCGCGTCGATTCAGCTCTTGTGCCAAAGAAAGCCGGTCCAGAGAATGGATGTACGGGAATCGTCCTACGACTTCTTTTGCCTTGTTTGTCTGGAGGTGTCCGATAAAATGCCAGATCCCTTTATCGCCGTGTAGCTGGTGCTTGGGCAAGGCATCCTGCACACGATTTTCCCCGATATTCTCTACGCCTACAGCGAGCAAGTCCCCAATGGCATCTGCGTCGACATACTTGGTCACAGCAATAATTTTTACTTCCTCACGTTTGCGGTTCGCCCGATCGCAAGCAGCCTGAATTCTTGCTTCAATGGATTGCAGTCGTTCTTTTAACAGTTCTTGTTCCTTGGTCATAACGAACCCTTCCCTTTCTTCTACAGGTTTTCCTTCCAGCCGATATAGGAAGCCATGCGTCCGGTAGTCCCTTGTATCCCAGCTTCCTTGCGATGAGAGAAAAACAAGTCTGTTCTGCAGCTTGTACACCAATCCGTGGATAAAATATTCCCTGAAGAAATTCCTGCTTCGAGCAATATCTCTGTGTTCAGCTGACGAAGGTCCAGCATATACCGCTCTCCTGTCGAGGAGATTACTGCTTTTTCCCAATCGGCTGCACAAGTGCGTACTTGCGTCATGATTCGCTCATCGACTTCATAGCAACAGCCGCCAATGGATGGGCCAATTGCGACGCGGATACCCTCTGGCTTTGCTTGATAGTGCTTCGTCATTGCCTTCACCATTTCCTCGGCAATACGGCCCACTGTCCCCTTCCAGCCTGCGTGCGCAAGTCCGATTGCTCCCGATTGGGGATCTAGAAAATAGAGAGGAACGCAATCTGCATAAAACGAGGTCAGCATGACTCCTTTTTCAAGGGTAAACAATCCATCCGTTGCAGATATGACGTCCTCCAGACTTTCTTTTCCCGCACCGCCTGCTGTGACCTGGCATACCCGATTCCCGTGCACTTGGTCGGCGCATGTCCACGCTGTAAAAGACATCCCGACTTGTTCTGCTAGCTTGCGTCTATTGGCTACTACGTTCGCAGATTCATCACCCACATGCAACCCCATATTAAAAGACCCGTACGGTTGTTCACTTTCCCCGCCTGAGCGAATAGTAAACCCCGCCACTAAGCCAGGAAATTGTTGCTCCCACTCTGTTACCGATAAGATTGACTTATCCTCTACCCTGACAAATGGTTCTCTCATGTTGTCACCTTCCTCATATGGCTAATCATACCATAGCCGAAAAGAAAAGAAAGGCTATCCGTGCCTTTCTCCCTTTACGCATTAGTATTCTTCTCCACCTGAAGTTTTCACTTCAACTTTAAGTGCTTCTTCCATCCGAACAAGCACCACATCTTTCCCGATCTTCACAATATTGCGCCAGGGTATGACATAATCGTTCCCGGCAGAAAAGAAGCCGAGAAACTTGCCTGGTCCCGGTACGACGATAGCCTCTACACGACCGTGACGCAGATCGATCTCCAAATCTGAAATTTGCCCAAGCCGTTTCCCATCGAGAATATTTACCACTTCTTTGGTCTGGAAGTCAGAGATTTTTACCATTCTTCCTCACCTTCTTTTCTCCGTTACTTTCAGTATATGAGTCCACCGAGGAATATGTCCGCTTCTTTGCCAAAAAGTAAGGCGATTGAAAACTAACTTTTCCGCTCGTACAAAAAACCCGAACGGTACAAGACCGCCGGGTCGCCTATTTGGTTTCTCCTTACGATTGAACGTGCTTTTGCATATGGGCAATTGCCGCTTTTTCTAATCGAGAGACCTGTGCCTGTGAGATACCGATTTCCTCTGCTACTTCCATTTGCGTTTTTCCTTCGTAAAAGCGCATGGATAATATCATTTTTTCTCGGTCACCTAGCCGCTGCATTCCCTCACGAAGCGCAATTTCTTCTACCCACGTGACATCTTTGTTCTTCTCGTCACTAATCTGATCCATGACGTAAATCGGATCGCCGCCATCCTGATAAATCGGTTCAAACAAAGAAACCGGATCTTGGATCGCATCGAGTGCAAACACGACGTCTTCTTTGGCTACGTTCAATTCCTGAGAAATCTCGATAATGGTAGGCTCTCGCGAATGTTTGTTGGTCAGATTATCACGCACCTGCAAGGCCTTGTACGCGATGTCTCGCAAAGAACGGGAAACGCGAATCGGATTGTTGTCCCGTAAATAGCGTCGAATTTCTCCAATGATCATCGGTACGGCATACGTGGAAAACTTCACATTTTGTCCGAGATCAAAGTTGTCGATCGCTTTCATCAATCCGATGCAGCCCACTTGAAACAAGTCATCCACGAATTCTCCGCGATTGTTGAACCGTTGAATTACGCTAAGCACCAGTCGCAAGTTGCCGTTGACCAGCTTCTCGCGGGCAGCCAGCTCCCCACTTTGCAGGCGCTCAAACAATTCCCGCATCTCTTTGTTTGTCAACACCGGAAGCTTGGAGGTATCTACCCCGCATATCTCTACCTTATTGCGCGTCACGTCTTTCCCTCCTCGAAGCAAGAAAAAAGTCCCTAACCCGGTTGTCTTGAAAGGCCGCGTAACTGACGCGTAGCCGACCAAGAAGGTGGCAAAAACCACCATCTGTTTCGGTTTAGGAACAGTATCCCCCCAAGCTGGGAAAATATGCGTTAGACCATCTTGTTGAATTCTTTTCGCAACCGTTTTATAATTCGCTTTTCCAAACGCGAAATATACGACTGTGAGATTCCTAACAAATCCGCTACATCCTTTTGTGTCTTTTCCTCTTCTCCCGCTAAGCCGAAGCGCAGCTCCATGATAATTCTCTCTCGGTCAGACAGCTTATCCAGTGCTTTTTTCAGAAGCTTTCGATCCACTTGGTCCTCGATGTTTTTATAAATCGTGTCATTCTCCGTACCCAAAACATCTGAGAGCAAGAGCTCATTGCCATCCCAATCAATGTTAAGCGGTTCATCAAAAGATACCTCTGAACGAATTTTATTATTGCGGCGAAGATACATGAGGATTTCATTTTCGATACAACGAGAAGCATACGTTGCCAGCTTGATGTTCTTGTCTGGATCAAAGGTGTTCACAGCCTTGATCAAGCCGATAGTGCCAATGCTGACCAAGTCCTCAATATTAATTCCCGTATTCTCAAACTTGCGGGCGATGTATACGACCAGACGAAGATTGCGTTCAATGAGCATACCGCGAACAGCCGGATCACCAGACGGCAGTCGTCCGAGCAGCAGCTCCTCTTCTTCTCTGGTCAACGGTGGAGGCAATGCTTCACTCCCGCCAATATAATAGACTTCTTCGGCGCGTACACCAAGCCAGAGCAAGATTCGGTACCAGGTCAATTGGAGTTGTAGGCGAAGTTTTACATACATGATTAGCCCTCCTGTTTGAGAATAAAGGTTGTTTCTTCGTAATCAATAGACGACTTTTTGAACATCCGCTTCATAGGTTTCCATCATGGCTGGGTGCACGATGGCCTGATACTTGCCGTCAGCAGCCAATGGGATCGGGTTAAGCCCGATTAACACCCGTTCTGTTTCAAAACGAATCCCGTCTTGCACGACCATGACATGGTCTGGTTTGATTGCGAGTAAAAAATCCATACCTCTTGACACGCTGCGATACGGGATCAAGCGTACCCGAGACTGCCATTCCAGCGGCAGATGGTCCCAAGATCCGTCCAGCTTCTCCCACACTCCACCGTTTTCATCGGCTTGTCGGAGAAGCGACGGCGGAAGCAAATGTGCGAACATGCGATTCTCCATAATCATGACGGGTATGCGTGTAATTGGCTCGTGGAGCTGGTTTCCAGTATCCACAAGTCCACGGCAAATGACTTTTTCCCCTGCCACCGTAGCGACGACATCGACAAGAAAGGTTTCGATTCTTCGCGGCTCCTGAATCGCGCGGTAGCTCTTTTTCCCGAGAAAAAAGATCAGGATAAAACCGATCAGAACAATCCCCAAGGTTGGCTTGAAACCTACACCAAACCCATCATTATGCGTGACAACCAGTCCATTTACAATTTCACTCTGCGGTGCCAAAAAATACTGTAGCCCAAACACTCCCCCTCCGAACACAAATGCGACAAAGTAAAAAATGATTAAGTTTTGCGCAAAGGACAACAACCTCCTGTTCCCAAAAGCAATCCACAGCATGATGACAGAAAAGAGCAGTTTGACCCACCATTGATACATCGGAGAAAATACAGGAAAAAAGAAAAAGATCAGATACGCGGAGCCAAACAGGGACGCAAGTATCATTCTCCACCACACCATGCGCTCTTTGCGAAAATAAGCAGTAAACCAGAGTAACAAGGTATCAATAGCCACATTCAGGAGTAGAATGATATCAAGATACACAACCACTTGCTTTCCTCCTCATCTTTTGACCGACTTGGCAGCAAGCATGTGTCCTAGCAAAAATGGTAAATAGTAGGACGACTTCTATCAGTAAAAGCAGTATATATCAATGTGTATGTAAAGTCTGTCAATTCTTGACGGTGTTTTTTTGGTTTTTTTGTCTAACATTTTTTCATCCAATCAACGAAAAAAAGCCTTGTCCCCACTGACGGGAACAAGGCTTTTGACAGTCGTTTATCGCTTTAGTTTTTGTTGCGGCGGCGATTGCGCAGGAATGCTGGAATATCCAGATTATCCAGGTTGCCCATGGAGAAGAAGGACTTGTCTTCCTCTTCTTCCTTCGCACGGCTGTTATTCGTATTGGAAACTGGTGTCGGACGATTGCCAGGCGTGTTGATCGGCTGTTGTTGACGACGAGGAGCTTCCGCCGCGCGTTGACTATGCTCGAAGCCTGTGGCAATTACGGTCACTACCAATTCATTTTTCAAATCCTCGTTAATTACCGCACCGAAAATCATGTTAACATCTGGGTCCGATGCAGAAGATACGATATCAGCTGCTTCGTTTACTTCGTACAAGCTCAGGTTCGTACCACCTGTGATGTTCATGAGAACACCGCGTGCACCATCAATCGCAGTTTCGAGCAGTGGGCTGGAAATAGCGCGACGAGCTGCTTCAGCCGCACGATTTTCGCCGCTACTTACACCGATACCCATGAGAGCAGAACCGCGCTCAGTCATGATCGTCTTCACGTCAGCGAAGTCCAAGTTGATCAGTCCAGGTACCGCAATCAGGTCGGAAATACCTTGAACCCCTTGTCGCAGTACGTTGTCAACTTCGCGGAACGCTTCGAGCATTGGCGTATTTTTGTCAACGATTTCCAAAAGTCGGTCATTAGGAATCACGATCAGTGTGTCTACTTTTTCTTTCAGAGCAGCAATACCGATCTCACCGTGCTGGGAACGTCTGCGACCCTCGAAGGAGAACGGACGGGTTACTACACCAACGGTAAGAGCACCCATTTCCTTAGCGATCTCTGCAACAACAGGTGCTGCACCTGTACCCGTACCACCACCCATACCGGCAGTTACGAATACCATGTCAGCTCCACGCAGAGCGTTTTCAATCAAATCACGGCTTTCTTCCGCTGCTTTTTTACCGATCTCAGGATTTGCACCTGCTCCAAGTCCACGTGTCAGCTTTTCCCCGATTTGCAGCTTGATATCTGCACTAGAGAGCTGAAGTGCTTGCGCGTCGGTGTTCAAGGTGATGAATTCTACACCCTTCACTCCACCTGCGATCATGCGGTTTACTGCGTTGCTACCTCCGCCCCCGCAACCAATGACTTTAATTCGTGCAAAAGATTCCAAGTCCATATCAAATTCCAGCATATTGCTAGTCCTCCCCAATTCAACATAAGAAAAACTCGTGGCTACAGAAGCCTGTCAACTAAACACAATGGAACGAAACGATGCCCGCCTTCGTCATTGTAGTTAACCTCGGTAAAGCGAACTCCCTTAAATAAATTCGCTAAACCAGTTTTTTACTTTTTCCATCAAACCGCCGCCTTCTTTTGGCTTAGACGAGACGGTTTGCTTCTGAGTGCCCTTGAATGAGGGGGTGACGCGAATGCTGCGGCGCTCCATCAACTGCAAGGCATATTGAATCAAACCTACCCCGGTGGTGTAGGCAGGATCTCGCACTCCGATGTAATCAGGAATCGCAATTCGAACAGGTGCGTCCAATTCTTCTTTTGCCAATTCCAACATGCCCGGCATGGCTACGGTACCACCCGTAAGAACATAGCCCCCTGCAATTTCGTCGCGGTAGCCCAATTTGTATACAGCATCCTCGACTAATTGGAATATTTCCGCAGCGCGCGGCTCGATAATATTGGCCAAATCCACTTGCGTAAATTGTTTCTCGACTTCGCTACCAATCCGGTTCACCTTGAACTTCACATCTTCGGATGCTTCGTCAATAAGGGCACAGCCGTTTTTGGTTTTCACACGATCTGCCACATCTGTATGCGTGCGTAGTCCCAGTGAAATATCGCTCGTAATGTGGTCGCCACCGATGCCGATCACGGTGGTCGCTGCCAGTTTCCCTTGCTCGAATACACCGATCGTGGTAGAACCCGCACCGATGTCGACAAGAACGACACCCATATTTTTGTCATCTTTGGATAGAGCAACAGTGCTAGCCGCAAGCGGTTGCAAGAATATTCCAGCTACACGCAGATTGGTTCGTTGAGCACAGCGAACGATGTTATGTACGACCGTTTTCAACCCGGTCACAATAGTCCCTTCCATTTCCAGTCGGACACCAATCATCCCACGAGGATCCTTAATGCTCCCTTGTCCATCAACGATGTACTCCTTTGGGACTACCTCGATGATTTCACGGTCTGGAGGAATAGCCACAACCTTCGCTGCCTGAATTACGCGTTGAATATCTTCTTCTCGTATCTCACGGTCTTCGCTGGATACAGCGACAACCCCTTGGGTTTCATGCAGATCGATATGGTTTCCAGTGATCCCCACATACACTTCTTCGATTGAAACGCCAACCATGCGCTCCGCATGATCAACCGCTTCTCGGATGGCATGCACGGTTTGGTCGATGTCTACAATCACGCCCTTCTTGATGCCTTCTGAGTGTGATTGTCCGACGCCGATGATGTTGATGGAACCATTGTTGATCTCGCCGATCATGACGCGTACTTTGGATGTTCCAATGTCTAGGCTGACTATGAGTTCATTGCTTACCAAACCTGTGACACCTCCCCTGCTACGTCTTTTTTCTTGCTAAAATGAGAACACCTGCATAAATTATTCCACACAGGACAACCATTCCCTTTTTTTCTTATTGATTTTTTGTAAAAAAATGACCATCTTCCCATTTTCCTTCGCGTTAATCTTGCTGATTGATCCATTTGGATAGAACAATTCTCCTAATGACAGCGAGATTGTTGAACAAGCGGACGCCGAAAGCCACGATCGCAGCCAAATATAGATCAATCCCCAAGAACCCTCCGATGAAGGCCAAGCCTGCTGCAAAAAGTGTGTTGAAAAAGAATCCAGACATGAAAATACGAACGTTAAAAGTACGTTCTAAAAACGAACGAATCCCCCCAAAGATCGTATCCAATCCCGCCAGGAGGGCTATTGATAGATAGCTGCTATACTCCTGGGGCACACGCCAATCCAGCAGGAAGCCGACAACAAGACCGACAATCAGTCCGATAAGCGGGAGCCACATGGTTACGAATCTCCTTTTTCTTTCACAGGTTTCATAAATTGAATGACACGTGTTTCGTTATTCGCTGAAATCATCAGCTTGTCCCGTTTTTCTGCCAGCACCTTTTTATTCGCCAGTTGAAAGTTCTCTTCTACGCCCTCCAGCTTCAATGCGGACAACAATACTTCAGGTTCCCCCAATGCTTTTATCTCATACGGAGCCCTAATCGTCCTGGTATCGATTTGGATGACGTCTCCCACATTGCGGATTGCAGTGGTAGCAATCAGTCGATGGCCATTAATGGAGACAGCTTGTGCTCCGTTTGCAAACAGGATATTTACCAACCAGCGCAAATCTTCATCGTCAATCGTATAGTCTCCTACAACAGGCACAGGCATATGTTCATCCATAGCTGGTTGTTCAGACGTATGGGCATCGACAACATCAATAACGATGCCTTCTCCCTCCATCCCTACCATACCAGCCATTCGGCGAGTCCGTGCCAACTCCTCTTTCATAACGGAGATACTTTCATCTTCACTGAGTGAGGTTTCGTATTGGTAGTACAGCTGATTATACTTTGAAATGTCTGCGAGCAGGTTTTTGTGTTTCTCCAGTTCTTTTTGCAACGTGGTCCGAAGTTCCGCGATGCTGCGAGACTCTTTATGAACAGGATGAAGACTGCTTCGTAATTGCACAGTCAACATCACACCTATGATAGCACTAATAATGGCAAGAATAAATGTGATTTTACGGCTTTTTTGTAACATAGGTAAACGCATCCTTTTATTTAGGAGTGTTTCGTTTTCGCGTCACCAACAAAGGCAGGCAGCTCGACCCGCTCTTTTTTGGCTACGCTTATTTGGACAAAATCTTGCAAGGAGTGCAAAACACCACCCGGCAAGTTCAAAGCACTGTCTAGTGTATCGGGATTTCCAATCGCTGTTACGACAAACGGAGCGGCCGACTTGATGCCGTTTACGATAATCGTTGGTCCAATGCAACGGATCTCGGAATTGCTCACCACTCGCTGTCCGTTAATGCTGATGGCCTCTGCTCCTGCTGCACGCAGTTCATTGACGACCAGGCGCACATCCTGCTCATGCACGATGTAGTTCGCGATGTCTGCGCTGTTCGCTGCATTCTGGCTATCCTGCATCGTTATGACAATACCCGGCCCTGCAACAGCGACTACCCCTGCCAGCATCCGCGCTGCATCCAGTTGACTGAGTGTCTCTGCAGCCTCCGATTTACGCTCTGCCATCGCTTCTTCCACTTTTCCCACCTGACGCTGCAAATCGAGCAGTTGATTTTCCAGATGCCGATTTTGCTCCTTCTCAGCCAAAATTCGGTCATTTAATTGCGTTTCCTGTTGGAACAGCTGATCATTCATCCGCTCTTTGCGCGTAAGCTTGTTCGTTTCGAAGGAAGTGGCCACTAGAAAGCCGGTAGATAACGTCACGATGGTTAAATACAAATGAAATTTGCGACGACGACTCATTGTCTACTTTCCCCTTTTTCATTTACTGCTGTGGTTGCTCTTGCCCTTCCTGTATAGGAATAGCCCCTTGAGCACCGTACGGAATAAACCACGGCTGCTCAAACAAAGAGAGCACCCCTTTTGTATTTGACGGCAATTCTTTCACGATCGTCGGGTACCAGTTCATCATCTTGTCGAGCTTGTAGATGACGCTTCTTACTTCATTCCCGTCTCGCATGTACAGCGTGACGCGTTGCTTGTCGTAAACCGTTGGTGTCAGCGTAATATCCGAAATTTCCGCGAGTACATCTGGCGATAATTTCGATAGCGACTTCGCAAGATGGGGAAGGAGCTCAGGTGAAGCCCACGAGCTAATCAATGGCCTGTCCACTACGCGCTTGGCGAAATTAACCTGTTTGAGGACATAGCCATTGTCCAGTAAGGCATAACGGCTTCCGTCCTGCCCACTCCAAAAAGCGACGCGCTTTTGTTCGGTTATATGTAGCGTGATCAACCCAGGGAAAGAGCGGCTCACCGTCACATCTTTAATGGCCTCTAATGGTTTCATGTTAGTTCGTACACTGTTCTCCCATACGTTTAGAAACTGCATGTCTTTTTTTAAGCCAGATTGTGTAATGATTTGCTCCGTCGTATAAATATCATTACCAATCACTCGAATCTCTTGCACCTTACTGTAAGGGGAACGGATAAAAACGATGATGAGAATGGTAAGAAAAAATAGTACCAGTAGAATGACCAGCTTGCGGTTGCCCCTTCTTCTGGGGCGTTGTTGCTTAACTTGCGGAATGCGTTCCTCATATACCGCCATGGCCGTACCCTTCCTCATGTTTTTTAGGCTCATTGCCCAGAGCAAAGTAAATTACTGGATGTCTTTCGAATAAATGTCATTAAACAAAACAGGGAAAGCGGCATAACATTATGCCGCCCACTCTCCCTCGGTTAAATCGATACGCGTGATATATCGGCTCCTAATTGAAGCAACTGCTCTTCCAGCCGATCGTATCCGCGATCGATATGATGGATCTGGTTCACCGTGGTAATACCTTCTGCAGCAAGCCCTGCGAGGACTAAGGCAGCACCTGCTCGAAGATCGGTAGCTTCAACATTCGTAGCGGTCAATTTGTTGACACCCCGAATGATTGCGGAGCCAAGATCTACGTATATAGAGGCGCCCATTCGCGCCAATTCATTCACATGTTTGAATCTTCCTTCAAAAATGGTCTCTTTGATGACACTCGTTCCCCTAGCCTGTGACAGAAACACCATCAGCTGCGCCTGCAAATCGGTTGGAAACCCTGGATATGGCGAGGTGATGATCCGGTCGTAGGCACGTGGACGGGAGGTGCTTTTGATTTCCATTATATCATGGCGGGTCTTGATTTCAACACCGCAGCTACGGGCGACCTCAATCAATGCCATCAATTGCTCAGGCAGTGTATTGGTCAATTCGATATGTCCCTGTGAAATACCGACAGCCAGCAGATAGGTCCCTGTCACAATCCTGTCCGGTATGATCCGGTAACTGACGGAACGCAAGCGAGGTACACCACTGATCTCAATCGTATCGGTGCCTGCCCCTCTGATCCGCGCGCCCATTGCATTCAGGAAATTTTGGAGGTCGATGATTTCCGGTTCTCGTGCTGCATTACAAATTCGGGTCGTGCCTTTTGCCAGCACAGCCGCCATCATGATATTTTCCGTCGCGCCCACACTAGGGAAGGAAAGAAAGATATTGGACCCACGCAATTGTTTGGCCCGAAATGTAATGTAGCCTTCCGATTCTTCGATCTTGGCTCCTAGCGCAGTCAATCCAGCCAAGTGTAAGTCAATCCTGCGCTCTCCAATGTCACATCCACCTGGCCTGGAAATCGTGACCTCACCCAGACGTGCCAGGAGTGGTCCCGCCAAAAAAATCGAAGATCGCATTTGGCTCATTAAATCATCCGGCACCTGCGGGACACAGACAGATGTTGTATCCAGATCGACACATCCGTCCTCATGCTTCGTATTCGCCCCAAGCAGCGTCAAGATTTCGAGCATGACTTTAATGTCTTTTAGATGGGGGACGTCATAGATATAGAATTGCCCTTCCGCGAGCACAGCAGCGGCAAGAATGGGAAGAGCAGCGTTCTTAGCACCTTGGATCCGAAGCGAACCGGACAGAGGTCTTCCGCCTTCGATCGCAAAAGTCTCCAAACTTTCACCTCCGTGTTACCCCTCGCCCACCACCAGGACTTCCGGATGCAGGTCAATCCCATTTTTCTCGAGAATGGTGCTCCGCACGTGATCAATCAAGGTGAGGACGTCGGCAGCCGTTGCACCTCCGCAATTCACGATGAAGTTGGAGTGTTTTTCTGAAACCTGAGCTCCTCCGACCCGATAGCCCTTCAGCCCAGCCGCCTCAATCAGGCGACCTGCGTGGTCATTTGGCGGATTTCGGAACACGCTGCCGGCACACGGCATCTGCAGTGGCTGCGTATTGCGCCGTCGTTCCTTATTGGCAGCGAGCGTGGCCGCAATCTCCTTGCGGTCGCCCTTCCTCAATTGAAAACGGGCTTCTAACACGATCCCTTTTTGCTTTTGCAAAAGAGACGTCCGATAACTAAAGCTCAGTTCCTCGTTACTCAACACTTTACTTTCGCCGTTGTCGAAAAGGATCTCGGCATCAATAAGAATACGTGAAAGATCAGATCCGTGTGCCCCCGCATTCATATAGACGGCGCCGCCTACCGTACCAGGAATCCCTCCTGCAAACTCCATACCTGTTAATCCCATCTTGCCTGTCTCCACCGCCAGGCGGATCATGGAATATCCGGCACCCACACACACCTCTTCGCCCCTGAACTCACAGTGGCTTAAGCCCTCGGCCACTTTAAGCACGGCTCCACGTATCCCTCTGTCCCTCACCAGAAGGTTTGAGCCGCGCCCGATTACACTCCAAGGAATTTCATGACGATGGATGATCTGCAAGGCTTTTTGCAAGGATGCTTTATCCTTTGGTTGGATTAACAAATCAGCAGGACCCCCGATCCGCCACGTTGTATGATTAGCAAGGGGTTCATCGGTCCACACTTTTTCGATTCCTGCTTGCATGAGTTCATCTGCGATCTTTTTCATTTGTGAACCTCCTGATACGTTTGCTAGGTCGGACCTAGTCTTCTCACGTGTTTGCTCCATACTATGCGTTCGCCCAGATCGGCGTGACAATCGCCCATCCGATCATTTTTTTCGTGTAATCGCCTCTAATTGACGGACAATCTCCGTCGCTGCTTGCGGCATCCCCAAGGAAAGAGCACTGTTTTTCATTTCTTCCCATTTCGCTGGATTGGCAAGGATATTTTCCAAGGAAAGTAGCAAGCTCTCTCCGGTAAGCTCCCGCTCTACGATAACATGAGCTGCCCCTGCGCGCTCCAATCCTCTTGCATTTTTCTCTTGATGGTTGTTCGTGACATACGGGGACGGAATCAAGATCGAAGGCACACCTAGTGCCGTTATTTCAGCCAAGGTAGATGCCCCTGCACGACCAACCAATACATGCGTCGCCGCCAAAACATCCGGCATATTATGGACGAAAGGAAGCACAGAAATGTTACTTGGAAGTGTTCCCAGTTCACGAAGCTGTGCCGAAATCGTTTCAAAATGAACGTCGCCTGTCACATATACAAAATGAGTATCGGCATATTTGCCCAACTGCGTAACAACTGAAAGCACCGCCTCATTTATTGCGCGCGCTCCCCTGCTACCGCCAAAGATCAGCACGATTTTTTTGTTGTTGTCCACGCCCAAAAAGCTACGACCCGCCTCTGCATTACCGTGCATAACTTCCGTTGCACGCGGATTTCCGGTCAGTACCGTTTTGGACGGGGGAAAATGGGCAAGCGATTCTTTGAACGAAACGGCCACCCGAGTAGCTGAATGAGAAAGAAACTTGTTGGTCAAGCCTGGTACTACGTTTTGCTCATGGATGAGAGTCGGAATCCCCAATCGCGAAGCTGCATATACGACTGGACCACATACGTAGCCACCCGTCCCAATTACGACATCCGGTTTGAATTCGCGCAGCATTTTCTTCGCATCGCCAACTGCCCGGACGAATTTCCACAAGGTCTTCAGGTTGTCCAACGACAACTTGCGTTTCAACCCGCTAATTTCCACGGATTGGAAAGGTATATTTGATCTCGGAACCAAACCTGCTTCCAAGCCTTTTTTACTACCAATATACAAAAAGGCAGCCTGCGGATTTTGGCGGGAAACTTCCCTCGCCACCGCAAGCGCCGGATAAATATGTCCACCTGTGCCACCGCCTGTTAAGACGACACGCATACGATCACACCCTTTTTTGAGAAGGAGTAGCAATAGACTGATTACTTGCTGATTGCGTACTCCCCGTTGAGGTTTCTATTATCGAGAAAAACGAGAGATGTTCAATAAGACACCTACACCAGTGAGCATCAGTGTCAATGATGAACCACCGTAGCTTAAGAACGGCAACGTGATCCCTGTCACCGGAAACATCCCTGTCACAACACCAATATTGATGACCACCTGGATGGCAATCATGCCAATGATCCCTAGTGCAAGCAAGCTTCCGAACAAATCTGGAGCCGTAATCGCCGTTCGCATTCCCCTCCACAACAAGAGGAGGAAAAGCAGGAGAATGAGCGTGCCTCCGATAAAGCCAAGCTCCTCCGCGACAATCGAGAAAATAAAATCATTGTAAGGCTCAGGTAAGTACAAATGCTTCTGTCTGCTTTGCCCTAGACCAAGACCCAACAAACCGCCGGGACCGATCGCGTAAAGGGATTGGATGATTTGATAGCCGGTATTGAGCGGGTCAGACCACGGATCGAGGAAGGACGTAATCCTTTTGATTCGGTAAGGGGCTGACAAAACTAAGCCGATGAAGCCAACAACTCCGATCATTCCCAGTCCGACAAAATGACTGATCCGCGCACCTGAAGCAAAAATCATGACAACTGCTGTTCCCATCAAAACCGTCCCTGTGCCCAAATCCGGTTGCAGCATGATCAAGCCAAAACACAGAACCGGGATTCCCAAGGCAGGCATAAGACCTTTTCGGAACAACACAATTTGCTTCTGATTATCGGAGAGCCATCTGGCCAGGAATGCAACGACACCTAGCTTCGCAAATTCACCTGGTTGAATTCCAAAGGCTCCAAAACCAAGCCAGCTTTTCGAACCATTTACTTCAATCCCGATGATCAGAACCAAAATCAACAAACCGATGCTCACCAAATACCCTGGCTTGGCCCATTGCTTCCACACCCAGTAGTCGATATTCATCGTAATGTACATGGATGTAATCCCTAACAGAGCGAAGATCAGTTGCCGCTTGGCGAAAAAATACGGATCGGAAAACGGCGGCTTTTGCGCCACGATCGCGCTGGCGCTGTACACCATCACGATGCCAATTCCCAATAAAAAAAGTGTTGCAAAAATAATTACGAAGTCGGGGGCAGAGCGTACCTTGCTCATTGTGCCAGGTCATCCTTTCTCATGCCGTCCCGCTTTTGTCATATTCTTGATGGTACAGTGGGACGTTATGCTAGGCTTGTTTTAAGTCTATGCACGCCGTCCTTAAACATGCTCCCCCTTGTCTCAAACGAAGGAAACATGTCCCAACTCGCACAAGCAGGGCTCAGTAAGACCACATCACCTGATTCGGCCAACTGGGAAGCAGCAAGAACGGCTTTTTCCACAGTATCGACATGGATACGCTCATTAATCCCTGCTTCCTGAGCACGTTCCAATAAAATCGGAGCCGTTTGCCCGAGAGCGATAACTGCTTTTACCCGACCTTGGATCACAGGCAGCAGTTCCCGAAAATCAACACCACGATCCAGCCCGCCGCAAATCCATACGACCGGCTCCTTACATGCTTGCAAGGCACGCGATGCCGCTTCCGGGTTGGTTGCTTTTGAATCATTGAAGTATTTGACACCGCGAATCGAATCCACGAACTCCATCCGGTGCTCTACCCCTGGGAAGGTAGTAAGAACTTGTATAATCGATTGCTTGTCCGCGCCTGCGAGCTTCGCAACAAGAATTGCTGCCAGAGCGTTGTCCAGATGAGGAACGGTAATGTCCGCTATCGCAACGATTGGCTCTGTATTCCCATTCCCATCCGCAAACAGGATCAAACCATCCTTGACAAAAGCTCCCTTTGGCACCTCTTGACTCTTGCTAAAGTAGTAGATGGCTGCTGGGAGGTCTTTGCATTTTTCTACGATCGCTGGTTGGTCATATGGCAAAATAGCTGCGTCATCTGCCGTTTGGTTGGCAAACATTTTTAGTTTGGCTGCCAAATACTCTTCCATGGTGTGATGGTAATCGAGATGTGCAGGATACAGATTGAGCAAAACACCGATATGCGGGCGGAATTCCCTCGTCCCCATCAGTTGGAAGCTACTCAATTCGGCAACGAGCCATTCGTCAGGACCAGCTTCCTCCGCCAGGCCGCACAACACGGTACCAATGTTGCCTCCTACCTTCGCATCCAGACCCGCTTCTTTGAAAATCAGTCCGACGAGCGTAGTGGTCGTAGTCTTGCCATTGGAGCCTGTAATGCCGATAATCGGTGCCTTGGCAATCTGGGAGGCCAGCTCCACCTCCGTCACAACAGGAATGCCTAGTGCCTGCGCCTGCTTGACGGGTGCTGCTTCATACGGAATCCCCGGATTTTTGACCACAAGGGATACACCTTCATGAATTAGATCATCTGGGTGATAGCCGCAAATGACCGGAATCCCCAATGATTCCAGCTCTTCTATCCCCACCGCTTCTTCACGTGGCTTTTTATCATTTACGACGACATGAGCACCAAAGCGGTGTAGCAGTTTTGCCACTGCGACACCGCTCTTTGCCATACCAATAACGACGACATGCTTATCTTGAAAACGCATCATCTGATTGTCACCACCTCAAGGTATACACCCAATCCAGCAAAGAACATACCGACGAGCCAGAACGTGACAACCACGCGCCACTCTGACCAGCCTGTTAATTCAAAATGATGATGCAGGGGACTCATACGGAAAATACGCTTTCCACGTGTCTTAAAGGAGACTACCTGCATAATTACAGAGAGCGTCTCGACAACAAATACCCCACCGATAATAGCCAAGAGCAATTCCGTCTTGGTCATGATTGCAATTCCCGCAAGTGCTCCACCCAGTCCGAGTGAACCGGTATCACCCATGAACACGCGTGCCGGATGTGCATTGAAGACGAGGAAGCCAAGTACCGCACCTACAACAGCCGCACTAAAAATAGCGGTGTCATAATCTTGACCAAACCATGCGATGATCGCATAAGCACCAAAAGCAATTGCTCCCGTCCCTGCCAATAGTCCATCCAATCCATCTGTGATGTTAACGGCATTCGTTGTACCTACCAACAGGAACAACAGGAATGGGAAGTAAAAATAGCCAAGCTCGAGCTTCCACGGTGTACCTGGCAGATGGATGGACGTGTCATGCCCCATCATGAGCAGCAAAATATAAGCGCCGATTGCCAAGACAATCTGACCAGCAAACTTCTGTTTGGCGGTCAACCCGAGGTTGCGTTTTTTCTTGATTTTGATGAAATCATCCAGAAACCCGATTAAACCGTATCCGAGAGTCACCAATAACAGGAAGTAAATTTCCATTTTCGCATTGGCAAACTTCAACACGGTAAATATGAGTGCCAAAAGAATGATGGTGCCTCCCATCGTGGGAGTTCCAGCCTTCTTAAAATGGGATTGCGGTCCTTCCTCACGAATTGCCTGCCCAAATTTCAGGCGGCGAAGGAAGGGAATAAACAATGGGCCAATGAGTACAGCGATGAGAAACGCAGCGACGATCGTGACGATTAGGACGTTGTCAACGAACATGCCCGAGCCCCCTTTCTTTCGATGCAGTGTGTGGCATCTGTTCTATTCTTGGTTGTACCGGGCAATCGCTTCGCGCGCAACTTCACGGTCATCGAAGGGCAACACCTGGTCTTTCATAATTTGATACGTTTCGTGTCCTTTTCCGGCGATCAAGATCACATCGTCCGGCTTTGCAAGCGAAACGGCATGTGCAATTGCTTCGCGTCGGTCTGTCAGTGCTGTATAACGATCAGGTGCCACTTCCGACAAGCCAGCCAGCATGTCATCGAGAATCGCCTGCGGCTCCTCTGAACGCGGATTATCTGATGTTAAGACGGTCAGATCAGCATATTTCGTTGCAATTTGCGCCATGATTGGGCGTTTGGTTCGATCTCTGTCGCCTCCGCAACCAACAATGCAAAATACGTTGCCACGGGCAAATTCCTTGACGGTCATTAATGCATTTTCCAAGCTGTCTGGTGTATGGGAGTAGTCGACGAGTACTGCAAACGGCTGACCAGCATCTACTGCTTCAAATCGCCCATTTACGCCCGCTACCTCTTCCAGGCTCGCTTTGATCTCTTCTAGTGGAATCCCTTCTGCGAGTGTAACCGCGATGGCTGCCAAAGCGTTATACACATTGAACTTTCCCATCAGCTTCAGGTTCAGACGCGCACTACCAGCGAAGCTTTCGACTGTAAAAGAAGTTCCTTTACTGGTGATTTCGATTTGTTTTGCCCTTACATCTGCTGGTTGATCAATGCCGTATGTAATGACTCGCGCCGGTGTAACGGTAGCATATAATTCGGACGCCTCGTCATCCGCATTCAGTACAGCCGTTTTTAAACGGTCTGTGTCATAGCTGTTGCCCAGCTGGGAAAACAACAATGATTTGGCGTAGCGATAGTTTTCCATCGTTTTATGATAGTCGAGGTGATCCTGCGTCAGGTTGGTGAAAACCGCTGTATGAATTTCACAACCGCGGACTCTTCCCAGCTCCAGTGCATGAGAGGAAACCTCGATAATCGCATAGTCTGTGTTTACATCGCACATACGGCGAAAGCTTCTTTGCAAATCTATGGCATCCGGAGTCGTATTCTTGACTTCCTCCGTTACGTCTCCAATTCTCATATGGATCGTTCCGATTAAGCCTGTTTGCTTGCTTTGATCGCACAAAATTTTGTCGATCAGATGCGTAGTGGTCGTCTTGCCATTTGTCCCCGTTACGCCAATGACTTTTACTTCTTTCGTAGGAGATCCGAAAATACGATCAGCCAGCATAGCCATTGCCCGCCGGGTATCCGGTACTTTGACAATAGTCGCTGGCACGTCCAGATCTTGTTCGGATAACACGGCAACGGCACCATCCTTCACCGCCTGGGCCGCGAACGTATGTCCATCCACGGTATATCCAGTCAGACAGACAAACAAGTAGCCGGGCTTTACCTGGCGCGAGTCTGCTGTCAAACCCGTAATCTCCATGCTGTCATCCCCCGAAACCGTTACTGGCAACAAAGGCATGAGCAGATCCCGTAGAAACATGAAACAGGCACCCCATTCTCCAACTAGTATAGACAGAAATTTGAACATTTGTACTTGGCTACGCCGTTCATTTAGGCGCAGTCTTGACGAACAAAGGCAGAGCGAACGTAGACAAGCCTACTCCCCTCCGCCTTCGAAATCTCATTTTAAAGCTATTTGGTCGATTTGTCACCAAGGTATATGCGAATTTTTCCGCCCTCATCAATTTTTACTCCAGGTGCAGGGGACTGCTGGATGACGTACTGTCCTTTACCTGAAACGACTAGCGGCAGAGTATCATACGTTGTCACTACGTCTCTCATGGACTGTCCGACCATGTTTGGCACTTCAATTGGCGCCCTTTCTCCAAGTGCTTTGTTAATTTCCTTGGGGATGCCATCTTTTCGTTTGGGTACATTCAAATGTTGAAGGGAGGATTCCATGATACTTTTTACACTCGGGGCGGCAATCAATCCACCAAACGCCAGTGCTTTCGGATTGTCCACGGCGAAATATACGACAATCTGTGGATCATCCGCCGGCGCAAAGCCGATAAACGACACGATGTATTCCCCATCTACGTAACGGCCATTTTTTACTTTTTGCGCGGTTCCCGTCTTTCCTCCTACCCGATACCCTTCAATATATGCCTTATTACCCGTTCCTTGAGCGACCACACTTTCCAGCGCATGCCGAACTTTGGCTGAGGTCTCCGCAGTAATCACCTGTCGAACTTCCGTCGGCAAGGTCCTTGCTACGACATCGTGTGTCACACTATCCCGCCATTCTTTGGCAACAAACGGCTTCATAAGTTTGCCACCATTGATAGCAGCTGAGACTGCCGCCATTTGTTGAATCGGTGTTACCGATACCCCTTGACCGAAAGAAGTCGTACCCAGCTCTACTGGTCCCACTTTATTCAAGTTGAATAACAGCCCGTTTTCTTCGCCGATCAAATCGATCCCTGTCTTTTGTCCGAAGCCAAATTTTTTGATGTAGTCAAAAAGTCGTTCTTTTTGCAGTCGCTGGCCCATCGTAACAAAGCCAGGGTTACAAGAATTCTCTACCACTTCCAGCATCGTTTCCTGTCCATGCCCCTGCCGCTTCCAGCATCGCAATCGCTTACCTGCCACATTAATGAAACCCGGATCGTAAAATCCCTCGTTCAAATTGATGACACCTTCATTCAAAGCCGCTGCAAGGGTCACGATCTTGAAAGTGGAACCAGGCTCGTATGTTTTCCAGATAGGGAGATTTCTATTGTACACCTCTGAAGGATAGTCCCTGTACGCATCCGGTTGAAAAGTCGGGCGACTTCCCATCCCCAATATTTCTCCTGTCTTTGGATTCATGGCGATCGCCAGCACATCATCAGGCTGATAAGCGACCACCGCCTGATCCAGCTCGCGTTCGATAAACGATTGGATGGTATTGTCGAGTGTTAAATACATGTCCATGCCATTTACGGGTGCTACGTAGTCTTCTGTTCCACCTGGCAGTACACGCCCTTTGGCATCTGACGGAAATGAAATATGCCCCTCGGTCCCCATCAAGAAGGGATCGTAAATTTTTTCAAGTCCTGTCAACCCTTGATTGTCAATGCCTGTGAAACCAAGAATATGGGCTGCCATATTTCCGTTCGGGTAAAAACGCTTCGTATCTCCTGCCAAGTAGATACCTGGCAAATTCAATTCTTGTATTTTTCTCGCCTTTTCAATAGACAGTTTTCTTCCACCTGGAATCTGGTTGTTACTCATTTCTTTTTTTGTAATGGCACGATATACATCTTCTTCTTTTTGCTCCAAAATGACGGCGAGCTGTCTCGCTGTTTCTTTAGGGTCTTTGATTTGCGCCCCTACCGATACCAGTGTAGGGACGGTCATATTCGTCACGAGCTCATTGCCGCTTCTGTCTAGAATGCGACCGCGATTGGGTTGAAATTTAATTTCCCGCTTGAGCAGTTCATCTGACATTTGCGAGAGTTTCGGTCCTTCTATCAATTGAACATACCCCAAACGGGTGACAAGTGCCGAATACAAAACGACTCCTACAATCAAGATGATAAAAATGCGTCGGCGTACAGTAGCATTGGATACCCGCAAAGCGAGTCCCCCCTCAAATAGGTTGTCTCTTCTTAACCTTATTCGCAGGGGGGACTAGTTAGAACTATGGAGTTGTCGGTGTTTGCGTCGTTTGGTCTCCTGGTTTGTCAGGAGGAGGTGCCTGTCCAGATGCCGGCGGCTGTGCCTCTCCACCTTGCCCAGTTTGCTGACCGGAAGATGGCGGAGCCGGATTATTTCCACCTGTTGGATTTGTAGTAGGATTCGACCCTTGATTGTTAGGCGTCGTTGTAGCAGGCACTGTGCCGCCCTCCTGACCTGGAGGTGGTGTAGTCGGTACAGGTGGTTCGGACACAGATTGCAGCGTCACCTGAAGCAGCTCTGTACCCTGGAGCACCGTTCCCGGAGGAATACTTTGCTGAGTGACGAATCCAGTTCCAGTCGATTTCATTTCGAGATTGATCAAAGAGCTGAACTCCATAACGTCACGCAATGATTTTCCTTTGAAATCAGGCATCTTTGTTCCTTTTACCCTGTCAGTTACCAGGATGATCTGTTCACCTGGAACGACCTGATCGTAGGCTTCCGGATACTGTTTGACGATTTTCGTACCTGTTCCGGCTACTGTGACCGTCAAATTGTCCTGCTTCGCCCGCAATTGTGCGGCTGTCGTGGACATCCCTTCAAACTTAGGCAATGTCTTCGGTGTCGCAGGTGAAGATGCAAGTGCTGCCTGCGCTTCTTTTTTCGTCGTCGGCTTTTCAGTCTGTTTATCCTTGACTACCGACAAATCGGGCTGCTGCTGCAAATATTGGAGGCTGCGTTCCATAATGGATGTAAACATTGGAGCGAGCATCATTTTACCCCACAATGCATACCAAGCATCTGTTTGCGGATCATCAATAACGACATAGACCAACAGCTTTGGATTGTCTTTTGGCGCAAAACCAATGAAGGAAACTACATAACGTCCATCCATAATTTTCCCTGTGTTGGGATCATATTTTTGTGCAGTTCCCGTTTTTCCTGCTACTTGGTACCCTTCGATCTGATATTGTAAACCGGTCCCGGGCTTCTCTGAGACAACCTTACCCAAAATGTCGCGTGTCTGTTTCGCAGTCGCTTCACTTACAACCCTCTCCACAGCCTCACGTTGCGTGCGTTTGACGACTGCTCCCGTGTGAGGATCGCGCATTTCTTTTACAATATGAGGTTTTAGAAGCTCTCCTCCATTCGCGATCGCCCCTACAGCGGCAACCTGCTGGATCGCCGTAACCGTCGCGGCTTGTCCATACGTTGTTGCAGCCCAGTCACGTGGTGACCGAGGTTTTTCCAGGTTGATCAGACTTCCTTTTTTCTCGTAGGGAAGCTCAATTCCGGTTACTTCACCCATCCCGAATTTTTTGAAGTATTTCTTCAAACCCTCCAGCTTCAACCGTTCATACCCCAACTTCGCGAACAATACGTTACTGGATCGCTGAACCCCTTCCAAAAAGGTGATGGTTCCCCAACCAGCACCATTGTTGTGGTCGCGGATCGGAATCTGCCCCTTGATGGTATAGGCACCTGATTGATAGGTTTCATTCTGATTAAACATTTTTTCTTCAATCGCTGCCGCAAGAGTAATAATCTTAAACGTAGAGCCCGGCTCAAACATTGTGGTGACAGCATGGTTATTGTAATTATCAATCCCGTTGTAGTACGTATTCGGATTGAACTGTGAGCGGTTGCCCATGGCCAGAACCTCACCGCTTTGTGGGTCGGCCACAATCACCGTCATGCCCTGTGGCTTGTACTGCTGCTCCACCTTGTCAAGCGCTTGTTCTACATAATTCTGGATTTGCCGGTCAATTGTCAGGTAAACATCTAAACCGTCCTTTGCCGGAATGTACTCCCCTTCTCCGTCTGGCAGCTGGTAGCCTGCGCGATCCTTTTGGTAGGCAATATTCCCCTTTTTTCCAGCCAATTCTTCGTTCAATTTCAGCTCAATCCCCATTTTTGGTTCATCATACAAATCAAGATAACCGATCACATGGGAAGCGAAGGCGTTATTCGGATAAACCCGGCGAGTCGTTTCAGTCAAATAGATTCCTGGGAGCTGATTCTTTTTGAGCTTCTCACCGCTTGGCAGTGTCGGATATTGCAAATTCAGAATACGGTTTCTCTGCTCTTCACTGATCTTTAGCCCGTAGCGTCCCAATTCCACTACTTTACTTGATTTGGTCAAATTCTTCACCAATTCTGGAACAGGCGCATTCAAAATAGGAGCCAGCATATTCGCTGTGTAGTAAGGGTCTTTCACCACATCTTCGTCTCTCGCATCAAGTGGCTTCAGCCTTGCATTTACCGTGTATGCCTTACCATCATACGCCAAAATCTCTCCGTTTCGATCATAGATCGCTCCACGCTTCGGCTTCAAAACATGTTCCCGGTCCCACTGCTTTTGTGCAGTTTCCATGATTCTGGCAGCCTCTGCGGTTTGGATCCAATAAATTCGAAAGCTCAACGTCGAAAAGGTCAAGATCAGGCATAAGGCTACCACGAGAATCCGCCAATTTACTTTTCGTTTCCATTCCATCTCCATTCAACTCCGTCGCATCAAAGATCGCCCGCCTCCCAACAAAGGTAGATGGGGGAGACGAACGCAACCTAGCCGAGTCAGGAGCAGACTCGGGCCTAGCTAAGAAAAAATGTTACCGCACGTGAGAGCAGTAACATTTAAGGTTTTTTGGGTTGTGTTTGCGGCAGAGAACTCGCTTGTACTTCTGGTTTTCCAATCGTATGTACAGCTGCTGGAGTGTATACCATCCCCTGCTTCTCTGCTTCTTTTTGCAGGCGATCCCGATTGGTCATTTGCTCAATTTGCAATTTCAACGTTGCACTTTTTTCTGCCGTCACACGGTTTTCATGTTTGGTGCTTTGAATTTCGTAATTCAACTGGGAAATTTGCGAGTAGCGGACACCCACTAGACCCAAGCCGACGACGGTTAACGAGATAAATAAGAGATACAGCAATTTTTCTCCGGTCGGAATCGTTGGCTTGATTCGAACCGTGCGCTTTGTTGTTTTCGTTACAGAGCGGGATTGTTGTTCCAACTCCATAGCTAGATTTCCTCGGTAGTAATAACTCATCGCTTCTCCCTCCCCTTTCTCGTCGATCCCGGTCTATAGCTTCTCCGCTACCCGTAGTTTAGCTGATCGTGCACGTTTGTTTGCTTCCAATTCTTCTTCTGATGGCAAAATCGGCTTCTTTGTAATGACTTTTACAACCGCTTTATTGCCGCATGTGCAAATCGGAAAGGCTGGCGGACACGTGCACCCTTTTGAAAAGTCTTGATAAATTTGCTTGCAAATTCTGTCCTCTAAGGAATGAAACGTGATGACGCTTACGCGACCTTCTGGATTCAAGACAGTAATAGCATCGACGACGGCCTCTTTGAATGCATCCAGCTCATCATTGACTGCGATCCGAATCGCCTGAAATGTGCGCTTCGCCGGATGGGGTCCGGTACGGCGCGCAGCGGCAGGAATTCCTTCCTTAATCAATTCAACCAGCTCGCCTGTTGTTTGGATCGGCTGCTTCTTTCGTTGTTGAACGATTTGCCGGGCAATTCTCCGGGAAAATTTCTCTTCTCCGTACAGCCAAATGATCTTAGCAATCTCTTCTTCATCCCACTCATTGATAATGTCATAGGCAGACAGTGGCGCTTGTTGGTCCATTCTCATATCCAAGGGCGCATCGGCATTGTAACTGAAGCCGCGCTCTCCCTCGTCCAATTGCGGAGAGGATACCCCGAGGTCAAACAACACCCCGTCTACGCCATCCAAACCTAAATCTCTCACAATGTCTTTGATATGGCGAAAGTTGCTCTTTACCAGCGTGACTCTGTCCATATAGGAAGCGAGTCTTTCGCGGGCATTATCCAGTGCCCAGTCGTCCTGATCGATGGCGATAAGGCGACCGCCATCCGTCAGCTTGGAAGCAATCAAGCTGCTATGCCCAGCTCCACCAAGTGTACAGTCTACATAAATGCCTCCAGGACGAATGTTTAGTCCTGCGACAGCCTCATCCATCAAAACGGTTACGTGATGAAACGACAATGTCGTCACTCCTGTTCTTCTCGCTGCTACAAATTAAAATCAACCAGTTTTTCGGCAATTTCTCCAAAAGAGCCTTCTGACTGAGCAAAATAATCTTCCCAGCGTTCCTTGCTCCATACCTCTACACGGTTTGACACCCCAATGATCACACATTCTTTTTGCATGCCTGCATGCTCACGTAAATTGGGTGGTATGTTTACCCTTCCCTGCTTGTCCCACTCGCATTCGGTGGCACCTGAAAAGAAAAATCGTGTAAATGCGCGAGCATCTGCTTTTGTAAATGGGAGAGACTTGAGTCTTTCCTCTAGTTGTTTCCACTCATCTTGCGGATAAGCAAACAAACATTGGTCCAGCCCGCGGGTAATAACAAAGGAAGCGCCTAGCCCTTCACGGAATTTGGCTGGGATCGTCAGGCGGCCTTTTTCGTCGATGCTGTGCTGATATTCCCCCATGAACACGCCCTGGTCCCCCACTTTCCTGTCGGTTGGCTCCACTTTCCCCCACTTTTCCCCACCTGGTACCTATTTGTTATTATAAAAAAAAATCCTGCGTTTGTAAGCAGGATTTTTTCGCATATTTTTTTGCCGGGAAAAGACGGGATTCGAGTGACTATTCGACCCAGCTTTCCAGGTAGGATTTTTGCTCACTTGTCAATTTGTCGATTCCGATGTTCAGAGCTTCCAACTTGTACTGTGCCACCATTTGATCCAATTCGAATGGTACGTTCAGCACTGTTTTGCCAATGTTTTGGTACTGTTCATTGACATAAGCCAAGGATACTGCTTGCAGAGCAAAGGTCATATCCATGATTTCAGCCGGATGTCCGTCGCCAGCAGCCAAGTTCACGAGGCGGCCTTCTGCGAGCAGATACACTTTTCGACCATCAGCCAAGACAAATTCTTCAATATCTTTACGCACAATACGGGAAGAAGTCGACATTGCATTCAGATCGACCTTGTTTACTTCGACATCGAAGTGACCCGCGTTGGACAAGATTGCGCCATCTTTCATCACAGCAAAATGCTCTTTGCTGATGATATCGCGGTTACCTGTCACTGTTACGAAGTAGTCACCATGCTTCGCAGCTTCGAGCATTGGCATTACTTCAAATCCATCCATGTAAGCTTCTACCGCTTTGATTGGGTCGATTTCGGTTACGATTACTTTTGCGCCCAAACCTTTTGCGCGCATCGCTACACCTTTACCGCACCAGCCATAGCCTGCTACAACAACAGTTTTACCCGCAACTACAAGGTTCGTTGTACGGTTGATCCCATCCCATACGGATTGACCAGTACCATAGCGGTTGTCGAACAAGTATTTGCAGAATGCATCGTTTACGGCAACCATTGGGAATTCGAGCTTGCCTTCTTTTTCCAGCGCTTTCAGACGCAGAATACCTGTTGTGGTTTCTTCTGCACCACCACGTACTTGAGACAGCAGATCACGGCGCTCGCTGTGCAAAATGGTGATCAGGTCGCCACCGTCATCAATGATCAAGTCAGGACGAGTTTCCAGTGTTTTGATCAGGTGCTCTTTGTACTCAGCAGGATCTGGATTGTATTTCGCAAACACGCGAATACCGTCTTCCACCAACGCTGCGCAAATGTCATCTTGTGTAGACAGCGGGTTGGAACCGGTAATGGTTACTTCAGCGCCACCAGCTTGAACTACTTTTGCCAGATAAGCTGTTTTCGCTTCCAAGTGCAAGGAGATCGCAACTTTCAGTCCTGCAAACGGCTTCTCTTGTTCAAAGCGCTCGCGAATGCGGTTCAGGACAGGCATGTGTTCTTTTACCCAATCAATCTTCAGATGGCCGTTGTGCGCCAACGCCATATCTTTTACGATGCTTTCAGATACTGTGTTCATGTACGGATGGACCTCCTTTTATCTCATAAAGCAACCTTGTCTATCATATCATACGCAAGTTCAACCATCATCAGTTTTTCCAATTATCTTCCTATTATCGGCACTTTACACTCTGCAGTTTCTACCGTAAGTAACTCCAAAAAGCGTAACAAAGCCTGTGGCATCCATTTCTTTTTATGGTAGACCAACTGTCGGAAAACACGGATATCCGGATGGGAAAACGAGAGTATTACAAGTGTACCATTTTTTACTTCTTCTTGTACGACAATTTTCGGAAGTAACGCAATTCCTAAATCATATGCGACACATTGTTTTATCGCTTCCAGACTGCCAAATTCAAAAGAAGATTCCACGGTGGCTCCTGCTTCACGCAACACCGATTCCATCATCCCTCGGTAACTGCATCCCTTTTCTGTAAAAATCCAGGTTTCCCCGCTAAAATCGTGCGTTTCTACCTTCTCTTTTTTCACAAGCGGGTGTGTAGGCGCAGCCACAACAACTAGTTTTTCCTCACCTAAAACGACATTTGTCAGCTCAGATTGATCGTGGAGCCAGTCGAGCACAAAGGCGAAATCGAACTTCCCTTCCTTTACCCCCTGCCTCAAGTCTTGACAGATGCCCGGTGCAAGCATGATTCGCATACGCGGCTGCTCCAAGCGAAATTTTTGCAAATAGGGTGGTAAATAAAAGGCTGCCAGTGACTCCACTGTTCCGATACTCAACGTTCCCGCCAGATGTGCTTGCTCTGACAGATTCGCTTTTGCTTCATCTAATACAGCTTGCAGCTGTTCGCTGTAGCCGAGAAGCACTTCGCCTGCATGGGTAAGCCTAATTTTTTTGCCCCAACGCTCGAATAGACTGACACCGAACTCCGATTCCAGATTTTGAATTTGGGTCGTTACACTCGACTGCGCGTATCCTAAAATTTCTGCTGCACGAGTAAAACTTTGGCATTTTGCTACTTCACGGAATGTTTGCAAATAACGAGTATCCAGATTTCCCCCTCTTTTCATCGAAAAAATCGATTTGAATTATCTAATATTATAGATAACTCCGATGATTAAGTCTATGCTACACTTCAGTTACCAACGACAAGGTAAGTAAAAAAAGTGAGGGATCTACCTATGGGGAAATCATCGACGCAAGCCCCCAGTCTAGCCAAAACACTGCGACTTCCGCAGATCGTCGCCTTATACATCGGAGCTGTGATCGGTTCCGGCGTACTGCTCATCCCCGGACTCGCAGCGCAGAAGGCTGGTCCTGCTTCCATTTTAGCTTGGCTCGTCATGTCTATTCTCGTCCTGCCCATGGCCATTACGATGGGGCTGTTATCTGCTCGTTATCCGAGCTCAGGTGGAGTCTCTACATTTGTACGGACAGCGTACGGAGATCGATTCGGAAACATGGTAGGCTGGTTCTTTCTCTTGTCTGTCCCGATTGGCGCACCGATTCTAAGTGTTACAGGGGCCAACTACATTGCGATCCTGCTGAACTGGAGTGAGTCGCAAGTTTATGCGGCTGCTGCTCTGCTTCTTCTCGCTGTCCTTATGATGAATGTTATAGGCTTGCATGTAGCTGCACGTGTCCAAACGATTGTTGTCTCGCTGATTATTACGATTTTGATTTTGGCCATTGTCGCAAGCATTCCGCATGCATCAGTCACGCACTTTACCCCTTTTATGCCAAACGGTTGGTTGAGTGTCGTGCAAGCAGCAGGTCTGATGTTCTGGTGCTTCATTGGGTGGGAAGCCGTGACGCATCTCTCAGAGGAATTCGTCGATCCTGCGAAAAACGCGATTCGCGGTGTTTTGTGGAGCGCGGGAATCGTCGCTCTCTTGTATTTTGCCGTGGCCTTTATGACTGTCGCTACGCATAGCTACGGGTTCGGTATCTCCGCTGCCTCACTCAGTGTCATGGTTCAACTCTCCCTGGGTCCGACCGGCGGATGGATCGTAGCCGTAACCGCACTGTTCATTTGTATCGCAACAGCCAACGCTTACATTGGTGCTGCTTCACGTATCGCCTATTCGCTGGCGCAAGAAAAGATCGCTCCTCGCTGGTTTGGCACCCTCCACGCCAAGTACCGGACACCAACCGGCGGACTTCTGTTTCTCTCTCTATGTTTTGTCCTCGTTCTCGGTGTACTCTATTTCGACATGATCGACTTGTCCAGACTCATCGAGCTGCCTAATGCAACCTTTTTTGCGACTTACATCGGCGGGTGTCTGGCTGGTGTACGACTCTTGCGTAATAGTCGCGTAGGCCGAATCGCTTCCTGGACTTCTCTCGTCTGTACAGTAGGACTCTATCCTTTTTTGGGATGGTCCGCCCTCTATCCCCTCGTGATTGCATTCGTCCTTTTTATCTGGCAAAAACGGCATGCCTGACACAAAAAAAGGCTGGGGTCATATCCCAGCCTTCTTTTCTTATTCATCTTTTCCAATCAGTCTAAACGTTTTGCCATCGCTCGAGGAAAGGTAAAACGTGCGATCGACACTTCCACCCAAATCCCCTGCGTAATATTGAACCGTCATTCTGTATTTATTCATTCCGATTTTTGCAAAGTACATCAGCTCATTAAATTGCGGAAACCGGACATAATCATACACTTCATACTGCATAAACGAAAAATGCTCACGTAAAAACGATTCGCTGACAGGTAGATTGTTTTTCTTTACATACGCGGACAAGTCATCAAAGCGACGAATCTTTTGCTTATCCATCACGTCTCCCACAAATGACGAGACGGCTTGTGTCATTGCCTTTTTCTCGCTCTCTGCTACATTGCCAGGGTACAGCTCGTCGATTTTTGTTTCCAAACGATTTAACAGGACGACTGCCTGTGCTCTGTTGATTTTGTCATCAGGACGAAAGCTTCCATCTGGAAAGCCAGCCAAAATCCCCATTTTGTAGGCAGGGTAGACCGTCATCACCTGTGTTTCATTTTCGACTGAAAGATCCGTGAAAAATTTCGCTGTCGTTCCCCGATATTTTTCCCCTTCTGATTGATGCCCGATGGCTGCCAGCAAGGTTCTTGCCGCTTCCAACCGTGTCATGCTATGCGTCGGCTTCCCGGATGGCATTATACCCGCTGAAGCCAAATGGTGATAGGTTTTTTCCGACCAACGTCCCGCAGCATCCTGCAAGTAGGTCTCTTTGCTAAAGCTGTCAGGCTCATGACCTGTAAAGGAAGGAATGACGCGTTCAATTAGGGATAAAAACTGTTCTTGCGTCACTGTTTGTTCTGGCTTAAAGGTCCCGTCGGGAAATCCTTTAATTAATCCTTTTTTGGTAGCGATCCCTATTTCTTTTGCTGCCCAATGTCCATTTGTGTCGATAAATGCAGGTGAATTGGCCACGTATTCTTCCCGTGCGTCGGCCTTTTTCAATCCTGCAGTTGCAATGCCCGTCAATAAAACCGACAAGCTAACAACTAGTAGAGTGGCTTTTTTCCCGATTTGTTGTAATGTAATCTGCATCCCGAGTACCACCTTTCCCCAAAAACAATCCATTACTACTAATACGCAGAATTTGTCGGAAAAGTTTCAGCATAATTAGAAGAAAAGTTTTCCATCAGCTTAAACAACAAAAAATAGCCGGGTCCACTTCTAGGACGATCCGACTATTTTGTACTGCATTTTACAGGTAATAAAGTTGATGAGTACCATCATGCGCGAATGGCGCATCTACTAAACGGTCAACCAAGCCAAGACCATACTTATTTGCAAATGGGAAAAACGAATGCTTTCTTTCTTGCAGAGCACCTTCGGGCAACAAAGCGGTCTCAATTCGTTGGACACGCACATGCTCCACATCATCTTTTTGCTGTAGCGAACGAATCAGACGCTCTTCCAAAAAGGATACTTGCTCTAATAGCAGCTTACTATTTTTCTCAGCCAGACCACGCAATCCGCCATCCAAAGAAACGACCTCTTCTACCAGCGGACGATAGATCGACATGATCAACTCCCTTGCCGATGCGAATTGCTGCTCCAACGGATGCGGTGCCTGGTTTTTGGACCACTCGGTTTTCCAAGCGGTGAAATCAGTCAAGACTTGTTCCATAGAAAGCCCCAAGCTATCCAGCAGTCTCTGTTGAGCACCTTCCACAAGGGTAATGGACATACGAGGCAATACGATCGGCATCTGCATCCCGAACAGCTCGAATACCTCCCGATAAAACGCCCAATAAGCAATCTCGCCAGGACCTCCAATGAAGGCAAGCGTAGGAAACAGATGCTCCTGCATCAACCCGCGAGTAACGACATTTGTGCTAAAACGCTCCGGGGAATCTGCAACCTGCTTGAGCAATTCATCGCGACTGTAAGAGCGTCTCCGATTGATAAAGCGCTCCCCGTGACGTTCTAGCAGCAATCGATCATTGCCCTCATAGACGAACAAATTAGCTTGATGCTCTTCCACTTGCAATTGAAGCGGATAGCCAGCCGTTGAAATCCGATCCGCCGCCCGTAGCATCACCTTTGTCAATTGCTCATTGTTCTCAATGATCTGTGAAAAAATGGGTTGCTGCAGTTCACGAACAAATGGCAACGAGGATTCAACCAGAACTAGACCGTGCTTGCCAAACAGTTTTGCCATCAAGCGGGCAAACCACTCTGCGACTGTAGGCGAATCTGCCGCAGTCTGCATCAGCAACTCACGAATCTTCTTGGTTTCGGCAGTCTCTGTTTGTCCCTGGAAAAACTTTTCCAGGAACTGTGTACACAGTTCAGAGTCCAAGGGTAGCGTACTTGCAGATTGGCGGCCCTTTTTGTTCAGAGGCAGCCGCTCTTTATGCAGGCGCTTTCCATCGTCCGCTCCCCAGTACACATGATCGATCTCATCGATGTCATGGTCTTCCCCAGCAATCCAAAACACCGGAATGACGTTCGCCTGAAGCTCGGCAGACAGCCTTTTCGCTGCCTGGATCAGATGAACAGCTTTGTTGACTGTATAGAGTGGTCCACCCAGAATTCCTGCTTGCTGACCGCCGATGACCACATATGTGTCTGGCTGTTTGAGCAACTCGATATTTTTCAGTGCTTCAGGGTGAGTACCCATCTCTTTATTAAAACGATATAAACCTTCCACGAGCTGGTTCCGGTGAGGATAGGATTGACTTTGAAGCCATTCCACGCGTTCTCGGTAGGACTGTTCTCGGTAGGGATTATGCGCAAAAAACTGTAATGCAGAGGCATTTTGCTGCTGGTACTCCTGTGCCAGCGGATTCGCCAATGGAAGCGCGAGACATTCAACATTCATGCTAGCTCACCTTTCTTAGGGCCATGGTCAATCAAAATTATAACATGCTCCACAGCCACAAAAAACAAGACAACCCACTTTAATGGGTTGTCAAAGTGTAATACAGGCTCGTTCGCGCTTGCATTAAAATTGTGGAGGGGTGACGGACCAAATTAACAAAGCTTCCGTTTCTCCTGTATTTTCGATTGAGTGTGTTTTGCTGCTGTCAAATGAAATACTGTCTCCTGCTTCCAATACATGCTCTTCATCGTTGAAGCGCGCTGTCACACTACCAGTAATGACCGTGAAGCACTCTTCTCCCTCAGACTGTACGAATTTGTCGACAGCCATTTCTCCAGGCATCAGTCGCACTTCCAGCATCCCCAGCTTGGCACTGCCTCCCATCGAGAGCAGCGAATAAGTGCCCGTCGATTCAGGAAAGACTAGTTGTCTGCGTTTTTGCAAGCGAGTCACATGCACCTGCTTCTGATCAATATCCTCGAAAAAATGAATGATGGGTGACTCCAGAGCTTTGGTGATTTTCCACAGCGAATCAAGCGACGGCTGCGAAATTCCACGCTCTACTTGGCTCAGCAAACCTTTGCTTAACCCTGTCTTGCCTGCCATAATTTCCAAGGTAAAGCCGCGTTCTTTCCGAATCATTCGAATCTTGTGACCGATGGTCTCGATGGGAAGTCGCATAGTTCCAACCTTCTTTCTTATCGGAATAAATACGATATGTATCAACAGTGCTTTACACGACACCCATCGTTTTGATAATTCCGGTCGTAAACAGCACTATGTAGACGATTCCAAACCAGAGAAACGACAAACGCCAGGCCGAAAATCCTACCTTTTTGAGGGAGAGCCGCCCCTTCCACTTCATCTGTACCCACCCAAGAAGCACGGTTACCACTAGGTAAAAGCAGAATACCCACCACCAAGCGGACAAAGCCTCGGGCCAGATCAGTTCGTAAGCGGAAACGGCAGAACGAATCACCAAAAGATTCGTGATATTTATCGCGAAGCGGCCTGCCAATTTCTTATTCCGCGTCGTCACATACAAGATGAAATAAACGAGCGGAAACCCGAGAAACGGCACAACCGTCAGCGTACCCCACAAATAGGCCCAGACATTCGCCAAAAAGGTCATCTACTGTCGCCTCCCTCCTTCCGTATTCCCATGTCTGACTTCAGAAGGATAACGCGAAGCAAGGTTTCGTGCAGCGGAGTCGGAATCCCGGCCTTTTGTCCTACTTGGACGAGATAGCCGTTGATAGACTGCACTTCCGTCTGTCTGCGCTTCTTTATATCCTGCAACATGGAGGAAAGATTACGGGAAGTATTTCGGCAAATGGAGACAATTTCCTGCAAGTCTGCATCCTCGATTTTTTGTCCGGCATAGGCAGCCACTGCAGCTGCTTCCACAAATAAAGCACGCATGAGCTGTTGCGTATGTGAATTTTCGAGGAGAGCACCATTTGGGATTTCAAAAAGCGCGGTTAACGGATTGATCAGCGCATTTGCGATGAGCTTGCGCCAAGCGAAGGGCTGTATTGCCTTTTCATAGACAGCCTCCTTGCCTGTTGATAGCGCCCACTCAACAAATGTGCGAATCAATGGATCATTGCAATCAGAAGTCTCCCAAGAACCTACGCGCAAAGTACCTGTACCGGTATGCACGACTTCTGTAGGCGACAATCTCCTTGCTCCTTCCGTATTAATTGCAAAGAAACACTGTGTCTCCGTTAAAACGGTTCGAAGCAATTCGTAATGACCCATGCCATTTTGCAAAGCGATCACTCTTGCCTCAAGGTCTACCCCTTGTAAGGCTGGAAGCACGCTGTGCAAATCTGGCTGCTTTACAGTTAACAGATACAGATCCCCTTCAGGCAATCCTTCTTCAATGGGGCTGGCGGTGACAGGAATAGTGACTGTTTCGCCATTCAGCTTTTGAAAGCTGAGCCCGCGTTCATTTAGCTGATTCGCCTGGAGTGAACTGCGTGTAACAATCGTAACAGGTTGTCCAGCGAGTGCGAGCCTTGCTGCATACAGCAGCCCGACAGACCCTCCACCTATGACTACCACCTGACACGTCCTTGGTTTTAGCAGCATTTGTTCACCCACATTAATCAATGCTTATTTTTCAAGAATAACAGAGTTTTCGGGATTGTTCAATTGATTGACACAAAAAAAGATCGAAATTATCGAAATATTCCTAGGTTGTCACACATTTTCTGTAAAAAAAATCAGGCCATCGCCTTTTGACGACAGCCTGAACCCTGAATTATACGGGATAAACTGCATGCTTTCTGTCCGAAAAAACGTGACGCTTTTCCTTGTAAACCTCGTAGCGCTGGATTAATTCTCGTCTCAGGTCACTTGGAGGTACAACAGCATCTACAATCAAGTTGGATGCCAGTAAGTACAGATCGATGTCCTCCTGATACTCTCTGCGTTTTTCCTGAATAAACGCTTGACGCTCTGCCGGGTCCTCAATCGCCTGAATTTTGTTACTGTAGACGGCATTGACCGCTGCTTCTGGACCCATTACGGCGATTTGGGCACCAGGGAGTGCGAGGCAAGCATCTGGCTCAAATGCAGAGCTGGCCATTGCATACAAGCCAGCACCATACGCTTTGCGTACAATGACGGAGATTTTCGGTACGGTGGCTTCCGCCATGGCGGAGATCATTTTGGCCCCGTGTCTGATAATGCCTGCCCGCTCTACTGCTGTCCCGATCATAAAGCCAGGAACATCCGCCAAGAACAGGAGTGGGATCGAAAACGCATCGCACAACGTGATGAATCGAGCCGCCTTGTCAGCCGAATCTACAAACAAGACTCCTCCCTTCACACGCGGCTGGTTGGCAATGATACCGACAGGCTTTCCATCCAAACGTGCCAATCCGGTAATCAGCTCTTGGGCAAATAATTTTTTGATTTCAAAGAACGAATCCTCGTCGACCAATGCTGTAATGACATCATGCATATTGAAAGCTGCATTTTGGTTCTCCGGCACGATGCTCGTGATTTCCTTCGCTGTAGACACAGGGGCCTTCGCCAGTACAGTCGGTGGCGTCAACGTATAGTTCGCCGGGAAGAAACGGAGATAGCTGCGCGCTGCTTGAATCGCTTCTTCTTCATTGGCAGCCAGTACGTCGCCGCATCCGCTGACGGAGCAATGCATCCGTGCGCCGCCCAACTCTTCCAAGCTCACTTTTTCTCCAATCACCATTTCCGCCATACGCGGAGAGCCCAAGTACATGCTCGCGTTTTTGTCGACCATAATAACTATGTCACAAAAAGCTGGGATATAAGCGCCACCAGCAGCAGAAGGTCCAAACAAAATGCACACTTGTGGAATTTTGCCGGAAAGCTTCACTTGGTTGTAAAAAATTCGCCCAGCACCCCGTCGGCCTGGGAACATCTCCAATTGGTCAGTGATACGCGCTCCTGCTGAGTCCACTAGATAGAGAAGAGGAACACGCATTTTTTCAGCGGTCTCTTGAATGCGAATAATTTTTTCGACGGTCCGCGATCCCCAAGACCCGGCTTTCACTGTCGAATCATTAGCCATCACGCAGACAGTTTGACCATTTACCTTGCCGATTGCGGTCACAACTCCATCCGCCGGCAGATCGCCTGCCATGACATTCGCGAACAGCCCATCCTCGACCATGAACTCGTCATCGAACAATAGCTTGAGACGATCACGGACGAACAGCTTGTTTTGCTCCTTGAGCTTGTCATGATACTTGGCATCGCCCCCTTGCACTACTTGGGCGATTTTTTCGTGCAATGTGTCTTCCAAATGTTTGGTCATCAGCGTAATCCCCCTCGTCACTCTCCGCGGTATATCGGTTTTCGTTTTTCTTGAAAGGCTGCGAGTCCTTCTAGGCGGTCTTTCGTCGGGACGAGCAGCTTATACGCATTGCTCTCAATCTGAAGTCCGCTAGCTAGCTCGACTTCCACTCCACAATCGATAGCAAACTTGGCTTGGGCTAGGGCAAGTGGAGCATTCGCTGAAATTTGCTCAGCCACAGCAATCGCTGTCGCCATAAGTTGATCAGCGGGAACAATCCGATTGATCAACCCAATGGACAGTGCCTCCTCCGGATATACTCGCCTTGCCGTAAAAATCAGTTCCTTGGCGACGCCTTTTCCGACCAGCCGAGGCAAACGCTGTGTTCCGCCAGCACCCGGGATGATCCCGAGCGATGTCTCCGTTAAACCCATCTGGGCATGCTCACTCATGATCCGCAGATCGCACGCCAACGCCAATTCTGTACCGCCCCCCAGCGCCAGCCCGTTAATCGCCGCGATGACTGGCTTCGGTAGCTTTTCCAGCTCTGTGAAGGTATCTCGAATCGTTTGGATATAGACATCCACCTGTTGTGGTGACATGGAGCGCCGCTCTCTTAAATCCGCACCAGAGCAAAACGCCTTGTCGCCAGCACCTGTCACAATGACCGTTCGGATGTCACGATCATGGCTGATTTCACTGATCAAGCCGCGCAATGTCACGAGCGTTTCAAGATTGAGGCAGTTAAAAACTTCTGGCCGTTGCAGCGTTAGTACGCCGATTGCGCCCTCTCTTTGCAGGGAAACCGTCATATTCTATCCCCTCTTTGCGAATGTGTAGAACATACAGATCATCCAGCTGGTTTGCTTGCGAGCGATGCCCGCAGCACTTTTGAGGGGAGCTCTTTTTCCAATTGCTGCCCAATATACGCACCAGCCTCAATCAACTTCTCGAGATCGACGCCCGTTTCATAGTCCATTCCATGCAGCATGTAAACCAAATCTTCAGTCGAAATGTTGCCGGCAGCTCCTGGGGCATACGGGCATCCGCCGAGGCCGCCGATTGAGCTGTCAAAGATCCGGATTCCTTCCGCTAACGCTGCTGCTACGTTCGCCAATCCAGTTCCTCTCGTATCGTGGAAATGGGCGGCTAAGCGCTCGTTCGTAACATCTTTCACAAGTTCTCCAAAAACCTCATGAACCTGCTTCGGTGTTGCAACCCCTATCGTATCCCCGAGAGAAATCTCGTACACTCCCATTTCCAAAAGAGCCTGTGTCACCCTGCGGCTATTGTCCAGCGGAACATTTCCCTCGTATGGGCAACCGAACACCGTTGAGATATATCCGCGAACTTTCATCCCGAGAGCCAGCGCTTCCTGGGCAACCTCCCGCAGGATCGGAAACGTGTCTTCTATCCGTTTATTGATGTTTTTTTGATTATGCGTTTCAGAGGCAGACATGAACAGGGCAATCTCTGTCAGTCCACATTGGCGCGCCCGCTCCAGACCGCGAATATTTGGAACCAATGCACTAAGCGTTACCTCTTGGCTGCGATTGATTCCCTGCAAGACCTCATCTGCATCCGCCAATTGCGGTATCCATTTTGGATTCACAAACGAACTTGCTTCGATCCGCTTCAAGCCTGCTTCCATCAGCTTATGAATCAGCGTGATTTTGGCTGCCGCCGGAACGATCGCGCTCTCATTTTGCAGCCCGTCACGAGGGCCGACCTCCACGATTTGCACACGCACTATAAGCCCACCTCCTTGCCTAGCGGTCGCTCAGTTTAGAAGTATTCTAATCCTATTCCAAAACGACAATGATATCGCCATCGTTGACAAAATCGCCAATGTTCGCTTTTACTTCCACAACCTTGCCTGAGGCTTGAGCCTGTACAGGAACTTCCATTTTCATCGATTCCAGTACAAGGACGTCTTGTCCTTCATTGATCTCGTCACCTGGCTGAACCAGGACATTAATAACAGTTCCTGCCATATTGGCTGCTACTTGTTTCATGGATAGTCCTCTCCCTTACCTATCATTTTTATTAGCTTAGCGTTTTTCCTTGCTTGACGCCGCTCCACGCTCAGTAACGAACCATGTCGTATAGTTACCTGCTCGGAATTGGTCGTCCTGTAATACTTCTTGCAAAAACGGAATGTTCGTTTTAATGCCAGTAATCAGAAAATGATCCATAGCCTTCTGCGCCTGTTGCACAGCCTCTTGTCTTGTCGCCCCAGATACAATGACCTTTGCAATCATCGGGTCGTAAAAAGGAGTCACCTGTGTACCTGTCTCTACCCCATCATCAATTCGTACATGTTCAAATGCAGGTGGCTGGTATAACGTAATCGTCCCTGGCGATGGAAGGAAGGTGACAGGGTCTTCCGCATAGACACGTAGCTCAATCGCGTGCCGCAGAGCCTTGACGTCCTTTTGCTCGATCGACAACGGGTGACCATCGGCAATGTCCAGTTGGAGCGATACGAGGTCAATGCCCGTCATTTCTTCCGTCACGGGATGCTCCACTTGCAAGCGTGTATTCATTTCCAAGAAGTAAAAGTTTTTCTGTTCATCTACGATAAATTCAACTGTTCCAACACCCGAATAGCCCACTGCTTTCGCCGCTGTAACCGCTGCATCGCACAGAAGCTCTCTCGTTGCTATGTCCAAAAAGGGCGACGGGCTTTCTTCGAGTACCTTTTGATGTCTGCGCTGTATGGAGCATTCCCGTTCTAATAAGTGGATGACGTTTCCATGCTGATCGGCAACGACCTGCACTTCGATGTGGCGCGGGCGTTCCACGTACTTCTCCATGTACATCGCATCGTTACCAAAATACGCTTTTGCACGACCTTTCGCCGATTGGTAAGCTTGACGCAGCTCAGCCTCGTCTCGACAAATGTGCATCCCGATTCCTCCGCCACCAGCACTGGCCTTTAGCATCACAGGATATCCGATGGACATCGCGATGACAGCTGCTTCATCTGGTGAATCGATAGCCTGTTCGCACCCTGGAACGACTGGTACTCCCGCAGTCTCCATAATATGACGAGCAGTCAGCTTGTCACCCATTTGACCGATGACCTCCGGGGTTGGACCAATGAAAAGAAGACCTTCCTCCAGAACACGGCGGGCAAAAGCTTCGTTTTCTGACAAAAGACCGTATCCCGGATGAATGGCATCGGCACCGGTGCTTTTCGCTGCTCCAAGAATGGCTTCTACGTTCAGGTAGCTGTGTGGCACAGGCGGTGGACCAATATGGACTGACTCATCTGCTTCACGAACAAACGGCAGATCCTTGTCTGCATCCGAATAGACAGCAACCGTAGCCACTCCTCTTGCCTTGCATGTACGGATAATTCGTCTGGCAATCTCACCACGGTTTGCGATTAATACCTTACGCATGGCAACGCTCCCCTCTTTGACAAACCGACTACAACCGTAAGCGCTTCCAAATTGTTTGCCTGGTTTGTATCATGTGATGCTACTTTCTATTTTGCCACGAGAATGATCATAGTTCTAGGATGAAATTTTAAATTTTTCCAAGGAAGCGAAATCATTTCCTGACAATCCCTCCAATAAAAAAAGAAAAACACTTCGGAAAAGCCCATCATCGTGTATAATAAAGGGGCGGGGCCGAAAGGTGGCCAAGGCAAAGAGCTGTGAGAGGAGTGGCTAACCATGTTTGAAGTAAGACGTTTGCAAATCAACTATAAGACACTGGAGGAATTCCAGAAGTTTCGCGAATTTGGCCTGGAGGAGCTTTCTATGAAGGAAGACCTGGAGGCGAACATCGTGGAAAACGATTCGGAATCTCCATTTTACGGTATTTATGACAACGATCTTATGGTAGCACGTATGAGCCTCTACAAAATTGACGGGAAATACGACCGTTACTTCCAACCTGCGCAAGACTATTATGAGCTGTGGAAGCTCGAAGTCCTGCCTGACTACCGTCACAAAGACTACGGAACTGCTTTGGTCAACCACGCGAAGAGCTTTGGAGCTCCTATTAAAACCAACTCACGCTGTCGCGCAGACGATTTTTGGTTGAAAATGGGCTTCACGCCTGTGAAATACAACCTCATGCGTGATCGTGGTGAAAACCCGTACGTATGGTTGCCAGAGAGCGTAGAGCTGCAAGACTAGCTCTTCCTTTCCCAACATGAATGACAAATGAATGCGTAAACAAAAAGAAGCGGATCAATGCCCGCTTCTTTTTTCATCCCTAATTTCTACGCTTATTTTTCTACGCGCTCCAAATTTCCGTTTTCATCCATTTTGAAGATCGCTTTGTTGGAATCCTCTTCCTGTAAAAAAGCAAGCTTGCGTGCACGTTCCATGATCTGTACCAACGCACGGTAGTCATCATTGACCCCCTGAACCTGATCCAGTTCTTTTCTAGCGCGTTCGTGGGCTTCTTTCAATTCTTTTAACTCCAACTCTTTTCCTTCCAACTCTTGTTCCAATTGTCGCAAACGACGAGTCATTTCTTTTTGATTGACGAGCATGCGAATGACTGCTTCAATCTGCTGCTCCTCTACATCCGCGTACTTTTGTACCTCTGTTACTGGTGTTTCAGATCGTTTTGTGTGCAACGCGACGACCTCGACCTCAGCCACCACAGGGGGCGGTACTTGAATCCTCCCGAGCTTTTTCAGCTGCTGTCTTTGGCTTTTCGCAATCGAAATAGCCGCATCGTACCGTTTGCGCACGCAACTGTTCCAGCGGAAGCCGCACGCAGCTGCTGTCCTTCCTAACCTTTGACCCACTTCTTCAAATGCAGCAAGCTGTGTGCCGCCTTCGCGTATGTGGCGCAAGGTGACTTCCGCCAGCACTAGATCGTCATCTTCGGTCCATGCGTCTTGTCTGGAAGCTACCATATGAGTCCCTCCCGTTACCTTTAAAAAGGATGATGTAATTCATCCTATGCTTTTCCCTACTCTTGTAGAATCGCTTTCTACTAGAAAAAGTATGTCCAAGCAAATAAATGTTTAAACGAAATGGACTACATCGATCAGGACGTTGGGCGCTTAGTCAGGAAGCTTTCCACTACGGCGACGTGTTCAGGGCTACCCCAAAGATGCGCACATTGACTCACTTCGCGCCGGATTCGTTCTTCTTGCGGAATGCCCATACGCTTCCACTGCAAAATCTTCATGTACGCCTCAATGCCGGCTAGCGGCTGGGCAGCGATTTTTCGAGCGAAACGATATACTTCCTCATGTAGCTTCTCTTCCGTGTATACCTCGTCAACAAAACCGTAGGACTTAGCTTCCTCTGCACGCAATCTGTCACCAGTCAACAGGAGAGCGAGTGCTTTTGACTCTGGCAACAAGTCCAACAGCCGACTTCCTCCACCCCAGCCTGTCGTAATATGCATGCTGATTTGTACAAACCCGAAGGTCGCCCGGTCACTGGCAAAACGAAAATGGCACGCGCCCGCAAACTCACAGCCACCTCCGACCGCTGCACCGTTAATCATGGCAATCACCGGTTTGGAATTCTGATCAATGGCGGACAAAAGCCCTGTCACTTTACTGAGCAATGGTTGCGCCTGTTCATAACCGCGCGCTGCAATAAACTGATTCAAATCGCCTCCGGAAACAAAGCTTCTGCCTGTCCCCGTCACAATCAGAACCTTTACCTCTGGATCGGCTTGGCAGTCTCGCAAGACCTGATGCAGTTCATCAACCAGCTCCACGCTAATGGCATTATGTACATGTGGTCGATTTAATGTGATTGTGGCGATACCGTCCTGTTTTTGCAAAAGCAAGGTCTCCATAAGAACTCCCACCTTTTTATCAGCTTGTGGCTTTATTTTACCTTTCGATGGACAAACAAAAAAGAGGAGGTCTTTACCCCCTCTTTATTAGGACAACAGATTTTTCATGGCGGAAGAATTGAATCCGACGATCAGGTTTTCACCGTCAGTCAGGATCGGACGCTTCAAAAGCTGAGGCTCTTCACTAAGCATTTCGAGCAATTCCTTCACTGACATATCATTAATATCGACATCCAGGTTTTTAAAACGCTGACTTCTCGTCGACAAGATTTCATCCAAGCCATTTGAAGTCATTTTAATAATATCAAGCAGTTCTTCTGCTGTCGGTGGATTTTTGAACAAGTGACGCTCTTCGTAATTCACTCCGTTTTCTGCCAGCCATGCCTTCGCTTTGCGACAGGATGTGCAGCTAGGATAAGTGAAAAACGTTAATTTTTGTGTTTGTGTACGTTCAGCAACGGCCATTGGTTACCCCTCCATCTCATCTATCACGTATGATTTCATCTATAAAAGTCTTACGATTTGCTGTTCGTGATGTTTGGTTCAAGCTCTTACAAAAAGTTAGCCAATAAAATTTCCTTCCTTACTTTGGATTTTAATGCTTGATTAACACTATGTCAATAGTAGTTAATCTAAAAACTAGACGAAAATTTATGCGAAATGCTGTTGTAGCACACTGCTACCTTAACAAGTAACACAAAATGGGATACACTTATGGAGATTGTTTTGAGAAAGGGGTATCGGCATGGACCACGATGCGCAAAAGTTAACCAGTGCTTTAGCTGACCCCACCCGTTTTTCCATTTACCAATTTGTCGCCTACAGTAAAGATTCCATCACGGTTCAGGATATAGCTGATCACTTCTCTATCCACCCTAATGTGGCACGCTTGCACTTGACGAAGTTGGAGGACGTGAATTTACTCACTGCTGTTACAGACAAAAGTGGTAAGGGAGGACGTCCCAGTCGGTTGTACTCACTGTCTGAACAGGTTGTGAGTCTGCAATTCCCTCCTCGTGACTATCAGCTGTTAGCCGATATCGCGATTGAAAGCCTGCTCTCGCTCGGCGAAGCTGGCGAAGCCGCTCTAATTAAAATGGGACATCGCATTGGAACTGAGATGGCAAAACGGGCGGTTGTCCAAAGCGGAATCAATTTAGAAATCGCCTCTATGGAAGAAAAATTGGACCTGATCCATCGGATTGTCGTGGCTCAGGGATTGAAACCAGACATCGAAGCAATGGATGAAGGAAAGCTGCGTTTTCGCGTAAATAATTGCACCTTCTCTGACAGCGCAAAAAAATACCCGAATGCCGTATGCCAGATGCACAACGCTCTGTTGATGGGAATATTCGAAACGTACTTGGGGAACATTGAATTACGTGAGGATGATTCCAAAATTCGCGGATGCCAATCCTGCAACTATACGCTGATTCAGTATTAGCACCGCAAGTCCAGTCTTTCCTCCCCGGGTGACAACAATCCGTCATACCTTTATCGTTTACACGTGTTCACCTGTCCTATATAATGGGGGAGGAATCTTGTAAATCTTACCGATCGAGGCAAAAAGGGGGGACAAAAATGGATCGTATGTATCGCGTTCTTGGTTTCTGGACCATCGTGATCGCGTTGATGGCGTTTTGGGCAGAGTTGTACCCGATGGCGCTCATCTTCTTCAGTTTGACTGCATTCTTCGTAGCGTTGAGCTACATGAATCTGACTGAACGAGTATACCTAAACATTTTCTTCGGCTTCATGTTCCTGTCTTTTGTTGGATTCACGTATTACACGTTCTTCGTGATGCCTGTAGGACCACAAGAACACGCTTTTCTACAATTGATCATGTAAGAAAAAAGATGCTCGCCATGAGCATCTTTTTTTATGTTTTCCTCTTCTTTTACTCCCAGGTGCCTTTCTCTTGGACCATGACCCAAAAACGCCCACCTAAGCCAGCAGGATCAATCAACTGCTGGATCGCCCGATTCCGTTTCATCGCAACGCTCGTGAAAGGGTCTGTATCCATATGCGCGACCGCTTTATGAAGCAAGCCATTCCGCATCAAAAACCGATCCTGTCTCATATAGTCTATTTCCCGTAAACCAGCCTTTTCTCCATACTCTTGCCACGCAGAAAAATTCACATGTGTCGTCAAGTCTTGTTCGCCTATGTTGATATACGGATTCGCATGAGCCTGATGACGATGGTAGCACATCAATGTTCCGTTTTTTCGACTAGGATGGTAAAGCTCTTCTTGCAGATCACCGTAATCAATCGTGATGACGAACCCTTTTTTCAATAGGCTGGAAACTTCTTGTGCGGCTTGCTCCATCGCCATATTTATCTCGATCCGCATGCCGATTGGCAGCTTCAAGTTTAGCTCGCGCAAATATTCCTCAAGCGTTGGTGTCATATCCCCCAGACACTCTTCCAATCCATCCTCGCCAACACGCACCCATACTTCCTGCCAGCCGGATCTGGTTTTCTCCACAATATGTACTGGAAATGCGTCCAGCCATTCATTCGAGAAAATAACCCCTTCTATTTTTTCATGCTTGGCAGCTTCATTCACAGAAGAATACCAGCGCTTTGGACCCTCGTGCCACTGGAGCGCCTCCTGCTGCATTTTCCGGTGATAAGGACTCGCCTCTATCAAAATGATCGTCAGCTCTTTGTATACCTCTGGCTTGCTCTCACGGATGTGCTCCAGCATGTGTCGGCAAACAGCCCCGGTGCCACCACCGATCTCAACGAGCACAGGCGAAGTAATATCCGACTTCTCCCACAATGCCAAGATTGCATCTGCGATTGTTTCCGCAAAGACAGGATGCACCGATGCACTCGTATAAAAATCTCCCGCTTTGCCTACTTTGGGTTGTTCGACCATATAATATCCATACGTGTCATGATAGAGGGCCAACTCCATAAAGCGCGCGAACGTAATCGCTTTCCCTGGTTGGCTTGCTATTTCCTCGCGAATCAGTTCGATCATCGGCATAAGCTCTTCTCCTGCTATCCAAATTCAACTAGATAAGGCTATAATACGAAAAGAAGCATACAATATGGAAAGGCAAAAGCAAAAGGTGAAATCATGCGCAAATTTCTTCTCGTCTTGTTCCTACTTGTATGTCCACTGACGGTATTCGCACAGGAAGAGCCCTCTACTCCTTTGGAGCAGCTCATCCTGCAGCAGCATTTTACACAAAAAGAGCTGGAGCGAACCCTCACCTTACTCAAGGAAGAAGAGACGCGGACATACGGGGAAATCGCTCAAATGGATCTCGATTTGCAACGACAAAAGCTGGTGATGGAAGCGACACAACGCCGGGCCGGTGAGGTAGCGCGAGCCTATTACATGGGCGAGCGTACTAATCTTCTGACGTTACTATTAAATGCGGAAAATTTCAATCAGTTCTTATTGATGTACGACTTCTACGAGATCTTGTACGAGCGTGACATGTCTCGACTAGAGTCCTATCATACTGAGCGCACCAAGCTCACTGCGATGCAAACCGACAAAAAGAATCGATTGGACCAACTTCAAACGCTGCGAAAAAAATACGAGCTTCAATTAGCAGAAATGCTCGCTGTTGCCGCTGAAAAAGAAAAAAACGTACAAAAGCTGGATAACCCGACAGTTGTGGAATCCATGATGAATCACTTGATTTTAGACTGGGAAAAACGTGGTTTGCCCGCATTCCAGACCTTCTTCGGAATGCTCGCGCAGGTGATGGTTCAAGTTCCCGAGTTGGCGACGCCGGATCGAATTCAGTCGGAAGGTCTCCTCAAGCATACACTAACCATCAATCAGACTGACTTCAACAATTTTCTGATAGAGAAAGACGCCTTGTTTAAACAATCCCATTTCGCCTTTGAGGATAACAAGCTGACCGTGGAAGGCACGTATGATCAGATGGAGCTAAAGCTCGTTGGTAACTATGAGCTCGTCTCACCTACCCATCTCAAATTCCACATTACCGAGCTGTACTTTGACGGCTTTGCCTTGCCTCAATCGACCGTGGAGGAAATGGAGGAAGCGTACGATCTCGGATTTTATCCGGAGCTGATCTCCCCCAACATCCAAGTGCAAGGCATCACGCTGATGGACGAAGAATTAAAACTCCAGCTACAATTCAATCTTCCATTTGGATTTGGAAAGAAGTAAAGCCAGCTATTTGTTAGCTGGCTTTTTTCTTGGAGACAACCTTATTGACATGAACCGGCATTTCCTTCTGCAATTGTGTCATGTACTGGATCGCTTCTTTCGTCAGCGTAGGGTATTTCTGCCCCTGCTTCAGCTTCTCCAATGTTTCTGACACCGGGTAAATGACATAGTTGCGCTTATTATTTTTCCGATAAAAATGAACGTAGGTCGGAATCATTTCAGCACTTTCGATGCTGGCCTCTCCTGACTCATTCTTGTACAGCACAAGCTTCAGGATTGCGCCAACATCCTTGTAGTCCCAACGCTGCGCAGAGATGAAATTGCCCAACGAATAGGCGATCAGTCCTTTGTGTTGACGTCCATCTTCGAGAGTAACCGTCTTCCATTCATAAGGTTGTACCACATGTGGATGCGCCCCCAAAATCAAATCCGCTCCAAATGTTAGAGCTTGCTCGGCGGTCTTGATTTGTTCAGGACTAGGCATGCGTTGATACTCATTTCCGAAATGAAGCGCCACTGCAACCAGATCGGCTCCTTTTTCTCTTGCCCGTGCGATGTCTTTTTTTATCAGCGCAGGCGAAATCAGATTGACCAGATACGGCTTGCCTTCTGGAATCGCGATTCCATTCGTTCCGTACGTATACGATAGCAAGGCTAGTGTGAATCCGTCCTTGGTCAACAACAAGGGCTCATCTCGATCCTCGGGACTGGCAAACGTTCCCGTGTGCGGAAGACCGGCTTCATCAAGATATTTGATGGTTTGCAGAACCCCTTGTTCTTTGCGGTCCATCGAATGGTTATTCGCTGTCGATACCGCAGTAAATCCAAATTCCTTCAACGAATGTGCAAGCGACTCAGGAGAATTAAACATCGGATAGCCTGAGTATTTGGCCTTGCTACCGCTCATCGTTGTCTCAAGATTGCCGATAACCCAGTCTGCCTCACGGAACATCGGGATGACATTCGGGAAGAATCGTTGAAAATCATAGCTTTTCGTCGCTGGGTCCCAGACGGCATCCAACTGCTCCTGATGCATCATGATATCCCCAACAGCAAGAAGGGAGATACGCTGTTCCGGAAATCTTGATGGCAAAGTCGGAGGTTGTGTCTCCTGATGATTGGGCGCTGTCTGCGGTGGTGTTGCGGGATCAGGCGCTTTCACGTCGGGAGCTTGGTTGGTCTTATCTGCTTGGGCGATGGGTGCTGCACACCCAACCAGACTCGTGCAGGCGATAACGAGAATGAATGCCCATTTCCATGTTCGCTTCATAATGAATAGCTCCTTTAGTAAATGGTGACCCCTTCCTTTTCTCCACCACCTGACAAAATCCTCTCCCATATTTTATAAAGAATGATGAAGTGACTTAACGGAGCATGCCTGTGACAAACGGATTGTACGTTTTCTCGTAGTCGATCGTCGTCTTCGGTCCATGCCCTGGATACACAATGGTTTCATCATCAAGCTCAAACAGCTTGTCTTGGATACTGATCATCAGCGTTTCGTAATCTCCTCCGAAGAGATCCGTACGCCCGATGCTTTGGTTAAACAGAACGTCGCCACCGAAGCAGTGCTGGCCAATGACAAATGAACAGCTGCCTGGTGAATGCCCTGGCGTATGCAGCACCTGAATGTGAAAACCTGCCAGTTCCAGAGTCTGACCATCCTCCAGTTCGTGCTCGGCCCGCTCACATACGATGAGTTCAGGCAGATTCCAGCGTCGAGATCCGTTGAGATCAGGGTTTGTGAGCCATTCCTGCTCCAGTGGATGAATGTAAACCGGTGCTTTTGTCAATTCTCTTACTTGGTTGAGACCACCAATATGATCCAAGTGGGCATGCGTCAAAAGAATGGCAACGACGTTTTTATTTACGAGAGCGTGAAGCAACTGATCTGGCTCCATACCCGGGTCAATCACAATGGTTTGATTGGTATCGGTGTTTGTCACCACATACGCATTGGTTTGAAATGCTCCCAACGCATAGGATTCAATGGCAAGATTTTGATTCGTCATAGGAAACCTCCTTGATTTTTTGATACGATAGAAAAAACACGCTTGCAAACATGGGGGTATGACATGCGCCATATGTACGGAATTGAACTGAATGTACCAGCCGGGAAGCTCCCTGGCTTCTATGCTCAAGTCATACATAAAATCGGAGATCATGTCAATGTCTTTGATCGGGACAAACTGCTTTTTATTTTAGAGAATCAAGCCGAACTGGAGAAGCTGGAAACCATTTTGGAGAAGTCCAACATGTTAGGCGATGCCTTTTCCCTATTGCTGCTCCCGTCAGCAACCACAATCGATCAACTCGATGATATCGGTTTTGTCTCCCAAAATGAACATTTGTATGTATATGCAGATCAAGTTGCCATCGTAACGCTCGGGGCTCCATCCCACTCAGAAGATCAGTGGGCTGCTACGGAGCAACTCCGTGAGCACATTCTAGGCGTGATACCCGAAAATACACAACAACCCGAAGCCTACCTGATCGATCAAAGCTTGATTCCACTGGCAGAGGGCATCGCGAAGGCTTATCAAGTGAAGCTCGTTTGGCACCATCCGACTAAATGAATCCTTTACACGCAAAAAAGGGAGTTCCTCATAAGCGAACTCCCTTCTCCTTTTTACGATGATTTACGATCAAATCGGAACCACGCTACTTGATTGTCCACAAGACCAAAATTGGCGGTGTATTTACTGCCCTCAAATACCACTTCTGGTTCGCCTTTTCCTTTTCCGTACAGCTTCTCTAGCTGTTCAGCACTGTCAAACATGGCGAGTCCTCGGTATGTTTTGAATTTTTGCCCGTCCTCACGCGGAACTCCTCCCAGCATGATTGATGTCAATTCACCTTTGTGGACTTTGATCATCATCTGGGTCTGATCAACCAGCAGCATCCCCATTACAGCATCTCCCGCACCCTGCGACATCTGCTCTACCGTGTAACTTTGCCTTGTCACCATATCCATAAAATCAGCTTTTGTCGGCTTCAAAATATCCATCGCTTCTTTTATGTTCTGCCCGAGATACATGCCGTTGACTCCGTATTCCTTTTGATTTTCAGAGTCAAATGTAGCAGTTGGTTCCGACTGGGCCGAACACGCCGCCAAGACAACAACTGTTAATACCCAAACTGCAGTCATTCGCAAGCATTTCCACATCATTCACCTGTGCCCACCTTTGCTACCACTCTTTTGGTTATCTTAGCTTATCCGGCAAGCATCGGGCAACCATAGGGAGACGAGCTTATTCTCGTGTTCCGCTGACTTTGCGGCGCGGTCGATTAGGCGGCAGATTGCTGTCCACCGATTGTTTGAAGTTCTCTAGTATTTTGAGGAGTGATGCGAAAAAAGGCGAACCAAACACCGCTACAATTCCCCACATCCAGGTTCCTAACTGCCACGAATTTTTTACATAAGCGGATTCAGCACCAGTTAAAATGAGAGCTGGATCCAGACCAAGCATGCCAAAAATGACACCAGCAGCCAATACGGAAATAAGCAGATTGAAAAAGCGCTTGTAGTGCATCAGTCTAGCAGCGTGATACTGATCCTCCCAGCAATTTTCTTTCGCCTCATAGTCCGTCGCCAAAAAGGGAACGACTGATTTAAAAGCTTCCGTGACACCTGCTGCCGCGCTGGACACCGCTGTTATATAAATCAAAAAAGAAATAGATGAATCCAACGTAACCATCATGCTTCCCCCCTTTGTACATATGTATGGAGATGGAGGGACAACTTGCAAATTTTTTACAGTTTGTATATTTCCCCTTTTCTGTTTATACGGTAACATGTTGGTGCATGTAAATATGAGGAAGGGCAGGGATTGCTATGCAGGACTTTTCTTTTGTATGGAATCAGTACGACTTGATTCGCGGAATGTTTTTGGCGAGATTGACGGAAATAACCGAGGAAGAAGCAGACGTGGTTCCAGATGGCTTTAAAAACAACATTCGCTGGAATCTTGGTCATATTCTCCTGACACAAGATTACTTGCTCTTCGGATCAGAAGGAATGAAATGTCCTCCGTATTACGCAGCCATGTTTGCTCCAGGAACCAAGCCTGCTGATTGGCAAAAAGAAGGACCTTCCCTCGAGACCTTAGCTGCAGAGCTAAAAGAACAACATGTGCGTATTAAAGAAGAGTTGCATTCCCGATTGAATGATCCATTGCCAAAACCGTTTCAGCTAGGGGACAAAGGCACTATGCATACTAATGGGGAAATGATGGTCTTCACTCTTTTCCATGAAGGGATGCACATCGGATGTATTTCGTCATTGCGAAATGCGATCACAGCTGCTAAATAAGGAAAATCGGACAAAGACGCGGGAATTTTTTATCCGCGTTTTTCTTTTTCCTCCGAATCTGCAAAAAATGAAAACCGCTCCAATGAGGAGCGGTCCTTGTCGAGCCCGAATTGCTTATGGGGTTCTACCGGTTATTCTCTTTGGCTCTTCAACCTCCATCGTAGAGAAAAGTAGCTAAAGGAATCGGTTAATCTCCATACGACTTTCGTCGATTGCTTGATCATGATTATCCACGGATCTTCGCCTCCTGCAAGGCATTTCGCCGTTTACTTACATGAATCATCGGGCTCGACAAAAATAGTATGACCTCCTCGCTGTTTTTCATACATCCTCTTTACAATAAATCTGCGGCCAGCTGTGCAAGCACACTCCGTTCGCCTTTTTCCAACTGGATATGTCCAGCCAGCTTTTGGTCTTTAAATACTTCTACCACGTAGGTTAAACCGTTGTTGCTCTCATCCAAGTATGGATGATCAATCTGCTCAGGATCACCCATTAGCACAATTTTCGAGCCGTCCCCTACCCTCGTCAGGATCGTCTTCACTTCATGCTTTGTCAAGTTTTGCGCTTCATCAATGATAATAAATTGTTCGGGGATGGAGCGCCCACGAATATACGTCAAAGCTTCCACCTGCAAACTACCCATGCCTGCCAAAATTTTATCCAGATCACCTGGGCGCTTTGTGTTAAACAAATATTCCAAATTATCATAAATCGGTTGCATCCACGGTCGAAGCTTTTCTTCTTTTTCGCCGGGCAAATAACCGATGTCTTTTCCAAGCGGAACGATAGGTCTTGCCACTAACAGTTTTTTGTATTTTTGCTGGTCCTCGATTTGCAGCAGGCCCGCTGCTAATGCCAGCAAAGTTTTTCCTGTACCGGCCTTACCGGTCATAGTTACTAAAGGAATATCATCTCGTAGCAGCAATTCGGTTGCCATCCGTTGCTGTACGTTACGGGCTCGGATGCCCCAAATCGGATCATCATCTGACACAAGCATTTCTAACGTTTTTCCGTCCGGGTCGACCTTTCCAATCGCTGAAATAGATGGGTTGCATTCGTCCTTCAGCACTAAAAATTGATGAGGGTAAAAGCGATAGCGTGGAAAACAGGAGGCCAACTGCAGCTTTCTTGTCGCGTAGTAGTTCTTGATGATATCGGACGCTACCATCATCTTCTGATACCCCGGGTAAATACTGGAGAACTCCCCAACAACTCGATCCGAAAGAAAATCCTCTGCGGAAATATTCAATGCATCAGCCTTAACTCTCATGAGAGCATCCTTACTTACCAAAATGACCGGTCTTGGCTGTGGTTTTCCGTTTTCCTCCTCCTGTAAGTTTAGTGCGACCGCCAAAATGCGGTTGTCATTACTCATTTCTGTGAATTGTTTCTGAAGGCGGTGGAAAGAGGAATGATTCAGTTCCACCCGAAACAACCCGCCTGTTTCTAGGGTAATACCAGTGTGTAATTGCCCCAGCTCACGAAAACTGTCAAAGAGCCGAGATACGTACCGAGCATTGCGGCCGATTTCATCCATGTACCGCTTTTTGGAATCGATTTCTTCTAATACGACAGCTGGTATGACTATTTCGTTGTCAGCGAAAGAAAACATCGCCCTTGGATCTTGCAGGAGTACGTTGGTGTCCAGTACGTAGATTTTCTTCAAAATCTCGCCTCCTATTACCCTTCTTATATACCCTATGCAATTTTTGGAGGGATGCTCAAGTGCGGCGACGTGATGTACTACAGTCTATGTTCAGGTAGACAGAGATAGACGACCCATTGGCAGAATGAAAATCGGCAGCCCAGAACAAAATACTTGTAACCCTGCCCTCCTCAAGAAGGAAGGCAATACTGGGAAAGGGAGAATGCCTGTGAAACGGATCATGATCTGCTGCCTCGGTTTTAGCTTGTTGCTTACAGCATGCATGTCGGGCAAAAATCCACCAGCCAATCAGGCTGCACAGCCGAAGCATGCCACTCATACGCAACGCGTTCAGCAAACAGCTCCTGAGCCTGCTTATAATCAATCTTCTCAAGCCACCGCTGATCGTCTGGCCCAACTGGCAACACGTGTGAAAAGGGTACACAGCGCGACTGCTGTGGTCTTGGGTAAATATGCTGTAGTCGGTATTACTGTAGACCCGAATTTGGATCGCCCAGAAGTCGGCGTCATTAAGTATACGGTTGCGGAAGCACTGAAAGAAGACCCTCAAGGAGCGAACGCTGTCGTAACCGCAGACCCTGCCGTCGTACAGCGGTTACGGGAAATGAGAGATGATATTCGTCGCGGCCATCCTGTTGCCGGTATTACGGAAGAGTTGGCGGATATCGTAGGTCGGATCATTCCCCAACTGCCGCGCAGTGTGCAGCCTCGCGATGAAACACCTTCTCAAGTAAAAGAAAAACGCATGCACAAAGAGCCGCAAGGACAAAACAAAATCAACGCAAATCGTACAGGAACCCCTTAAAAGAAAAAGAGGTATCCCCCGGATTTAAGCCCGGGAGAATACCTCTTTTTCTTTATGGACTGGTGCTTCAGATGGCAAATGATCCAAAGCTTGCTTCAAATCTGCTACCAAGTCATCGAAATCCTCTAAGCCAGCTGACAACCTGATCAAGCCATCTGTGATTCCCCTTGCAGCTCTTTCCTCAGCAGGCATCGCTGCATGTGACATCGTAGCTGGGTACGAGAGAATCGTTTCCACTGCCCCGAGGCTGACAGCCACAATCGGCAATTTTACACGATTAAACAATGCTTTTGCTCGCTCCCGACTCCCTACATCAAAAGAAAGAACAGCCCCATGACCAGTCGCTTGTTGTGTTTGAATCAGATGACCAGGATGATCCTCCAGCCCTGTATAGTAAACGCGGCTTATTTGTGGATGCGATGACAACCAGTCGGCCAAGCTCGCGGCTGTTTTCGTGCTGACATCTAGTCGGGCTTTCAATGTTTTGAGCCCACGCATCACCAGCCAGCAGTCCTGCACACCCAAAATCGCTCCCATGCCATTCTGGATAAAGTAGAGCTGCTCCCCTAACGCAGCCTCCCTGGTAACGGCCAGGCCTGCCACGACGTCGCTATGCCCTCCAATAAACTTCGTTGCACTATGAATGACCACATCTGCGCCAAGTTCCAATGGCCGCTGGTAATACGGGGTAAGGAACGTATTATCGACAATGACGAGCAAGCCGTGCTCCTTCGCGATACGAGAAACCGCTGCAATATCTGTCACCTTTAAGGTAGGATTGGAGGGGGTCTCCAGGTAAACCCCTTTCGTTGCCGATGTAATGGCCGCACGAACGGAATCAGTATTTGTTGCATCCACGAACGTAACGGAGATGCCCATTCTCGATAATACCTTGGTCAAAAACCGAAACGTGCCACCGTATACATCTTCCGCCACTACAACATGGTCTCCAGCTGAAAACAACATGAAAACGCTGGATATGGCAGCCATGCCAGATGAGAACGCGAAACCGCGTGCGCCTCCCTCCAGAGACGCAATGGCTTCCTCCAAAGCCTGCCTGGTCGGATTGCCTGATCTGGCATAATCGAATGTACCTGGCTGATCGATATCAGCCTGATGAAACGTCGAAGCTTGATAAATCGGAACCGACGACGCACCTGTGAACGGGTCAATGTAAGTCGAACCGTGGAGGATCTTGGTTGCAAAATTCATCGTACACTCCCCCCTACGACTAAACTAGCATTCAATGCCTGAAACAAATCGGCTACGACATCATCTGGATGCTCGATGCCAACCGACAGTCGCAACAATCGATCACAAACACCGACGTGCTCTCTGACTTCTTGCGGGATATCGGCGTGAGTCTGCGTCGCCGGATACGTACACAATGACTCGACACCACCCAGACTTTCCGCAAAGGATACGATTTGCAGATTTTGCAGGAACAATCCCACCTGCTCTGCATCGTGTACGCGGAACGATACCATCCCACTATGCCCAGTTGCTTGTTGCACCTGTATCTCATGCCCCGGATGCTCTGGCAGACCTGGATAAAATACCTCCGCCACTGCCGGATGCTCACGCAGCTTTTTCGCTACAATCAAGGCATTGGATTGATGACGATCCATCCGCAATGCCAATGTTTTCATCCCGCGAACGAGAAGCCAGCAATCTTGTGGTCCAAGTACAGCACCGATTGAATTGTGCAAAAACCTGATTTTTTCCGACAACTCTCCCCCTTTTGTTACGATGAGTCCAGCCAGTACATCGTTATGTCCTGCCAAATACTTGGTTGCACTATGTAGAACGATATCTGCACCAAGCTCCAGTGGGCGTTGACAATAAGGGGTTAAGAATGTGTTGTCTACAATCGTAAGGAGACCATGCTGTTTCGCCAATTGCGTTACTGCTCGAATATCGGTAATCTGCATGAGCGGATTGGTTGGTGTCTCGACGAAGATCGCCTTTGTCTCAGGGCGAATCGCATTTTTGAGTGCACCAATGTCACGCAAATCCACATACGAAAACGTCAGACCATAGCGAGAGAGCACTTGCTCGAACAATCGATAGGTTCCCCCGTACAGATCGAGTGAAACGATCAGATGATCCCCTTGGGAAAACAAGCCCATGACGGTATGAACAGCAGCCATTCCTGAGGCGCAAGCGAAACCTGCATCTCCTGATTCCGCTTCAGCGATGGTCTCCTCCAAAATAGTGCGAGTAGGATTAGCTGTGCGTGTATAATCGTATCCAGTGCTCTGGCCCAAGGCCGGATGGCGATAAGCCGTTGCATAGTAAACAGGAAAGCTCACCGCCCCTGTTTTTTCATCTCTGCCTACTCCCGCCTGAATCAATTTCGTTTCCAAATTCATGTCTGTTTCTCTCCCTCCAATAGTGTACAAGGGCATCAAAAAAGCCCTCTTTCCTCTGAAAGAAGGCTTTGTTTACGTCACCGTAAGCAAATCCTTCTCATCTTTCAGAGTTTGATAACTCTGCAGGAATTAGCACCATTATCTCCCTGATAAAATACAGGTGATTGGTTGCCGGGCATCATCGGGCCAGTCCCTCCGCCGCTCTGGATAAGAAGATTGCTATTCAATTTGATTGACCCTAATACTAAAGGATCGGCAGGATTCTTGTCAACAATTTATTTCCACCCGTTAATTTACATCTTTCAAGGCGGTCATCACTTGATTGTCCAGCTTCGCTGCCGCGTTTTTGTCATACGTCTTTTCATATTGTGGTTCTACGGAAATACGGGAACCGTAAAACATAATATCACGAACAGCCTCAATTTTGATTTCTGCCATGGCCAGCTTGAGCGGAACGCCTTCCAGTCGGTCTGTTTTGACAGAAGCACGACCATTAATGGCGAAAGACGAGCCGGCACCGATCAAATGCAAGACAACTTGCGGTTCCTTCGCAATATTAGCCAAAATACGTGAGCGATTATCCACGGCAAAACGAATCGTATCGGCGGTGACAGCATACGTCCAGGACAAGGAGCTGAGCGATGGTGCTCCTGACTCATGGTCTACTGTGCCCAAGGTAACAAAACGCTCCTTTTGCAAGAGCTTGAATAAATCTTCGGAAAGAGATTGGGAAACAGTTTCAGCCATTTCAAAGCCTCCTAACAAACGTTTTGTACGTTCATTTTACCCTTCGCCTAGCTGATAGGCAAACGTTTCCTCTTCACCTTGATTCTGGTTGTCTTTTTCCCTAGACTGGTAGTAACGATACCGAATGATGGAAGGGGATGGACAGCTTGTCGCCTACAGACCGCCTCATGCAGCAAATTGATCAAGTCCTTGAAGAGCTTCAGGAAGTTCGGAAGGTAAATGAGCGGATGCATAAAATTGCGATGTTCCTGGAAGATATCCGACTAGCAGATGTGATCCAAAATTACACAGCCCCGCGCAAGCTGCTCTGGATCAATTTCCTCGCAGGTCTTGCCCGGGGTCTGGGGTTGACGATTGGTACTGCTATCGTTTTGGCTTTCCTCGGCTCCCTCTTGACGCAATTTCTTTCCATCCCCATTCTGGGGGATTACATCAGACAATTGGTGGAGTACGTCGAGACTTACAAGCAGCGGCCTTAACGCTAGAGACTAGTCTCTGTCGTCGTCACGATCGTCATCTTCATCGTCATCATGATGTTTGTCGTGCTTTTTCCAATAGCCATACGCGTTGCCGTTGGGATGCTTATCTTTCTGCTTCCCTTTTTCTTTTTTCTTTTTGTCATCATCATCGTCTTTATCCTCATCTGTTGGCTTCACAGGCTCGACAATGACTTTTGTGCTTAATGCAACGTCATCTTTCTTAACCAGCTTATCATCTTCATACAATGCGAATTGAATGGTTTTGGCACTAAAGGAATGATTCTTGTACGACAATGTCAGCGAAAACTCGCCTTTGTCATTTGGCTTAATCTCTTTTTTCTTCCCGTCAGGAGCGATCACATACAATTCAGTGTCGTCCTTTTTATTCCAGCCGCTTACTGTCCCCTTCACTTGAATGGACTTGGCGGCAGGATTGTTTACAGCAGTCGCCTTAATGGCATATACGGTCGCTTGATCCTTGTCAGGAGCGTTAACGATTTCTACCTGAACGGATTCGGAATCAACCTTCTTGCCATCCTCGTAAATCTCGATCAAGGCTTTTTGATCTTTTGCTGCTTGTACATCCTTTACTGAAACTGTGAAGCTGCCTACGCCGTCCCACAGCTTCTTCACGTTTGCTTCTTTTTTCACGCCATTATAGGTGACAGTTACTTTGTCTGCCCCTTGCTTGACAATTCCTTTTACTTTTAATTCCTTTTTCTTCGCATCCAATACAGACATGGTATGGATGATCATTTCCTTATCTTCTTCTGCTTTTGGTACGATCTTTACTTTTTCGCTATCGACCAGCTTGCTGCCTTCATAGGCACTCACAGTTACATACGGTTCATAGGATGCATCTGGAGCTTCAAAGCTGACCGTAAAAGAGTGCTCCTTGGTCGGAACGACTTCAATAATGTCGGAATTCGGCTTTTTCACAACCACCTTGGTGACATCCGAAGTCACAATCCCCTTTATGTACACCTTGTTATTTTCAGTCTTGGCATTTACGCTCACGATTTCTTCATCATTGTCTGTCAAGCGCACTTCCAGCCAAATATCGCCGTAGTACTCGTTGTAAATACGCTCCCACTCCGCTTTGTTTTCTTCCATATAGGTTTGCAGTTTCGTATTCAAGTTGATTTCTTCTACAATGATGTACAAGTGATCCGCTTGATTCTTCAAGAGCATGTTCAACGTGGTTGGATCATTTTGGGCAAGTTCTTTCAGATTGTAGCGCGTTACTTGTTTCCCTTCGTCATTCATGACTACCTTTGTGGCACTTGGACTAGCAATCGAGCTTGCATCGGCAAAAATTGGCGTCAAACAGCCAAGAATACCTGCAGCTGTCACCACTGCTAATACGGGCTTGGTCATGTACTTTTTCAATGGTAGTTCCCCCTTCTAGTCTGGCAAAATCCCCCTGGTTGCTTGGGGCATGAATATTGACGGGAAATCATTTTCAAAAGTTGCATCCTCCAAGAAACCGCGTCTTATTACCTACAAAAAGCGCTTGATACAAAAAAACTCCACCCAACTTCCGAATCATTTCGGCAAGTGGAGGGGAGTCTTTGTCCCTTTAGTTGCAGTTGTACTTGGGTTCGCCTTCAATCGCGGCCAATAAAGCTTCGACTGATTCAGCAGGGTATCGTACTTCCAAGGCTTGAGATTCAGCGTTTCCAAAGAGCACGTACCAGCTGCCTTCCTGACGATAGCCGATATCGCTCATTTGATGATCCTCTTGCAGCAATTGCAAGAAAAAAGCAGCTGTATCCAAAGCAGAGTGGTCTTCTGGTCGCGCATCGGCAACCACTTGAATTTGGAGCCAGTTAAAAAGTGCATCTTCACGCTTCACTCGGTTCTCCTCACTTTCGCCCAGTTTGCTCCGGCTTGATCCGTACCTTTACAATCACGAGAATCGCAATCGCTACGAACATTGCACTTTTCACAGGAAGCTGCACATCCAAAATAGCGAAAATGAGAGCTCCAGCAAACAAAAGGATGTACAAGAGCACGTTTTTCAAAATAGGCATACGGATACGTGTAGCAAAGCCAAGATAATAGACGATAATTAATTCCACAAACAAAATCCAAGCCCGATATTTATCAGCCCATATGCGAAAGCTGTCATATGCGGTGAGCTGATCTGGATTCGTTGGCACATAGGTTGATGCGATTTGTATCCAGTCCATCACTTATCTCTCCTGTCTTCAAGCGGTGAAACTCCTACCGCTTCACATGCCACCTCATAGGCGGAATGAAACGAATAGTCACTCCTTTTTTCTTAGGAAAACGCTATCTTTCTTACTTTATCAGGTGGTGGATTCTGTGTCAAAAAACGGTAGGCTCTTCCATGTTGCTGGCATGAATTTCGCCGTACATGCTATGATGAAGATATGTCAGTAGAAAAAGGTGGGAATAAGATGAGCTTGTATGATATTGCCGTCAAAACCATTTCCGGTGAAGAAAAGACGTTAGCTGCCTTCAAAGGGCATGTCCTGCTAATCGTAAACGTCGCCAGCCAATGCGGCCTTACTCCTCAATACAAAGGGCTACAGGAGCTGTATGAGCGTTATCAGGATAAAGGTCTCGTTGTTCTCGGCTTCCCTTGCAACCAGTTCGCTGGACAAGAGCCAGGAACAGAAGAAGAAATCGCAACGTTCTGCGATCGAAATTACGGCGTGACGTTCCCGCTGTTTGCAAAGATCGATGTCAATGGTCCTGATACTCACCCGTTGTATCAGTACTTGAAGGAACATGCCCCGAGCGAAGAAAATCAAGATATCGAATGGAACTTCGCCAAATTCCTCGTGGATAAAGACGGTCAGGTTGTAAAACGCATCAGTGCTCGTACTCAACCTGAAGAGCTCATCGCTGCTATTGAAAGTCTGTTGTAAGGACAGCCCAAACAAAAACGCCACTTCATCCCAAACAGGATCAAGTGGCGTTCTTTTCTTTTCTATCTTACGCTTGCGGTTGTGCTTCATAGCGTCTTTGCTTCTCATAGCGCTCACGATCTGATTTGTTCAGATATTTTTTGCGCAGACGAACGGATTGAGGTGTTACTTCGCACAGCTCATCGTCGTTCAGATATTCCAATGCCTCTTCCAAAGACAACATGCGAGGAGCCTTCATTTTGACAGTCTCATCCTTGGTCGCAGAACGTACGTTGGTCGCATGCTTTTCTTTACATACGTTAACAACAAGATCGTTGTCACGGTTATGCTCGCCCACGATCATGCCCTCGTATACTTCTGTACCTGGGTGAATGAACATCGTTCCGCGATCCTCTACGGACATCAAGCCGTACGTGGTAGCTGTTCCTGTCTCGTGGGAAATAAGTACCCCTGCGTGACGTCCTCCTACCGCTCCTGGTACAAGTGGACGATAGCTGTCAAAAGAGTGGTTGAGAATACCGTAACCGCGTGTAATCGTCAAGAACTCTGTACGATATCCGATCAAACCACGGGATGGAATAATGAATTCCAGACGAACTTGTCCGAAGCCGTTGTTGATCATGTTAACCATCTCGGCTTTACGTTGACCCAATGTCTCCATAACCGGCCCTGTGTATTCCTCAGGTACATCAATGATCAACAGCTCAGCCGGTTCCATTTTTTGTCCATCGATCATACGAATGATAACCTCAGGCTTGGACACACCCAGCTCAAAGCCTTCACGACGCATGTTCTCTACCAAGATGGACAAGTGTAATTCACCACGTCCAGAAACCACATACGCATCTGGCGAATCTGTTTCATCTACACGCAGAGATACATCTGTCTCCAGCTCAGACATCAGACGATCACGCAGCTTGCGGGAAGTCACGTGCTTACCTTCGCGACCAGCAAACGGGCTGTTGTTCACGAGGAATGTCATTTGCAGGGTAGGCTCGTCAATTTTCAAGAGTGGCAATGCCTCTGGATGATCAACATGGCAAACCGTTTCCCCTACGTTAATATCATCTATACCAGAAATCGCTACGATATCTCCCGCTCTTGCTGTTTTTTGCTCAACACGTTGCAGACCGGAGAAACCGAACAGCTTTTGAATCCGCGCTTTTTTCACTTCGCCTTCGCGCGTAGTGACGGATACCATTTCATTCAAATTCATAGTACCGCGATAGATGCGGCCAATCCCGATACGACCCAAAAAGTCGTTGTAATCCAGCATGGTTACTTGCATTTGGAGCGGAGCAGATTCGTCTGCGTCAGGAGCAGGCATATGCTCTACGATGGTGTCAAACAGTGGGCGAAGGTCGCCTTCCAACTTATCTGGCTCAAGTCCTGCAATCCCTTGCAGACCGGAAGCATATACGATTGGGAATTCCAGCTGGTCTTCCGTCGCATCCAGATCAATGAACAGGTCGTACACTTCGTTGATAACTTCTTGAGGACGTGCATTGTCGCGGTCTACTTTGTTCACGACAACGATAGGGGTAACTTTTGCTTCCAGCGCTTTTTTCAACACAAAGCGTGTTTGTGGCATACAGCCTTCGAAGGCGTCGACGATCAACAGAACGCCATCCACCATGCTCATGATACGCTCAACCTCGCCACCGAAGTCAGCATGGCCTGGTGTATCCAAGATGTTAATCGTGAAATCATTGTATTTGACAGAAGTGGTTTTCGCCAGGATCGTAATTCCACGCTCGCGCTCCAGGTCGTTAGAGTCCATCATTCTCTCTTCTACCTGTTGGTTCGAGCGGAATGTGCCCGATTGGATCAAAAGTTTGTCAACCAGCGTGGTTTTTCCGTGGTCAACGTGGGCAATAATTGCAATGTTGCGTATGTCAAGACGCTTCATGTGAACCTCCTCTATTATGCATACCTTCCATATTAACAGGTAGTGAAACGCGGCACAATGGGCAGTTTTTTACGGGAGCCACTTCCAGAGTAAGGGACTTTATTTTCGTCATACTAAGAAAAATGGAGGTGGCATACGTATGAAACGGTACGGCCCGAAATATTTGGTTGGCTTGCTTATGATCACAACCATGATGACTGGATGCGCAAGCTCGAACAGCCATCCAAAAAATCAAGCGCACACACAAAGTACCACCTATCAGCAAGCCCCAGGTGCACGGACAAGCCTCGCTCATGATTATCATGCCTACACTGGCGGAATCAATGCCCGCAATTATCGAAACGGATATACGGTCAATGGTTTTAATCAGGATTTAGCTGAACAGCTCACCACGGTTGCAGATGACGTGCCTGGTGTGGAACGTGCTACTGTTCTCGTGAGCGGCACAGATGCCGTTATCGGAATTCGTGTTCGGAAAAATTTTGGCCCTGAACAAACGCGCATAATTGAACAGCAAGTCCACTCAGCCGTTCGTTCACGTGTTCCCAACTTCTCGATCCAAGTAGCCTCCGACGCAGGGACATTTGACCGGATTCGTGCCATCCATGCAGATATTTATGAAGAAGCGACGCATCGGACCAATCAAGTTGATGTGAGACCCGACATGAAAAGCCAGATCTCCAATACATCCACGGAATTTCGTTCTCTGCTCCACGATATTGGCCGCAGAATTCCTACTGTCACTCCATGATGACAAATAGGAATCGAAGCTCCATATAAAAGAGGTGCGGAATGAGCCCGCACCTCTTGAAAACTTTTCCATTTGTTACTTACTTTGCCGCTTCAACCAGCTTCATTTCTGGCTCAACAACTTGCAGTTCACCCAAACCACGAACTAATTTCTTCGCGTAAGTTTTTTCCGGCTTCAGCACGGATACCAAGTAGTCGATGGCGATTTGCGGATCAACGGTTTCCCCACACGTGTAGCAATCCAGAGCAGCAAAGCCGCGCTCAGGATACGTGTGAATGGACAGGTGGCTTTCCGAGAGAAGAACCAGTACGGTAGCACCCTGAGGAGAAAACTGCTTCGCTTGCACACTCAGTACCGTAGCACCGCATGCCTCAGCAGCCTCAATCATTTCCTTTTTCAAAAATTCTGCGTCGTTCAACAAATCAAACTGAACTCCCCATGTGTCAACAGCAACGTGTCTTCCGAAAGTCGAATATTCCATCTTTCGGTTCCCCCTTCCTAACGAGTGTAATGTTAAACATCGCTAGGACCTGCGTCATTCACTAACGGGGGCGGTTTCCGTTGTTATCCACCCTTTAAAGTGAATCCTGGTTCCTAATCCTGTTTCCAACGAAAACAACAATACCATGCATCGGCCTAGTTTGACAATACCCTTTTTCAAGATTAAACAAGAACTATAAAAATAAATTGATCAAACGCTCGACAGAATGAAGGCGCCCCCTTGCTACAAGCCGCTCTCGTTGACATCAAACAGGTAAGATTCTAAACTTTTCGAGAAAGGAAAACGAACAAGAATGGAGAGGATCGGAACACATGATCACTATCCGCAATGCCAAAGCAGAAGATTTGCCAGCACTGATCGCCATCGAGCAGCTTTGCTTTTCACCAGAAGAGGCTGCGACACAGGAAGCATTTGAGAAACGCATTCGATTGATTCCAGACAGTTTTTTTGTAGCGGAAGAGGATGGCGTTATTGCGGGGTTGGTGAATGGACCCGTTATCGAAACCCCCTTCATTACGGATGATTTGTTTCAAGCGATTAAAGAAAATCCGGCATCGGGCGGGCATCAAACCATCCTAGGACTAGCGGTTTCTCCCGCTTTTCAAAAACGAGGCATTGCTTCCATGCTCCTCACACACCTGGAAGCATCAGCAAGAGTGGCCGGTCGTGAGACGATCACGCTGACGTGTAAGGAAAATTTGATTGGCTATTATGAAAGTCATGGATACTTCAACAACGGTGTTTCCAGCTCAGATCATGCTGGAGCTATTTGGTACAATATGAGCAAACCATTACAATTGCGCTAAGCGAAGGGCAAAAAAGAAAAAGCGGGCACCTCTGGTCAGGAGGAAACCCGCTTTTTGTTATTCGCTGTGTGATCACATATATAAAAAAGGGCGCCTCAGGCACCCTTTTTTCTAAACTTCTAATTCAAATAGACGTCGCGATAACGTTACTAATCGAACATCAATTGCTGGAAGTTTTTCCGGGGCAGTTCTCTTTGCCCAATTACGCAAATCCAGCCATCGGTCCGTTTCTTGACGTAAGGACTCAATCTCCTGCTCGCTGCCATCCTGCTGGAACAAAGCCTCCAGCTCATTGGCCATATGCAGAGAGTTATTTTCAAAGATGGACACTTCTTCGTCTCCGGTTAGCTCCTGAATGCTCACAACCGATCCTTGATCGTAGTGATACACCATTGTGAAGCCGTCATAAATCCGGTGGACAATCCCATAGCCTCGGAACGCTTTCATTGCTTTTCTCATGGCATTTGCCAGCTGCCTATCTCGGATCAGATACGAGCTGTCGCATGAGTAGCGGCTGCCAACCCGACAGAAACTCAATTGAATTTCGCCGTTCTTGTCATTCAGGATTACGTCACGATCGCCATTGTCACACACTTTGACTTGGACTGAAATGTGTTCATTGGTGAAAAGCGAAACGAACTGGTTCAGCTCTTCTTCATTCACCGTGAAATAGGCCTTGGCGTAATTAGTTGCTAAACGCTGTGCCATAAATATCTCCTCAATTCTTTTGGTTTGCATGGGCCGAATACGACCGAACAGTTATCCAAATCAGAGGAGATACGCTAAGTGTCAACAAAAGAACGCTGTAGAACCTGGCCTTGCCCCGCGAATCGAAAATCGATTTGGGTAATGAAGGCGGATCACCTACTTTTTGTTTTTCGCAAAAAAGCCATTTTTGACATCTTTATTATACCTCAGGTGCCTTCAAAAGTCTTGAGCAAAATGACGATGAATTTTAGCAAAAAACCGGAATATCCGCAATCAGACGCAGGGAAATGAAAAGAACTCCCTGATTCATTCATATGCTTACTGTTTCATTGAAATTCAGAGGGACTTATATCCCTGCAGTTGAGGTCATCGCTTTTTTGATCGCAGCCTGTTCTTCTTCAGACAAATGGTAGCTCGATGTCCCTTGCTCAAGCGGCTTGGCGTACACGCGAGATTCTTCTCGTCCAAAAATGCTGGTGATCACGACACCGTTCCCAGCGTCATCTGTTACCGCCAGCGAAAAGCTAAGATCACTGCCGACATCCCCGAAGGCATTGTAACGGATAATCGCTACTTTGCCACATTGCGCTGCCATTCGCTGTGACAGACGATTGATGGCAAACTGCTGATCGCTATGCTGCTTTTTCATTTCCTCTACCTGATCCAGCAGTCTGTGCAAGCCTTCCTCGAGATTGGCTCCTCCCGTCCCTGTCATGATCCGGTTGATTGATTTCCTCAATCGACTAATCCGGACAGACTGCATAATCACCATCCATAATAGGATCAGTGTCAATGCGATGACGGCTAAAAGCAGGATCGCTACATTGGGGATTTGTGATAGGAATGCTTCCAAAACTTTTCTTCCTTTCCGGTGCGTGCGTAAATATGCTGTCAAAAACCTTCTTTATTGTACAACCGCCGGGCCTCCCATTCAAACAAGTCTTTCATAAAAACAACAATTACTAAATAAGCGACGGTCAAACCAAAAAAAGCGACACCCTCATTTGTTTGAGATGTCGCTTTTTCATTCCGTATTCGTTTGTGTCAAACTCATCGTCCTTTGGCTATCCTCCAGTCTGCCTACGCTTCCAAAAGCAACATTTCCCGACGGAGCTGTTTTAATCGCTCTGTGGACTGTTTCATTTGACTTTGGTCTTTGGCTTGCATTGCGTCATACAACGTCGCCAGTTCATAATCCAACTCCAGACGCAGCACCGGGATGCGTTCTTCCGAGTCACGTCGTTTCATCGCGGCAATTACCTGATCCATCGTTACATTGCAAAATTTTTCATAGATCACTTTTTTCTCAGCTCCTTTTAATTCCACTATTCTGATAACTTCTCCGTACTGGATTTGCTTCAGCAAGACGCACTCTTCAAAAGTGACCTTGATCATGGCATGCCCTTTTGCCCGCTCTACGAAGTGGTAAAGTACAAGTGCCACCCGCGAATCATTGACAGGAATGCCGGTAATGTGCAGCTTATAGGACCCGTTTAAACGCTGCATTTTCCAGTCGGATCGGCCATCTGTGGTGTTCACGAGGAGGTGAAACTGCTCGGGAGATTCTTTCCACGTGACGCTCACCCCTGCTTCCACCAGGGCCTGCACCATCGCGTGCAATGTTTTGCGGTCAAACCAAACTGCCAAATGAAAATACTCCAACTCCATGCCGAGATTCATCTTCTACAGGCCCCTCCCGTTGACAGAATACTCAGATATCAAATTAGCCGCAAGGGAGTGAGTGGTATATCATATTATTCAGGCTTTGGTTTTGCTATTCATAAAACTCGGCATGTATTTTTTTCCTGGATGGTATGATATCATATGGAGGATTCCAAGCTCCCTTGACGGGGACGATCGCCCTTTTCTTTCCAGTGGGGTTCGATGATGCTTAAAAGAGGTGTTTGTTACATGCTAACGTTTCCAGGCTTTCGTCAAGAAGATTTTGATGTTTTTGCCATTGATGGACTGGATGCTCGGATGGACGCGATCAAAACCAATATCCGTCCTAAATTCGAAGTACTCAGCCAACATTTTGCGCCTTTTCTCTCTGTAGCAACCGGAGATGAAATGTTTACACACATAGCAAAGCATGCACGCCGTACGGTGAACCCACCAGCTGATACGTGGGTTGCCTGGGCTAATGATAAACGCGGTTACAAAAAACATCCGCACTTTCAAATCGGCTTGTGGGGAACACATTTGTTTGTTTGGTACGCGGTAATTTACGAGTCTCCTTCCAAAGAGATCATCAGTCATGCGTTTAACAAGCGTCTAGATGAGGTCATCGCGATGGTTCCGGAGCATTTTCACTGGTCTCCAGATCATATGCAACCAGCAAGCACTTCTCAAAAAGAGCTGGGCACTGCTGGCGTGAAAAAGCTGGTGGACAGGCTGGCACAGGTAAAAAAAGCGGAGTTGCTCTGTGGTATTACCATTGACCGTCATGATCCAATCCTAGCAGACGGAGAAGCATTGGTGAGTCGTCTCGAAGAAACATTTGGCGTGTTGAGTAAGCTCTATACCTTAGGAAATTCTCGTGGATAGACCGCCTCCCGCTTTCTTTAGTTAAGTTATATGCAAAAGAACAGGTCCGCTTTCATTTGAAAAACGCAGGCCTGTTCTTTTGTTTTAGGAAAAAGACCGCAGTCGATCCAACGACTTGTTCACATCGCCAAACATGCGGTCAAACAATTGCTGGACACTTGGTACATCATCAATCAATCCAATAACCTGACCTGCCCAACCAAAGCCACGCTGGCTGTCGCCCTCATAAATAAATGTGCAATTGTTCTCTCCACTGATGAAGCTCTTTAACTGCTCGTAGCCTGCCCCTTCTTTTTCCAATTGGAGAATATGATCAGAGCCTGGTGTACGAACGACCCTGGCAGGTGTCCCCAGTGTGCGCTTGATAACTGCGGTATCGTGCTCGGTTCCAGCAACCAACGCCTCTTTGTAGGCAGAATGCGCATGGACACATTCTTGCGTCGCAATAAATCGCGTCCCCATCTCCACACCTTCTGCACCAAGTGAAAGCGCTGCCAAAATCCCCCGACCATCGCCGATACCACCACTAGCCAATACCGGAATTTTCACAGAATCCACCACACGCGGAATTAAAACGAACGTCCCAATATCATCTCGTCCCAGATGCCCCCCACCTTCTTGACCAACAGCCATCACAGCATCCGCGCCAATCGATTCTGCTTTTTGTGCTTGACGGGCAGACGCAACCAAAACAAGCTTTTTGATGGGATGACCATCGAGTCTGCGCAGCAGCGGCTCTGGATTGCCTCCTGTTACCGAAACAGCTGCCACTTTTTCTTCAATCGCCACATCCAGCATTGCTTCATACGGCCGACCGTGTTGACCAATTGCATAATTCACACCAAATGGTTTATCCGTCAATGCACGGACTTTGCGAATCTCCTCCCGCAGTGCTTCAGCCGATGGCAAGGACATAGCCGTAATTTGACCGAGTCCCCCGGCATTTGACACAGCAGCAGCCAAGTCTGCGTAAGCCAAATAAGCCAAGCCACCTTGAACGACCGGATATGTAATTTGAAGTAGCTCCGTTACTCTCGTTTTCATCCAATTATCACCCCATGTAAATGACCTTCTCGGCTTACAGGCCAAACTCCTGCCACCACTCGTAAACATGAATAAAAATTCGCTTGCTTTCCCCCCCTATTTTGCTATACTCAATTTGTTTGTTTTTCCCCTTATTATTCTTGATTAGTAAAGTGAGGCGATCGTAGTGAGACAAATGAAAACTCCTTTGTTCAGCGGGTTGTTGGAGCACGCCAACCGGAACCCGATTCAATTTCACATTCCGGGCCATAAGAAGGGTATGGGTATGCATCCGGCATTTCGCGAGTTCATCGGGGACAACGCTCTTTCGATAGACCTCATCAACATTGCGCCATTGGATGACTTGCATCACCCAAAGGCAATGATTAAAGAAGCACAAGATTTGGCAGCCGAGGCATTCGGCGCTGACCATACATTTTTTTCCGTGCAAGGAACAAGCGGTGCCATCATGGCGATGATTATGGCGACATGCAGTCCTGGCGACAAAATTATCGTACCGCGTAACGTACACAAATCGATTATGTCGGCGGTTATTTTCGCTGGAGCAATCCCAATCTTTATTCACCCTGCAATGGACGAGCGTCTGGGTATTTCTCACGGGATCACAGTAAAGGCTGTGCAAAAAGCACTGGAAGCCCATCCTGATGCTGCTGCCCTGTTGGTGATTAACCCAACGTACTTCGGTATTGCAGGTGACCTACGTGAGATCGTGCGGGCTGCGCATAACTATGAAATTCCGGTATTGGTAGACGAGGCTCACGGTGTGCATATTCATTTTCATGAGGAACTGCCGATTTCGGCCATGCAAGCAGGTGCCGACATGGCAGCAACCAGCGTACACAAGCTGGGTGGCTCTTTGACCCAAACATCGATCTTGAATGTACGGGAAGGCCTCGTTGATGTCGATCGGGTGAAAACGGTCATGAGTATGCTCACGACGACTTCGACTTCTTACATCTTCCTCGCGTCGTTAGACATGGCGCGTCAGCATTTGGCCCTCAACGGGAAAATGCTCGCGGACCAAGCGATGGAACTGGCAGCAAAAGCACGCGATATGATTAACGAAATCCCGCGCATCTACTGCGTTGGCAAAGAGATTCTCGGAAAGCCTGCGACTTTTGCGATGGACCCAACCAAGCTCCTCATCCACGTACGCGATCTCGGAATCACTGGATGGGAAGTCGAGAACTGGCTACGTGACAAGTACAACATTGAAGTAGAGATGAGCGATTTGTACAACATCCTCTGCTTCGTTACTGCGGGCGATACGGAAGAATCCATCCGCACGCTGGTAAATGGATTGCGTGATCTGTCCGTTGAATTTTCGCACGTACAAGCAGAAGAGAAGCCGACCATCTCACTGCCGAATATCCCTGTACTGTCCACCACCCCTCGAGAAGCATTCTATGCAGAAACAGAGACGATTCCGTTGGCGGAAGCAGCAGGTCGAGTCATCACTGAGTTCATCATGGTCTATCCTCCAGGTATCCCGATCTTCCTTCCTGGAGAGGTAATCACCGAGGAAAATATCGCGTACATTCAGGAAAACATCCGAGTCGGATTACCCGTACAAGGTCCTGAAGATGAGACATTGAAAACGATCAAAGTCGTAAAAAGACAAACTGCCATTTCTGGCTAAGCGATCCGAACCAAAAAACGCTGCCTCTTTCACAAGAGAGCAGCTTTTTTTATTTTTTATACAAACACTTTAAGATAAGATGGAATTGGGAAAAATTAGGAAAGGTGGGCTATGCTGCCATGCCAGACTGGTCGTATCAAACGATGTTTCGGCCACTTCTCTTTCTCATGCCACCCGAACGGGCCCGTTCTATTACCTTGAAGTCAATCGGCACTTTGGCAAAAATTCCGGGTGGTCCGTACATCATCGAATGGATGGGACATATGGAGCCTCCCTCACAGCTCTCCAAAACAATTGGTCCAGTCACGTTCCCTACTCCAGTCGGGTTGGGTGCCGGATTAGACACGGAATGCATCGCCATTCAGGCGCTGTCCAAATTCGGCTTCGGGTTTCTAGAGCTGGGGCCTGTGTCCAAAGAACCGATTGATTCTGACGGCACCGTTCAACGTGACATTGCCGCGATGAATATCCACTATTCTAGTCCATTGGAAAATAATGGTATACACACCCTTGAGAGGCGCCTGGAGGGGGCTTCTGGCATCCAAATTCCTATCGGAGTCAGATTGGCCTGCCGACCAGAGGCCAGCCTGAGAGATGCCACAGAAGAGCTTCAGGAGCTGATCGCCAGATTGGAGCGTTTTTGTTCATTTTTCACAATAGATACGCGGGCGAATATGGGACAACCAGAATGGAGCCATACAGCTTGGAAGGAACATTTCTCCTGTTTGCGTAACAAGACGGATATGCCACTCTTACTGGCGATCCCACCGAGTCTTGCAGAAGCGGAAGCACTCCCGATTCTTACCTCGGCAAAAGAAGCAGGACTCAACGGCTTCGTTGTCGCTGGAGGCACGATTCAGGACAACTCTGTTTACATCACGGGGAGGAGTTCACACGAGCAAGCCGTCAAATTTGTCTCCTGGGCACGGGAACAGTGGTCAGATGCCCTTATCATTGGATCAGGTGGTATTCTGGAGCCACAAAATGCTCTGACTCTTCTGGCAGCGGGTGCCAATTTTGTACAGTTGCACAGTGGCTTGGTCTATTCTGGCCCTGGCTTGCCAAAACGAATTAACGAAGCCATCTTGCAAACACAGCCAGACACTGACGCTCCTCAAGAAAAGCGACCTGCTTTTTTATTTCCTTCTTGGATATGGGGACTCTTGTTGGGCGTGGGCATGATTATTGGTGGGGCACTTGCTTGGCTGGTCGCCGCAACAACCGTCGTCCTCCCCTACGACGAACGCTTTCTCGGGATGTCAGCCGACCAGCTTGCACTCTTAAATGCGCAAATCCTCTCTTTTATGTCACACGATCGGATTAGTCTGGCAGGAACGATGATATCCATCGGAATTTTGTATAGTCAACTGGCTTACCATGGTCTACGCAAAGACATTCACTGGACGCGGACCATCTTGCTCGTCTCCGGTGCTGTTGGATTTTCCAGCTTCTTTTTATTTATTGGATACGGATACTTCGATTACTTGCACGCGACTTTAGCGCTCGTGTTGTTCCCCATGTTTTTGCTCGCATTACGAGCACCTGCAAAGGTTCATTTGACTCGCCTACCGCCTCAGCTTCACAATGATCAGGATTGGCGAATGGCTCTATGGGGACAATTGCTCTTTGTCATCATCGGATTTGGTTTGACAGGGGCTGGTATCATCATTTCGATCATCGGCGTCACAGGTGTCTTCATTCCTTCCGACCTCGTCTTTCTCTGTGTATCAGCTGATACCTTGCAGTCTTACAATGAGCGATTAATTCCGGTGATTGCTCATGACCGTGCTGGCTTTGGCGGAGCCTTAGTTTCGAATGGCCTGGCCGTCTTACTGATTAGCCTTTGGGGTATCAGACGAGGAGAAGCGTGGATTTGGTGGACATTGTTTTTAGCAGGCATTCCAGGCTTTATTTCTGGCATAGGCATACATTTTACTGTTGGCTATGTCGATTTTATTCATCTCTTGCCTGCTTATGTCGCAGTCATTTTATTTTTCGTAGCACTTGTACTTTTGAAGCCGTATTTATGCCGGACATAAAAGAAAACAGACGAAAGAATTCCTTTCGTCTGTTTTTCTTTATAAAAGCCTGACTACTATTGTGCAGAATCAGTCTTCGTCATCTTCGTCATCATCATTACCTGGAGCGAATGCCACCGTGTATACATATGGGTCTTTATCACGCTCATCGACCCAGACAACGCGATTTCCACCGATGCGGGCATTTTCCATCTCCGCATCATCATCCCACTCAATATTGCTATAGGAATCCTCTTCGAAATCATACAGCTCATAGTAAAATTCCTTGCTTTTTGCGGACAGACGATTGTCTTCATACAAAATCATATTGCGTGAAGCCTGTGGATTTTTCTGGTCACCATCCATATAACGTAGCAACGGATTGACTCTTTGACGGTCGATGTTGTAATAGTACAAATCCCAACCGGTTTTGGAATTGCCTGTATCTTCGCTCCAAACAACGAAGTTATCGCCGATTTCTGCTTTCTCTACTTTTACATTATCGCGGATTTCTGTCTCGTCATCTTCTTCGATATCGTAGAGTACGATGCTTGCACTCTTTGAGCCTTCTTCCACTACCCAGGTAGCGTAGTTTTTGTAAATATCAACACTTAATGGTTCATTTCTCACCGTCGTAACTTCCGTATGCTTTCCAGTCGTTAGATCTGTGATGATCACTTCTGTTTTGCCATCGATATTTACCCATAACAGACGCTCTCCGTCAATCTCATAAAGCTTCTCACTCGGTTTTTGATCATCATCTTCATGTGTAATCTGCTTTTGAGTGTCTTTACGAATATCGTAGGAGAAGAGTGCATCTTCATGCTCGTCATACCAGACAACATAACGCGAGCTTACAACAGGGCGAACAGAATCATGTTCTGGATTACTGATGACTTTACTTTTTTTATTTTCGACATCGTAGAAAACGATCGTATTATTTTTTTTAGACTCGGTTACGTACGCTACATAACGATCATGAGCACTTGGCTCCTTTGGTTTCCCGCCTGCATTACCTATCGGAACTAATTCCTTTTCGTCCAGGTCATACAGGTGGAGTTGGAGCTTTTTGTTGCTATCTTTTTTCGCGAATAAGATGAAATCGCCATAAATTTTCGGTCCGGTCTCACCGTACAGATTGCTCGCGATCTTTTTACCAGACGTTTTGCCAAGCTCACGATATTTCAAGTCATTATTGTCAGAATAGACATAATCCTCTTGATACAAATGTACATTTTGCTGTTCGTTTGCATCATCAGTCAATTCCTTAATTCTACCGTTACTGATGGAATAGGAATAGAGGTCGCCAGCCGATTGATGCTCATACACGATTTGATTGGAGAAAATGCTTGGACGCCCTTGATCCCCTTTAGCAGTAACGGCAGCCTTTTCCTGCTTTGCTTTGATGTCATAGTAATAAATGTCATCATTGCCATTACGATCATCTTCCCAAGCAACATAACCACTGCTTACCACCGGGTTGCTTGCTTTTCCACTCGCTGATACGATCTCTGTATCTCCAGTAGAAATTTTATGTAGATAAACATCGCCGTTTTCTGTCCAAACAACATTTTTATCGGCAATCTCCAAGCCATCGACCGAAGCAGAACCACTTGTCAAACGGATTTCTTTTTCTTTCACAATGTCATACAAATAGACATCTGAACCGCCATCTCGGGAATCAATCCATACGACGTAATCTCCATCGACCTTTGGATTCGTCTTTTCTGATTCCTTGTCACCTATTTCGCTCTGGTTACCTTTATCAAGGTTGTAGAGTGTTACTCTTTGCCCACCTTCAACCATCCATACCGCATATTTTTTTGATATATCATATCCTGCTGAGGATATTGATGGCTGGCTACCGTCTATTTTTTCTTCATCACCAATACTGTAAGCAAGCGCTGGTGTCCCGCTCCACAGAGATGTGACCAAAAGTGCAGCGGCCAGCATTCCCTGTATCGGTTTTCGCTTCATGACACAATTCCTCCTTTTGCAGCGATTTTCACACTTCTCCATTATCCTCCATGCGGAAAAGGTTGTCAAAAAAAACAGGCCTCAACATAGGCCTGTTGACTATTTATTCTTTTTCCTGTCTTTCACCAGGTCGGCAGTCACAGTTGCACACCGCATAAAGCGTTTTCACTGAATTACATTCAAAATGCTCGATGATGGTTCCGCAAGTCTGACATACGATAGTTCCCATCTATGTCCCCTCCGCATTCAATTGATTCACATATTACTACAAATGTTATGTTACATTCATCTTAATATGCCACGTCATTCAGAGTCAAGATGCATTTGTCGATAATTAGTATGTCACATTAATTTGAAATATTGTCATTCAACCAGTTCACGATTTTTTGCAAGACTTCTTCCTTTTCAGGCTCATTCAAAATTTCGTGCCGCAAGCCCGCGAATCGTTCAAAAGTCTGTCTGTCTGGAAGGCCCGCTGTAAACTGCTCCACTGCATCCGCATCAACCAATGTATCAGCACCAGCCTGCAAAACAAGGACAGGATGCTTGATTTGGTTTCTTTCCTCCCACGCCTTTTCCATCGAGCGGTTCAATTCTGTAAACCATCTGACACTTACCTTGGAATAATTGAGTGGATCGTTCTGATAAGCAACCTGAACAGCTTCGTCACGCGATACCATGTCGGGAGTGATTCCATTAGGCATGACAAGTGTTGGCCAGACCCGATCGAGAAACTGTGCCAATTGCTCCTTCCACGCCGGTACAGTCAGTTTCAGTTTCAAGCATGGAGATGTGAGAATTAACCCTGCCAACTCTTTACTCCGCTCATCCGCCTGAATAAAGCGAGTCGCGATGAGACCACCCAGACTATGCCCCATTAAAAATACTGGCTTCTCTCCTGACGCATCGGCAAGCGCGGTACTCGTCCACTCCCGTACACGGGACAAATAGTCTTCGAATGATTGAATATGCCCCCGTCTCCCAGGAGAGCGCCCCCATCCCGGCAAATCTTCCGCATATACGTCCCAGCCTGCCTGATTGAAATAAGCCGCTACATGCTCATAGCGCCCATGATGCTCTCCCGTTCCATGGACGAGAACAATCGCTCCCCGAGAATCTTTGGCCGACCATTTATGTACACCCATTCCCACTGTTCCTCCTACTGCTTGATTTCTTTCGATTATACTAAAAAACGGAAGGCCGTATTTTACTGAAAAACCAAAACGAGCAGAAGATAAACTTCTGCTCGTTACCTAATACTGATTTTCTTCAAATGGAATCGATGGTAAATGCTCCTGGAAAAACTCAGCAAGCGCGACTGCCTCGTTCTCTGAATCCAGTCTGAAAATTTTTTGCAGATATCCTGGATTCACCGCATCTTCAGAACTGAGAAGAGTCGATTGCCCTGTCTGCATACAGATCACCAACGGCTTCCCATAAAACTTGTGTGTAAATACCATGCCAAAGTCGTAGCGAGTTCCCTCTGAAATAAAACCGAGGAAACGTACATTAGCGTTCTCCGAAACGTCGTATAAGTGGTCGTAGTGCTCCATCAGCAATCCCTCCTCAACAGTATTTTGGCCTCCGAATTTCGTGAAATATTCGGATTATTCACTAGTATAAGCGAAAAATCACGTTTTTGCCACCCAAACAGCATCATTTACCAGACGCGTCGGGTTAATGACCCTGTCTTCCCCTTCTTGAATCCATCTCACTTTTTCTGCACCATGCAACGATTGCGCGACAAAGGAGAGACATTCAAAGAACAGTTCAACTACTGCTGTACTGTATCGTTCCTCCATTTTCTCCAATGCATACGTCAATCTAAAAATATCTGGTACACTTCTTCGACTGGCTTCTAATACTTCTTTTCCTTTTTCAGTCGGGTATACGTGAACTACACGCCCATCCAACTCCGACTTTTCGATGGTCACCATGCCTTTCTCCATTAATTTCTTGATATGAATGACAATCGATGAGGGATGCCAGAAGGTCCAATCTGCAATTTGCGTGACGCGTACACCTTCATAACAGTAGATGATCCAGAGAATGTTTAACTGTACGGAGGAATCCAATTCAGCTTCCTTCGCTGCCCGCTCCCAGTCTTCTTTGTTCACCACATCGATGGCGCGCATGGTGTTTAAAGCTTCGAATACGTGTCTAATTGAGGCCTCCTGCATGCGTATATTCCTCCATGATCCTTTATCGTTCATCTAACGGCATATAAATATGATATATATTTTACACTTTTCAGAAAAAACGCGCAATTGTTTTTGGTCGCCAACTGCCTCATTGCCAAAGAGTGGAAGACAATGCTACACTTAACGCACAGAATACCGGTACTAGGAGTGAGTGCAGTCGTGAAACTTCAATCGGCCTACATCTATTTCGTTGATGGTTCTACCGCAGCATCTGTAAGTATTGACGACGTGAAAGCCAAGTTTACGCGATACGTTGACATGACCTCAAAAACAGGAAAGCAGTTGGGCTGGACCTATGCTGACGCCGCTTTCCCTTACAACCTAGAAGAACGCCCTGAAGGAAAGGACTCGTGGTTCCTTCTCAAAGGAAAAGACCCAAACATGTACAAAGCCATCGTTGTTGGAGTCGGGAGCAAAAATGAAAACGGTTCCGAAAAGCACTACATACAGGTGTCCCTCCCTGAATCGGCCACGCATGGCGATAAAAACAAGGCGAATGAGTACTGTCGATACTTGGCACGTGATTATAAAGCAGAGCTCCATCTCTTCAATAATCGCATTCAATACTTCCAACCTCGAAAGCCATAAAGAAAAAACGGAGAAACAGTCGAGAAATCTCGACTGTTTTTTCATGTCCAGGCCTATTCCCCCTGACCTCTTTTTTTCATACGAACAACAAAGAGTGGAAAGGGGTGTGCTTATGGAGGCGCAAGCATTTGTTCAGTTGGTTGCTGACCACGCCAGAAAGTCTTATCTGAACCATCGTTTATTCCCCTCCATTATCATAGCGCAAGCCATACTCGAGTCTGGTTGGGGTAAAAAAGTACCTGTTGACCCTGCCACTGGGACATCCTCGTATAACCTCTTTGGAATAAAGGGAACGGGACCTGCCGGCTCTGTCACCATCGAAAGCAAAGAGGTGGAAAACGGAAAAACGGTCACACGTACCTCCCAGTTCCGCGCTTATGAAAATTACCAGCAATCCATGGAAGACCATACCCAGTTTTTACGTAGGCCCGCATATAAAAACGTGCTGGCAGCCACGACTCCCGCACAAGCCGCACAGGCTTTAGAAGAAGCCGGCTACGCTACCGACCCTGCGTACGCCGAAAAGCTGACGGGCCTCATTCAGACGTACAACTTGTCTCAGTACGATTCATTCACCTCAGAAGGGCCACAAACGTTTCCTCCCTGGAAATTGGAGCTGGGCAATCGCGCATTACAGGAGGGCTTGCTGACCTCGCCTGAATGGCTAAATAAGTTAGACGATCCAATGCCAGTATGGGCTGTTTTAGCGGTTGCCCTGCGACTGCTGGACAGACAGCGAGAGAAGCCATGAGTCCATGAATAAAAAACAAAAGCCCCATTGCCACAAGTAAACCTCGTGGATAATGGGGCTGTTTCGTATAAAAATGCAGTTGCCTCAGTCGTACGTTGCTTGAGCACGTTGATCAAATCATTTGAGACCTGGACAGCGAATAAAACCTTCCGTCCACCATCCGAATTCCCAGATCGACGCAATATTCCAATCCTTGCGTCACTCCGTACAATATCCATTCGGAAGAGAGGTGGTTGATATCAAAATCAGTGTAAAGGTCAGTGCCATCATTTCGGATCTCTTTGCGGTACGTCACATCAAAAAGGCGTAGGACAAAAGGCAGTTCAGCAAAAGGAATAGCAAACTTTCGCTCTATTTCTTGCTCGAACTCCTTCGTCATGCTCCACTCTGCCTGAATAGATTGCTCATCTTTCCAGGCAATGCGTATACTCGGGCCTTCTAGATCTGTGGACGATCGCGGGGGATTTGTCTCCATTCGCTCCCATCGTTCCTTTCTTTCATGTACTTGCTATTACCAAGTATATTGGCTTTTCCGTATATTATAGCACGGGGACATGCAAAGTGGAAACGCATCCAAGCCATAATTTTTAACGCCCAACTGTAAATGTATTTTCACCAACGGATACATAAGAAGTGAATTTCTCGGATTTCATTTGAACTTGTACTTTATAAGTGCCGTATGCTTCGAGTTTCGTAGATACAAAAGGCTCAGAAAAATAGAAGCTGTTTGCATTTTGTGTGGAGTATTTCCATTCCTTCCCTTTAGACACTTCTTTGCCGTCCGGTCCGATCAACACAAGTTGCATGCGCAAGTCTTTAGCTACAGGCGCGTCATCAACCTCTACGAACACGTTAAACGTACGAGGCACATTTTTGTCGCTGTATCCTTTGACAGGGTTGCTGAAAACGACATTTTTATTGCGGGTCTGCTGAATTCCTTCGACCACAATAATATTTACGTTTGGCTTAATCACTTGCAATTTGCCAGATTGCTGATCGTAATCGGCGAAACCACCGAGCTTGTTCACTATTGATTCTATCGATTCGGCCTTGGATGCTGGCATTTCACTCGCTACGGTTTCCGCACCGAAAAATACGCGCATTGCACCCTCTCCCACCGCAGTAGTGCTCCCTACCCCTGCTGCTACAGTCAACGCCAACAAGGCCGATAACCATGCTTTTTTCATGTCAATAATCCTCCTGTATGTGTGCGCGGCAGCGCTTGTTTTTCCGAAATTTCTTCTCTCTAGTTTATACGTTTGGAAAAGGAAATAGTTGTGCTGCCCTGATAAGTTTTTTCAACAATATCCACATTATCCACAAGCACAAAAACCTTAGGAAGAAAGACTTATGCACAGAGATGTTAGTAACTACTTCTTACTCTTGACGAAAATACGGCTGGGAATGACACAGAAAAAAGAGCGGCTATCCAGCCACTCTTTTTTGTTCCTGACACCTGCTACTCCTGTTGCGAAAGCCATGTAAAATACCGGGAGACCAGTCGAATAGCAACTTCGATCGCGTCTTCGTTCGGCTCAATTTTAGAATGATGCAAGCCGTACGGCGTTTGCACACCCAGCCAGAACAAAAAGCCGGGAATTTCTTTCAAAAAGTAACCGAAGTCTTCTCCGGTCATGGCTTCCTTGCAGGTGATAAGAGTTACTTCTTCACATTGTTCCTGTACCCACTGCATGAAGTCTGTCGTTAACTGCTCCTCGTTGTAAACCTGGCAGTAGCCAACCCCATAGTCAATCGTTGCCTGGCAATCGAAGCCTATTTCCACTCCCTTTACGAGAGATTCAATGCGGCTCTTGACGATTGCCATCGATTCCATCGAAAAGGTTCGGATGGTCCCTTCTAGCCTGGCCTTCTCTGCGATGATGTTCTGCTTCGTCCCGCTCTCCAGCTTGCCAATCGTTACGACAGCCGAATCCAATGGATCCATATTGCGCGAAATAATCGATTGAAGCTGTGTCACAAGATGGCTTCCTGCAACCACCATGTCATTCGCCTTGTGCGGGAAGGCTGCATGCCCCCCTTTGCCAACCAAATCAATGTACAACTCAGAAGTGTTGGCAAACAAAATTCCTGGCTTCGTCGCAATATGACCGACCGGATATTCTGGCGCGATATGCAGGGCAAAAATGCAGTCCGGTCGCCACCCCGCAAACTCTTCACTTTCCATCATCGGCTCCGCACCGCCAGGACCTTCTTCTGCCGGCTGGAAGAGGAACAGCAAATCATCTGCCATCGGATGCTCGGTAAAATGCGTCAGGAGGCCAAGAGCAATTGCCATATGCATGTCATGACCGCATGCATGCATGAATCCTTCATGAAGCGAGCGAAACGGATAGGACGTTTCCTCTACGATCGGCAGGCCATCCATATCCGTCCGCCAGGCAATTAATCGTTTTGGCCTTGTTCCTGCCAGCTTGACCAAAATGCCTGTCCGCCACGTTTTGATCTCGATTCGCTCCTGGGGCAGCTTTTTCAAATAATCCAGCAAGTATTGTTGTGTCTTCACTTCAGCGAAGCCTGGCTCCGGTATTTGGTGCAAGTCTCGGCGAATTTGTGTAAACAAGGAAGTCGTCATGGTCTACGCCTCCTTTTTCGTACCTGTTCTTGCTGTTAATTGCTCCTCAAACACAGCAAGAAAACGGTCCACATCGGCTTTTGTCAACGTCAGTGGCGGAAGCAGACGAACAATCGTTTTCTGCGTCACGTCAACGAGAATTCCTTCGTCAAGCAATGCTTGCTGCAAGTGGCTTACCTCTTCCGGGGTGGAAGAGAGCGGAATTCCAACCATCAAGCCTTTTCCGCGAAGGGATTGCAGCTGATCTGGAAGACGCGCTCGCAGCGCTTCCAAGCCCGACCACAGGTACGCAATCACTTCTTCTACGTGAGCGCTGAAGGCTGGATCAAGCAATTCGTCCAACACGACATTCCCTAGGGCAGCAGACAGTGGCGATGGTGCAAAAGTCGTTCCGTGATCCCCCGGTTTGAACTGGTTCATCAGCCTTGGGCCAGCGATGACACCACCGAGGGGAAGCCCTCCCCCTATGCCTTTGGCAAAAAGGATCAGGTCTGGCGTTACGCCTGCATGCTCATAAGCAAACAGCTTTCCTGTTCTGCCCATTCCTGTCTGGATCTCGTCCATGACAAAGAGCATGCCTTCTTGTTCACAGATCGCAGCTACCTCTCGCAAGAACGCTTCCGTTAACGGCACGACACCGCCAGAACCCAAGACTGGCTCCATGAGGACCGCAGCGGGTCTTGCTTCCTGGCAAATCGCTCGCAATCCTTCCGTGTCTTCCACATCCAGTTCATAAACAGGAAAAGCCGGCTGAGGAAAGTCTTGATAGACGTGAGCCTGCCTCGTCAGACGCACTGCTCCGAGTGTTCGCCCGTGAAAACTGTTGCGTAAGACAACGATGCCTTCACGACCTGCTCCCTCGTTCTTCGTCCATTTGTGAATCAGCTTGATCGCAGACTCTGTAGCCTCTGCACCAGAGTTGGTGAAAAACACTTTTCCACTAATGCTGTTCGCAACCAAACGCTCGGCCAAACGAATAGCTGGCTTATTTAAAAATACATTGGAAATATGCAAGAAGCGCTCTCCCTGCTCACGCAGAGCCTGTACAATGCGCGGATGAGAATGCCCCAGAACGTTTACCGCGAGTCCGGTAAACAAGTCGAGGTAGCTCTTTCCATTCGTATCGTACAAGTAATTTCCTTCGCCTTTTTCTATAGCAATCGGAAGTCTTTTGTAAGAGGAGACGATATATTGTTCATCGAGCGAACGCCAGTCCATGTGCACTCTCTCCCTTACAGCTGACGTAGCTCCTGCTTGATCTCTGTCTTGGAACGAGTTTTTTCATCGATTTGCTTGATCACACGAGCAGGCGTTCCCGCAACTACTACGTATGGAGGTACATCTTCAATCACGACAGCACCCGCTGCAACGACAGCACCTTTTCCTACGCGAACACCTTCCAGAATGACAGCATTTGCTCCGATGACAACATCGTCTTCGACAACAACTGGCTGTGCAGATGGTGGCTCGATAACGCCTGCGATAACCGATCCAGCGCCGATGTGGCAGTTTTTCCCGATGGTTCCACGTCCACCTACAACAACATTCATGTCGATCATCGTACCTTCACCGATAACTGCGCCGATGTTAATGGAAGCACCCATCATGATGACCGCATTGTTACCGATTGTCACTTGGTCACGGATAATTGCGCCTGGCTCAATACGTGCTTGAATTCCTTTTGTATCCAGCAATGGAATAGCGGAGTTGCGACGGTCGCTTTCTACCACATAATCTTCAATTTTGTCTGCGTTAGCAGCGAGCACTGGCTCAATCTCTTTCCACTCACCAAAAACAACACCAGTAGGACCAGTAATGAAGGCTTTGGAGCTCGCACCAAAGTCGATTCCCTCCAGGTTCCCTTTCACATATACCTTCACTGGTGTTTTCTTTTCGCTTTTTTGAATAAACGCGATAATTTCGTTGGCATCCATCATGTTCATGGTTACATCCTCCTCAAAATAACAGCATGGTAAATCAAAAAAAGCAATGAGTGCATTCGCTATCTCATTGCTCTTACTACTACAGAAGCAAATCATAAATAGCGCTCCACAAAAAGACTTTAGGTCCCTTGTGACAGGATGATCATTTTTCATGAGACACCCCAGCCTGTGCTACGTAGGGGCATAGCATAAGCTTCGGCGCTTTAGCCTTTCTTCCTTCTCCTGCCCCCTGGCAGATTGCGAAAAGACTTACTCTTCTTCGGCGCACCTCTATTTAGAGTACATTATTATAATTTTATTTAACTCTACCAAAATCAATGAAACGTGGCAATAAGAAAAAAGTTATTGACAACGATTCTCATTTTCATTATTTTTATTGATGAGAATGATACTCATTATCTGAATTGGAGGTTTTACGTTTTATGAGCATTTTGATGGTATACGCGAGCATGACAGGGAATACTCAGGAGATTGCTGAAGCAATTGCAGAAGGTATTCGTTCAACTGGTGCTGAGCTGGAGATAAAAGAAGTGATGGATGCGAACGCAAAAGAACTCGAAGCTTACGACGGAATCTTGCTTGGTGCCTACACATGGGGCGACGGTGAACTGCCAGACGAATGCCTGGATTTTTATGAGGAAATGGACAATATTGACCTCAGCGGGAAAAAGGTTGTTGCTTTTGGCTCTTGCGACTCCGCTTACGAGCATGTCGGTGCAGCTGTTGATATTTTGCTGAAAAAGGCGAGCGAGCGTGGTGCGGAAACTCCTCTGGAAGGTTTGAAAATCGAGCTTTCTCCTACTGCAAAAGAAGTGGAAACGTGCAAAGCATTTGGGGTGTCATTTGCTGAATTGCTCGGCTAATTGATGTTTCCCAAATACTCTGGCACATGCTATACTATCAATCCAACTTTTTAAGGAGGATTGATCTCATGTCACTACATACGGACGAGATTCTCTTACGGCCTCTCCAACAACAAGACGCAGCCGAGCTCCTAGAGCTTCGGCTGCGTAATCATGACTTTCTCCAACCATTTGAACCAATCCGCCCCGCTTCATTTCTGACCCTCATAGGACAGCAAGAACAGATTTCACAAGCGCAGATTGATTTTGAACGTGGTACTGCCTATGCTTTCGGCGTATTCTCCCGAGAATCCGGAAAGATGATTGGACGTGTAGCGTTGTCGAATGTCGCACGTGGCGCATGGCAAAATGCGACGATTGGCTACTTTATGGATCAGGCGTGCAATGGCAAAGGTTATACGACATCAGCAGTAAATCTCGCCCTCCGCTTTGCTTTAACGGATGCTAGGCTGCACAGAGTACAAGCTGCTGTTATGCCTCGCAATCAAGCTTCCATTCGCGTCTTGGAAAAAAACCGTTTTCGCCAGGAAGGGCTTTCGTTACGCTATTTGCAAATTAACGGTGTATGGGAAGACCATCTCCTGTACGCTCTTACTGCTGAGGAGTGGGCTCAGTAATTTCCTCCCTCATTTCGCTCTCTCGTAGCCGCTCCAGGATACGCCGTTTGCGGTACAGCATCATCCCCGCTTCGGCGACATCCTGTACGGTTGAACGGTTCAAATACGCCCCGAACAAAACACCTGCAATCGGCACCATTTGAAACAATTTTTTCCACCCAAAGTTTTCTGTGTACGTTACCACGACTTCACGCCATCCTTGCAATTGAGCCATAACCTCTCTCTGCGCATTTGGATCATCAAAGCGGGAGAGCTCAGCGAGTATCGCTTTTTTCCCTACAATGTCTGATGAAGCAAACTGCAAGCATTTGACGACAAACAGCCGCTCTCTTTTCTCTTCAGGTCGATAGCCATAGGCAAGAGCCATCTCTTGTAATACTTTAAGGGATGTCCCCATCAATAAAGGGATATCGATCGCGAGGGTAAAAATCCCTCCGAAGCCAGTCGTGGCACCTTGTACCGTGGCAAAATTCGCACGTGAATCCTTTAACTCCATTGCGACATCATTCATGATCGTAAGCGGTACAGCGGCAATCTTTTCTTTGTCAACAACAGACGCCCCCTGTCCCTCTAACCGTTTGCCAAACCGCTTGTAAATCGGTTCATCCTGCACCAAATAAGTTCCACCTGTCTCAAGAAAGGCTGCCATTTCATCTACGGCTTTTCCCAGCTTCTCTTGAACGAATGCAGGCGTAATCCGATCCAACAGAACAAACGGAAGTCTGCCAAGCTTTTCCCAGAACCACAAGTCGTTCTGGTCTCTCTCCCAAGCCTCCACTTCACGTAATGCCGTAACCAATGACTCCCTAGACTCACTCAACCCCAACAACCTCCCTGGCTGCTCACTCAGATTCTCCTCGCCTCCACTGACATTGGTTGCGCAAGATGGACTTGATGTAGTCCTGCAACTCTTCTGACGTGGTGTGACAGACGAATTCTTTTTTACTTCTTACGATTCCCAGCTTTAAATGTTTCACTTCCTCTCCTTCGATTCGAAACCCGAACTTTTCCAAGATCGTCTTCTGCTCATTTGTCATTGGACTTCCTCCCCATGTAGTCGAAAACCCCCATGCCAAAAAGTGCAAGGGGGTCAATCGTTATTTCACTTCGATTGTGAATGCGATCGTTTCTTTTCGTTCATCAACGTCTGTTTTTTTGACTGATCTTTTTTGTCTTGTAACGAGTTGGCAAGTCTTGTTGCTAAGGATGTTGGTTATTTTGATCTCGTATTTGCCGGGCTTCTGCCGATTAATGTATTTGCTAATATCAAGTGATTCCAGTCCGTTTTCAGTGCCGTCATCTCGATTTGAAGGCTTAATGGTAGTGATTTCTTTTCCTTCGTAGGAGATCTCGATCCGGTTTTCTGAAGATATCGTAGCACTGCTGTGCTCTTGTCTAGCACCAATGGCGTTCTCTCCATATATCCACTCATACTTGGGCATATGGTAAGAGGAAGCCTTCCTACTCTCTCTAATTTTCTTCGTCCCAGTCCGCTCTGCATACGTGGAGATGAGTTGTAGGTTTTCCAATTCAGCAAGATCGCTATCAGATTCCACAGTCACAATATCTCCATCTCGATATTCCTTGCCCTCTTTTCCTCTCATGAGCATTGGGGCTTGTGGTGGAGCTATACCTGAATCACCTGGATCACAACTTTGGGACGCTGGGATTGGTGGCGTGTCCTCAATGACCTGTATGTAACCACACCATGACTTGGCAGGGTCTCTTTTGCTGTAATAGTTTACCTTGTAACGCCCTGGCTTATAGCCAGACAGTAACAAGCCTGTATGATCCCAATTCAATTTATCACTATCGACCACGACGTTATCGACTGCCCATACGCCTGGTCCTTCATCGTCATCAGCTTCACTACCGAATTCGATATGCTCTGCTGCTGTAGTCAGCCATATTACATGTACCGGGTTTTGATAGAGCCTCACTGTATTGTCTGATGAATACACGTTTGCTTTCTCGACCATGAGTGTAGATTTTTCGTTTGGTTGCATCAACACATCCAACGTGACATCTCCGCTTGTAGGACCACAAGCATTCGGTGCACCTGGAATTTGTATGTGAATCGTAGTCGACGTAGAGCTACCCCATAAGGAATCCGTTTTGTTTTCCTTGGAATCTGGCTCAAAAGTGACAGAAATCGTCATACCCGCCAGCATTTTCGGGATATCAACTTCAAAATGTTGCGCATTTGTCAACGTTTGTCCAGTTCCGTTCACCGACCATCGACCTAGGTATGCCGAATACAAAGAAATCTTACCTGGTGGCTCCGGGGCATTAATGGTCTGATCCGGTGCCAGTTTTTGACCACTTGCATCTGTACCCATATATAGCTCCGCCATGCCAATCTGAACTGTCGTCGTCCAAGGCGACATCGAGGTATCATCAGGTAGAAAAAGGAGTTGGTATTGACCAGTCAACAACGTACCTGTTGAAAACACAGTAGCAGGAACAGATCTCATTTCTTGGTTCGTAGACTTGTTTGTTAGCTTCCACGTACCAGGTACAGAACTGTTAAAATCAGTTGACCCCATATTTCCGAAAATGGTCGTCTGCTCACCTGTCGACAAAGGCTCTCCCTCTGCTTTTTCTCCCTTATAAATACGTGGGTAATTTTGTGCTTCTACCTGAAAGCTTACGTGTAACGTACTGCTCTTTGCATTGGCATCAGTCACTACAAAGGTCAACGTATGAGAGCCAGCAGACAATTTCGCTGCGGGAATTGTAAAGCGAGGCACCTGCCATTTGAACACAGCTTGATTTGAGGTTTGCTCCATTTGTAACTCCGTTAATTCTACACCATCCAAATATACTTGCTTCCGACTTAGGTTTGTTCCATTTCCATAAGTAGTCTGTATCACGTCAATATCGAGTGGTGTCTCCGGAGGTAGAATAAACTCATCATTCTTCACCCAGTTCCAACCTTTTGAATCCAGCCCCGCAACCTGATAATCGTTAAAGATAACCATATCGTGAACAGGCTGCTTCCGGATCGGCTTAGATACTTGGCTGTTTTTTTTCATGGATGCTGTTGCCCCGGCTCCCATGGCTGGCGGTACTGACAAACCTGACAAAAAGGTACCAGTTGCCAAACACACGAGAAGTGCTTTTACAACCCATTTTTTCACGAACTGTCCTCCTACTTTTTGTCTTACGTATTTGTATGTGAACAACTGATTTTATTCGACAATAACCGTGTTATATCCTTTATGTTCTCACGCTTTTTCCCAAGCTCGATATAGTTAAAAACTATCTATTTAATAATTTATATAGATTTGACTTATGTCTTTTCAGTCGGTAAAAAGGAAGGTAGGGAGGGATACAGATGATTCAAACCAATCAATGGAATGCCGGGCTATACGACGCCAAAATGAATTTCGTTTCTGAATACGGTAAAGGATTAGTGGACTGGCTACAGCCGGCTCCTGGAGAAAGCATTCTTGACCTAGGCTGTGGAACAGGCGACCTGTGTGCTCAACTATCGCTTTCCGGAGCAAATGTGGCAGGAATCGACTTTTCTGCCGCCATGATTGAGGCTGCTCGCCATAAATATCCGCAGTTTGCTTTTGAAGTAGCCGATGCGCATACGTATCGTACAGATATCTGTTACGACGCTGTCTTTTCCAATGCCGCACTCCACTGGATGAAACGTCCTGCTGAAGTCGTTGAGACCATTTGGTTGGCTCTTGCTCCCGGTGGACGCTTTGTTGCGGAATTCGGAGGACACGGCAATTGCGGTCAAATCACAAAGGCATTACGGACTGTTTTGGCACAAAAAGGAATATCCGCGGATGAGCGATCACCTTGGTATTTTCCCAGCATTGGAGAGTACACGACTCTTTTGGAGAAGCAAGGCTTCCACGTCGTACTTGCCTCCCATTTTGATCGTCCCACAGTCATGGCTGATGGGGAACTGGGGCTTTCGCATTGGTTAAATTCTTTTTGCAGTCCTTTTTTTGTGGGGCTGTCCGCAGATGAAATCCAGCAAGTATGTAGGGAAGTCACTGGCTTACTTCGTCCTGCTCTGTTTCAAGATGGTCAATGGGTGCTCGATTACAAACGCATTCGTGTCCTTGCCCATAAGAAATCAGAGACTGATACTCTACATGGGGGAGCTGCACAATGACTCGTATTGCCTGTCTCCATGGACATGATTCGAATATTTCCCTCATATCAGATGCGTTCGCAGCCTTTGACGTAGAGCTCATTCATTTTGTTGATCAAGGTTTACTCCTGCAAAACGCGGGAACTCCTGTGCATACCAAGGAACAATCGCATGCCAAATTACGTGAGCAACTAAGCTGGATGCAGAGCTTGGCGGTCGATGCAATCGTGATCACTTGCACGCAATATGCCGCACTGGTAACACTAGAGGATGAGGCAACTACCACTGTCCCCATCTTCACAATCGATGGACCTTTTTTTCATGAGCTTGCACGATATACGGAGCCACAAGTTCTTCTGTTCTCCAATCCCGCTACTATCCAACCTACGATGGAGCGTCTCGTGCAACACGCCTATTCTCACAACCTTTATCCAGAGATACGAGTAAGCATCATTGAAAATGCTTTTGCCCTGCTCATGGAAAACAAGCAGGAAGCATACAGAGAAGCGATAAAAAACGCCCTGCACCAGCTCCACCAAACATTTCCAGACCAACCTATTGCAGTGGCACAGCTCTCCATGGCACCTGTTGCCGATCAGTTTGCAAAGGAAAACGGCTGTACAATCTCCCATCCTCTACATAGTTTGACGGCCGAAATGACAAAAACGCTACAATTACAAACAAAATGTTAAGATCTTTTGGTGAAAAAAGAATAGCCCCGTTGCTTGGTCTATGGCCATTTGCAACAGGGCTATTCTTAATCAAATGAACCAAGAAAGACTAATTTACATCCCTTCGTTGGTCAAGAGAACTTCTTCTCCTTCATTCAAGCCGCCTTTGATTTCAATAAAATCAGTTCCTTCGACACCAATTTGTACTTCTTTTGGTGTTGGATCACCTGTGCTCGGGTCCTTTACCATGACGGTGCCTTGACCCGCCTCTAAAACCTCAACAGCATTAATCGGCAAGCGCAAAACATTGTCCACTTGTGCTACATAAATATCGCAGTCACCTGTCATTCCATGCTTCATATCAGTCGTATCGCTCAATTCAATTTTCACAGCAAAACGGACATTTTTCTCTTCTTTTTTCCCCTCTTTTGGAAGCTCTATAACTTTTCCGTTAAAGGGTTTATTGCCAAATGCTGATACGTAGACATCGACACTCTGACCGAGCTTGACTGCTGGAATATCCAACTCGTCAACCGCTGCGATAAAGTACACAGACGTAGTGTCCATGATAATAACCGCTGGATCGGAGCCTGGTGTTTCACCTTCTTTAATATTTACTTTTGTGATCACTCCATTTATTGGAGCCGTCACTTGATTTTTCGCAATTTCACGTTTTTTCTGTTCCATGGTCAAAATGGACTCTTTCAAAGAAAGCTCTTTTTCCTGCAGTTCGAGACCTGCCGATGTCATATCCATCTTGAACAATTGCTGCCCTACCTTGATGATGGAGTCCTTTTTTACGTCTACTCTTCCGACTTTGCCATGCGTACCTGCCAAAATTTCCATATCATCTGGCAGTTCAAACGCCGTAGCCTTTTGGCTGGCGTAAAGCACGCCCTTTTCATCTGTGAATTGGACTTCACCCATGTCTCCCACATAAAGCGCGCCTGGTTTTTTTACCAAAACTTCGACGTCATGAACACCACCGGTGCCTTGTTCTTTTTTTCCAACTCGGTCTACATTCGTTACAATCCCATCCACATAGTACATGGAGGCACTAATGAAGACCTTCACTTTTTGTCCTGTTGAGAATCGTTCTGACTCAAATGCTGTGAACTTGCCGGTAATTTTCAAATAGTCGGTGTTAGCCAACTTGACGACAGGTGTTTCAGGCGTAACCGTGTCGCCTTCTTTTGCGAGCACTTCGATTACTTTGCCTTCCTTATCTGCATTGATTTTGTCTCTTTTGTCTTTGATTTCATTCAGTTCTTTTTTTGCACGGATAATCGCAAGCTCTTGCTTCTGCACCTCAAACTGGGCATCTGTACTATCTATCGTGAACAATACGTCACCCTTTTTTATTGACTGTCCTTCCTTCACTAGCAGACGCTGAATTTTTCCACTGAGTTCCGGCTTCACTTCTTCACGTGCCTTTGCTTCTATCGTACCGGATGAGAAAATCGTTTTCTTTACCTCTCCTTTTTCAACGATCGCTGTCGGGAAAGTCGGCTTCTCTTCAGGTACTTCTTCGGTAACTGCATTCTTGCTCTGGAAGTACGAATAGCCGAAGTAGCCGCCTCCACCGAGAAGAACCACAACTGTGGCTAGAATGATCCACTTTTTCTTGTTCATCTTATGTTCCTCACATTCCATCACTTATTCAGATCGAATTGCTTGCAATGCGCTTAAACGGGAAGCACGGATGGCTGGGAAAATTCCCGCCAACACCCCGATAACAAAGGAAAAACCGATTGCGAACAGTGCCAGCCAGCCTGGAATAACCGCGAGCTTGGATGGTTCCCCCTCCGGATTACCACCGCCGTAGCCCATATTCAGGCTATCCAACAGCCCGCCAGACGCTCCGAAGTAGTTCACGAGCTCAACTGCTCCCCACGCCATCCCGAGACCAGCCAATCCTCCAATTAATCCAATAAAGCCTGATTCCATTAAAAACAGCCAACGAATATTCAGCACCGTAGCACCAATTACTTTCATGATCCCAATCTCTTTGGTTCGTTCCAAAATCGACATGATCATCGTATTGACGATTCCAATGGTTGCAACGAGCAAGGAAATGGCAGCAATTCCACCGAGAACCATCTGAATCACAAAGAAAAAGTTATTGATGGTTTCCAACTCACGTGCAGGAGACCACACTTCAAAGCCCTTTTCCTTCAATGCAGCAACGACGCCCTCGACCTTTTCGCGTGATTCTACCTTCACCGTGATCCGATCAAATTCAAAGGTATCCTTCTTAGCTTGTTCACGGGTGCGCCGTGTCGATCCCTCGTTGTTCTCCTCTTCCCTCCCGCGAGTTACCCAGTCGTTCAACTCTTTCACGACGTTAATGGGCACGTAAACGGCAGAAGAAGATCCGCGCTCTTCAGTCTTTTTCAATTGACCGACAACCCGAACGCGTAGTTCCTTTTTCTCGTATTTCGGTTCATCGTCGATTCTGTATTCCCGTGACAAAATGAGTGTCGCTGCTCTGTCCACGATGTTGAACCCGATTGATTCTCCACCGCCCATATCAGGTGGCATAGTGGACTGTCCAGCTTGTCCACCCCCCGTCCTTCTTCGCCGTTCCTCCCGCTTTTCTTTTTCCACGTCCCGCAATTCTCGAGAGACATCGAAAGCGACTACCACTTCTTGCGGTGAGCCTGTCAGATAGTCTCCTTTTTCAATATCGTTTTTTCGATAGGCAGCCGACTCATTCACGTCCACCCCAATAAGCTGTACGTAACCTTCTCGCCTACCTACCTTAAGCTTCGCTTGCTCTCGTAATTCTTTTATCGGCATAACTGCCTGAATGCCAGGAATCTTTTTTAATTCCTGCACCGCTTGCATATTGAGCTTCTTGACTTTATCCTCTGGAACATCAATCCATTCGCCTTTTTCCTCGTACCAACGCAATGGCTCGACGTCCATTTCTGTCAAGTTTCCGAAGTTCTCCAAGCTTTTTACCGCACTTTCCTTAAGCCCTAAACTAAGTGCCATCATCGCGACGATTGCAGCCGTTCCGATCATAACACCAACCGATGTGAGGGCTGTCCGCAGCTTCATTCGCCACAGATTCCTCCAGACGATGCGAAAAGAATCTATTACCTTCACTGTTTGTTCACCTCATACCCTCGCCTACGCTGGTCTTGTCCTTTTTTGTACAACCCGTCCGTCCTGGAGATAAATGACGCGGTCGGACTGTTCCGCTACTTCCTGCTCATGGGTAACGATGATGAACGTAGTCCCATTTTCCTTGTTCATTTCTCTCATTAATAGGAGAATCTCTTGTTCCGTCTTCGAGTCCAGGTTCCCCGTCGGCTCATCCGCCAAGATGATGCCAGGCTGATTGACGAGCGCTCTCGCAATACTCACACGCTGCTGCTGTCCACCACTAAGCTCATTGGGTCTGTGGTCGATACGACCTTCCAGCCCTACGCGGTGTAGGATTTCCGTTGCTTTAGCCCGACGTTTTTTCTTGCTTTCGCCTGCAAAAATCAAGGGAAGCTCTACGTTTTCCAGCGCTGTCAGATTTGGGAGCAGATTGTATGACTGGAAGATAAAGCCCATATTTTTACGGCGAAACATGCATAGTTCGTTTTCGCTGTAGCTGGAAATCTGTGCTCCGCTAACCGTGACACTCCCTTCCTCCGGCTTGGTCAAACCTGCAAGCAAATTCAAGAGCGTAGACTTACCGGAACCCGACGAGCCGCACAGAGCCACGAATTCACCCTTGTTGATATGAAGGTTGATATCATACAGCACGGGAACTTTGATTTTCCCTGTTCCGTAGCTGTGATTGACCCCTGTCACCGTCAGCTCTCCTGTTGAATTGACCATCGTTTGTCGCACCTCATTCGTTCTTTCAAAATGGAAGCTTTCGTAAACATCACATACTAAAGACGTAACATTTCGCAAAACGTAACGCTACTTTCGGAAACAATTTACGATTTACAGAATAACCATGTTTTCTTCAAAAATATGTAACAGCTACGTAACCTTTTTCAGGCTGTTACGTAATACAATGTAGATGTCAACAAACCATGGAGGGTCGAAGAAGATGACTATCTATCGCTTTTTATTTGAAACAGCAACACGCAGATGGGTCGAAATCATCAAGGCACCTAGTATGTTTGAGGCAGCAAAGCAAGCCAAACAGCTTGCAACCAAACGTTCCAAGTCCATGTCCACTACCATCAGCTTCTCTTTTCACCACGCTGCTTCTCAAGCATAAATGCACACATACATAAACCGCTTGCCCGATAAGGGAGGCGGTTTTTATATTTTGGGGATATTATTGACAGCACCGATTTCTTCCTCTTTAATATAGAGAGAGGCATTACAGCGCATGACAGTATAGATCCGCTTCGATTGTGCAGCGGTATACAAAGGGAGATAATCACAATGACCATGAAGAAAGCACTCACCATTGCAGGTTCCGACACCAGCGGCGGAGCTGGTCAGCAAGCAGACCTCAAAACGTTTCAGGAGCTTGGTGTTTTCGGGATGACCGCCCTCACCGTTATCGTAGCCCAAGATCCACATAACGAATGGTTTCACGAAGTGTTTCCGATCGATGTCGCGATCCTGGAAAAACAAATCGAAACCGTACTCGCTGGAATTGGCGTAGATGCTGTAAAAACAGGGATGCTCGGAACCACTGAATTGGTTGACCTCGCTACCCGTAAAATAAAACAATACGATTTGAAAAATGTTGTTGTTGACCCTGTGATGATCTGTAAAGGTGCAGATGAAGCACTTCATCCAGAAATTGCCGTTAGCCTGCGTGAAGTTTTGCTCCCGCACGCAACAGTTGCGACTCCTAACCTGTTCGAAGCTGGTATTCTCAGCCAAATGGGCGCGCTGAAAAGTGTCGATGACATGAAGGAAGCGGCAAAACGTATCCACGACTTCGGCACCTCTTATGTCGTTGTTAAAGGCGGCAGCAAGCTTCAAAGCGGCAATGCCGTAGATGTTTTCTATGACGGGAAAACACTCGAGGTATTGGAATCAGAACGCTTTGAAACGAGCTTTACTCATGGTGCCGGCTGCACGTTTTCAGCTGCAATCTGTGCGGAATTGGCAAAAGGAAGCTCTGTACACAACGCAGTAGCTGTTGCCAAAGAATTTATTACCGAAGCGATTCGCCACTCGTTTGCACTCAATAAATATGTGGGACCTACTAATCACGGTGCGTACCGCATGAAAAAGCACGGCGAAGCGATTTGCTAATTACGTCCTTGTAAATAAAAACTCCTGACCATATCCGAGTCTTCCTCGGTGGGCAGGAGTTTTCTTATGTTTACGCTTGTTTTTTGATAGCGATCTCGGGATTGATTCGGGTAGCTTTTCGTTTCATGCGTACGGAGGACACCGTAAATACGATGAGCGCAGACCAGATGAATCCAAAGCTGATGAGATGTGTTTGGGTGAAAGGCTCTCCAAACAAGAAAACAGCTGATAGGAGCGATATCGTAGGCGCCACGTATTGAATGAAGCCCACAACGGAAAGTGGGAGTCTAGTCGTTGCTTGGGCGAACCAGTAGAGCGGCATGGCAGTAGCTACCCCCGCCAGCGTCAGCAATACTAGTTGCCACCACGCTAGGGATGTCATCGTCTCCGTCCCATTGACCTGTAGCATCAACAGATAACCGAAAGCAATAGGGGCCACAAATAACGTCTCCCACGCCAGTCCGATCATCGCCTCCATTCGGACGAGCTTTTTCGCCAAGCTGTAAAAAGCAAAGGTCAGGGCAAGTGATAGAGAGACCCATGGAATCTCACCGTACTGGAAGGTGATGAACATGACTCCGAAAGCCGCGAGTATAAGCGCGAGCCATTGCCCAGTATGCATTTTTTCTTTTAAGAAAATGACTCCCAGCAGTACGGTTATGAGAGGATTCATGTAATAGCCAAGACTCGTTTGCATGACTTGATCGTTATTCACTGCCCAGATAAAAATGAGCCAGTTTGCGCTGATTAGCAGTGAACATATCGCTAATGCTCCGAACATTTTAAAACCAGTAACCGCTCCCCACATACTGCGCCAGCGTTTCGTTACCTGAATAATGATTGCGACAAAAATAACCGACCAGACGATTCGATGAGCGAGTATCTCCCATGCCCCCATTGCCTGAAACAGCTTCCAATAGAGCGGGAGTAACCCCCAAGCCAAATACGCCATAACTGCGTAAATAATCCCCTGTCTCATCCTTGCTCCTCCATGTTGTTTCGCCTTCTCTTTGTCTATAGACGACTTTTTGAACTTCTTCTCTATGGAGTAGTGTAACGGAAATATGAAAAAACAGCTATGTATTCTCACGCAGAATAAGGAGTCCCCTACACTTTCATTCGTTACCATATTACCAATGCATGCAGCTAGCTAATTACCTTAGTAGCACAGTAAAGGATGCACAAAAATTTTATTGTACCACTTTTAGACCTGTAGTACAATAGTCATTATTCTTCCGAGTTTAGTCATACGAAAGGAACTTTTACTTATGACATACTGGCGATCTATCTTTTTAGTTTTACTCGGCGCGTGCAGCTACGGTGTCCTCTCGATCTTCATGAAGCATGCTTTTCAACTCGGCTTTACGCCATTTGAAATGAGCGGAAGCCAATTGATTTTTGGCGGCCTGATTATGACGCTCATGGCCCTCTTTTTCTCCAAGCAACGGTTTTCGTTCAAGTATATGTTGCTTTTGGCACCAGCCAGCCTCATGATGGCCTCAACCAGTCTTTTTTACCATCAGGCTGTTAGCCGGGTCTCTGCTTCGCTCGCAATCGTTCTTCTCTTTCAGTTTACCTGGATCGGTGTCTTGCTGGAGGCGGTTGTGGATCGCAAATGGCCGACGGCTGAAAAATGGGTGTCTCTGGTTATGCTTGGAGCAGGGACGGTTCTTGCAAGCGGACTTGGCGAAAGCGGCATTCAGAGTGTAGACATGGTCGGACTGATCTTCGGTCTGATGTCTGGCGCGACCTTTGCCCTGGTTATTTTCTTCAGCGGACGCATTCTCCCTGGAATGGATCCATACTTGCGAAGCGCGATTTCGATTGGTATGGCTGCCCTGATGCTCTCGATCATTTATCCACCGACTTTCCTGATAAATGGTCAGCTTCTGCAAGGTTTGCTGCCGCTCGGTCTTTTGGTTGCGATCTTCGGTTCGGTCATCCCGATCTTCTGTTTGGCTGTCGGTGTGCCGCGGATCGGTAATGGACTGGCTACCATTTTAAGTGCAGTGGAGCTGCCCACAGTCGTACTCTTGTCGAGTTTTGTGCTTCAAGAGACTGTCTCTCTCCCTCAATGGGGTGGCGTATTCATGATCCTCGCTGCCATTTGCGTACCGCAAGTAAAATGGCGGAAACTATTCCCCCCTTCTCATGCCCTCGAGCAGGAAAGAATGTAGCGCCGTTTCCTATACACAACATACAAAAAGCGTGCAGACGAGTTGTTCTGCACGCTTTTTTGTTAGTACTTCCCCTTCTTATAGAAGGAAGTAGATTCTCTGACTCGAATTTATTTGCGAAGACTGCCACTCAAGGGGGAAAAAGTATGGAAAAGCGGCACAGCGTGCTATTCCAGCAGCTAGAGGATTATCGACAGGAGACGTTAAAAGCTATCGATGGTTTGACGGATGAAGATGTGAACATCATTCCCGATGGTTTCTCCAACAATATCTTGTGGAATCTGGGGCACATCTATCTCGATCAGTATTTATGGATCGCACACCTTACAAAAGAAACGATCCCAATCCCCCCTGGCTTCAACGAATGGTTTAACTTCGGTACAAAACCTGCTGACTGGGATACACCACCACCGAAACTCGAAGTACTCGTCTCCTTATTAAAAGAACAACCTCAGACGATACAAGCTACTTACAAGGATCGATTAGAAGCAGAGTTTCCCGCAACTGAATCCGGCATGCATACGATTGCACAAGTGCTTGTCCGAACGATTTTTCACGAAGGGGTGCACCTCGCCTCCCTCAATACAATCCGGAGGTTTCTGGGCAAATGAATCAGATCATAACGCCTATTTTTCGCATGTTTGACGTTGAGAAGGCAAGAGAATTTTATGTAGAGTTTCTAGGGTTTCAGATTGATTGGGAGCATCGTTACGAGGAGCATTTTCCTTTGTACATGCAAATTTCCTCTCCATCGTGCACGATTCATCTATCCGAGCATCACGGGGATGCTTGTCCTGGCTCAGCGATTCGCGTACAGGTAGAGAACATTGAGCTTTTTCATCAGTCACTGTTGCGTCAAAGATACAAGTACGCTTGTCCCGGTTTAGAGGAGACGCCGTGGGGAACACGCGAAGTGAGCGTGACCGATCCTTTTGGCAATCGCCTTCACTTTTATCAGCCTGTTGCTCATTCGTAGACAGATACAAAGAAAGCCCAGCCGGAGTTCCTCTACAGGAGCCACCGCTGGGCTGTTTCATTTTACATTTTGAACATATATGGGGCGATCGATGGGACTTGAACCCACGAGTGCCGGAGCCACAATCCGGTGCGTTAACCCCTTCGCCACGACCGCCATGTATAGGGTTTGCTTGGTGCGGTCGAGAGGACTTGAACCTCCACGGTGTTGCCACCACTAGAACCTGAATCTAGCGCGTCTGCCAATTCCGCCACGACCGCATATAAAAATGGTGGAGGCTGACGGGATCGAACCGCCGACCCTCTGCTTGTAAGGCAGATGCTCTCCCAGCTGAGCTAAGCCTCCAGATAACCCCACAAAGTGACGCCAATACAATGATGCATATTCCGAGTACTTTGCGGGGCCCCGGATTACTATACGGGATGTGTAAGTGACCCGTAGGGGATTCGAACCCCTGTATGACAGCGTGAAAGGCTGCTGTGTTAAACCGCTTCACCAACGGGCCATGTATGATGGCGGATGGAGTGGGATTTGAACCCACGAGACGGTTCGACACCGCCTACACGATTTCCAATCGTGCTCCTTCGGCCGCTCGGACATCCATCCATCGAGCCTGCAAGCGTTCGCTTCGGCAAGAATTAATCTATCATATTCCCAATATGATTTCAAGTGATATTTTGAAAGTTTATCCCTTGGTCGACCTCCGTGTAATTCATACTCAGGCGAATATCTATCGAAACGAAAAAAGGGAGATTGCCTAAAGCAAGTTCACTTTCTGTTCAATATGATGCAAGTAGTATCCCTTTACAAGACGGAGTGATGCCAGTTGTCAAAAAGAAAACGCCGATCAGTAGGCTTCCCCTGTTTGTACGGAAACTGGTGTGGGCCTGGATGCTCCGGGCCGGATGCTCCGATTGATGACGTCGACAGATGCTGCAAGCGGCATGATGATTGCTATCGAAAGCACGGCTATTTTTCTTGTCATTGCGATCAGGAGCTCGTACGTTGCCTTCGAAATAAAGTAAATAACTCAACGGAAAAAGGGAGAATGGCCGGACTCATCTCGAATTTTTTCTCTCGAACAGGTTGCTTCCCCAGCAATCCCCGCTAGTTTTTTCTGAATCATTCTTCTTGTCAGTTTTCATACGAAAATTGGTAACAACTTGGACATGAATCAGACATAATTCCCTTGTTTTTCCTTGTATTTTTTTGGTACTCTATTGAATGTCCAGGGAGGGTACGCAGCGTGGAATTGCACATACGAACAGACGCCAGTGTGGCGCTGACGTTAAAGAGAGAAATTATTTGTCATGGTATTTCCCGTTTTTATGTCCGTCCATACGATGATGATCAAGTAGAATTTATATTCCTAGCACTATCCGAGCACCAGAAGAAGCTGCTGTCTTATTCACTACGAAATTACAGCTACTGTCTAACATATCTAGCTTAATCGTTCTACGGCCATTTTTCTCCCCTTTTTAAAAGGGGAGTTTTTATTCTCTTTTTTCGATATACCCAAAACGGCGAACATCGTCTGCGGTCACGTTATGCAAGGCATTCAAAAATTCGATTTGGAAACTGCCTGGACCTACTCCCGCTGCTTTCTCTGCTGCCAGCTGCGCAGCAACACCATAGCATACCAATGCGGCAGCTCCTGCGATCAGCTTGTCATTTGCAATGGCTGCAAACGCTCCCATAACAGACGTTAACAAACAGCCAGTTCCAGTCACCTTCGTTAAGATGGGATGACCATTCCGGATCGAGTAAGTCGTTTCTCCATCCGAAATCACATCGACCTTGCCTGTAATCGCAACGATTGTCTTGAGCTTTTTCGCTGCTGCTCTCGCTAGGTCCTCGACATCTCCGCCCGCTTCCTTCGCATCTACACCTTTAATCTCCCAGCGCTCCCCGATGACATTGGCAATCTCGGCAGCATTTCCTCTTATGAGGGTAAGGTCGAGTTCCTGCGCAAGATGTTGACTTGTCTCGGTTCGGTACGATGTTGCTCCCGCTCCCACTGGATCAAACAAAACAGGCACGCCATGCTGATTCGCCGATTTTCCTGCGATCAGCATCGCTTCGATCTCATGCTCATTCAATGTCCCTATATTCAATACAAGGGCTCCTGCGATTTTTGCCATGTCTGCCACCTCTTGCTTGGCGTACGCCATGACAGGTGATGCACCAAGGGCTAACAAGCCGTTCGCTGTAAAGTTCGTGACAACTACGTTCGTCATGTTATGTACAAGTGGATTTTCCTCGCGCACTTTAATTAGTAATTGCCCGATTGTCTCCAGAATCATGATCGTTACCCCTTTCGTCTTGAACAGCGACTCGTGGAATCATCTTGTACACCTCAATGACTTCCCCTAATATAGAATGCTCTTGCATGACGCCAATGATGATATACGAATGTTTTAAAATGGGTAATTCGCGCATGTCAGCAACGATTTTCCACACCTTCCCATCCTCATCCGTCACGCTAGCACTGAAGGAGACTCTACCCGCCCCTTCTTTCAAGATGTCCACTGCATCAAGAACTCCGCATATTTTCATCCGATCATCTGGATGCATAATCCGGTTTTCCTCGACCCATTTTAGCTTCATTTCTTCTACTTTTAATGTTTTCCATCGATCAAGGAACTCCCAATCCTTGGAATGCGGAAATATATGCTTCGTTTGCTCAAGGAAGGTGTTGTACTCTCCGTGCAGCTGATCTACATAATCATCTACATCCTCAGAAATCACGCGAATCGAATCTTCTCCGCATGTACGGATGTGGTGAGCCAGGTATTTGAAGGACTCGATCATGTCAAAGTTCCCCCAGCCCCAGGCCTGTTCGCCGAAAACTCCCCCCCGGGTTCGGCATTTTAGGCAGGTGAAGTAATAGTATGTAGGCATATCTGTTCCCCTATCTCCCCTATTTTGTCTCTCTTTTGGTATCGGTTGAGGAAGCGAAGCAATTTATGTTACATTCGAACCTATTTTTTGAAACTTCTCACGCAATTTGTTCACAATTTAATTTCTATTATTTAGTGTAAGTTAAATCACAAAAGGTGGCTCCCCCTAAAATTTTTCAGGAAGCCACTCTTCATTATACTCCTTTTATGGCAATAAGAGGGTTACATTTTGCGACGACAGATGCAAGATTTGCTCCCACAACCGAATCGATGATTTGATCTACATCTTTATAGGCTTGCGGGCATTCATCTAGGATGGAAGCGAGCGAACGGTGATTCACCATGATCTCGTCTTCCTGTCCTACGCGCATTGCCTGCTCGAATTGATCGATGGTCACAAGCTCCTTCGTTGCTTTGCGGGAACGAACACGCCCTGCACCATGACAGATCGAATAAAAGTTTTTGGCTCCGGCGTCCGATCCGACCATGATATAGGACGATGTTCCCATAGAACCTGGGATCAAAGCTGGATGTCCTGTTTCACGATAAGCCTTCGGATTTTGGAAATGGCCTGCTGGCAACGCCTTCGTCGCTCCTTTGCGGTGGACGAGCATCGGTGTGTTACGATGGAATTCTTTCAAGGCGTAATTATGCATCAAATCATACAGGACTGGTGTACGCATCTCGCTACCGAAAACATCGCGAAACGCCTGCTCAACAGAAAATCCGATCATATGCCGATTCGTTACCGCAAAGTTCAGCGCGGAGTACATCAAATTCAAATACTGTTGCCCCTCCTCGCTTTGAATCGGAGCATATACCAGGCTCGGCTCGGGATTATGAATCCCCCATTTGTACATGGCTTCCTTGAAGCTTTTGGTGTAATCACGCCCTAGCATTGCCCCCCACGCCCGCGAACCGGAATGAATCATAATGACGACCTGACCATCGAACAGTCCCCACGCTTTCGCAATCTCTCTGTTCTCCTCCGCGATCTCGATATGCTGGATTTCAATAAAGTGGTTACCGCCCCCCAATGTTCCCAACTGGCCCCACCCACGACTCCAAGATTTTTGCGGTATTTGCTCCAGGAAGGAATGGTCGAATTCAAATGTGTACTTTTCCACATGCGAGAAAGAACGGCTTAGCATGTCGGGCGCTTCTTCTGTATCCGGAATGTAGTTGCTAGGGAGTCCTTTTAAGCCATGCTTCACTACTTCCTCCAAGCGAATATCTGTAAAATGCGTATTTCCCCGTTCGTTTGTCGGGACGTACGCTTCGATCGCTTCAATCAATGCACGTTTTAGGCTCTTATCTTTGAGATCGTCTCGATGCAACGGAGTCAGATGCACACGCATTCCGCATCCAATGTCTGATCCGACGATGGAAGGCGAGACAAATCCATCGGCAAGATTCCAAACCGCTGTCGTCCCAATGCAGGTCCCAACGCCCACATGCGCATCGGGCGTATACGAAAAATAAACATTTCGCGGAATACGCAAATTATTGTCTGCCATTTGATATACGCGTTCACCGAAGCTCGCAAAGACTTCGTCATTCGCAAAAACGTGCACATCTCCATTCTCCAGCTTTACTTCACGATGGTTGTTTCCATGCAAGATTGTTTTCATCATCCATTTCTCCTGTCTCTCACAGCCTGCGCTGTTTTTCATACCCTTATTTTCCATCCGTGCATGTGGTTTGAACATGGTAAAAGTATTACGAACCTCTTTTTATCATTGACTTCTCTTCAGCCTCTTCGTAATATGAGGACTAATTTGGAAATAAATGACGAATGAATAAGGATGAATGTAATGGCACGCGAAAGCTTTGACAAAGAGCTGCAATTGCTCCGTCTCCTGTTTTTGACCGCTGGTGCCTACAATCGGCAGCAGTTAGCCGAGCGGCTCGGGATCTCCGTTCATACGCTTGATAAAACGATAAAAAAGCTGAAGGACATCCAATCGACCTTTTATCAGCATGTCGGCGATGAGGAGAAAAAAGAGTATTACGCGCAGCTTCGTTACAACTATTTTGAGGTGACGGACAATTTCTTGATGTTTTTGTATCATGCAAAATCATTGAAGGATTCGGAAGTAGAGCGACTGTCGCACATCTTGGAAAAGCTCAGACAACAGCCTCTCTCCATTAAAGACTTGCTGGATACGTTTGTGGATACAGAGCCCGATGAAAAAACGATTCGCCAAGACATGAAATACCTCGAAGAAATTGGCGTGATAAAAAATAGTAGTGAAGTCAGACCGTACGTTTATCAATTCGATGGTGAGCTACTAGACTCGCTGACGGACGACGAGCTATTAGATCTGTATGATTTCATCGACTTCATGGCCAATACACAGCTACCGGCCGTCCCTGGTTATCTCCTGCAAGAAAAGGTGAAGCGTTATCTCAAATATCGCTTGAAGCTAACCGATGCATCTGCGTTTTTATACAAATATCATTTTGTCTCACGTATTCTCGATGAATATCAAGCTTTGCTTCTCACGGAAGCTATTCGTCAGCGAAAAATCGTTGAATTTCACTACTACACGCCCAAACGTCGAAAGTTTTACGATTCCCAAAATACAAATCCGGCCTTCCAACGGGATTCATCCGGACGACATCAAAAGGTGATTCCACTCCGGGTTATTTTTGATCATCAATACGGCAGATGGTACTTGCTGGCACAAGGGTGCGGCAATGGTCCGCTGCGCAAATACCGTGTGGAAGGTATGACCAAGCTCGTAACAGGCAATTCCGTTACGCCGGAAATCTTCTCTTCCTTACAAGCAAGTGCGGATGAGCGCATTGCCCATAGTTGGCTGATTGATACCGGAAAACTCGTAACCGTACGCCTTCGCTTTTTTCAGCCTCGCAACACGCCTCATTCCTTTATCCAAGAGCGAGTAGAGGCACAAGGACAATGGGGGATTGTGACAGAAGAATCACGGGAGAGCTTTGTGTACGAGATAAACGTGAACAGCACGATGGAAATTACCCCGTGGATTCGCAGCTTCGGTTCAAGCGTCGAAGTACTTGAACCGCTGTTTCTTCGCAAGCAATTCCAAAAAGAATGGGAGGAGCTGCTCGCCTACTATGAATCTGTTTGATAAGATACATAATTACCAGCTAGTGACGCGGCTGGATGAAGCAGGTGTTTATCCGGTAACTTCACACGAAAAAGCGTGGCTCGCCCTGATGTTGGCGAATCCGTCTGCGGCAGAAATTTTCGAGCCCGCTACACTCGATAAGCTTCGCCGTTTGACACACATACCAGAAAGTGAATCGACCGAACAAGAACGATTCGTGGAAAAAGCGCAAACACAGGTCAAACAACTCTGGAGTCCACTCGTGCGCACCCTGCGACGAATCATACTTGGCAAGAATCACATAAAAATAACCGCAGCCACGAACAAAGGCCCGGTTTTTCGCAATCAACGAGGGGTTCCCTACAAGCTGGAATATTCACTTGCCAAGAAGGCCTGGTACCTGATCTGGCTGAACATGTCTTCCAATCGCCTGATCACGACTCCGCTGCATCTCATTCGCTCCGTCGATGAGCTTCACATAGAAGATGTATGGTATGACAGTTTTTTACCGACCATTTCGGAACAGATCCAACAGCGCAAGCAGATGGCAAAAATTGTGATCATCCGTCGTTACAACGCTGAGCTCCAGCGCATCTTGTACGCCTTTTCCTGCTTTGACAAAGAGGTCGCTTTTGATCCAGAATCGCAGGTGTATACGATCACCCTGCACTTTCTATCTGACGAACAGGAGTTTATTTTATCGCGCATTCGTTTTCTCGGCCTGCGGGTAAAAGTAGTAGAAAACGATCAACTCAAACAGCGAATGGCAGAGTCGGCAATGAACGCCTTGGCAAGATATACTGAATCTCCACTTTGATTGTCCCAAAAAATCAGGAAATCATACCCTATTCGATTTCCTGCATTTCCCTTATTATAGTTCAGGTGAGATAGTAGCTAATCCAAGTCAGAGGTAGAAATGATGAAAACAACATGTAAAAAAGCGTCTCTCATATGTGGGCTATGGCTTAGTCTGTCATGGCCGTTTATTACGGAGCCGACGCAAGCAGCAAGTGTCATCCAGGCAAAAGTGATCGCAACCTCTCTGAACGTTCGCAGTGAACCAGCCCCCAATGCTTCTGTTGTCGCTACCGTGCCATATGGAGCGGTCGTGACGATTACCGATGAAGCATACGGTTGGGCAAAAATTAGATACAATCAAAAGGTAGGCTGGGTCGCGGGATATTACTTGCAAAAAGGTGCGGTAACGAGTGCGGGTTCAGCTTCTTCCCCAGCCAATACAACCACTGTCAAAAGCAAGCAAGGCACAGTTTTGGCCGATTCGCTTCGAATGCGAAAAGGACCAAGCACGAGCCATGAGATTATCCTTTCGCTGCCCAGAGGAACCCGTGTAGACATTTTGCAAAAGCAAGCAGACTGGATCCAAGCGAGAACTTCCAACGGACAAACAGGCTGGGTGTCTGCGACGTATATTGGCGATGCCAAGTCCAGCGCTCCGGTGTCCAAAAGCTCCAAAACGCCAGGCTTAAAAGGGAAAGTCATCGTCATCGACCCGGGACATGGTGGTTCTGATATCGGGACACAGGGAACGAAGTGGAATAGTATGGAAAAAACGTTGAATTACAAAACGTCCATGCTGCTCGCCAGCAAACTGCGACAACGCGGTGCGCAAGTCTTCATGACGAGGACCAGTGACACAGAAAAGCCTTCGCTATCGCAGCGTGTCGCTTTTAGCGAATCCAAGGCGGCAGATGCCTTCATCAGCATCCATTACAATTCTTCTCCGAAGCCAAATAGCGGGACACTTACGTTTTATTATTCGCAAGACAAAGATGAGCCGTTAGCTCGAGCGATTGAGACTCGCTTGGGTGGTGGCATCGGCTTAAGAAGCAACGGCATTTCATTCGGCAATTATCACGTCCTGCGCGAAAATAGTGATCCATCCGTCTTAATTGAGCTTGGCTTCCTATCGAATCCAAAGGATGAAGGCATTGTTCGTACATCGTCCTATCAGGACAAAGCTGCGCAGGCGATTACGGAAGCACTAGCTGATTACTTCGGTCGATAATCGTACGGCTGGACACTGTAGAAGAACAGCCTCCGCTCGAATTTTCCTTTGGCACCAATGATCTGATACCAGGTCTCTCCGATCAAAAGGTCGGTTGCGAAATCTTTCTCCAGCAGATTGGTGATCATCTCCATGACCGCTTTCTCATTGTCTTTTTGGATTTTCAACGACAAGGCCAGGACGAAATACGCCTGGTCTTCTTCCATTTCCAACAAATGCAGACGGGCTGTACCACGGCGTTTGGCGTTGAAACCATCGATCACATTTGACAGGCCCTTTTTTGCCTGCACTTTATACTTTGTCGCTTCCCTCCAGGAGGAAATAACCGCATCGTACAACGAAAACGTCAGGATGAAATGGCTGGCGTAATCCTTCGGGTCAAAAGGCTCCGGTCCCATCTGCTTCTCATCCGCTGGTATGACAACGAATGCTTTGTAGTTGCTAAAAAACGGATCGCTCATGGCAGGTCCTTTCCATCGATAGTATCTGTGTTGGTTAGTATCCACTAGGAAAGCAGGATATTATGTACAAAAACGGTCATAAACGTTCAAAAGGCCAAGTCGACATGAAAACCGACTTGGCCTTTTGCTTGCTTTTGTATAGGCATGTTTTTCAACTGAATATCTACTCATTACCGGTGGGTCATCGAGACACTTCCATGCCCGTGCTCCTCTTCCATGACCTCCATTCCTGCACCATGATTGACGGTCCAGGTGATGACTTGGCTGGAAATGACAACGGCCAAAATGGTATACATCATCTCTTTCATTGGTACGAACCAGAACGACATGCAAAGCACAATGACGTCCAGTAAAAGAAAGACCGTACCAATGGACAATCCCGTGTACTTACTGATCAACAGGGAGAAAATATCGTCTCCACCTGTCGCAGCTCCATAGCGCAGAACCAATCCGGTACCCAGTCCGGTCAGTACACCGGCCAAGACAGACGCCAGCGGCATCATTCTGCTCATATCCATGACAATCGGTGAAAATCGTTCAAACAAATCGTAAAATACGGTAAAAGCAAGTGATGCAAAAATCGTGTCCCAAATGAACTGGCGGCCTCTTACTAACCAGGCAACCAAAAACAGTGGGATATCCAGTAAAAGCATCACCATCGCTGGCGACAAGTCAAAGGCGTATTTCGCCAATAACCCCAAGCCAACAAACCCACCTTCAGACAAATGGTTCTGAAAGTTAATGTGATAATACGCAAAAGCAAGTAAACAAGCTCCAAACAAAATCATACTGTAACGCTTAGATAACTGCAGCGCTCTCCTCATCACGGTTTCCTCGCATTTTTGTCGGTTTAGGCACAGACGACCAACCGACTACCGAGGAACATCGAAAGTATAAGTCGCTACTCATACAAAGGGCCTCGCTTTCGTAGTAGGTTAGTCGCCTTCAGTGACGATCGACTACTACGAAGCTAGATGTAGGAGAGGTCAAAACGTTTCCAGATCGTCCTATGGGGACGCATGGTATCCTGATCCCTTCCATGGCTTTTCTTGTATTATATCACAAAAAAGGTGAAAAGACGATTCGAAACCGTCTTTTCACCGAGTTAAAATCGGAAAGCTTGTCCTTTTAGCTCAACTGGAATCCCTGCTGTGACAAGAAAAACTTGATCGGCAACGGCTGCAACGCGTTGATTCATCAAGCCCGCCAAGTCACGGAACTTACGGCCTAACGGGTTTTGCGGGACGAGTCCGTCGCCTACTTCGTTTGTCACCAGTAAAACTGTCCCTGGGTAGTCTTTTAGCTTTTTGACCAGCCTATCCACCTGCTGGAGCACTTGCTCAAACGTCTGCTCCACTCCATCATGCAGCAGCCAATTGGACAGCCAAAGGATCAAGCAATCAACCAAAATCACTGTCTGCTGTTCTTGTATGTTTTTTTGTGCCCCGAGCTTCGCGAGCCACTCTGTCAATGCTTTCGGCTCCTCGATCGTTTGCCAAGGGAAGCCAGACTGCAAGCGGCGGTCTCGATGGTGCAAGATCCGCTCTTCCATTTCCTCATCCGTGATTGGTGCGGTCGCTATGTAAACACCCGAGGAGCCCAAATGAGCCGCGTATTTTTCGGCAAACGTGCTTTTTCCGCTGCGTGCTCCGCCTGTAATCAGTACGATCATACTTCTTTCTCCTTAAACAACCTCTTATACTTGCGATTGCAAAATAATTTGCGGCAAATGATGAACAGGATGCTCCATGACAATCGGTCTGGTTCCGTATACAGCCTCTATTCTGTCACTTTGCAAGATGTCTTTTGGTGCGCCAACGCTTATCTGCTTTCCTCTGTGCAGCATCAAAATACGATCGCAGTATAGGGAGGCTAGATTCAGATCGTGCAGCACAGCGATGACCGTCACCTGCGTCGTCTTTTGCCATTTTCGCACGATGTCCATGAGTTGAATCTGGTACCCGATATCAAGGTAGGTCGTGGGTTCATCGAGCAACAGCACCTGAGGTCTTTGGATCAATGCCTTCCCCAAAGCTACGCGCTGCTTTTCCCCACCACTCAACTGATCCAGTGTGCGCTCTTCCAAATGTTCAAGACCGAGCATCTGTACGATTTCATCAATGAGCGATGCGACATCCTGCTTCTCTTCCCCTAGCCAATTTTGGTAAGGAAAGCGCCCCATTTCCAACACCTCTCGGACACGAAAGCCGACGGGCGGCAGACCCTCTTGCTCCAGAACAGCCAGTATTTTGGCAAGCTCTTTGCGTGGATAGGAATGAAGCTTTTTCTCTTGAAGCAAAATGTCTCCTGCATCTGCCTTAATGACACCTGAAATCATTTTCAGCAAGGTAGATTTTCCGCTTCCATTTGGTCCGATGATGCCAAAAAATTCTCCCTTGTCCACGCAAAAATCGATGCCGTGCAAAACAGGCGTATCCTGATACGATTTTTGCAAGTTGCGCACATTGATCATTGCAAACGTTACCTCTTCCTAAAGCGTTTATTTTGCTTCAATAAATAGGCGAAAAACGGTGCTCCCAGAAATGCTGTCACGACACCGAGCGGGATTTCTGTTGGACTCAGCAACATTCTGGCAAGAGTGTCGGCCCACAGCACGTAAATACCACCGCAGATCGCAGACATCGGCAGTAAAATACGATGGTCAGGACCAACCAGCAATCGAACGAGATGCGGTACCACCAGGCCAACGAACCCAATAATTCCCGCGATAGAAACCGCCGCTGCAGTCAGGAGGGTCGAAACGACCAGAACCACTAACTTCGTTCGATCCACATGGACGCCGAGATGCGCAGCCTGCCGCTCCCCCAACGCAAATAGGTTTAAGGAACGCGCATAGCTCACAAGCACCATTCCACCTATGACCAAGTACGGAATCAAGACGTACGTAAAGGCCCACCCTCGAAATGACAGGCTGCCCATAAGCCAGAACACGATCTCATTTACCGTCTGGTCGGATAGCGACACCATAAACGAAACGAGCGAGCCGAGAAAAGCCTGCACCACGACACCAGACAAAATCAGGGTCTCCGTTTGCAGCTTTCCTTGCGTATTCGCGAGTCCGAGTACGATCCATAAACTGAGCAATCCTGTAAGAAAAGCGACGACAGGCGTGCTCCATGCACCCAAAAAGGTGATTTGCAAGCCAAAAAGGATCAAGAAGGCTGCTCCGACAGCAGAACCCGATGCCACGCCCATCGTAAACGGATCTGCAAGCGGATTGCGCAAAACGCCCTGAAAGCCCGCTCCCGCAAGTGACAAGCAGGCGCCAATCAAGACAGCCAATACAACGCGTGGAAAACGAACCTTCATGACAATTTGCTCAGATGACTCCGGCCACGTTACGGTGATCCACTCAGACAAGCCAGGGATTTGATGGAGCAGGATGAGCCATACTTGCGAAATGGGGAGTTGTGCCGCCCCCATCGAGATGCTGATAACTATTGATGCCAGAAGGACGAGACAACTAACTCCTCCCCATATGAACAATCGTTTCTTCATTTTATTTCACCAAGTCAGGGTAAATCGCCTTGGCTACTTCGATTAAGCCTTGTGTAATACGCGGACCAGGGCGAGACAAAATATTTTGGTCCATGCCAAAGATTTGTTTTTCACGGATCGCCTTCATTTTATCCCAGCCATTGCGACTCGCGATCATATCCTCTAGCTTGATGCCCGTCTTTTCATCGGTAATTCCGCTCGCATACAAAATGACGTCTGGATCGTTTTGCAAAATCTTTTCTTCACTGATCGGATTCCACCCTTCGGTGTCGGAAGCAATGTTTGTTGCTCCAGCCAGGGTGATGAGTTCGTCCATGAATTCACCTTTTCCGACTGTCCAGCCTGGGGAAAATTCCAGGTATACCTTTTTCTTCTCTTCCGGTTTTACATTTTTCACTGCTTCTTGAACGTACGCGATGTCTTTCTTCATTTGCGCGACGACTTTTTCGGCTTGTTCCTGTGTGTTCGTGATAACTCCCATCGCCAAAACATTGTTTAGGATGTCATCCATCTTTGTCGGATGGGTAATATAGACTGGCATTCCGAGAGATTTGAGCTTGTCAGCCACTGGCTTTTCCATCGAAATCCCACCGACGACCATATCCGGCGTTTGAGCGAGAATGGCTTCTTCATTTGGTTTGACGACTCCGCCAATTTTCGGTTTTGCCTTCGCCGCATCTGGATAATCATCATAGTCTGAGACAGCTACGATCCGATCTTCCAAGCCTAATGCGAACAAAATCTCTGTCTCGGCAGGTGATGTAGAGACGATTCGCTCAGGAGCTTTTGCAAAGGTTACTTCTTTTCCTGTTGCATCCTTGACGGTCAATGGATACGTTGTTTGTTTTGCAGGTTGCTCGACCGCATTCTCTTGCGGTGCTGTCTGCGGTGCGCTTGTTTGTCCCCCTGGTGCTGGCTGGCTGTTATCGTTACCCGCACAACCTGCGAGGCTAGCCGCAACTAGTAGTGGGATCATGAATCGCAATGAACGTTTCATATGTAGAACTTCCTTTCTGCATGTCTGATTGACTGTTCCTTCCAATAAAAAAATCGACCCTTGCTTCCATTCGGAAATCAAAGGGTCGGCACCTCAGGGCAAACAGACAGGATGGTCTGCTTCCTGAAATAGGCCGATCCTTTCCGCGAAGGCAACAGGCACTAAAACAAACAGGCAGGTCTCCTGGCTTACGGCTGAGGAACGAGCCGATTTACAGTGGCGGGACCGCGTCGGATTTTCACCGACTTCCCTTTTCACCCGATCTTTTCGTTAAAAAGACGAGGCACCTATTTGCTGTTACGTTTGAAATTGTCACAGTCCATGACTCATCCTACATCATAGCATTCCTTGGATGAAAAAAGAATGACAAACACATAAGCCAATACTTTCTTGCCTGCTAAAAATGAAAAACGCCTGAACAAAAGGTTCAGGCAAATGTAAAGCTTTTGGCAGGCTATTTCCCTCGTTTGTCCAAATAATCGAGAATGCCCATGGAGCATACTTGTAAATCGAGCTTGAGTACTTCGAATACTTCGTGGTCACTGCTGATTCCTTGTGACTGTAGATGATCCGAAACTCGTTCAAATAACGTAAGAGACAGCTCATCGTATGATTGTCCAGCAACAAGCGCTGTCTTTCCTTCCGCCACAAACACGGGGAGCCACTCGCGTATTTGGCGGTACACGTCATCTACCTGCTCTGACATCCCAAAATGACCAAAGTAAATGCGACTCAGCTTGTGCGCTTCAAAACGGCTTAGAGACGCTAACATGGCATCCGGGTCAAACTGATTCGGCGAAGTAGATGGCAGCACGAGGTGTATGCCATCCTTTTTAAGCTGTGGATAGAGTACACCTGCCGTATCACCTGTGAACATGCCGCGGCTTACTGGATCGTAGATGCTGAAGTGATGATTGGCATGCCCTGGCGAATCCAGAAACTCCAATACGCAATTCTCTCCGATCTTTAGTGTATCTCCGTCCCCACGAATCAAAATCCGTTCCTCGAGAACAGCCTCAATCGGATCAAACAATCGATCAAAATCATCATGATACACCGCTCTCGCGCCTGCGATCAGTCGGCTCGGATCTATGAGATGACGTGCACCTTTCGGGTGGACAACGACCTTTGCGTTCGGACAATCCTTCAGAAACAGTCCTACTCCTCCTGCATGATCCAAGTGAATGTGCGTCACGATGATGTATTTGACTTGTTCCGGCTTATAACCGAGCTTGGCGAGACCGGCCTTGATGTATGGGACGGAGGGGCTTGGTCCTGTTTCTACCAATGTGAGCTCCTCTTCCGCGATTACATACGTCCCCGTGCGTTCCGCCCAGCCCATATCGAAACCGTCTATTAAATGGATGCGTTCCCCTAAGTAAATTGGCTCTGTTGCTTGCATGTAAATACTCCTCCTTGTCAAAAGTCTCGCGTTGCCATTGTGTTGGAATATTTACACTTTACCATCTATTTTGTAGGGATTGGGGATGAATCACACAAATTCTTCATATTTTCATGATAATATGAGGGCAGCAAAATCGATTCCATTATCTGGAGGGGTGCAAAAATGGGTCAACTTTTTTCTGAATTACGACCTGAGCATGAGAAATTTATCAAGAAGCAACGGATGTTCTTTGTTGCCTCTGCTCCAATGGACACAAATGGTCACGTGAATCTTTCACCGAAAGGGTACGATTCTTTTCGCATAGTATCGCCTAACGAGGTCGCCTATTTAGACCTGACTGGAAGTGGAAACGAAACCAGCGCTCATCTGCAGGAAAATGGCAGGATTACTCTCATGTTCTGTGCGTTTGAAGGCCCCCCTCTCATCATGCGCCTATTCGGCAAAGGAACGGTTATTCTCCCAGATACGCCTCGGTGGAATGAGCTCGTAAAAGACTTTCCGCTTCTGCCCGGCGCTCGTCAAATCATTACCGTCAACATACAGGAAGTAAAGACCTCTTGCGGCTGGGCTATCCCTTTCTATTCCTATTCAAAAGAACGCGACACCCTTCAGAAATGGACCTTGGCGAAAGACGAGCAAGAACTGCTTGATTATCAAAAGGAAAACAACGTAGTAAGCATGGATGGATTGCCAACCCCATTGGGGCAAAAGCTTTTTCCCGCAGTAGGTGGAGATAACTAAAAGTAAAACGAAAAGAAGCTGCCCTCTCGCAGCTTCTTTTTTTAAATCTCTTTACTTACTCGTATAAATGACCACTGCATCTTTGAGAAACTCGGCAACACCAGGCTGTTCCTTGTCGTAATAGGCCGTGAAGCGCGGGTCTTCGACGTACATCTGGGCAACACCTGCGTGCGCATCTTTGCTGTAGCTGTCCCAATAAAAGCTCAGCCATTGACGGTGAAGATCCGCTGCTTTTTGCGCCAATTCATGAGCAGGATCACCTGTCGAAAAAGCCTGCGCCAACGTCTCATGCAGTTCTTCATTCAACTTTTCAAGTGTAGCGTACTCCTGCTCGGTCATTCCTTTGATTTTCAGATTGGATTTGTCAACCTGGTCACTTCCATATTTTGAGCGAATTTCTTCTCCGTACTGGGCCTCGTTGTCGTCAATCAACTTTTGCTTGAAGCCTTCAAATTTTTGTTTGTCACTCATCGTTTTGGTCCCCTCTCTTTGTGCTAATGTCAAATCGACATTGGCGATTAACGCATCCAATTGCGTTCGCCTTTCCAGGAGCTTCTCGCGGTGCTCCCGCAGTGCCCGTTCAGCATCAAAGGTTGGTGAATCCAGGATCTCCTTGATCTCCTCCAAGCTCACCCCCAGCTCGCGGTAAAAAAGGATTTGCTGCAATCGATCAACCTCTTGCTGTCCGTAAATGCGATACCCTGACGAATTGACTCTCGCCGGCTTGAGAAGGTCAATTTCATCGTAGTATCGGAGCGTCCGGGTGCTGACACCCGCCAGGAGTCCTAGCTTTTGCACCGTATATTCCATGTTCATTCCTCCTGACAAATTGATCGTACACATTTACGGACCGTCAATGTCAAACACATTTTCATCAAAAAATTAGCGTTACTCTATTTTCATAATTTGCTAAAATATAGAGAAAGCCATACAAGGGGGGATTTCAATGCTCTATGTCTTCGGCTTCATTGTAGCGGTACTCGGTGCCGGATGGGGATTAACAGGTCTGCTTAGTCTCAAAGCGAGAGATAAACATGCCATCACCCATTACAGTGACGATGCTTATAACCAGCAAACCTTGTTCCAGATGCACAACAACCCTGACCAAGGCATGTAAAATAAAAAATGGCTGCCCGCAACTTGTGCATGGGCAGCCATCTTTGTTTCTTACAGAGCTTGGAATGTATCAGTCAATACCGGTACGATTTGCTTCTTACGGGAGACAACGCCCTTCAGAACAGCTTTGTTGTCCACCAATGTTACTTGGTACGCTTTTTCTACTGCTTGAGTTGCGCTGCCGAGAGCGATCGCAACAGAGTCGTTATTCAAGATATCCGTTACAACAAACACGAACAAATCCAAACCTTTTTCAGCGATGTTTGCATTCATAGCCGCTTCCAGTTCTCCTTGGCGTGCAAGTACATCATTTACGTCCACCGCATTTACTTGCGCGATTTCTACCTTCGCATTACCCATTTGGAACTCTTTTGCATCCAACGTGAGCAGTTGTGCGATTGTTTTGTCGCTCAGGTCTGCTCCCGCTTTGAGCATGTCCAGACCGTATGCTTGCAAATCAACACCCGCGATTCCAGCCAGCTCGTGTGCAGCAGCTACATCTTGCTCCGTGCAAGTTGGAGATTTCAACAGCAACGTATCCGAAATGATAGCAGAAAGCATCAAGCCCGCCATCTCTTTTGGAATGTCTACGCCGTTTTCTTTGTACATTTTCTTCAAAATGGTTGTGGTGCATCCAACAGGCTCTGCACGGAAGTAGAGAGGATTGCTCGTCTCAAAGTTCGCAATACGGTGATGGTCGATCACTTCTACCACTTGCACTTGCTCAATATCATTCGCGCTTTGTTGGCGCTCGTTGTGGTCTACAAGGATGACTTCATTTACTTCATTCGCCACTGTTTCTACGAGGCGTGGCTCTTTTACTTGGAAGTAATTCAACACAAATGCTGTTTCGCTGCTGATTACACCCAGGCGAACAGGCTCTACATTCGCGCCCAATTTTGTTTTCAAGTCAGCATACACAAGTGCTGAACAAATGGAATCTGTGTCTGGATTTTTATGACCGAAGATTAATTTTTTTTCCATCATCCATACTCCTTAATCGTAATTTGGCGTCAAAATTATACCATAGCTTAGAGGATATGCCCAAGATACATTATAGGTTCAAATTGGATCGTTGGAAATAAGGTTTTGAAGATCATTCGGAAATAAATGGGAGGCGAAGTGAAATGAGAGTGATTGGATACACCTGTGCAATTCATCCGAGGTAATGGTGATCGTGAAGTCGTACTCACTTTTGACGGTGTGGCTCTGACCTTGGAAATGTCCGATTCTGTGCGGGAAATCACGTCATGGGTTGCGGAGCAATTGAGCCGCTCTCATTGTGACTTTCTGGCACAACTCCCACTTACCTACACGTTAATACGAGAGGATTACGAGGACGTACTTTTCTGCCACGCCATTCCCACCAATGATGAAGATATTTTCACTCCCCTTACATCGGATGCAATCGTTGCCACTTACTTTGAGGGGACACAGCAACGAACAGTCATCTGTGGTCATACACATGTCCAATTTGAACGTCGCCTTGGCGATTTACGTATTCTCAATGCTGGAAGTGTGGGCATGCCGTTTGCCGACAAACCAGGTGCATACTGGTTACTGCTTGATGGTGACAGCTACGAACATCGCTTTACACCCTATGACGTAGAGGCAGCCGCAAAACAAATCGCTTCCACGAACTATCCGCAAGCCCAGCAATTTTCCGAAGAGAATGTCCGAAAGATACCTACGGCTCAAGAAGCAATGGAATTTTTAGAAGCCCTGGCACAAAAAAACCGACCCTTTACAGATTAATGGGTCGGTTGAGAAAGATAGCGGAATCGATTAATCGTCCCAGTCTACATCCAGTACAGCACCTGTTGTAGCGGAAATCTCCAAATCTACTTCCTGTCCTTTAGCCGTTTTCACTTCCACTTCATACACATAGTGGTTATCGTCTTCATCCAGCTTGATGGATTTGATGGTGCCGCTCACTTTAGCCAAAGCGATTTTTTTCGCTTGCTCTACACTGATTTTCACTTGTTGTTTGTTCCACTGATCGTCGTTGTCGTCGTCATGATCATCGTCGTAATCGTGGTCAACTGTTTGCCACACCTCACCAGTCATCGCATCGACGTAAACGTCAAATTCTTGGTGATTGTTTTTGATCTCTGCTTTGTATACGAGAAAACCGTCCTCGTCATCCAATTTCCATTCAGTAATAACGCCAGACTGTGCCTCCCGAACTTTTTTCAGTGCTTTTTCAGGCGTGATGCGCACGAGCTTCGCCCAGTTGTGTTTCACATCATCGTCGATTTGCAGGTAGACGGTAGAAGTGTTCTTTTGCGGTACGCTGTAATATTGATTGCTATGTGCAAAGGCTGTTACGCTGAGGCTCCCTACAATCAGTGCTCCTACCATGGTCATGACTACTTTTTTCATATGATCTCGCTCCTTTTTGCGACTGGTTTTGTTTGATCTCCTTTATCATAAAAAGGACAGATGAAGGAAAAAAAAGAGAGAGATTAGAAATTGATGAGAAAATAGATGAGACCTCTTACAGAATTCATGATTGCCGGTGAGCCACAGCGATTAACAAAAAGAGCGAGTGTTTTCTACTAGCAAAAACGATCCATTTCGGCTGTAAATCGACGCAGATGGAACACCCGCGCTTTTGCGTGCTTTCCGCTTTTATCCGTATAATAAAAGCAATCGAGAGGTCAACAGCCGACTCGATGACATACGAAAGAGAGCGTGAATGGCAGTGTAATACATATCGTTTCTAACTACTTTCAATTTTTCTTACATGAGAAGGAGAAACGATTTTTCCGTGGAATCACCACTTTTGAAAAACATCTTTTTTTGAATCTATTTTATCGTCACCATGCAAACGGTCGTCATGTCCGTTATGACCTTGGAAGTGAAAAACCCAGCACGTATCCAATTGACTACACAAGCAACCCAAGCTAACTCTAATGCCTATACGGAATCAGTCAATCGGAAATGAAAAAAAGCACTCTACTAATCTTGTAGAGTGCTTCTTATATTGTTCAGAGAAAATAAAGTATTAGACTGGCCTGGCTTATTGAGCTATCTATCGTATCCATAAATCGTTTATTGATGACTGATACATCATTTCAGGCCTCTTATTCACGAACCAAAATTATTATTCATTCCGAAGAATCTTTCTGTATTCAACACCGTGAATATGTATAAGTATTTTTCGCTTTTCTAATCCTTCAAAAAAATTCAACATATCACCAAATGGATTTTCAAAATATTGAATTAAGTGTTTAAAATTCTCAGTTGTTTTCAAGAAGTCATAAAAAAAGGAGGGATCCACATTTCCAATATCGTCTGTATTCCCGAGGGAAACCTCCAGTTTTTGTCCAGTATCTAAGTTTTCAAACATGCAATGCTCTCCATGAACATCAAAGTACCAATTACCGGTTAAATGTTCTTCATCGTTTAGTAATTCCGCATTTGAAAGTAAGTAGTAACTTCCTTTTATTATCTCTGATTTTTCAGGCTGGTTCGTTTCCAATATTAATTTGTCAATGAGTTCTTGCGCAATTACTTTATAAGCGTCCATTGCTGCCAATAATTCATCCACCGTTTCTTTAGTTAGCGAGTTCATAAATTACCGCCTTCTATGCTATTTATATTTTTCAGTTAACGTTTTCTTTAAAGCGTTTCTTAACAACTCACCCTGCCAATATGCTTCCTTGCAATTTCGTAGAACGTTCTGTTATTCAGGACGTCCGACGTACAAAAGATATATCCAACTTGATCCGCACCTTTGCCAAAAACTCTGCCAGTCCCAAGGTCTGCAAGCCTGCATTGTGAACTTAGTGTTATGTGGGGTTTCGGGCCTTTTTTCACTTTTCAAACTGGCGTAGTGGTTGTCCGACTATCTCTGAGTATTACTTCAAGAACATGCATTCAGGAAACTTATTGAGCTATCCTGCTCGTGAGCAAAGGCTGCCGATCGTTCGCGGGTGTTACTACTATCGAAGGTGGTAAGCCTTATGTGTACTTTAAAGAAAAAGAGTTTTGATAAAATTTTGCACCCTCATCAGCATGTTCTCCTGCTTCATTTTTACCGCCAACCCCATTCCAAACCATGCTATCCTGCCGTTGAATAACTGGCGCCAGTCTAACACTTTATTTTTACGGAACATATATGTTTACGATAAACCATTCATTGAAAAAGGAGTAAAAGGGAAAGATTCACTTGCAAAAGCACTGGAGCAAAAGGCGCTTGTATGGAATGATTCTCAGAATGAGCAGTAGTAAATTTCTATTTTCCGAGATTGTTCTTAATGGCTTCCAATCCAGCGATTTCTCCCAGGAAGAACGTATCGCCCGCGAGTGTATCCATCGTGTAAACATGGTTGTTTTTCACTGCTTTGAGGTTTTTCCAGACAGGATGCTCCTTCCAGATATGAATCAACCCTTCCGGCTCCTCTGCTTTCGCCGAACGACGGTTCTCAGCAATAAAGATATGATCAGGAGCGAGCTCACTCAACGCCTCAATTCCGATACGCCCCCCAATCTTGCCATCCTCGGGCAATCCTGCTATCGGTGTTAGTCCCACTTCCTCATAGTAAATCGGAAAGTTTTTGGGATGCATCACTGTAAAATCCTTACCATTGGAAACGAGGAATAGCGCCGTTTCTCCTTTATGCTTGTCTGCTGCTGCTTTTGCTTCGTTTTTCAGCTGATCAAAATCGGCCAAAACTTGCTTCGCCTTTTCTTCTTTGCCAATCACTTCAGCTATTTTCATGAGCCGGGTGGGTGCATCCACTGAGAAATCAATGACGATGGAATTAGCCATTTTGTTGAATTCCTCATATCTGGAGCCTTTTCCGGTGCTTGTCATGACAATAACCTCTGGGTCCATCTCCAACAAGGTCTCCAAATTCGTTTTTCCACCCAAATCCTTCACCGTTTTCCCTTCTGCATACTTCGCAAAAATGGGTGATTTACTTTTCGTCGACTCAAAGCCTTCCGATACAATCGGAGCAAAATCTAGCACGAGGAAGTAATCTGTTCCCATGATATCGACAGAAGCGACACGCTCCGGCTTCTTCTCCAGTGTGACTTCCCCCATCGCATGCTTGATGGTTCTCGGATATACAGGCTCCCCTGTCCCTTTTGTATCGGGCTGTGCTGCTCCCGCCTTAGCCGTTTGTACTTTATTATTAGCGTTTGTGTCTGTAGTCACCTGTCCTGCTCCGCACCCCGCCATGACGGCTGTTGCTATGATTACGGACAGAATGCCTGATAATTTCTTTTTCATATCGATTGAACTCCTTTTTTCATCTCCTGATTTCAAACGTGTTTTACCCTTTTGTCCGGATCAACAAATACAGAAAATAAGGCCCCCCAATGAGGGAAATGACAATACCCGCTGGTACTTCTGTAGCTGGCATGATGCTTCGCCCTATCGTATCCCCGGCCAATACGAGCAATGAACCGACGAGCGCCGTAATGGGCAGCATGTATTGATGCTGGGGTCCGACCAATCTGCGCGCGATATGCGGACCAAGCAAGCCGATAAACCCTATGCCTCCGCCTGTCGCTACACTCGACGCAGCCAGACCAACCGCTCCCGCCATCAAGGCCAGTCGCTCGCGTTGAAGAGATACGCCCAGACTTGCTGCAATTTGTTCGTTCATACTGAGCAGGTTCAGCACCTTTGCCTTCCGATACACGTACGGCAGCAGGATCACCATCCACGGCATAAGTGCCAGCACGAACTTCCAATTGGAACCCCACAATGATCCCATTTGCCAAGTGACGACAAACTCGAGGTTTCGCGGATTCAACTGAAGTGTCAAAATTATGCTGATGGCACTAAGTCCCGCCCCTACTGCAATCCCTGTAAGCAAGAGACGGGTAGGAGATATGCCGCACCCCTTCTTGTATGCAAGCATATAGATGATGGCTGCTGTGACAGTGGCACCGATGAGTGCGAGAAACGGCATCAAAAAAGGCGGAGCCATGTTCGTCGCAGGATAAAGAGAGACGAACAACAAGACGGCCAGTCCAGCACCTGAACTGATTCCAAGAATGCCGGGGTCAGACAGACCATTGCGAGAGATTCCTTGCAAAATCGCTCCCGATACAGCCAGCCCAGCCCCAATCATGACCGCAATCACCATGCGAGGAAGCCTCAGCTCAAACAACACGAGATTCTGCTTTTTCGACCCCTCCCCCAGCAACGTCTGCAACACCTCAATCGGCCCAATACTGTACGGTCCCGTGTTCAAACTCAAGACAAACCCGACAATCAAAAGTACCGCGAAAAGAAGGATCAGTCGGACACTACGGCTTTTTCTTTTTTGGGAAAATAGATCGATGTCCACTACCACTCCCTCCTTTCCTTACGTGCCAGGTACAGGAAAAAAGGGACTCCGATGACAGCGATAATGGCGCCAAGCGGTGTCTCGTAGGGCATCGCTATCATTTTGGCTCCGATATCTGCAAAAACAACCAAAACGCCTCCCATAACTGCCGAACAAGGAATAATCCAGCGGTAATCAACCCCGACCAGAAAACGAACGATATGTGGGACGACGAGACCGACAAATCCAACACCGCCAACCGTTGAGACCGAAGCACCTGCCAGCACCATGACGACAACCGCCGACAACCCCTTCACCAGCCTAGTCTTTTGTCCGAGTCCTGCTGCGATCTCTTCTCCCAGACTCAAAATGGTAATGGAGCGAGATAAGATCATGGCCACAATGATTCCTCCCACAATCCATGGCATCATGACGGATACTTGAAACCACTCCGCTGTAGAGATCCCCCCTGCTGACCAGAATGCCAGGTCGTAGTTGATCTGAAAGAGGAGGGAAATCGCCTGACTAATCCCTGATATGATTGAGCTGACGACTGCCCCTGCCAACGCGAGCCGCAAGGGGGTCAAACCGTTTTTGGAAAAATAGGCCAGTCCATAAACAAGCCCTACCCCCAAACCCGCTCCGATAAAAGAAAAGAGAATAATAGACTCAAAAGGGAGTCCTGGTGCAAAAGCAAAAACGAGTACGAGCACGAATCCAGCCCCTGCATTAATGCCCATCAAGCCCGTATCGGCAATCGGATTTCTCGTGACTCCTTGCATAATGGCTCCCGCTACGGCAAAAGCAGCTCCTACCAGCGCTCCTGCCAAGGCACGGGGCATTCGCAGTGTTTGAATAATGACGTGATGCTCGTTGCTAGAATCATAGTGAAAAATCGAGTTCCAAACGGTGGAAAACGAGATGTTAGCCACTCCCGTGATAATGGATGAACCTAGTCCGAACAAGATGGCGCAAATCCCCGCAACAATCAACACGGTCGCCATCCACGGCCTAGTTCGAAGCGAAGCATTTTTAGCGATCGGCTGTGACAGTGACATTTCCCTTCTTATCCTCCAGAGCAACGTTCGAATGGATCACGGTCAGCTTGTCGCTTGCAGCCGTTCTCGCTCGTGCTTCCGGGATGACCTCCGGAAATCCAAGCTGAAGCATTCCTACGAGTTTTTCCTCCGCACGTACTCCTACCGCTTGCAAAAATCCTGCTTGATACGTGAACGGTTCCGTTTTCCAAACGACGCCCAGTCCCCGCTCCCACGCCGCCAGTTGAAAGTTTTGAATCAAGGTGCAGGCTGCCGCATAGTCCTCTTCCCGTTCTCTTTGCCGAGAGTCTTCATTTACGATAACGAATAGATAAGCCGGGACGCGTAAGAGTAATTCCGGATCTCTTTTTTTCATGGCGTTTTGAAGAATAGCATCGACGACAATCCGCTTGCCTTCCTCCCTATACAGAACGAATCGCCAAGGCTCCCGCAGTCCGTGGTTAGGTGCCCAGATAGCTACATCCAGCAACTCACGAATCAGTTCCAGTGGAATCGGGTCTGGTTTGAATTTCTTTATGGTTCTGCGGTCACGGATCGCTTGTGCAATCGGATACAATGGTGACTTCATCTCGTTCCCTCCAACAATAGTGATACTCATTCTCAATCATTATCACAAACTTGTGGCCGCAAGAAAATTGAAGAACCTGATTCCTTTTTTGTACATTCCTGTGACTCTGCAAGATGCGTGAGCGCCTCTGATATGGCTTGCTCATGGCCGAGTGCCGAATAATGCAGCCAAGGATATACCCCAGCTCGATGTACATTCCCTTTCAAACGATGCTTGCGTACATCTGTTCGAATTTTCCTTTCATCAAAAAGCAGAATATGATCAGCCTGAAAATCATGAAGCTCATCTAGGCTCACGATATCCAGAAAGGCAAAATTATCGGTTCCCACAGGGGGTCTTACCTGGAGGTCTCCGTACAAAATATCGGAAATTTTCCGCCTTCTCGCACCAAAAATACGGGCTCCACCATCCCAAGCCCTCACTGCCATAACGGTTTCATTCCCAATTTTTTTGCGAATACGCTCGCGGGCTGCAACTGCTTTTTGATCATAGTAATAGAGCCAACTCGTCGCCACTTCTGCAATTCCCAGCATGGCAGCTACCTGCTGCAAATGATCCCGCCAGGTCGTTGTTTTGAAAGGAATGAGCAAGGTCGGTGCAATGGCTTCCAATTGTTCAAACCAAGGTGCAACCTGATCTGTACCCACAATCAAATCCGGCTCCATCTGGTGTAGACGGTACAAGTCAAATTCCAGCGTGGCTGCTTCCATCTGGGAGTACGGCCTCTTTTGCCGATGCTTTTCCCAAACAGGGATTAGTTGTTGGATCGAGACCCCCAATGCGAGCAGATCACCAATGATTGCTGGATGGAGTACGGCGATTTTCTTTTGTAACGATTTCTTAAAGCGATAAGGAGGAACGCCAACTATCTTTTTAAACATCCGACTGAAATAGTACACATCCCGATAGCCCACTTCATTAGCTACCTCAGGAATCATCACGTCCTCCGCCACCAGAAGCTGACAGGCCTTCTCCATTCGTTTCCGATTGATGAATTGCAAGGGAGTGAGCGAGGTGTACTCCTTAAACTGCTGATAGAAAAGGGTTGGCGTCATTCCTGAGTAGCGAGCCATCTCCTCGATCTGAAAAGTCTCCTCACAATGTTGCTCCATATGTTCAGCGATCCCTTGAAGAAGTTGCTGACGATCTGTTTTTTTCTCTTGCAGCGTGACTCCATCCATAATAGCTTGCCATAGCTTCAAAAAAAGAATTTGCATGGCTGGCTGATCGAAGTGATCTTTTCGCCATGCCAGATGCAATTGTTCGATATGATGGTGAATCAAGGAGATTGTTTCGATATGGTGCTTTCCCTGGATCGGAAGCATCACTTCGTTTATGAGCCAGCCATCCCTTTCTTTTCTGGCATGAGCAGCAAAAAGCGCCACGTAACAAACATAGATGTTCTCCGTAATGGGCAAAAGGGCGAGCCCTTCCTGCATATCCTCTAGAGAGATGACCATGAAATCTCCCTGGTTAAGCATCCCTCCTGTCTGATCCAACCGAAACGACGCCCTGCCCTCTATTACCAAAATAATGAATTGCTCGCTTCTATCTCTCGCTTCTACAAGTTTCCATTCTTTTGAAATGGACAAAACTTGCACATCGTTTACAGTGATGACATTCGGATCACGATAGGTGTCTGTTTTTCCCATAACTAACTCCTCTTACATCATGATGTAACAATCTATTGATAATAATTCTCACCAATTGTACGAGAGACCTGACAAAACTGCAATTGCACTTGAGTGAGAAAAAGCAAAAAAACGCCTAACGATCATCAAGATGACCACTCGACGTTTTACTTTCCTTGTAGACAAATATTTCAAAATAATCTTATATGTTAACAAAGCATCTCATATTTTCTACCTATGTTTCTACTAAATCACAGACAGAAAGAGGTACAGGTATGCTGAGCAATCAAAAAGTAATTGTAACGGGAGCAGCTTCTGGGATCGGGAAAGCCGTAGTAATGCAATGCCTACAAGAAGGGGCCGCTGTCATCGCGTGTGACCTCAATCAGGAAGCCATGCTCGCACTGGAAGAAGAGATGGATCGAGAAGAAAGACTACATACGTATTGTGTGGATGTTAGCAAATATGAGGAGGTCGCGGCTTTTTTTGCGCATATCGAGGCAGAGCATGCGGATTGTACCAGTCTCGTCAATAACGCAGGCATTTACCTAGCGAAAAACGTACTGGACTACGACTTCGAAACGATTGAAAAAGTGCTTGCGATTAATATAAAAGGATACATTTATTTCTCACAGATGTTCGGGAAGTTGCTTTTTCCTGCCAAAAAACGTGGAACGATCGTCAACCTGTCCTCTGTATCCGGACTAGAGGGCAGCTCGGATGCGGTCTATGGAACCTCGAAGGCGGCGATTCTCGGCTTGACGAAAAGCTGCGCGATGAACTTCGCTCCCTACATCCGGGTCAATGCGGTTGCACCCACCATGGTTGCTACACCGATGATGGACACCATTCCAGAGTGGCGTCGGGCAGAATATCTCGCTCATGGCCTCATCGACAGCCCTGTATTGCCTGCGGACGTGGCGGATACCGTTGTTTTCCTGTTATCGGAGAAGTCCAAGCATTACACCGGAGCGACTTTTGACATCAACAACGGAGGATATCTGCGGTAATAGCAAAGGGGCGTTTATTCAGACAGATGGAGACTGAATGAACGCCCTTTTTATCATTTCCGTTTAATGCCCTACCATCCAAGGGCGTTTACCTCCACGGCTGTGGGTATGTCCCCGATGTGCCTGACTACCGTGGCTGTGGCTACACCCTGCTCCTTCATGGGAATGCGATTGTTTCCGTACAATTTTCGGTTCCACACCACGCTCGATCCGTTGGCGCAGCGCTTGCGGTGTCATGATCAATCCTGGTGCAGCATACAAACGCTTGGACGGTTGCTGGCAATCGGGGCAAGCAACGCTCTCTGTCAACTCGCTCATCTTCAACCACTGAACAAATGGACCACATTCCTCGCACATGTAATCGTATCTCGGCATCGTATTTGGCTCCTTCTTCGCGGTCTTTTTCTTGGCTACTTCGGCAAAATATCTCGATCAAAAATACTTGTCGGGATAGACAAGGTGCAGCACGCGTTCGGAATATCGACGATCCCCGCAATTCTTCCCTCCACCGGTGCCGTTCCCAGCAGCATGTACGCCTGCTCCCCCGTGAAACCCATCGCTGTTTTCAAATACTCGATGGCATTCAGGCAGGCATTGCGATAAGCGACATGCGCATCCATGTACAGCTGCTGCCCTGTCGTCTCATGGACGGAAATCCCTTCGAAAACGAGGTATTCCGTATAGCGAGGCTCTACTGGACCGGGCTTGAATACAGGGTTGTTCACGATGTTATACTTCGCCATCCCGCCCTTGATTACGTCCACATGAAGATCCAGCCAACCAGCCATTTCAATTCCGCCGCAGAAGGTCACTTCTCCGTCTCCTTGCGAAAAATGTAAATCGCCCATGGACAGCTTCGCTCCATTTACATAAACCGGGAAGTAGATACGAGTGCCTTTGGACAAGTTTTTAATATCGCAGTTTCCGCCATGCTCGCGAGGGGGAACTGTTCGAGCCGCTTCTCTGGCAATCCGATCAAACTCTGCTCCTTTTAGACTACCCAACACAGCACTGTGCGGGGTCGGCAAATTCGCGAGTGGCGGCATTCGTTCAGGATTTGTCGCTACGAGGTCGCTCTCTCTTCGGTTCCAGCGATCCAATAGCTGGTGGGAAGGTGCCGTACCGATCAAGCCTGGATGAAGAATGCCAGCAAATTTGACTCCTGGCAAATGGCGAGAGGTCGTGTAAATGCCGTGGAAGTCCCAGATCGACTTGGCCGCTTGCGAGTAATGATCGACGAGGAAGCTCCCGCCGTTTTCTTTGGCAAAAATCCCATTAAAGCCCCATTCCGATTGGGGGAGTGCCCCGATATCGAGAATATCGACAACCAAGAGGTCGCCTGGTTCTACTCCATTCACCCAGACAGGTCCACTGAGCACATGGACGCGATTGAGATTGACATCCCGAATGTCGGAAGGGTCATCGTTGTTAGCGACCTGCCCATCCGTCCAGTCCTTACATTCCATGCGGAAAACAGCTCCTGGATTCACGGAAACTGTAGCTGGAATATCTGGGTGCCATCTGTTGTGACCAGGTGTATCCTGCTCCTCCATCGGTTTGTTCAAGTCAACTCGAAATAAAACTTCTGGCATGCTGCTTCCCCCTCACTTGTTCAAAATTGCGTATGCCGTACATACACAAAAAGAAGCAAATGACATGCCAATGCTTGCAAGTCCCGATAAAAATTTGATGATACCGATTCTTTTGGCTATTTTCTCCTGTATACTTATTACAAAGAGCTTGTCGCAAAACAGGTCATGCAGTTGATCTGTCTTTGACCGGAAAAGTCCCTCATCTCTTGTATCGCTTTCGTCATTGTGTGTCGTTTGTTTCCCTGCTTCCTTGTCGGACACCTGTCCCACGATCGAACAAACAAACTATAACCAAGAAAGGATGCGAGAACGATTTTTGAAGCCGGCATGCTGCTCTCTTCTTTCAATTCTTCCACCGTAATCGAGCGTTCCCATCATCGCGCGATCTCTCATGCTCTCTTTCATTCTCTCTATCAGCAATTACAGGCCTCTGCGAATCTTTCATCCTACGAATTTTCTCTGATTAGGGATGCGCTTATCCATTTGCTACAAAATGGCTCTTTGCCACTTTTCCCGCTATCCCTTGCCACTACGCGACGTTCTTCCGCTCTTCAGACTGATCCTATGATTCCAGCTCTCAGGCATGCCTCTCATTCTGTTCCCAATTGGAAGAGTCTGCTTTTCGCATGGGCCGAAAACAGCCATGAATGCCTAATCGCACTCAGTGACGAGCGCGTCGTACTTTTTGCTAACAAGCGGGCACAAGAACGATTTTCATTATTTGAAGGCCTTGTTCTCGAGGTGGATTGGGAACAAGAACGCTTAACCAATTGGTCCTTAGAGGAACTCGATCTGGGGGAACAGACGTGGTATCGCCTCTTTCTTATTCGCCCATGCACGTCAGCCTTGTCAAAGACAGCTAGCAGTTACTCGTTTTCAGAGATTCATACAAATAGTCCCCTCTATCAAGCCCAACTACATACAGCGCGTATCGCTGCACAATCTTTATCCAATACGTTATTGCTCGGAGAAACAGGCTGTGGCAAAGAGGTCCTGGCACGTGCCATCCACTCCTCCAGTTCGCGAAAAGACGGCCCTTTTCTTGCAGTCAATATCGCAGCACTTCCACGTGAACTGATCGCAAGTGAGCTATTTGGATATACAGACGGAGCTTTTACTGGAGCAAAAAAAGGAGGGCAATCGGGGAAATTTGAAGCAGCAAATGGAGGAACGCTCTTTCTCGATGAAATCGGGGAAATGAGCATGGAGCTTCAAGTGCTATTGCTACGCGTCCTCGAAGAACGCAAAGTGACGAGATTGGGCTCTCACGAAGAAAAGCCATTGGACATTCGGATTATCGCTGCCACCAATCGTTCCATTGAAGAAGAGGTACGAAATGGACAGTTTCGTGCAGACCTTTACTACAGGCTCAATGTCCTGCAAATACGCATCCCTTCCCTGCGCGAACGCAAGGAAGACATTGCAACCTTGGCTGAAGAGTTCCTCCAGCAGCTCCATACCCAATACGCTGGCGGGCCGACAAGCATCTGTGAATCTGCCCTGGCAATCTTGCAGCAGCATTCATGGCCCGGAAATATTCGTGAGCTGCGCAATATCGTGGAGAGAGCCTTTTTACATGCGTACGGTGATTCGTGGGTCACCTCTCACCATCTTCCGAGCGAATGGCAGCAGCAGTATGGATTGCAAGAAGCATCCGGTGAACCTTTGCCATTATTGCGCGAATTAGAGCGACAGACGATCCAGCAAGCCATCACACAAGCTCCGTCCATCAGCGCCGCTGCCAAAAAGCTAGGAATTGCGCGAAGCACCCTGTATCGGAAAATGGAAGAGTTAGGAATCGGATAAGAAAATCGGGGGATGAGCGTAAGCAGCTTGTCCCCCGAAACATTTTACCGATGCCCTATCCGTCAGCGAGCGCTCGCCTTATCGTCATTCTTGCTTCCTCTGCCACTTCTTCGTCATGGTTATCAATGGCTTGCATCCAGAGCAGCATCGGAATGTACACCGCCATCATCCTGGCCAATATGTTTGTCTCTTCATCCACTTCTCCATACGCATGAAAAAATGGCTGGCGGGCTTGTGGCGGTAAAAAGCTGTAGGCCACATTTAAATCTGCTCCCGGGTGACCCACATTGAGATCCCCCCAGTCAATGATGCCTGATATATGCCCAGCTTCATCTACCAGCATATTTTTCACATGCAAGTCTCCATGTAGAACCACTTCACACGGACTGATTCGGTCTATCACGACTTGCCCTAAATAATTCGCGATCGCATCCCGATCCTCTTCAGAAATATGTACAGCTAAGGTAGACAAGAACGTCTGCATCTTTTCTTTTCTCTGTGCAATGTCCAAGAGGTTCCTGTGATCATGTTCGATCCCGTTTTCACGGGCACGCTGGGGCGGAAACGCGTGCAATTCTTTTAAAAACGTCGCAAGTGCCACTGCTGATGAAGCACGCTGCTCGTCGGTCAAGCCTTTTGGAAACGTTCCCGGTACATACGTGTACCCCAAAAAAGGGTATGGATAGTCGTCGTTTGGTTCCCCATAAAAAACTGGCTTCGGATATGGTATCGTCAGGAATGCCGCAAGCATTGGCAGCAGCACCCCTTCCTTTTTGATCAGTTCAACAGCGACATTCCGCCTGGGAAAACGGAAAACATATTCGTCCCCCACTCGAAAGACCACGTTATCCCAACCACAGCCGATAAGATTGATGGGCATAGAAGATAGCTGCGGAAACTGACTGTAGATGAGTGCGCGTGCCAATGGTTCAGATACTTCCCAGTCAGCATCCCATGGATTCGAGTTGGTCATTGCTTTCGTTCCCTCCTCATTTGTCATTTCATCTGCCGTGATGATGCTTTGCAGCTACGATTGTGTAGAACGGATCTGATAGACACATTTCTTTCCGCCGATTGCCACGCATTCCGTCCGTTCTACGCTCGTCTGGAGTAACGCTCGGTAACAATTAAGCTCTCTTGCACAGATCATCTGATATCGATCTGCTACTTTAAAATATGGACAATTATACTGCGTGATCACAAATTCCTCATCACTTACCTGCTCCCATCTCGCCATAAATCCGTTGTCATCTTGGATGCGTGCCATCTCTACCACCTTTTCAGATAGCTCTTTTCCTTCCATTTGTCCCTCGTATTTCTGGATAATCTTCTCTTGCTGCCTTGCGAAAAATTGATCCACCCGGTCTTCCCCGTCTGCCAGCACGATATGCTCCATCAAATCCACGGCTAATTGCCCGTAATCATTCGGAAATTGTTCGTTACCTTGCTGTGTTAACGAATAGTAGTGCATCGGTCTGCCTGCTTTTTGACGACCTACTCTGCACACAACAAAACCGTCTTTTTCCAAGTAGATCATTTGCCTGCTGACAGCTACCTTTGTGAGCTCCAGCCTGTTTTGCAAATCCTTTGTGCTGAGCTCCCCTTCCCTTTTCAGCAACAATAAAATGTATTCACGTGTTGATAGATGTCTATATCTCTCCATTTTCTCTTCGCCCCTTTATTGGAAAAGAACGATACGCTCACAGTATATGTCCTTTGTATAACTAATTCAACAAACATGTTTATAAAGTGACATTCTTTGCTCATCGTGAGATCTACGCAACCACAATTTATTAAACATTTTAGTTGAATATATATAAAATAGTGCATATACTGTAGTTGCAGTGCAAGGTGTTTTTTTCCAAGAAGGATAGGTGAAACGTATGAAACCTGTATTCTCGCTTCTCCGTGAACGACAGGTCGAAGTGACTTATCAAGAGCCTTTGGCGGCACATACTACCTGGAAAATTGGCGGACCTGCGGATTTACTGATTACACCGAGCAGTAAATCCCAACTGATCATGGTCCTGCAAATACTGAATGAACATCATGTCCCATGGATGGTGATGGGAAAGGGCTCCAACCTTTTAGTCACAGACAAGGGGTATCGTGGCGCAGTCATAAAATTAAACAAGGCTTTGGACTATGCCCGAATCGTGGACAATCAGATTTATGCAGGGGCTGCCTACTCCTTGATCAAGCTTGCAGCATTGGCAAACAAGCACAGGCTCAGTGGATTGGAGTTCGCTGGCGGAATACCCGGATCTGTCGGCGGCGCTGTGTACATGAATGCAGGCGCGAACGGATCGGATATATCGGACATTTTCCATTCAGCTGAAGTGATCACACAAACGGGAACCATTCGCTCCTTGCATGCTGTAGATTTGGATTTTTCTTATCGCCACTCTTCCTTGCAAGATACTGATGTCATGATCACGGAAGCTATTTTTGAGCTGACCCCGCGCGACAGCGAAAGCATCAAGCTCCAGTGGAACCACTATAAAGAAAAACGTTTAAAAACACAGCCTCTGCCTTTTGACTGTGCAGGCAGTGTATTCAGAAATCCCCCAGGCCATTTTGCTGCAAAGCTCATTGAAGATGCTGGCCTAAAGGGCATGCGGTACGGAGGCGCGGAAGTATCGAGCAAGCATGCCAATTTTATTATGAATACCGGCAATGCCACCGCACTTGATGTATGGACACTCATGAGACAGATTCAGGATAAAGTTCACAGCCAATCAGGTATTCACCTTGTTCCTGAAGTTGTGATCGTAGGTGAACAGTAAGCATAAAAAAGGAGGTCTCACGATGATTCAAATTAGCGAAACTGCTGTAACTCGCCTTCAAAATATGCTCGAACAAGAAAGCTCTACTCTCTTCATTCGTTTTGGCGTAAAGGACGGAGGGTGCTCTGGGATGACCTATGGACTCGGTTTTGATGATACTTATCAAGAAGGCGACACCACAATCGATATTGATGGCGTGAAGCTGGTCGTCAATCCGGAAAGCTATCCGTATGTCGATGGCGTCGAAATCGATTACAAAGAAACAGGGATGATGGGTGGATTTACGATCCAAAACCCGAATGCAGTCGCAACCTGCGGCTGTGGCAGCAGCTTCCGTACAGCCCTTCATCGAGGGAAAAGAGAAAAGTGTGAGTAATCCGCCAGACGAAAATGACTTGTCACCGATTCTAAACAAATGCTATTCTATTGAAAAAATTCCCCCTATAACTTATGTAAGGTGACAATATGCTTTCATTTTCAAGACTAAGTAAATGTAAACCCCCAATTCCGTAATCTCCTCCTGCGCTGTTTGAGATTTTCGGAATATAGGGGGAATGTACAAGTGAATAGAAAAATCTCAACACCATCTTTGTTACTGTTGATCATCCTGGTTGGTTTTCCGCAAATTAGTGAAACGATCTATACACCTTCGTTACCTGATATCGCCAATAGTCTCCATGCCAGTAACAATACGATCCAACTGACACTCAGTATTTACTTCCTCGGTTTTGCCTTTGGTGTATTTTGCTGGGGAAGACTCTCTGACTCTATCGGTAGACGCCCTGCCATGCTCTGGGGACTATTTGTTTATGGTTTGGGGAGCTTTGGTTGCTATCTCTCCGATTCGGCTGATTGGTTGTTATGGAGCCGCTTCATTCAAGCCTTCGGTGCGAGTGCAGGATCGGTGGTAACCCAAACCATCTTACGAGAGAGTACTGACACGACCAAGCGCCATGCTGTTTTTGCTCAGATTTCAGCTGCTCTCGCTTTTACGCCTGCAATTGGCCCCTTAATCGGTGGTTGGGTGGATCAATCGTTTGGATATCAGGCGGTTTTCTTCACACTGATTGCGATGAGCGTAGCGATCTTTGCTTACGCGTTTGTCTCGTTACCTGAGACCAAAACGTCTACAGCTTTAAACATAAATACGCTTGCTGTAGCCAAACGACTTGTTTCGGACAAAAGGATATGGGCTTTTGGTTTCTTAATTGGGGCGACAAATGGCATGTTGTTCAGTTACTATGCCGAAGCTCCCTTTATTTTCATTGCGTTTTTCGGCATGACACCTGGTGTGTTTGGGTTTTTGGGTATTTTCGTAGCGTTGGCTTCTGTAATCGGAGCCATGCTCTCGAAAAAAATGCTAACCAAATACCCGGCTGAGAATATTATCCAAATCGGCTCACTGGTAACGACGTTAGGGGCAGTATGCCTCACAAGCTTCACTTTGTATGGAGTGAGTCCGTCCGTTGTCTCGATGGCGATCATGGTAGCCTCTATCTTTACTCTTCTGCTAGGGATTGGGATCATGATTCCAAACTGCCTGAGTTTAGCTCTTGTCCACTACAGCGATGTACTCGGAACTGCTGGCGCTATTTTTGGTTTGGGTTACTACATCGTCGTCAGTCTTATCACCAGCGGCATGAGTTATTTTCATAATGGCTCGCTCGTCACCATGCCAATCTACTTCTTGCTATTGGCGATCATCATGGTGCTTGTTAGTAAACAAATGACGGTTAGCCCTACAGCCAACTAGCCTATTCATCCTGTCAACATCAAAAAGCCGATTCTCTTATAGAAAATCGGCTTTTTGCCCGTACTCGTCACCCCTCTCGTTTCGTCTCGATCGATAATCCTTCGACATGCTTGCGACTCATCATTTTGCGCTTCTTCCGGTTCTCTTTTGTCTCGAACACGATGTCCATGTCATAATCGGCCGGATACAGTTCTTTGCCCTCAATATGCAAGACGAGGCGCTTTTTGTTGATTTTATATTTCTGATTTTGAATCATGACGCCAACGATGCCTTTGGAGTCCTCCGCAGCAAATACGATGCCAGTTCTCCCCAGATAGGAAATGAATACACAATCACCAACAGCAAATGGTTTGTCACGCTCAGGTTTGACTGGAGTATCTGCTGCTTTTTCGGAAATCTCCTGTGAAAGCTGCTCTCGTCTTTCCTCTTCCACCTCTACTTCCACTTCTTCTGGCTTTTCTATTATTCGTGTCTCCACATAATGGAGAGCCTCATACTCTTCCTGCTCTCTGTCTTGGTATTGTTCCAGCCTTTCTGTAGTGGTAGTCGTAGTCGTGAATCCATTCCGAGTAATTTCCCGAGAACGCTGAATCATCTCAGACGGGATACCCAGCTTCAGTGCGATCAGAAATGCGTAGCTCTGGCCTGCTTCTCCGATTCGCAAGCGATACAGTGGCTGCAAGGTCTCCTCGTCAAATTCCATTCGTGCATTTTGGAACCCGGCAGTTGCGGAGGCAAAATTTTTGATTTCGTTAAAATGTGTATTCACAATCACCGTCGCACCTCTTCGGTGCAGCTCCTCCAAAATCGCAATCGACAAGGCGACACCTTCTCCTGGATCTGTACCGGTAGCCATCTCATCAATCAGAACGAGGGTAGAAGCGTCCGTAATCTGTAAGATTTCCAGCACATTATGAATATGCGCGGAAAACGTACTTAACGCTTGCTCAATGCTTTGCCCATCCCCAATATCTACCGCGATGTTGCGGAAAATGGCGAAGCGACTGCCTTCCTGTACTGGTACGAGCAAACCCGACTGCACCATCATGGTTAAAAGCCCGATGGTTTTTAACGTCAATGTTTTCCCGCCTGTATTGGGACCTGTAATAATAAGCGATTTGTATTCTCGACCAATCCTCATATGCAGCGGCACCATTTTCGGACCGAGTAGCGGATGCCGTGCTTCCTTGACATCGATGATCCCTTTTTCATTTAGTTCGACATTCGCGCCTCCGATTGCCAATGCGTACTTCGCTTTTGCGAAAAGAAAGTCATACATGCCAACAGTCTCGACATTCACGGTGAGTTCATACGTATATTCTTCTGCGAATGCGGACAATTGCATCAGTACTTTTGTTACTTCGCGTTCTTCCTCTGCCTTGAGTGCGGTGAGCTCGAACTGTACGGTGCTGATCTCCGTCGGTTCCATATAGACGGTTTGACCGCTCGCCGATTCATCTAAAACACTGCCAGCCACTTGCTTGCGATGTTCTTTTTTGATGGGAATGACATAACGTCCATTGCGTGTACTAATGACATTTTCTTGCATGATCGAACGATATTTGTTCATGACGGAATCCAGTTGTCTTTTCAAGCGCTCTTCAAATACGACGATGCGTTTACGCACTTTCAACAAGTCTTTGCTGGCGGAATCGACAACTTGCCCATGTCGGATGCATTGTTCGATTTCATTTTTCAATTTGGTGGCGTCGTACATCGATGCTGCATAAGAACTTACGCGTGGCGCCAATTGTGCTTTTGTCGCCATGTATTTTGTTAGTTGTGAGCAACTCGTTAGGAACAGGTACAGATTGGTAAAATCATTTACGCCAAATACATATCCTGTCCCCAGAAGGGAAAGGATCTTCTCCATCCCCTCCAGCGCAGGAATCGGTACACTTGCTCCATTTTGCAGGATGTTCTTTGCTTCTGCTGTTTCGTCCAACCTACTTCGCACTACTTTGACAGAGTCCATCGGCATCATTTGTTCTACATGCTTTTTCCCTGCGTACGATAAAGCGTAATCCATTACCTTTTCTTTGATTTTGTCGTATTCGAGACGCTGCAATGCTTTTTCATTCATGACTGATTTCTCCTTTTTTATGAAAAATAAAAAAGGGCGAAGAATGAACAAATGTCATTCTCCGCCCTTTTTTTGGGATACCTAAACAAAACGCAACCAAATAAAAAACCGCGCTGAACACAGCACGGATTTTGGGCGCAATGATAGGGTTTTCACCTAAGGCATTGTATGATATCCGTTGTTCTTAACTAATTCCAAGGCCGATGATCATCCAGCACAAAGAAACTTTGCTAAAAGGCAAAATTTCAAATGATGAATCAAGACCTTTTGTATGGAATTGCTTTAGTTAAGAACGACCGCCGACATCAACATCTCTCCCTAGATATGGTTCTTTTTACTATAGCGTATGTGATCTCCTGCCGTCAATCCGCTTCGAATTTGTACACTCTCACGCCATAGCCAGCAAAAATATCATCAAGCTGTTTCCTTACCACATCCCAGTCTCCCCCTGCTAATCCGCAGCCGATCCCGTATGGAATGGCGAGGGTCAGATTTTCTTTTTTCGCTAGGGAGAGAACTTCTTCCAACCCTTTTTGCAGCATGTCATATTTCGTATAGACTCCTTTTTTCCCATAACCGAGCTGTGCGAAAAGGTTGGCAATGTACTTTCCTTCCCCAACCTGACAAAGCAATACTTGTCCAAGAAGGTCCTCACGTGCATGCGCATACTGCTCGCAATGCCGCTTGTATTCCGTATAAACGCTTGGGTATTTGGCTCTTATTTGCTTGGCAAGCCCTGCTCCCATCACACCCATGCAGTTCACCTGCTGCACGATAATAGTTTCCGTGGCTTCCAAAATGTTGCCTGACACGACTTGTACCCATTCATTCATGACACTCACTCCTTTTCCTTACACTACATGCACGACTTTCTTTTTACGTCTTAGGAAACGCAGGCAAACAAAATAAAGCAAAGATGCAACTACGCCCAAGACGTAAAACTTGAGAAGCAGCATAAAGGTATGCGTAACGATGAAGAAAAGCATGATGGTTGCGATAATTCCAGCCACAATGTACAGCATTGCTTCCAGTATGAAAAGGAGACTTCCCTTGTTCCATGGTAATCGCTTCATGACCCAATCAATGATGAGAGATTGCGGAATCCCTAACAAAAACACGGTCGGGAACGTAAACATCCCGACAAGAAGAACCGAAGATCGATCCTGAAAATACAGTAGTGCAATCCCAAATGTAAATAAAAAACTGGCCAGTATACCCGCAATAAACCTTTCAGCCATGCTGGACAATCACTCCTTGCTCCCTACACCTGCTCACGGATAAACAGGTCTGGATAGTTCAGAACCAACCCATTTGTATCGACCGTGATGTTCTCCACGAATGTTCCTGCCCGGTATTGGTAGACAGAAGAATCCCCTTTACTTTCTAGCAGTGTATATTGCTGCTCAACTTGTCTATATGTCAGCTCATGAGCTGAGAAATAGGCTACTTGTATAGACTGTGGTTCCCGTGGAGAATACGACAAACGGCGTATCGGCAGTGTATTCGTGAAAGGCGTACAAGAAATATCGATATCGATACAGCTAAAGAGCTCAGGAATGGGCTCACCTACCTCGTTCGTCCAATTTCCCTTTCCATCCGATGAGAGATGCAAAGCGCCTTCTTCGCCCATGCTTGCTAGTGAAACCTCTCGCGTGACCCAATTTGAATCAAGAACAATTTCGTACTGGATTCTTGTTAGGGTGGCGTCATCCAGCCTCCCAATCACTATGCTATTGACGTGGATTCTGTTCGAGCCCTCCCGTATTCTCAAGTGCTCATATCCGACACCTGTCGTTGGTTTCCAGATAACATTCGTTGGTAACATTCAAGCTCCTCCGATCATTTGTTCCCCTTTTCTCCATCCTATCATTTCTTGGATGAAATTGGTAGAGTCCTGTATGATCAACTTACACAACGCATACCTGAGTAATCCATGGAATAGGATCATAGTACCGGAAAAGAATGGAAAGGAGACAATCTATGAATAATCCCTCCTTCTCCTTAACACAACCTGACATGCTATCCATTATTCGCAATGGTCTCCCACAAACCCACTCCCCCCTCACTATCATCATCGTCGGGGCTGGAATGGCTGGTCTTGTTTCTGCCTCGTTGCTTAAAGCAGCGGGACACAACGTAACAATTTTGGAAGCAGCGGACCGGATAGGCGGCCGAGTTTTTACATTGCGCTCTCCTTTTACCCATGGTCATTATCTAGAAGCTGGAGCCATGCGTATTCCTCTCACGCACGAACTTACTCTGGCATACGTGACGAAATTCGCTCTTCCGCTTCATCCGTTTATCAACAGCTCTCCGAACGACATCATCTCCGTAAATGGTATCAAAACAAGGCGTTGGATCTATCAGCGCGATCCGGACATCCTCCGTTTCCCTGTATCTCCACATGAAAAAGGCCGTACGTTCGACGAATTGGCCAGGCAAGCCATTAAGCCTATCATCGACTTCATCAACCTCGATCCAGCGAAGAATTGGCCCATCGTCGTCCAAAAGTACGATGGCTTTTCCATGGATCAGTTCTTGCGCTTCAATCCTGTTGCCCCTTCCTTATCCGCCCCCGCTATCGATATGATCAAGGTCATGACTGGCTTCGAAGGATTCCCTGAGCTCGCCTTTCCCGAAATTTTACGAGACTTCATCCTGTTCGATCCCTCTACACGCTTTTTCGAAATAACAGGAGGATTTGACCAGCTACCACAGGCATTTCTCCCCCAATTACAGGAGAATATCTACTTCCAGCATAAAATGACGCGAATCGTCGAGACGGGGAATCAAATTACGATTTCAGGCGTGCGTACCGACACAGGCGAACGGTTTCAGATGACCAGTGATATCGCGATTATTACCATCCCTTTTACCGTATTGCAGTTTGTTCGGGTTGAACCGTACGATCTGTTTTCCTATCAAAAATGGAAAGCTATTCGTCAACTCCACTATGTTTCCTCATCCAAAATAGGCATCCAGTTTTCGCAGCGATTCTGGGAAGCACAGGGAATAAGGAGCGGACAAACCGTAACAGATTCGCCTATTCGCCTCTCCTACTTTCCCAACCACGGTTTTGATCAGCCTGGTGGTGTCGTATTAGTCAGTTATACATGGGAGGATGACGACCTTCCGTGGCTAAGCATGTCGAAAGAAAAACAAGTTATGCAAGCGGTAAAGCATCTGGCTGACATTCATGGGGAGCAGGTGTACACTACCTTCGTTACGGGGGTCACACATAATTGGGCGTTGCAGCCTTATGCTGCTGGTGCCTTTGCCTTGTTCAAACCGTTGCAGGAGACGGAATTAACTCCCTACATTGGTGCGCCTGAAGGAAGAATTTATTTTGCGGGGGAGCACACCTCGAATGAACATCACGGCTGGATTCAAGGGGCGATTGAGTCTGCTTTGCGCGTGGCTGTAGAAGTGGGGAATAAATGAGCGGGGGTCTGTACGATGAAAGATTCCGTACATTCCCCCGCCGTTTATCGACTACGATTCTTTTACGAATTCAATTCATATTCTTTTCGAAGCAACGCAAGCTTCACAAGATCAATGTACATCCCATTTTCAAATTCCGTTTCTCGATGGATTCCTTCTACTTGAAAGCCAAATTTTTGGAGCAAATGGATGGATGCCGTATTTCGCGTATCTGCTTCTGCTTCTATTCTGTTTAGATGCATATGCGTAAACCCGTACGCGATAATGGGCCGCAGTGCTTCCGACATGATCCCCTTATTCCACCACGAAAAATTCAGATCATACCCAATCTCCGCTTTGTTATGTACAGCATGATAATGTTTGTAGCCGCAGCTGCCAAGAAATTTTCCAGTGGAACGATCCGTAACCGCCCACCTGAGTCCCTGTTTTTGTTCAAATAAGTCTCGGTACCATCGAAGTTCATTTTCAGCCTCTGCTATTGATTGAAACCTCGCTATTCCTACATATCTCGCCACATCTTCATGTGACAACACTTCAAAAATATCTTCAATGTCTTGTTGATTAGGTTGTCGAAGGATCAATCTGTCTGTTTCGATGACAGGGAATTGATCGGACATAGTCGGGTTACTCATGATAAGAACCTCCTTGTAAACGTAGGATGGAAGATTTTTGATGCCTACTCCCTTCCATCATCTAGTGAATGATATGGTTTATTATAGGAAGGACAAGAAGCAGAAGCAATGTCTGTCGTGTTCTTTGTAACCTTCTGTCTCTTTCCCATTAGTTGGTTTGCTCGCGAAATAAATAAGAGATCGGGAGGCTCATGGCAATTTCCCTGAAGAAAAAAGCCCCATTCCCTCTTGCTATCTGAGGAAATGAGGCAAACCGACGCGGCCTACTCTTTTTCTATCTGAATAGGAATTTCCCACTTTTGATCCGTATCCTCGATCAACGCCTACCAAAAAGAAAAAACCTTGATTTACCAATGTTTTTTAACGTACATCATGCGTTCGTACTACAGAGTCTTACGAAATTGATAGTCCATCTCTCCAGCCAATGCTGCCGGAGTATCACCTGTTTCGCGGAAATCATGGGTATAAATCGTTTCAAACGGCCCAAAATCCGCTTGCTTATAAAATTCAAAGCAAGGGAAGCCATCATGTGCTCCTTCAATCTGTACAAGACCATCCCTTTTCGCAGTCACCAATAATAAGTAGTCCACCGGAGGCGCATGCTCATTCAGGGGATTACTCGCACTTGCGCTCATTTCAAAGCTCACTTCATCATCCGATTTCCATACCATATTCCTGCACAAAATGCCCTCTGTACTCGCTTTTCCTTTTCGCAGCTGAATCGAGCCATCAGAATTCGTGATTTTCTCCGTTGTGATTCCCGTGTTCTGATAAGAAAAAATTTCTTTTTTCATGAAGTCTACGACGACCTCTTGCTCCACTCTGGAACGCATGGCATTTACGGCATAGGGGGTAAATTCGCGCGAATCGCCTTCAAATTGAATGACTTTTCCTGTTTGCGGATCTGCTCTGGGCTCCGTCCATGACTGGGGGATAAATACACTCGCTCTGATTTTGATCAGGTTCACCATACATTGGCACCTCCATGTGTGATTGTTCTTCTAAGACAAATATGTGATGTTTTGGTGAGGAACGCACTCCATGCAGATCGCTTCAAAATCTTTGCAATCAGCCAAATGGGACAGATTCATAGGGGCTTGTATCCTTTCTACGCCCATCTTCGGATTCACTAATAAATAATACGCCATAAGCAACGCTTTTCTACAATGATCCTGGTTTGGTTCACGCACGAGTAGCTCGCAGATGATAGCTGTCCTCTTATCCTCGTCATATTGCAAGGCCAGATGATAATCCCAAAATGGTATGGTGCTTTTACTCCCAGCAGAACAAACAATAGGGAAACGAGCGTGTACAAAGTGATTGATGATCTCATTTACTTTATCCTTGCTTACCTTCTTCATTTCGTTGTCAACGCAGCTAATTCCTTGATGAATTACCTGATAATAAGCCACGTTCAATAGATGCTCCCGAAATCTCTCTATCAATTCTCCACGCAAAAAAATAGGACCTATCACAATAAAGTCCCCCTTATTTGGTGTTACTGTACTTCCTATTTCGACATGTAGAAATATTATCCTATTTGTGCCTCATTTCCTCAATCGCGTTTTCATGACCGTCATGTTATGATTCAAAAAGATAAGGATCATCCAATGATTACCATATATAAACGTACATAACATCGTATGAGTAAGGTGGGATAATGATGCTGCACGAGAATGCGAATCTTCACGCTCCAGACAGATGTATTTTTCTCGTTACAGGGATTATGGCTTCTGGAAAATCAACAGTCGCTCAGTTACTTGCTGAAAAGCTGAATCGAGGCGTTCATCTGCGAGGTGATTCGTTCCGACGAATGATTGTAAGTGGCAGAGAGGAATATATGCCTGAACCGTCACAAGAAGCCATTCGTCAGTTGCAGTTGCGCTACAAAATAGCAGCCTCTACGGCAGACACTTTTTTTGAAGAAGGATTTAATGTCGTTGTACAGGACGTTGTGATCGGCCCCCTTTTGAGCGAATTTGTTGAAATGATTCGGAACCGTCCATTGTATGTTGTCGTACTCACGCCAAATGAAAAAGTGATTGAAGAGAGAGAGGCATCCCGTTCCAAAACAGGGTATGGTGCTTGGACGATTCCCCACCTCAATCAAATCTTGCAGACCGAAACACCAAAGCTCGGCATGTGGATCGATTCTTCCGAGCAGACACCACAGGAAACTGTCGACGAAATTATGCGGATTGCTTTTTCTGAATCTGCTCTCTCGCTCTCCAAGAAAAAACCTGAGTCCGATAAAATACCGAACTCAGGCAACCAGATCGTCTAACTGCTTACACTGCGTACATCGTTGGCCAGAAGTACTCTACGCCTTCCGCGTACAAGAACGCTTGGAACTTTTTCAGTTCATCAGGAGTATTTCGGACAGCGCGAGGAGTCAGGCCATATTGCAAGCAATAAGCTGTCAAATAGCCAGCAACTTCACCGACGTTCCACTCTACTGGGTGGAGACGGAAGCATCCATTAGTAATATGCGTAACCCCGAGGTTTTTGCCCGCTGGCAGCAGGTTATTTACACGCACAGGGATTAAGCTGCCCAGCGGAATTTGGAACGGATAAGTCGACACATCGACGTAATTGCGGTTCGCAGTGCTTGGATGCAGGTCAATTCGGTAGCTGCCGACCCCAACGGAATCATGGAAGGCTTCTGCCTTGCCTGTATTGCGGACAAATGCACTCACATGTTGCTCCAATACGGTGAATTCGGCTTTGATCCGGCGGGATTCACGAATATAAGGATACATCGCCAGTCCATCCTCTGTTCCCATGACATCCTTGCGCAGTCGCAGCCCTGGATACCCTTGTCCACCATCTGGGCGAGGAGCCTCTGTTTGCATCCAATACAGAAGGGAGAGACTCAGTTGTTTACCGCCGTAGAGGTGACGCTGACGCTCTTCCTCTGGTACATCAATGATCGAGCCAAGCCAGTAATCATTTTGCGGCCAGTTAACGGTTGTTACGCCACTCTTGTACAATCCGGTTTGGAAGTTTTTCGGATCAGCAATCTGGCGATACGTGAAGAGTGGAAAATATTTAGTCCCCGGGAACAGCTCATATCGTACAGATTCAGCAGTATTTCGCGGGTTGGAGCCTGTCCAGCTGAGCAACTTGTCCGGCCAGAAATCTGCTTTGTAGTTGCGCCAGAAGTCATACATTTCCGGCTTGGCAATCGTATGATTTTCTCCCTCCAAATAATCCATCGCGAAGCAATACGTAAATGCCTGAATATCATTTGGCTGCGGCGGCCCGACAACAGCATTTGGCTCTCCCGTTTGATCGACTGATTCAGCGCCAAGTACGTATTCTACGCCAGCCTGCGGGAGTACATCTCCACATTCTGTCGCGTCCAAGAAATACGGTGCTACCAGTTCATGAAAATCATGATGCTTCTGATCTTCTACTGTGATCGACAGTACGTTATCGCCAGCCATGCGAACAGCATGCAGCTTATGATTCGTCAGAATAGTAAGTCTACCGCTGTTAATATAAGGAGCAAGCATCTGATAAAACACAGCGAGCGCTACTTTCGGTTCGTGGCAAAGGCGACTTACGGAACCGTTACCAGGGTCAAGATTCGGGATGACGCGTGCTTCTGCCGTCATTGGATAATGGTTACGGTAATAGTCACGCACGCTGTCACGGAATGTGCGATAGCTCCGCGTGCAACCAAACTGTTCAATCCATGGATGCTCATCTGGCGGTACCGCTTGGCTCGTAAATTGACCGCCAATCCAATCGGTCTCTTCCGTCATAATGACTGATTTTCCTGATTTCGCTGCTGCCAGTGCTGCTGCGCAGCCACCAGTACCTCCCCCAATGATTACCACATCAGCATGAAGTTCTCTCATTCTTTTTCCCTCCACATTTTCTACTTTTTGGTTGTTTCTGCCAATTAATACGCAAAAAATGACAATAGGTTACAAATTTCGCAGAAAAAACTAAATATTTTTTTCCATTAGCTTCTGCTTGTGCAAACTTTGACTCAGCATCAGTGCTTCAAATTTACCTAGGAGTTGATGCCCCTTTCCAGCCCCTTCCTGCTGTCTCTTACCAAACCGAAATCCACTTTTCCACCCTAAAACTTGTGTTTTTAGGTGAGATTGTCTTTGCAAAGGCTCCAAAAACAAGAACATATGTTCTTAATTAAATATACACGAACAAGATGCGAACAGTCAAGAAATTATTTCCTTTTCTTTCTATTATTTGTAATCAATCAAACGATAGAGAGTTGGCTAAAGTGAATATACGCACAAAAAATCCCTCCAGCTAGACTATCTCCAGCATGAAGGGATTTTTGAATCGTCTTTATTTAAACAAATTAATCGTGGTAATAATGATCGGCATCGCGAACACATCAATCAGGAAGGCACCTACGATTGGAACGACCAGGTATGCTTTTCGCGAAGGACCAAATCTTCCCGTTACTGCCGCCATATTCGCCATTGCGTTTGGTGTAGCGCCCAGACCATGTCCGGTAAAGCCTGCGACCATGACTGCGGCGTCGTAGTTTTTGCCAAGCAAACGGAACAAGACGAAAATCCCAAACAAAACGATGAATACTACTTGAACAAATACGATCACGAGCATTGGAAGCGCAAGGTCTGCAACTTCCCACAGCTTGATGCTCATCAGTGCCATGGACAGGAAAATTCCAAGCGTCACATCACTGATCAGGTTGATGCTCTTCATGTCGATTGCCTTTGGATTGAGCTTGTCTACAATGTTACGGACAATTACCGCTACAAACATCGCTCCCACATAACCCGGCAGAACAAATCCGGTTGCAGTCGAGAACAGCTCTCCCAAATACGTTCCCAATGCCATACAGAATGTAATCAATAGCACTTGGATGAAGAAGGTATTCGACGTAATCGCTTGTCCTTTTTCTTCTACTGTCTCTACTACTTCTTCCGTTTCTGTCGGCTTCAGATCGTATTTCGTAATCAAATATTTCACAGTCGGTCCGCCAACCAAGCCCCCTGCTACGAGACCAAAGGTAGCTGCTGCGATCCCAACCGCCAAAGCAGATTGAATGCCCATGTCCTCAAGTGTTTGTCCAAAAGCTCCAGCCGCTCCATGTCCACCTTCCATGGAAACAGCTCCTGCCATCATCCCGATCAGTGGATGAATGCCGAACACGGAAGCCAAAGACACACCAATTACGTTTTGTGCCAAAGCCAGAAATCCACAGGCGATCCAGTAAATAACGAGCAACTTACCGCCAAGCTTGATCAGCTTAAAGCTCGCTCCCAATCCAACGGTAGTAAAGAACGTGAGCATGAACAAGCTTTGTAAGGAAGTATCCAATGTAATTTGTAAAATTCCGGTCGCTTTCAAAACAGTTGCAATGACAGCGAACAACAAGCCCCCAACCACTGGTGCCGGGATACAAAACTTTTGCAAGAAACTAGCCTTTTTTACGAGGAATGTACCTAATACGAGAAGTGCTACTGCGAGAAAAATCGTCGTTACTTGATTAAGTGCTAACGTCATAGTTGTCTCCCCTTAGTTGTTCTCTAGTAATCCCATGATGGCTTCATTCGTCAAGTAAGCACCTAACTTTACTGTTCTTCCGTTTTCATCTAAAATCGGATTCACTTCACAAATATCAAAAGAAAGCGTTTTCTTATGAGCGGCAACGGTACGGATCAAAGTGCGGACAACCATTGGTGTTAAGCCAAAAGGAGAGGGAGCACTTACCCCTGGTGCAAAAGCTGCGTTTAAAACATCTGTACATAGCGTCAGCATGACATGATCGTGTTTTTCGATGAATTCGCTTACAGATAAAGTAATTTCATCCATTCGCGCGTCTGTTATCTCTTCTTCATACACATAACGAACACCGAGCTCATCTGCTTTATCAAATAGCTCCTGCGTATTTCCGAAACGCTGAATCCCTAACACAAAATAGCTGCTATTTTTGTCATGCTCTAGTATTTGCCGAAACATCGTCCCAGATGAAGGCTGAACTTCATAGGAACGCAAATCGAAATGAGCGTCAATATTGATAATGCCCAGAGAAGCCTCTTTACCAATATGCTTTCGGACACCTACGTAATGTCCATACAATGTCTCATGGCCTCCGCCTAAAATAATGGGCGTCATGGCTTTGGAAAAGATTGCTGAGACGGCGTTCCCCAATTCTTCCTGGGCAGCTTCTAGCTCTTCGTTTGGACAAGCAACATTCCCCACATCAACAATCCGTTTCCCTTCCTCCACTTTCCAAGGAAGACTTGCAAGCGCTTGCCGAATTGCGTTTGGAGCTTTGGCGGCACCTAATCGTCCTTGATTGCGCCTCACTCCCTCTTCACATTCAAACCCAATGATAGCGACTGTGCGATCCTTGGCCGCTTGCAATGTATCCAAGTCCGTTATTTCTACAATCTGATGGTAGCGAAAACTGCTTCTTCTCTCCGTATGGTCAGTCCGGCCGGTCCACAAATCTGCTGATACATTCTTTGGCAAGCTATTCATCCTTTCTGAACCTTTTGTTTATTGATTATATAATGACAAACTTATTATTTCTAATATATAATTTAAATAAATTGATAGCTTAAAGCTATAAATGAAGGTAGGCGATCCAGTTGGACATCAAACATTTGCACTATTTTGTGACAGTTTGCGATCAGTTGAGCTACTCCAAAGCCGCACAAAAACTGCATATTTCACAGCCTTCCTTAAGTAACGCGATCAAAAATCTGGAGCAAGAGGTCGGCTCTCCACTGCTCGAGAGAAACACGAGAAAAATGGAAATGACGGACGCTGGTAAAATTTTATATCAGAAATCGTTGCTGCTTCTTTCCCAAATGAACATGCTGAAAAAAGAGATGGAAGAAGTAAAGTTAACCGGAAGCGGCGATCTCATCATCGGCATCATTGAGTCCGTGAAGCATTGGATTCCAAAAGTCATTCGCGAATATCAGAGGCGTTTTCCCTCTATTAACATCAAGCTAATCGAGGTGCTGAGCGGGAAAGCTGTCAAGGAATCACTGCGGAAGTATCATACGCATTTACTCATAACCAACCAATTCATCGATGAAGAAGATATCGAATCCTTTCCCCTGTATGATGAGCGCTTAATGCTGGTGCTACACAAGGATCATCCTCTGGCGGAAAAGGAATTGATTCGATTGAAAGACTTGGCTAGTGAGCCATTCATCATTAGTACAGAGGGATTTCAGACGCGGGAGGATATTTTAACGGCCTTTTCGTTTGAACAAGTCAACCCGCAAATCAAATTTGAGATTGAGCGATTTGAAACCGCGTTAACGTTAGTGAGGGAGAATTTGGGGGTTACGATCATTCCTGAGAACTATTTGTCTGGATCAACAGATGCTTCGCTTGTTCGGAAAACGATTGATTCGCCTGCGTTGGAGCGGACGGTTTATTTAGCGTATTTGAAAAATCGTTATTTGGCCCCAGCGGTGCAGGCATTTTTAGAGGAGGTTCGGGGGAAGTTTCCTTCCAAAACATAGCCAATACCCTCTACATCACATAGAGGGTATTGGGTTACTACTTCTGAGGAATCGTCACCGTTAACTCTTCTTCCTTATTCTTCTGATAATCTTGCTTCCAGTAGAGGAGCTCTGTTTCACTCTTCCATTCGAGCGGAAAGTAGTCGGTATGATCATCGGCTTGAAGAAGCTTCTTCTGCTTCCCTGTAGATAATTCATACAACCAAATGTCTTCAGTCTCTTCATCTTCCATCCCGTATTTTTCTTTCGAGGTTATCCCACTTAATTGAGAAAATGCTGCCCTTTTCGAATCTGGTGAGAATCGGAATTGGGAAATATACGAGAAAGGCTCACTCATTCTATCGTTTGCTACCTGATAGATTTGTCCGCCGCGATGTCTGCTCGTTCCCGTATCCAATAAGAGATACTCAGAATCGGGAGACCATGTAAAGAAATAGCGGTCGATGACAGCCTCTTTTATTGGGGAGGGTGAATCGTTGCCAACCTTCCAAATGTATGCCTGACCATCTTCGGTAGTCCCCTTATAATAGGCAACTGCTTGAAAGTTCGGCGACCATTCGGCGTGAAATGTATCCTCGCTTGTATACAGCTTCTGCTCGATCTTGTTCATTTGCTGCCATGTTTCCGGATTCACCTGTATACTTTCGGTCTCCAAGGTTGTCAGTGGATAAGTAGCGGGATCAAAAAGATGATAGAAATACTTCAAACCATCTTTTCCATATACTTTTACATGGTGAGTCGAACGTTCATAGTAGCGGGCGTTTCGGCGATCCCCGTCCTTGTCGGGTAGGTGAAATGTGTATTCATCCTCTTTCCACTCCCCCTGATATGTTCCCCCTTTCACTTTTTCTATTTCACGGATTTTATTGAGTACTTGATAGGGTGACAGGGATTCTTTTTGTTGTTCTTCCACTGGTTGATTGGTAGGTGCTGTAGAGACTGAGCTAGAGGTAGGAAGTGGAGCGGGGATTGGTTTTGCTGTGGCCTCTGTTGTTTTCCCGGCGTTCTCCGATGTTATTGGCTTGTTCGGTTCATGTTGACACCCGGTTACCAATGCGATCGTACAGATCATCGAAAGCCATCTAATTTTGTTCAAAGCTTTTCTCAATGGTTAAGCGCCTCCAAGAGTGGAAAAAAGTAGAAAAATACATTTCGATTATACCATTTCACAATTCCCATATCCTTTTATATAATTGGGAAAGTCTTGAAAAAATTCTAAAGCAGGTGATCCTTTGGTTCAAGTAAGCGATGCTCCCTCTAACTTTATTGTGTTCCTCCCGTTACTAATAATCTTATTTTTAAACATCATTAACATTGTCATCAGTATCTGGGTATACCGCGATGCAAGGAGACGAGGGAATAGCAAGGAATTCGCTATCATCGGGCTTGTTGCATCCTTGTTTTTTCCGGTTATTGGGTTGATTGTTTATTTGGTGATCCGGAAAGATAAGTATTGAAAAATAAGGAATTCTCTTTTCCTTCTCTCCAAATAAAAAAAGCAGTTGAACAGGGATAACCTTCCTGCTCAACTGCTTTTTTAGATACGAAAACGGGCAAACGAGAGGATTAGCCTCTCGTCACATTGAGGATCAGATCGTTTTCAAATCCACCGATTGAGATGTCAGAATAGCACTTGATCATTTCTGTTAGCATCACCTTTGCTTCCAGTCTGGATAGTGGTGCGCCCAAGCATAAGTGGCAGCCTTTTCCAAAGGATAGATGCTTATTGCTATTAGGTCGATGGATATCGAATTGGTCTCCCTGCGCAAAGGTATTTTCATCACGATTGGCAGAACCGAGCCATGCCATGACGATTTCGCCTTTTTTCATCATACTTCCGAACATATCCGTATCTTCTTGAACCTTGCGCATCAAAACCTGTGCTGGCGGACGGAAGCGCAATACTTCCTCGATCGCTTGATCTACCAGCTGCGGATTCTCTCTTAATTCACGATAGACACCTGGTCGATCTAGTAAAAAGCAGTAGAAAACACTGAACAAGAGCGTACTTGTCGTGACATTTCCGGCAAGCAGCAAGCTGATTGCAATATCAATAATCTCGCGGTCAGATAGTTTTTGTCCTTTGTATTCTGTTTGCGTTAAATCGGAAAGAAAGTCTTTTGCCGGATTCTCTCTTTTTTCTTGAATGATCGGAGAGAGATAAACGGCCATTTCCTTCATGATTTCTTCCTTTTTGAGGTTAATATCCTCATACGTTTCGCGGGTTCCGGAAGAGATGAGCACATCGGACCATTGTTTGAACAGCATCCAATCACTGGACGGTACACCGAGCAAATCGGCAATGACAATCACTGGCATCGGAGTTGCGAGATCACCTAAAATTTTGATGCTTTGCTTTTCTTTTACTTCCTCTAGCAAATGACGTGAAATTTCTTGAATACGCGGTTCCCACTCTTGGAGTGTTCTGGTTGAAAATGCCTTTGTATAGAGAGCTCTCCTTTTTCCATGATCAGGCGGGTCCATCTCTGTGATCCCCTTTTCTTTCAATGCGAGGGAACCAGCGATTCGTTTGCCTGTATCGCTTGAAAAGAGGTGATAATCGGTCAGCACACGCTCTACATCCGCATACAGAAATACGTTCCAAACTTGTTGCTTTTCATCGTAATGTACCGGGCTATTTTTTCTCATTTCTGCATACCAGCCGTAGGGTTCAAACTGTTGTTGCAGATTCTCGGCACCTGATATTTCATTAGGGAATACTACTTTATTCATTTCATTCACTCCTTATCAAAATGGGTAGGTATTGCTACAAACGGCTACTCTTTGTATGACTTGATTTCCTCTAACATGGTATCCATGAGTTTTTCTATTACCCCAATGTCTGTGTTCGATTCAAAGAAGGAAATAGTGAGGGTTATGCAATCTTGATACGTACTGACTCCAAGCATCAGTCCTGGTGCGTAATAGGCTGGCGAGACGATATACGCACCTGCAACTTTCACATCATCGAATGATATCTGACTTGTACTAATCACACCGAAATTTGATAATATTGGCGTGCTGTTTCCATCTGCTACGATTTGTTTTCTTACATCCTGAATGATCTGCAATGTGTGATGGAACTCTAAATTTTCCACAAAGGCAAAAGTGTTTACCGCATCATGCAGAATCTCTTTATTATCGCGTTGATTTTTCATGAATTCGGCCACTTCTTTCACCTGATCTGCAAATGTCCCTGTTGCTTGATTCATGCAGGCGTGAACTACGCCAGACAAGTTGTAAATAGCGTCTGCCTTGCCTGTGGGTAAAAATTTTCTTACATTAACAGTGACCATGACTTTGATTTGCTCTGCCGGAACGTTCTCCATCTGTTGAGATAAAGCGCGCATATAGGCAGCCAATAACACATCATTTACCGTGAACCCTTTTTGTTTAAATCCTTGCACTAGCTCCAACCACTCTTCGCGCGGTATTCTGCGAATGGCTTGTCGCCTTTTCGCTGGTTCTCCAGGCGTAAAAGGAAGTGTTGGTCCCTGCGGTTCTGGAGCTTGCGGCATCCCGCCATTTGGGATACCCATCTCCTTGAACAAACGACTCTGATCTCTGCCCTCAGGGTTTGACTTGGGGACGTAGCGAGGGTTTTGGGCCAGCTCACTATATAACGAAGCTAGCAGGTGAACATACTCTATCAACCCTGCACCATCGCTGCATAGATGATTTAATTTGATGCAAATGATATCTTTGGTCCAGGTCCGTAGAATGCGAACTTTGACCATCGCATCAGCATCGATGTCTATTGGGCTCGACAGCCACTCCTGTACGGCTTTCTCTTCGGAATCGGACTCACTGAGAAGTTGTAAGGAACACCAACCGCTTGACGCCAAATCGCTGCGTCGCTCCCAATAGGGGCGGACTGAATCTTTTATAAAGCGGCAACCCATGATAGGTTCAGCAATGGTGCTTGCCTCCATCGCTTGAAGCAATCGCTGTTGATTCACATGTCCGTCCATTTCCAGCACCATTTGAAGTTGGCAATCGGAAAGATAGCTGACCATGTAATTAAACCTGTCACTTCCGTTTGCAGGCAGACGTTGTGGGATTGCCATGTTCTGATTTACCTCACTGACATTCATTTCCTCCACACCCCTTCAAACTTAATTTTTGAAAGAAAAACAGTCAGGAAAAATCATCCTGACTGTCCTTTTTATCAGCAAATCCACGGGCTTCTATCGAATGGAAATCTTGTATTCCTCTAACCACATATTGATCTGAACGAGGTATTCGATCAGCTTCGTTGATTGAGCTAGATTCATCGGTGCTTTTCCATCCAGTACAAATTGGATCACAGACTTATTAATCAATGGTAATAGAGGCGAATTAGGGTTCGTTAAAATTTGTTTCATATGGTCCAAAATCGCATGGTAATACTCTGGATGATAGGTCATCGGATATGCGCTTTTGTTGCGGTACAATACTTCTTGCGGCAAATATCCTTTATACGCTCTGCGAAGCAAGCCTTTTTCGATTTGATCAATATTTTTTACTTTCCATGGGACATTCCATAAATATTCAACTAGACGGTAATCACAATAAGGAACACGTACTTCAAACCCCGTATACATGCTCATTCGATCCTTGCGATCCAATAGCAGCGGAAGAAAGCGTGTGATAAAGAGGTACGACATTTTGCGCTGTTGCGCTTCCAATGCTGTCTCCCCTTCCAAAGGATGTACCTCTGCAATCCCTTCTTCATACCGCCTGCGAAGATATTCTTGTGGGCGGATTTTTTCGATGGCTTCTTCATTTAAAAATGAACTCCACCCGTCATGCTCCATCCAAGGGAATTTGCCTGAATTCAAGAATTTCTCCTTCTGAAACCAAGGATACCCGTTAAACACTTCATCTGCCGATTCACCTGATAGCGAGACGGTCGCGTTTTTCTTCATTTCACGACAAAACAAATAGAGCGACGTATCCGTCTCCCCTAATCCCGGCAGATCACGCGCTCTCAACGGCATATGAAAATGAGTAATCAGATCTTGAGCGTTGAAGGTAATCTCTTGATGCTTCGTTTGTACATACTCTGAAACTGATTTCGCCCATGGTGCATCCAAACTAATGTGCAACAAACCTTCTTCAAAATGCTGATCATTGTCAACAAAATCAACCGAATAGGTGTGCAACGTCTTCCCTTTTTTACGAAGCTCTTCAGCGGCTAAAGCTACTAAGCCACTCGAGTCCAAACCGCCAGACAGCATACTAACCAATGGCAGGTCAGAGATTAACTGACGTTGAACCGTGTCTTGTAACAGAGCGCGTATCCTTTCTGTCGTTGTATCTATATCGTCAGTATGCACGTTACTTTCCAGCTTCCAATAGGCCCTTGTTCTGATTTGATCCTTCGTGACTGTTACACAATGTCCAGCGCGAACCTCATTGACATTGCGGAAAATTCCAAATCCAGGCGTTCTCGCCGGACCGAGTCCGATAATATCCGCTAACCCATCCGCTTCTACTTCAGGCTTCACTTTTGGATGGGCAAGCAAAGCTTTCAGTTCGGAGCCGAACAAGAACGAGCTCCCTCGTTGGCAATAAAATAATGGTTTCACACCTAAGTGGTCACGCGCTAAAAACAATCGATGATTTTTTTCGTCCCAAATGGCGAATGCAAAAATTCCATTGAGATGACGGACACATTCCTCTCTCCACTCCAAAAAAGCGTGCAGTAATACTTCCGTGTCAGAATTGGTTTGAAAGGAGTGTCCGAGCAGCTCTAACTGGCGGCGCAGTTCCAAATAATTATAGATTTCGCCATTAAACGATAGGACACACGTCTGATCTCCTTCTCGGTAGATCATGGGCTGCTTGCCGCCTTCTGGGTCGATCACGATCAGGCGCCGATGCGCAATCGCTGCCCGAGGAGACAACCAATATCCCTCTTCGTCTGGCCCGCGATGCTGGATCGCTTGAGCCATTTTGTGCAAAATAGCATGCTGGGATGACAAATCGTCATCCCAATCAAGCCATCCCACAATTCCACACATAGTAACCTCTCCTCTTGTTCGCCAATTTAGTGTTGGGGATGATACGTTATCGTATTGATTAACTCGCTTACCTTTTGCTCTGGGGTCGTTACCAATCCTTCTAAAAGAGTATTCAAATGCTGCAGCATACCGCTAATCTCCTTATCGTTGAAGAAACGTCGATAATAGTTAATATGCAGGACTAACACTTGTTCATAGAAAAGGATTTCCACTCGTAACGGATGCTCCGTCTGAGCGATAGAATCATAGATGGTAGCACCGAGGACATCATTAAATCCTCTAAACACAGAAGAGAAATCAGGGAGCTGTTCGCTTACCAGATAACTGTCAAACAAAAGCCGATCTCGTGGGATATCGCACCACTCGTATATTTTTTTCAGCGGCGTGTATTCGTACTGACTCGTCTCTACTACCTTGGACTGCATGTTTTGGAGCCAAGACAAGAACCTCATGTTTTGCTCAATGCTCACGCGAATGGGCAGAATATTGAAGAAAAGCCCGACAGAATGCTCGACCTCCATCATCGCAATGCTGCGGCCGGAGAAGATCGTACCAAAAACAACGTCTTCCTTACCGCTGTAATGATGGAGCAGCAATGCCCAAGCCCCCTGCACCAATGTATATGGCGTCAGATGATACTTTTTGGACAAGGATAATAGCGCCGAGGAGACTTCTGGCGATACGATGAACCTTTCTTGAGAATAGGGAGGTTCATCGGCAGAGATATTCTTCCTGCTCGCTTGCGCCCATTCAAGAGTGGAGCTGGTCATTCCTTTCAGATTTTTCTTCCAAAACAACTCGGCATCCGTTAAGTCCTGCCCTTTTTGTAGCGCAACATAATCCCGATAAGGATAGACAGGCACAATATCAATCGCCGTCCCTTGGGAAAACGCTTGATAATATTCGAATAATCTTTTCACGATCAACGTATAGCTCCAGCCATCCTGCAACATCAGGTTGAAGACATAAATAAAGTAGTAGACATCCTCTCCTACTTGAAGCAGAGCAAGATGCGCATGTGGTGCATGGCCCATCTCAAATCCTTGTTGTCTAAGCTTTTGAATGTAGGATTGCAATTGTTCATGTTGATCATCTTCCGGAATGTCACGCCAATCTTCCTGTTTGATGTGGATATCCACTTTCTCATGCACGATCTGCATCGGTTCATCCAGCTCTTCCCAGATGAAGGAAGTTCGCAATGCAGGGAATTGTTGGATGAGATGCTTCCATGCCTGCTCGAAAGCAGATACATGGAAAGGGCCACCCTCTATGCGAAAAGCATGATGAACCACATTCAAACCAGGCTCTGGATGATGCTTGTATCGATAAAGCATATTCTCTTGCATGATCGTCAGCGGATAAACATCCTCCATGTATGGGTTATCTCCTTTTATCCGATCCAGCTGATGCTTATCCAATGTTGGTAACTCTACTGCGTTTGGAGTTCGCTTCGCGCTTTGGGTGGAGGCCCCACCTACAACCTCTGCTAGTTCAGCTATGGTCTGGAATTGGAAAATTTGCTGTGGAGTCAGTTCCAGACCGAATTGTTTTGCTCTCGCAACCACTCGAATGGTATGAATGGAGTCGCCACCCAATCCGAAGAAGTTATTATGTATGCCAACCTTATCCAAGCCCAATATTTCAGCCCAGACATTGGCAAGAATGTTTTCCGTCTCCGTCGTCGGTGGTACAAAATCTCCCTCCATCTCTGGCACTTCCATAAGCGGCGCAGGAAGCGCTTTGCGATCCAATTTTCCATTCATGTTCACTGGCATTTCCTTGATAAACTCAAAGATAGACGGAACCATGTAATCTGGGAGCTTATCCCGTAAATAACTGCGCAGCTCTGGAATGAACTGGCGAGCAACTCTGTCTGTCAAAGGATCATTCGCATACGTTTCGATCGGCTGGTAGTGTTTCGCTGGACGGTGCCACGCGGTGACCACTGTGTTACGCTGTCTTTTTTCTAGTAAATGCTCAGGTCGGAGCACAGCTTCATAGCTACCATCCTCTCTATCACCCATCCAAGCAATATCCACGCTGTATCGAAGCTCAGCGCCCAACTGCCAAAGCTCCTCAGGATCTATTCCAGTGCCTGGATGGTTTTGATCTGTTCTCAGTTCTTCTACCGTTTTGAGAACATCTTTGTCAGCAAGCAATGACTGGTATCGATTCGCCCTGTCCAACCGCAAATTTGGGATATTCGTAAGCCCTAAGATTTGCGGTTTATACTTGGTCATGATTTGACGAAGTCCATCAATATTTTGGAATCCCTCCTCATGCCAATCCAGCCAAGAAAAGTCCTCAATCGGCTGCACTTTTTTGCCGAGATGAAGAACCACATCATAGCGATAGCGAGTTAATTCGTTATGATGACTTCCTCGCTTTAACTTGATTTCTACATGGCTGATCTGATGCAGCTGCGCTTGAAGCGCATAGAAAAATGCAGGATCGATAACCAGCTCCTGCTCTTGTCTCATTCGCTTCTGCACGCGGTGCTGCAATTGATCGATAGTCAACGTCGCCGGTGACTTTTCCATCTCAACCTCAGTGAGGAAGGTTTGCAGTAAAGAAAGATTACGAACATCACCGACAAAGATTGCTCCTTTGTCATTCATGGCGTGTATGGCCTTTTTCAGCACATCCAACAGGTAGCTCGCATCCGGGAAATACTGCACCACAGAGTTGAGCACGATCACATCGAACTTCTGTCCCTTTAGCCCACGAAAATCATCCGCATAGCTCTTACGCAGTGTGACATTAGATAAATCCTCTCTTTGGTTGATCAGATTCGCCGTAATGTAATCCAACGCCATCGACGAAAAATCTGTTCCCCAATACTGCTCACAATGAGGCGCTATCCGGGATAATAACAGCCCTGTACCACACCCGATTTCGAGTACTTTTTTCGGTTGCAAGGCAAGGATACGATCTACCGTCGAATTGACCCATTCACGCATTTCTTCCGCTAAAAGGGGGTGACCCGTATAGCTGCTGTTCCAGCTGGTAATGTTGAAGTCTGCCTCATATTTATTTACATCATCATAGGCTTTATCAAAGACATCCTGCCATTCTGATACCTGTTCCGCTGGAAGCGCTTCTTCTTCTGTTGCCTTTTTCAGTTTTTCCTTGGCCTGTGAATCTGGCACGATATAAGATATCAACTGCTTATGCCCTGGTCTCTGCTCGGATTCATGAACGATCACAGCCGCTTTTTGTACATGTGGATGTTCATCCAATACAGCTTCAATCTCACCCAGCTCGATACGGAACCCTCTTAATTTGACCATAAAATCAATTCGACCTAGATACTCGATCGTTCCATCCGGCATGTAACGTGCCAAGTCACCTGTTTTATAAAGGCGTGCTCCCTCTTTTTTGCTGAATGGATCAGGGATGAATTTCTCTTCTGTCAGCTCAGGTCGGTTATAGTATCCGCGAGCCAGCTGTACACCACCGATGTGCAGCTCGCCGGCAACACCCACGGGAACAGGATTCAGGTGCTCGTCTAACAGGTAGATTTGGGTGTTTGCCACAGGACGTCCAATCGGCACGGATCTAAGCTTGCTTCCTTTTTGACATGCCCAGTACGTGACATCAATCGCCGCTTCTGTAGGACCATAGAGGTTGTGCAATTCCGCATCGAGACACTCGAAAAAGCGCTCCTGCGTTGCATAAGATAAGGCTTCGCCACTGCAAATGACTTGTCGTAGCGTATCGCAGCCGCTAATTTCTGTCTCCTCCAGGAACACCTGAAGCATCGAAGGAACAAAGTGCATGGTAGTGATTTTCTCTTTTTTGATCAAACGTGCCAAATAAGTCGTATCTTTATGACCTTCTGGACGAGCTACTACCATGCAAGCGCCCGTCATTAACGGCCAGAAAAATTCCCAAACCGACACATCAAAGCTGAAAGGCGTCTTTTGCATGACGCGATCGGTTTCATTCAGTTGATATTGTTCCTGCATCCATAAAAGTCGGTTGACGATACCGCGATGAGCATTCATCGCACCTTTTGGCTTTCCAGTGGAACCTGAGGTGTAAATCATGTACGCCAAATTGTCGCTGTTGACTCCGCTTGCAGGCGCCATATGGCTCTCCATGCTAATTGTCTCCCAATCTGAATCGAGGCAAATGAGTTGTCCACCGTATTCAGGGAGCGTGTTCTTCAGCTCCTCCGCAGTCAAGAGGAAAGAAGGATTCGCATCCGTGATCATGAAGGCAACCCGATCTTGCGGATAGCTTGGATCTAGGGGAACGTAGGCCCCACCTGCTTTGAGGATACCTAACAGCCCAATGATCATCTCAAATGAGCGCTCCATATAAATGCCCACAAGCGTTTCCGCGCTTACACCCTGTTTTACGAGATGGTTAGCCAGTTGATTCGCCCGTTGATCCAATTCACGGTAAGTGAGTTGCTTCTCTTCAAAAATAACGGCTGGGGCATCTGGTGTTTTGGCAGCCTGCGCTTCGATCATTTCGTGGAGGCACCTATCTTGCTGTGGGTAGTACGTCTTCGTATCGTTCCATTCGACCAACAGCTTTTGCTCTTCCGCAGTGGTCAAAATCGGCAAATCTGAAATCGGCTGGTTCGGATTCGCGACAATGCCTGCCAGCACGATTGTAAAGCTTTCTAACAAGCGACTAATTGTCGATTCATTAAAAATATCGGAATTGAACTCGACGTCTAGGTCAAGGATATCGCCTTTTTCTACAACCTGAATCCAGAGGTCAAACTTGGATGTGTTGTTACGGAACTCTTCAAATTTGACCAAGGAAAAACCTAATGCAGACATGTCCGATTTTTTCGGCATAGGAAAGTTCTGCAACACAAAGCAAACTTCAAACAGTGGATTTTGACTCATATTACGCTCAGGCTGCAATTCGTCCACTAATCGTTCAAATGGTACGTCTTGATGTCTGTATGCGCTGTTCGCTGTTTCTCTCACACGTGACAACAGTTCTCTAAAGCTTTGATTGCCGGAAACATCTGTTTTGAGAACCAACGTATTTACAAAAAAGCCAACCAGATTCTCCATTTCCACTCGGTTACGATTCGCTACGGGCACTCCCACCCGGATATCATTTTGCCCGCTGTAACGGTGCAACAATATCTTTAACGCGGTGATCAAAACCATATACAGCGTGGCATTTTCTTGCTCGCTCAGCGCTTTCATGGCATGTGAAAGGGAAGAGGGAATCTGTAGTTTTAGGCTCCCTCCTTGAAACGTTTGGATAGGAGGTCTTGTACGGTCTACTGGTAGCTCTAACGCGCTACTTTCTTTTCCAAGGGTTTCTCTCCAGTAAGAAAGCTGTTTCTCAAGCACTTCTCCTTGAAGCCACTCCCGCTGCCAGCTTGAAAAATCAGCATACTGGATCGGAAGCTCAGGCAATGGGGAAGGCTTGTCCGCAAGATATGCTTGATAAAGCAGAACCATTTCTCTGAAGAAAACTCCGACTGACCATCCGTCTATGATGATATGGTGAACGTTCAAAAGTAGAATATTCAAGTCTTCGCCGAGTCTGAATAAAGTAACACGCAACAACGGTCCCTTGGTTAAATCGAAAACATACATGCTTTCCTCTTTCGCGAGTCGGCGAAACTCATCCTCCCTCTGCGCCTCGTGATGTCCTGTCAGGTCGACAATAGGAAAAGGAATTTGCAAGGCAGGAGCAATGAGCTGATACGGCTCTCCGTTTGCGACTTGAAAGGTAGTTCGCAGGGCTTCATGGCGTTCCACTATCTCATTAACGCACTGCTCCATGATGTTTGTGTGAAGCTCACCCGATAGATGGAAGGCGGCAACCACATTATAGGCAGGACTGTTCGGTACCAACTGGTCTAAAAACCATAGTCTCTGCTGGGCAAAAGAGAGGGGCACGAAGCCCTCTCTTGAACGCCGCGGAATCCCAGTCTTTTTCGTCTCCAGTTTTGAGCCTTTCAGCTTCTCCAGCAATGCTAGTTTCTTCTCGGAAAGCTTCGATCTGCTCTCGGCAAGTATCTCATCTCTTGATTTAGCTGATTCCTTCTCATTGATCATCGGATTGCTCCTTCCCACATGGTGATTCTGCTGCCTTTTTTATAGATGAATTCATCAGCTTAATAGCTCCAAAATCGCCTCTTCTGGAAGCTCATCAATAGCAGCAATCAGTTCCTCTTCAATCAGCTCCGCCATCCCTGCCACGGTTGGCGCGGAAAAGAGATTGTCTAAATCCAAATCAACCGGGAAGCTATTCTTCAATCTGGAAATAATCTGAGTGGCCATGATTGAATCGCCGCCAAGATCTTGGAAGTTTTTGTGAATGTCAACCTTTTTCACGCCAAGTACCTCTTCCCACGCAGCAGCAATTTTTCTCACGAGTTCGTTACGTGGTGTATCATCATCGTCAGCAGGTATGACATCATGATGGATCACCGAGTTTTGGATTTCTGTCTCGCTCCCATCTGCTTCTTCCACCTGAACACGAGGTAGCTCAGTTGAGTTGGCTATGTCTGCTGCTCTGTGTTCGTGTTTTTCTACTGTCCGTTCGGAAGTGGCGGCTGCTTCTTGATGGGTTCGGTTGCCTACGACAACTTTGGGTAAACGGTATCGTTCCTTGGCAAAAGGATAGCTTGGCAGGCCTGATAGACGACTTACCATTCCTTTTGGATAGAGAGCTCCCCACTCTATTTCGTTACCATGAACCCATAGCTCCGCCAGCTTTTTGATCTTCTTGTTCAGAGCGAGATTGCGGATAAAATCCCTTCCCTCTTCGGTATCGCCGATCTTGATTCCGCCCGTTTTGTTTATTTCTCCGATAAACAGATCAGCCGTTTTCGCCCCATTACTTTGTATGAATTGCTCTAACTGCGCAATCAGCTGTTCCTTACTGTCTACCACGATTGCTACTCGATGAGACATCGATTCCCTCGCAGTCTGATAGGTATAAAGGAAATCTGTCAGTTTCACATCATGATGATTCTCTACAAATGCTTTTGTTTTCATGGCATAGGCCACCAATTGTTCACGTGATTCTGCTGACAGCACGAAGACTCCCGTCGCTATCTCTTGACCCACAACAGGAGCAGAGGCTCTTACCTTGCTTCTATCAAACTCTTCGATCACCAGATGAGCATTGGTGCCGCTGAAGCCAAAAGAGCTGACCGCTGCCAATCGAGAGCCTTTGGAATTGGTCTGCCAATCTTGCAGCTTCGTATTCACGTAAACAGGGCTGTTTTCAAAATCAATGTGTTCATTCTCTTTGACAAAATGGATCGAAGGGGCCATCTTCTTGTTTTTCATGCTGAGTAAAACCTTGATGACACTCAACACCCCAGCCGCCGCTGTGGTATGGCCGATGTTGGCTTTCAAAGAACCAATGGCGCAGAATCGTTTCTTCGGTGTGAATTGGCGGAAGGATTCACTCAGCGCATGAATCTCTACAGGGTCCCCTAATTTGGTTGCGGTTCCGTGTGCCTCGATATATTGAATGTCTTCCACATCCATCTGTTTTTTCGCGTAAATGGATTTTTGCAGGTCGCTTTGCGCTTGGAAGCTAGGCACGGTAATGCCCAATGTCCGTCCATCCTGATTGGTCCCACTGCCACGGATGACACCATAGATGCTATCGTTATCTCGTAATGCATCTTGCAATCTTTTTAAAATCACAACGCCAACGCCATCCCCAACTACAATGCCATTGGCTCCATTGTCAAACGGACGGCACTCCCCTGTAGGAGATAGCATCCTTGCGTTACTCATCGAAATAAACGGGGCAGGATGGGAATAAATCGTAATTCCTCCTGCGATGGCCAGATTGACCTCTTCCGTCTTCAGCTTTTGGCAAGCAATATCGATCGCCACCAAAGAGGATGAGCAAGCTGTGTTCACAGCCAGAGCAGGTCCTTTTAGGTCAAGGAAATAAGCGATGCGCGAGGCGAGTATACTCGTATCCGATCCGAGCATGCCAAAATGAGAGAAATCTTGTTCTACTGTCATTCCCGCCATTGCGCCAATGACGGTTCCAACGGGTTGTCCTCTCAGCATCGACGGGGTATAACCTGCGTCCTCTAATGCTTTATAGCTCTCTTGTAAAAGGATGCGCTGCGTGACATCCATTGATTGGGCTTCGGTAGGAGAAATTTTGAAAAACGCTGGATCAAAATATTCAATATCCTCCATCGCCCCGTATTTCATCGGAATATCTACTAATGCATTTTCTTTGAAAAAGGCACGCCATTCTGGATTGGTCACTTCTCTGATGCAATCTTTGCCCTGACTGACGAGCTCCCAGAATTCATCTTGCCCCCGGGCTCCTGCTGTGCGGCAGGAAATCCCAATGATCGCAATATCATCGGAAGCAGCTTTAGGTGGCTCGTAGGCAATATTCCGCGTCGAGACTCTCTCTGTATAAGCAGGCTTCTCGTCAAGATTTCCATGATTTTGGTTAAGCGATTCTGTCTGCGCTGATTGGCGCTCTGGTAGATGAGTCGCGATGTAGCTCGCCAATGCATCTAGCGTATTATGCTCAAACACAACACTCGTTGGTAGTTTTAGATGAAACTTGCTATTGATGGCTTCGGATAATGGAACGGCATTGAGCGAGCCGATTCCCAAATCCTTAAGGGATTCTACCTCTTCCAGCTCTTCTTGTCTCAAGCCTAAAATGGTCGAAAAGACCTGGATCAGATCCGCTTTGATTTTTGTCCGATCCGGAATGGACTGATCTGCTGCAAAAACACGTTTTTGTTCAGAATATTCAGATGTCATTGATTGATTTTGAGCATCCGACACGAATGGTTTACTTGCATGGAGCTGGCTTGGCTCGTATTGCTGCAAATGGCTAGCAATATAGCTTGCCAACGAATCTAATGTATTATGTTCGAACACAACGCTGGTCGGTAGTTTCAGATTGAATTTGCTATTAATCATTTCGGATAAGGCAACGGCATTAAGAGAGCCAATTCCTATATCCTTCAAGGTCTCTACTTCTTCCAGCTCTCCTGGTAGATGACCTAAAACGGCAGCAAAAGCCTCTACCAAAGATTCTTTGATGGTTTCCCTATTCCAATGAAAGCTGTGACCATCCTGATTTGGATTCGGGAGCGTTCGCGTTTGCTTTTTCGGATAAGGAATAGAACCGCTGTTTACCATTTCCGCTAATGCTTCTGGATACGGTCTTTTCTTCGATATTTTGCTGGCATTCCATTCACAACGCTTCGTGTACGCAAGATACGGAGCCTTTTTTAGCTTAAACAAGCAATAGCTGATCCACCCTCGTTCGAGAGAGATAGATTGATTCACTGTGTTGATATACAAATCTTGAACAGCTTTAGGTAGATGCTTGATGTACTGTTCCACGTCAGGATCATGCAAGGCGTTAGCAATCTGCGGCGATACGTCAATGATTTCATCAATCACCAACTGATGCTCCGCTAAAAGCTCAATCCATTCTTGCACGGTGGGAATGCTGACTTCTACGTTCTGGTCTACGATTGGTCCTCGCGTATTCGCTATGTAATCGATCAACAGAACGGTTCCCTCTTCGTTCAGAGAAGAAGAGATATTTTGAAATAATCCATGTTTATTTCGAATATGGAAGCTCACTTCAATCCCGACAATCATGTCGTAGAGATCAGGGAAGGCATCCTTGGAGCTGTCTTTGTTGAAAATTTTCGCACGAGCACCCAGATTTTTCTGCGCGATTCGTTGATTGCCAAGCTCTGCTTGCGCCTTGGTAATCGTAAATCCGTGGGTTTCTATATGCGGATAGAGCTCTGCTATTTGAATCACATCTGTCCCATGACCGCATCCAAAGTCCAACACTTTTTGCACGCGCGAAAAATTTTCTTTGCAAAAAAGTACTTGTCGCATCTCTACTTGCTTCTCTCTTACCATTTCTCTTTCCAACGGATATTTTTCCGGATTCAAAATGACGCGACTCATTGAAAAGCCTGGAATCTTCTTTTCAAATGGACATACGGTCAAGTAATCCTCCGAAAACTCCGCTTCGCTGCTGTTGGCGCTATAGGTGTAAATCTCAACGGCCTTGTTTTCGAATTCTGGATGAGCGGATGTCATGCTCGTCTCCCTCCTAGAGTGATTCGTTTGATTGCGTTCTATCCAGCACGTTCTCCTCTTAAATGGATAGGTTGGGAGCTTAGCTACTCGGGATAACTCCTTCCCTTCATGCAGCTTCTGCCAAGGGATGGGATTGCCTAGAACCCACCATTTTGCCAGTTCCCCTACATCTCTTAGTTCGATTGCCTTAGCAACTCGGTCTGGCATCCATTCTTTGTTTTCCTTGAGATCCCCAAAAAAGCAATGATCCGTCTCTGCTTGATGCTCCAACCAACGTTCTAATTTCTGGTAAAGTTCTGTTTGACTATTGGTGATGACAGCTAAACGGCAAGGCATTTCTTCTCTTCCGATTTGAAGGGTATAAGCTGTATTCGCTAGATCGATATGTTGGTGCTTTTGCAAATAACCAATCCAGCGATGAATGTACGCTTGCAATCTCTCTTTCGTCTTAGCCGAAAAAACAAACAGCTGAGGCTCTGAATCATTTACTCTACTTGGTGAATTTCGGTTGTATTCCTCAACGATAAGATGGGCATTCACTCCACCGCCGCCAAAGCTGGTAATGCCTGCTCGTCGGGGGACTGTCTGCCCATCTACAGTGACCTTCTTCCATTCCGATACCTCTCGCTGCAATTGAAAGGGGAGTTGATCAAAAGGAATAGTTGGATTCAAATCGTCAGGAATCAGGGTTGGAACCAGCGTCTGATGCTGTAACGACAAAATCACTTTCATCAGCTGCGACATACCGGAAGCTGATTCACAATGCCCGATATTCGGTTTGACCGAACCGAGTCGATAGTCCCCTTCTGTTCCTTGACGGTTGTGAAAAGCTTTCGTCACCGCTGTCATTTCGACCGCATCGACGATGTCTGATCCATAGGCAGACATTTCTAGATAACTAATGGATCGAGGGTCCAGTCCGCCTTCTTCCAATGCTTCTTCCATCACATCTGCAATTGGGGTGGGGCTTGGTGTCATGTAGCTATTGGCTTTGCCCTTATGGTTGACGGCGCTTCCTCGTATCACGGCATAAATATGGTCCAGGTCCTGTACAGCCTGATCGTAATCCTTGAGAACAACAGCACCCACTCCCTCACCAGGCACAAAACCTATTCCGCCGTTCCCAAAGGCAGCACTGTCAGATGTATGGGAGATGAGCTGTCCCACTGTCAGACCAAAGTAGGTATGCGGATGGGTGTACAGATTCACCCCACCAGCAATCGCCATGCTTCCCTTCCCGTTTCGGATGTATTCACATGCTTCATGAATCGCTACTAACGCTGAGGAACACATCGTATCGATCGGCATACTCGGACCCTGTAAGTTTAGATAGTAGGAAGCCCGATTTACCATCGATGAATATGAGGTTGTCGGAAAGTGATGGGTGGTTTCCGTGCTATACAGATGAAAACCTTGTTTCGTAATGCCACCAAATACCCCTGTTCGCTTTCGCAGTTCCGTAGGCATCTTCGATGAGGCATAGCCTGCATCTTCTAACGCCTTCCAACACTCTTCTAAATAGAGGCGCTCTTGAGGGTCTATATTTTCTGCTTCTCGCGGAGTCATATTGAAAAATAACGGATCAAACTGATCAAATTCTTCTAAGAAGGCCCCCCATTTGCTATAGCTTTTTCCTTGGGAAATGGCTTCCTCTCGATTTGGATGATAATACTCTGTCCAATCCCAACGCTTGGCTGGAATTTCTGAAATAGACTTTTTACCCTGCACCAAATTCTCCCAAAACTCATCCAATGTGTTAGCTTGAGCAAAGCGCCCACTCATGCCAATAATCGCTATTTTACCGGAGGACGCAGGCTTTGACGCCGTCATTTGCGAATGAGCAGATGACGCAAATGCTCTCGCTTTTCCTGGGATTCGTTTCCCTTCGATTTTCGGCAATGGAGAAAACTCAACATGATCTTCCGTTCGATTTGGCTCCTGCTTGTGATCATCCAATCCTGTGAGTGAAATCAGTGCTTCCCTTTGTGTCTCTAGTAAATGCTCGACTAAGTCATCTACTGTCTGATATTCAAAAAACAATGTACCGCTGATCGTTTCCCCGAAAATTTTCCGAAATTGATTGATCAGTTGTACAGATAAAATGGAATCCATCCCATATGCCTCTAAAGACTCTGAAGTATCCATTCGGTTACTCGGCATTTTCAGCGTTTCAGCAATCAACTGTTTGATGTATTCCATACTTTTTCCGCGCAGGACTTCCTCGATTGCCTTTCCTTCAGGAGCGGAAGGTATGTTCACTCTCTTTGGTTTTGGTTGTTCCGCATTTATGCTCGTTGCAGGTTTAGGCTGTTGTTTTTGCTGTTGGCGAATCACGCCGTCGCTTTCGGTAACAATAATCTGCTGCCCCATCACGTGCGCCTCTTCTGTTGGGAAAAAGACCGACTGAAATCCTTCTTCCTCCAATACTCTCTGCCACTTTGACGAAGATAGCCCAGGGCAGCCTGAAAGGCGCAGCTCTGGGTCTTCGTACAGCCACCATCCCTCCAACAAACCAAAGGTAAGATGGAGGAAGATGGTGTTTTTACTCATTTCATTCAGCAGTAGCAAGCCGTTCTTCTTTAAAACAGCTTTCGCGTTACGCAGCGTTTGGCGAATATTTTTGGTGGCGTGCAGGACATTGGCTGCAATGACAATATCATACCTGCCTAGATCAATTCCTTGTCCCGTCACCGACTCTTCTACGTTAAAAATCTGATAGGTCAAATAAGGATTGCTTGGGCCATACTCTTTTTCTGCATGTATGAAAAAGGCTTTGGACAGGTCTGTGTAGCAATATTCCTGGATATGCTCTTCATACACCTTTAGTTTTTGGAAAACAACAGCACTTGTTCCTCCCGTACCTGCACCAATCTCGAGAATGCGAATGCGGGCCGCAGAATCTTGGTTCAGCCGTTCCTCAACAAAAGCAACCACTGTATCAGCGAGAACTTCATTGAAGTAGTCGGAAACCGTGTTATTTTTGTATACCTTCTCGACTAATTCCATCGACGAATTGGGAAAGATGACTTCTGTGGCCCGCACTTTTCCAGTGAGAATTTGCGGTAAAGCACGCAGGGTTGCCTCGACTAGCTTGACTTGCGCATTCGTATCCGAATTCTTTAGCCAGACTTCTTTTTCTTGCTCCCATTCTTGCCAGACAGCCGTACTGGAAATGGGAGCAGTATCGATCACGGTAGATGTTGCGCGATCGTAAACGAGATAATCATTCCGAGCCAAAACAGAAGCCGTTTCTTCGAGCCACATGTCATATAAGTCAAGCAGACCGCTTTTTCTTTTGAGATCGCTGAGCGCTTGATTCTTTTCCGTAAAGCAGTCAAGCGACTGCATTTGACCCCATAGTAACTTTAAGAGAAGCTCGTCCATTTTGTTCATTCTAGGCACTCCTTCGGCTTACACGTATAGAACCGGTTTGTCCTGTTCTCTTTCTGATTGAGATTTCAGGGTGGTATTGACTAGAAATTCAGTGATGTGCTTAAGCGTTGGGTAGTCCATCATCACAGCAGGTGTCAGTTCAAGCTTGTACTTCTGATTGATTTTGGTAGAAAATTCGGTGAGCTTGACTGGATCGAAACCGTACTCCTTCCATTCAATATCCGTATCAATTTCTTCACTCTCTACCTTCAGGATTAGAGAGGCGAGTTGAATGATCGTAGCTAGTACGTTATCAAACAAGCTGTTCCTGTCCGTATTTGTTTCTGATGCAAAATAGGCTGCTGTGGGCATTTCTTTTACTTTTAACTTGTTTTTAATGCTTGCCATGCTGGAGGAAATTTTGGTTGAAACGACTGTAACAGATTCGCTTGTATGGATTCCTTCCATATCGAGTGGCTTGGTTGTTTTCATCAACGCCAATTGATTCATCGGACCTGATAGCAAAGCTTCCAATGCCTCCATCCCTTCTGAAGGTTCAATCGAGCCAATGCCGATCTGTTCCATTCGTTCCTGATAGCCCTTGGACGCAACGATTCCAACACTGCCCCAGTATCCCCAGTTCATTACTTTTACCGCACACGTCCATTCCTCGGCAAGCTGATGGGCGAAAGCATCTTTAAAGGCGCAGCCTGAAGCATAATTGCTTTGTCCAGGCGATTTGGTAAACGAGTTAATCGAGGAGAAAAACAGGACAAAATCCAATGGCTCCTCGCCAAATACTTGACTCATCCGCACACTTACCTCTACTTTTGGTACCAGTCCGGCTCGGAAGGCTGTCTCGTCCATATTCGCCAGACTTCTATCAAGGAGAACAATAGCGGAATGAATCACTCCGTTAATCTTGCCAAATCGTTTCTTGCTCTCTTCGTAAGCAGCTTGCAGCGACTCGCGATCCGTAGCATCGGCTTCGAAATAGAGCGGTGCAGGTCCTAGGGCAGCAAGTTGATTTATTTTGTTCTGAATCGACTCATCTTTCTTGCGGCGACCGATCCAAATGATTTGTGCTTGATAGGTGCGGATCATGTATTCGCTCCACGCTTGTCCAATACCACCCGCGCCTCCAATCACAACATAGACTCCATGCTGTTTGTAGACGGTTTGGTTAATGGAAGGACTCTGCACGGGCATTAGCTGCTGGCGAAACCACGCATGTCCACGATATGCCCAAGCGTTTCCATGAGCGTCGGAAGGTAAAGCAAAAATATCGCGTAGCGGCCAATCGGCATGCGCGTCCAAATCGACGAGTCTTACCTTCCAGTTCGGATATTCCTTCGCCATCGATCCGATCAACCCGTGGATGCTGGCATGCGTTGGATGAACCGTATCTTTTTTGTAGATAGCCTGCGCCTGAACAGTAATGATCGTCCAGCCCAAGTCTCTCGTCTGATACTCCAACGCAAGTAAAGCCTTGATCAAGCGGAAAACTTGAATAACGCCCCGCTCCTGCCCAATCATCAAAGACTCCTCTTTTACCGATTCCACTGGGCTGTTGGGAGCCACCCACATGAGATGATCGATCACACCCCGCTCTTGCAGCTTACTTGCGATAGCCTCAATAGAGTCATCTGACTGAAGCGGTAAAACAGTAGCTTGAGGGTAATGACGTTGAAGGAGACTTCTGTCCTTTTCTTCGGCGCAAACGATGACTACTTGATCACTTGTTGCTGGAATGACTTCCCCTTTTTCTACAGACACGGCGTTCCATACTGGCGTGAGCATCGTGGTTCCCATCAGCGGTGGAGTGGAAGTCACTATTTCCTGAGTCTCTCTCACCGTCGCACCCCGTTTTTCACTTCCAACTGCAAAACCTTTTATCCTCACGCCAATTCTGCCTGACTCATCACATATATCGATATCTATTTTCTTGTTCTCCGATTCATCACTGGATCGAATAAGAGCATACATGACAGCAGGATGATTTTCGAAGATCTCCAGCTCTTCAAGGGTAAACGTACCATTTGGTTGGATGGAGCTGGTGTTGTCAGATGATGTAGACTCCGTGATGAGATAACGAGATGACTGCAACAGAGACTCCAACTGGCTAGGATGGAGAACGAATTGTCCTGCTGGCTCCATGGCAATCGAAGGCAAGGAGAGTTTTACCAATACTTGTCCTCGTGTCCTGTATACTTGGTCAATCCCTTGAAACAGCTCGTAGCATTTTTGGGCAGTAAGCACCTCACTGCTCTCGGCTTGCATGGCAGGTATATCCAACATGGGTGCTTCAACGAGCGAAGTGAATTCGACCATACCTTGGCTGTGTACCACAGACCTGGTCTCCTCTTCTTTCGATTCGCTGTAGATTGCATAAGCAAGCACTCCAGTGTCCTCTGGATAGATACCCAGGTGTACCTGAACCAGATCATCGCCCACCAATAGCGGAACATCTGTAGCAACATGAGTCATTCGGATTCCAGATAAAGTCCCCTCTCGATCTCCTGCTGCCTGTTTCACTGCCGCCCGTGCCATCTCCAGATAAGCAGTGAGTGGAAAGAGGCGCTGCCCATTTCCAAGACGATCTGCCAAGAACGGCTCCTGCCCTGTAAAGCTGGAACTGTATCTCAGCTCATAGAGGTCAGAAGTGTTCTTATGAAGCAATGGATGGAGGATATCACCGCTAACGGAAGAAGCTTTAGTCCTACTTGTTGCCATTGGTTTTTGAACGTCTATCCAATAACGCTCCCTGGCAAAAGGATAGGTAGGCAAACTGACGCGGCGCGGCTTATCTTCGCTATATAGCTTATTCCAGTCAAAAGAGACGCCCTTAACCCAAAGATTCAGCAGTTTAGCGTATTTCCCCTTGGCAATCCATGTCTCCACTGTTTGCTTCATATCCTCATCAGCAAAAAGAGCTACCGTGTCATGATTGCGCTTCACTCGCCCACGATACAGCTCGGCAATGTTCTCTGCGCCTTCTGCAAACTGCGTTAGTTTTTCCGCAAGCTCACCCACTGATCGGACGATAACAGCCAAGCGTTCTTCCAGCGCTTCCCGCCCTACTTGAAGCGTAAAAGCGACGTCAGTCAATTGGGCATCGGTCAATGCTTCTTCTTTGATCGCCTTCAATAATCGATTCACTTGAGCGAACAGTCTCTCTTCGTTCTTCGCTGAGAGAACGATCATGTTTGGTTGCTGTGGCTGAATGCTACTATCGGGCTGTCTATCTTTTTCGAGATACTCTTCGATGACAATATGGACATTGGCTCCTCCCGCCCCAAATGACGATAGCCCAGCGATTCTCGGATACTCCTTGGTTACTCCGTTGATCTCCATGATGGGTCGCTTCCATTCAGCCAGCTGTTGCTGAACCATAAATGGCGTTTGACTGAAATCAATGTTTGGATTCATTACCTCAGCGTGCAGGGATGGTGCTATTTGACCGTACTTCATCTGAAGCAATATTTTGGTCAATCCTGCAATTCCTGCCGCGCTCTCCGTATGCCCAATGTTCGACTTGGCCGAGCCGATGGCGCAGAATTGCTTGTCTTTCGTGTATTGTCCAAATGCGCGAGTCAGTCCCGCAATCTCGATTGGATCTCCCAGAGCGGTCCCTGTACCGTGCGCTTCGATATAGCTGACGGCACGAGCATCTACTCCTGCCCGCTGCAATGCGTCGTGGATTACCTGCGACTGCGCGATTGGGTTTGGAACCGTATATCCATTTGTTTTGCCGCCTGCATTGAGCATGCTTCCCTTGATTACGCCGTATATGTGGTCACCGTCGGCAATCGCCTTTTGCAGAGGCTTCAATATGATAGCTCCCACACCTTCTCCATCTACGAAGCCATCCGCTTGGTCGCCAAACGACTTGCAGCAGTCACCAGCAGATAGCATAGTCGCTCCAGACAGTCGAATATAGTGGAACGGATCGACAATTAAATTGACCCCGCCTGCGATGGCACATTCACTTGTTCCGCTATACAGGCTTTCCAAGGCTAAATGGATCGCCGTCAAAGAAGAGGAGCATGCCGTATCCACTGCTAGACTTGGTCCTTGGAAATTGAACAAGTAGGAAAGGCGATTGGCAATCGACCAGTAGCTCGTTCCTGCTGGGTAATTTCCATTCATGACACCAACAAACACACCAATTTTTCTGCTTTCTCCTAATGTCGCAGGAGTATAACCCGCATCCTCCATACATGCGTATGCCGTTTCTAAAAATAAGCGCTCCTGAGGGTCCATTTGCTCCGCTTCGTTAGGCGAAATTTGGAAAAATAGCGGGTCGAATTTATCCATATCCTCGATGAAACCGCCCCATTTGGTGTACATGTATCCTCTTTTTCCTTTTTCTTCGCTGAAATATTCTTGCCAGTTCCAACGATCCTCCGGTACTTCCGTGATACAATTCTTCCCTTCTTTCAGGCGAGACCAAAACTCCCAGACATCTTCCGCTTGCGGATAACGACCTGAAAGACCAATGATCGCCACATCCTGTCTGGACGGCGCTGCTGGTTTTTCCGGTTGCGTATCAAGAGCTTGCAGGAAACGGCGAGACTTTGCCTTTCGAAATGCCGAGCCAGCTTGCTCTCTGGTTGGCTTTGCAGTAGCTGCTGAGTTGGTTACTTGCTTTTGAACAGGCTGCTGTTCATCTATTCCTACTAGAGCAAGTAGTTCATCCTTTTGTGTTGTCATGAAATGCTCGACCAGCGCATCAATCGTTTGATATTCAAAAAAGAGGGTCGTGCTGATCTGATGCAATTTTTTCCGTAAGACATTCGTCATTTGCACAATCATAATCGAATCAATGCCATACTCCTCCAGGGCGGCAGAAGAGTCGATCTGGTCAAATGGAATTTTCAGTGTTTCTCCGACCAATTGCTTGAAATAGGCGATGCTTTTCTCATGAAGCATATCCTCCGTGCTTGTTCCTCTGTCTGTAGCTGGAGGACTTGGCTGAGTAGAAGCTGAGGTCCCCATTGATTTCTGCTGTTGTTTGGACTTGCGGACAACGCCGTCACTTTCAGCAATTATCAACTGTGGATAGGAATCAACTCGATAGCCCTCATCTTTCAACACTTTCTGCCAACCTTCCAGAGGCAATGAAAGTTCTAGTAGAAGCAGACCATTCCTTTTTAAGAGATACTTGCAGGTACGCATGGCTTGGCGAATATGCTGAGCTTTGTGCAGATTATCAGCTGTGATAATCAAGTCGTATGCACCAGCGTTCATTCCTTGTTCACCTAACGCCGCTTCTGGATCAAAAACTTGGAAGCTCATATGCTCTTGATAGGCATGTAATTTTTGTAAAATCAAAGAACTGGTAGATTTTGTACCTGCTCCGATCTCGAGAATCCGAATTCTTGCAAATTGCTCCTGCTTCAACCGCTCCTCGATAAAGGCAGCCGCTACATCAGCAAGCCCTTCATTTTCATGGGCAGACAGCTGTAGCATGGATGGATAACGTTCAGGGTGAACATCCACCCATTCTTCTACCTTCATCCCTTCAATGACAATAGGCTTCGTTATCTTCATAAAAGCAATTTGATTCATGGCTCCTGCGAGAAGTGTCTCTACAGCTTGCATAGCTTCTGGAGGCTGAATAAGGCCAATGCCGATTTGCTCCAAACGCCGATAGATTTCTACCATCTCTTGATGAGACTCTTCCACTTGCCCACTGCTCCAATATCCCCAATTGATCAGTTTCACCGCACATGGCCATGCTTGGGTCAATTGATGAGCATATGCATCCTTAAAGGTACATCCGGCAGCGTAGTTGCTTTGCTTCGGAGCTTTCGTAACTGCCATGAGTGAAGAGAAGAATAATACGAAATCCAAAGGCTCCTTCTCAAACACCAACGCGATGTTCACACTCACATCAACCTTAGATGAAAGCACTGCTCGGAAACCTTCCTCTTGCATAGTCTCCAAGCTTTCCTCAACTAAGACCATGGCAGAATGAACAACTCCGTCAATCCGTCTATACGTTTGCTTTATTTGTTCATAAGCTTGTTCCAAAGCGTTCTGCTGCGTTGCATCCGCTGTTATATAGTCTGGTGCTGGTCCAAAAGCGGCAAGTCTATCTATCTTCGCTTGAATCTCTTCATTTTTTTGACGACGACCCATCCATATGATCTGGGCTTGATAGGTACGAATCATATACTCGGACCATGCTTCGCCGATGCCACCAGCACCGCCAATCACCAAATAAATGCCACCCTGCCTCAACTGTGTCTGATCGATCGGAGGATGGTCGATGGTAAGCAACTGTTGGCGATACCATTCTCCCTGACGATACACCCACGGACGACCCTGACGATCTCTTGGCAGCCTAAACATATCATCCAACGGCCATTCAGATTCGGCCTCTACATCCATGAGTCGAATCTTCCAGTTTGGATATTCCTTCGCCATCGAACCAATTAACCCGTGAATACTGGCGTGGCAAGGATTCACAACATCTGTATTCCGAATGGGCTGGGATTGAACCGTGATGACACTCCACCCCAACTCCTTACTTCCGTATCCCAAGCGAAGCAAGGCTTTAATCGTTCGGAAGCATAGAATCACTCCCTGATCTTGCCCCGCGATTAATCGATGATCCGCCAAGGAATCTATCGCATCAAAAGGAGCGATCCACACCATATGATCAATGGAACCAAGCTCTTCTAGTCGGTGTACGATTTCCTCAATCGTATTCTCAGCCTTAATGGACAACACTTTTGCTCGTGGATAGTATGGTTGAATCGCGCTCCCATTCTCTTCATTTCCCCCCACAATGACAACCTGTTCATCAGTAGTAGGGAAAAGCTGCCCCTTCTCAACGGGAGTCACATCCCACACAGCGGACAGCATGAGATTCCCCACCGGAGGCTCCAGTGAGGGTACGGGAGAAGCGCTGCTCGAAGCAACGTGATTCGCTGGCTTCCCGTCCTCCAGCACTCGCATGGAATATCCCTTTATTCGTACACAAACGGTTCCTTGGTCATCGCACAAATCAATATCTAGCTTCTGTACCTTGTCATCTGCGCTGCTGTTAGCACTGTAACGAACGTACGCCCACATTGAGGATGTGCACTTGTTGTGAATGTCAATTTCCTCCATGGCAAAAGGCAAGGAGGGCTTGCGACTGGAGTCGCCATCCGCTGATGGGGTATCTTCCCCACCCATCATTAGCCCGATAGATGCCTGCAAGGCAGAATCCATTAAGCTTGGATGCAGGACAAAAGGGTTCTCCATTTCGGAGACGGAGGCAGGCAAGGTTAGCTTGGCTAATACTTTGCCCTCCCCTACATACAAGGTATCAATTCCTTGATGTGCCGAACCATAATCCATTCCTATTGATTGAAAAATGCTGTAGCATAGTTCGGATGAAAACTCACGTTGGCCGCATTCTGCTTGTATGGATGGCAGATTCAAGGCATGCTTCTCAGCAACAGAATGAAGCATGACGCTCCCCAGACTGTGCACGACTGGTTCTGCATCCATAGCCTCCGACTCGCTATAGATTTCAAAACGAATTTCACCATTCTCTTCGGGAACAAGACCGATATGGATCTGTGCAGGTTGGTCCCCCACAACAATTGGCCGTGTCCAAACCACGTTTTTGAGTTGAATCTGGGCTGGTTCTTCGGTCAAGGCAGCCGTTGCTTGCTCTGCTGCTGCTCTCGCCATCTCCAGATAGGCAACTCCCGGCAAGATTCTCTGATTCTTCACGACATGATCCGATAGGAAAAACTCCTGACCTGTAAAAGTGGAGCTAAACCTCTGTTCAGAAAAATCAGAAGTATTCCGTTGCAACAGTGGATGAATCGCAGGTTCGCTCGTGAATGGAGCTGCTGTCTTGCCGCTTACAGATTTCATTTTGCTCTCTGGAATCCAATAACGATTCTTCGCAAATGGGTACGTCGGCAAGGGAACACGTCTCGGTTTGTTATTCAAATAAAGCTGTTCCCAATCCACTTCATAGCCTGTCACCCAACATTCAGCCATTTTTCTGATGCTGCCTTCTGCAATCCAGCTTTGGAATCCGGTTGACTCGTTGTTAGGCTTCAAGCTCCCTTCCCAACAAGTATCGATCGTATTCTCGCCTCTCGAATAAGCTTCCAATTTTCCGATCAGCTCAGGTATATCCTCGACGACAAAGGCTACTCGTTCCCTCATCCCTTCTCGTCCAACTTGCAAAGTATACGCCACATTTTCCAGATCGATTTGCGCTGCTGGATCAGTAAAATACTGACCTTCTCCCTCTATATCGTCTCGATGGTTATCTAGGAGAGAAGCGATGACGGAAGCAATGGAGCTGCTTTGATCGAACTCCTTGATATCTAGCTGAATATGCAGCTCCTCTTGCAGTTTTTGCGTTAGCTGTGTGATTTGAACGAGGTCTACTCCGTATTCATGCCACTCTTGTTCCATCTCAATGCTGTTTTCTCCCACGTGAATAATACTGGATAAAATCCCGCGAAGCTTCTTCTCCAGCATTTCTTGAAGCTGATTTCGCTTCTCTTCCGTGCGTAGTTGAGGGTGATTGTCTGTTGATACCCCTTTTAGAAACTCCGCTACTTTTTGCGCATAGACTTGCAATCGCTCCTTATTCTTGGCAGATAGTGGAATCATCACTGGGTGATTTTTATGGCCAATGGCTTGCGCTTTCGGCTTTGTTTCAGCTGGAATGTATTCTTCCAAAATAATATGGGCATTAGACCCCGAAGCTCCAAACGAACTTACCCCTGCTCGTCTCGGAACGGTGACTTTTTGACCGTTTTTCATGCTCTCCGATTTCCATTCTTCTGTCCGTTGCTGTACATAAAAAGGAGATTGCGCAAAATCAATAAACGGATTCACTTCCTTGGCATGTAAGGAAGCAACGAGCGTTTTATGGTGGAGCTGAAGAACAGCTTTTTGCAGACCGCTGATACCCGCAGCAGATTCTGCATGTCCGATATTCGATTTCACAGAGCCAATAGCGCAAAACTGCTGATCCTCTGTATATTGACGGAACGCTTTCACCAATCCTTGAATTTCAATGGGATCACCCAAAGAAGTTCCGGTCCCGTGCGCTTCCACATAACGAATCGTTCGCGCGTTCACACCGCTCTTTTCCAGGCATGCTGTAATCACTTCTGCTTGAGCAACAGGGCTTGGTACGGAAGGCCCGCTCACCGATCCGACGTGGTTCACACTACTTCCTTTTACCACGGCATAAATATGATCTCCATCCTCAATCGCTTTGTGCAATGGCTTTAACACGACGGTACCGACGCCTTCTCCAGAAACATACCCATCGCCATCCTTGCCAAAGGTATGACAATAGCCATCACTAGCGTGCATATCCATCATGCCATAGGACAAGTATTTTCCAGGATGCAAGGATAAATTGACGCCACCCGCCAATGCTACCTCACATTCTCCGCGCTTGATGCTCTCCAGCGCCAAATGAACAGCCGTCAGCGAGGAGGAGCATACGGTGTCAATCGCCATGCTCGGACCATGAAAATTGCAGAAATAGGAAACGCGATTGGCAATCGGTGCATAGTTCAACGATAACGGGAACATTTCTCCCCGAGACATCGCTTCCGCTCCGATTAGGGAATAATCCTTGTGCATCACGCCAACAAAGACACCAACCTGCCGCCTGTTACTGCTCCCCCGAGGCGGAACAATCGTCTTCGGCGTATAACCCGCGTCTTCCATCGCTTCCCAGCACGTTTCCAAAAACAAACGCTCTTGGGGGTCCATCGTTTCTGCTTCCCGCGGGGATATTCTGAAAAATGGAGAATCAAAGCAATCAGGGTCTTCAATAAACCCTCCCCATTTGGACATCTGCTTTCCAGAAGGGGATTTGAGTTCTCCAAACTGCTGCCAATCCCAGCGAGATTTCGGGACTTCTTTGATGCAGTCTTTGCCCTCTTTTAAATTCATCCAGAATTCATGGAGATTTCTGGCCTCTGGATAACGACCTGCCATCCCGATGATCGCAATTTCTTCATTGGCATTCGCTGTATGATTCTCGGAAGGTGATGATGCATCTACGACCTTTGCAGATTGCGGCAACTCTTGGCTACCTTCCTGTTTCATCAAATCAAGCCCGCTGAATACGGAAGCATGATTCTCGGCAAGATAGGCGGCCAACTCAGCGATATTCGTATATTCAAACAATAAAGTAGGAGCCAGCGGCATTCCTACTTTCGCTTCGACAGCCTTCACAACTTCCAACAAGCCCGGTGAATTAAGCCCCATTTCATAGTAACCAATCTGCGTATCAATCGACGCGGCTGGAACTTGTAATCGATCTGCCAGCAGTTGTTGCAAAAAAGTTTGTGCTTTCCTCACGAAGGCAGACTGTGGCTCATTCGATTCATGAAGGGGTTCTTTGATATCCCCTCGAAGCTGAGGTACTTCTTTTTTATTGGGATTGATCAGACCAGGATCACGAACTAACTTGCCCGCAAAATTTTGCAAATGCGCAATTTTTTTGCCTGATCGATCAAAGAACTCCATCGTCATATACATCAGTTCATTTTTTCGCTGGATGGATGAAGTTTGTACTCTGGCAAAGCAATGTTGCTGTAAAAGAGCTGTGGCCCGAAAAGATTCATAAAAAAGCGGCAAAAATAGCCGTTGTTCTTCTTGGATTACCGAGGTGAACAATACCATCGAGCCGATAGCGGACCCATCGATCAACGTCGGGTGAAACATGAACCCTTCCGCACTGGGAAGGGCATGTTTACCGAGAGATATATCCATTACCGCCGCTGAATCTGTTTCATATATCGTTCCTTCTGCCTTCATAAAACCTGTATGCACCAATTCCTGACGACGGCATTGTTCATATACGTCATGCAGATTGACTTTTTTGTTTGCAGCTTGCTCTAGGATGGGAAGATCCAGCGTTTCATCGAACTGCGCAGGAGCACTTTGATGCATATCAGCAGTGACATATAGCTTTTTCTCCGAGTCTAACATGCCGTTGCGCTGTGTCTGACCCTCCATCCGAATCTGCCACTGTCCTGCTTTGCCTTGCGTGCACCAAATGCTCAGCATGACATCATAATCTTGTCCCACCATGATCGGATGATAGATCGTTAGATTACGAAGCTCAAGCTCGCTGTAATCATGACCATTTTCTCGAAACATTTGATACAACAAATCAATATGAGCTAATCCAGGCAACAGTTCCTGACCGTGCGCTTTATGATTTTTGAGGATTGGATGGTTGATCGTTATGAGAAACTGATCATGCACTTTTATCCCTCCACTATTTGTCGCTTCCAGATACTGGTCGTATGGTTTGTTTTCTGGCTCTGATATGTCAGTGTTTTTGTTGAACGACCTGCCTCTTCACGGTAGACGTCAAATCGGTTTAACGTCGGAGGTGCAATCGACTGTCGTTTGTTCGGACGTGAGACTGCCTCCTCCCAGGATTGTAAGACGACGTTTGCGTTGGTCCCCCCATCCGCAAAACAATTCATCGCTGCTATTCTGGGCGAATCGTTCCATTCAGAAAGCTGTCGCTGAAAATAAAAAGGCGTTGACTCCATATGGAAATGGGTCATCGGCTCTTGCCCCGACAGGAACGGAACCAATTGTTGGTTTTTGAGCATCAGCACGACTTTTATCAAACTGGCAATCCCTTCTGCACATAATGGATGACCGATGTTTGGCTTGATCGATCCTAATCCGCAAGCGGTCGTATGAGACGAGCGATACACAGACTGAATCGCTTTGAGTTCAAGTAAATCTGTCACCTCTGAACCCGAGCCATTCGCTTCTATATAGCTGATTTGTTCCGGATTCACACCAGCTTTAGTCAGTGCCAACTGCATAACCTCTTTTTGGGCTTGCATATTCGGGGTGGCAGGACCTGCCGTTCGTCCATCATTGTTGACCGCTACTCCCTTGATGACGGCATGTATTTCATCACCATCTGCAAGTGCTTGCTCCACGGTCTTCAATAAAACCATTCCTACGCCTTCTCCCAATACGAGTCCGCCCGCACGTTTGTCAAAAATATGGAAGGCTGGCTCTTCGCTTAAAATCCCTCTTTGGTGGAACATCCGATGCGCTTCATCACCGCTTAACACGTTAACCCCACCTACGATAGCAGCCTCAATCTCTCCACTCCGAAGGGAATGAATCGCCATATTCATCCCGACCAGCGCCGAAGAGCATGCGGTATCGATGACCATACTCGGACCTCTAAGATCGAAGTACTGGGAAATATTTGTAGCCAAATAGTTTTGTCCCACGGTCATAATTGGGTTCTGTGTTTGATGCAGACGATCTTCACTTGGGCGATGATTACTTCTTGCCCCGATGTAGACGCCTACCGATTTTCCCTTGATGTCCTTCGGTGTGTATCCAGCCTGATGCCAGAGATGAAGACTTTCCTCCAATACCAATAAGGCTTGCGGGTCCATGGCCTTCGCATCTTCTTTTGCTATCAAGAAGAAAGAAGGATCAAAAGCAGTAATGTTGTCCAGAAGTCCTGCATGATAGGAATTTTCATAGCCCCAGCGTTCCTTGGGTACAACACCAATGGCTGAACGGCCCTCCGCTAACAAATTCCAATATTCTTCCACATTACGAGCACCCGGAAAACGGCACGAAAGCCCCACTACTGCAATGTCAGATGGATTTGCCTCCCTATATGGAGTAGCCTGACTACCCACCCTCTGGCTTTTCACAGTCTCACTCTGGACGGGCTGACTCTTCGGATCGTCGTTCCATTCAGGAGAAGTCAGCGTCTGATCGTCAGTGATGGAAGCGCCGTGATTGCTAGACAGCCATTCTGCAAGCGTTTCTATAGTGGGATATTCATATAAAATCGTCGGGTCCAAGTCCTTGCCTAACCATTTACTGATCTCATTCATGACTTGAGCCAGTAACACTGAATCGATCCCATAGTCTGGAAACTCTTTATCTATCTCCAATCTGGCAGGATCTATTTTCAGTTCCTTCGCAAATAGCTCAATCAGTCTTGTTTGTGCTGTCTTCACAAGATCCACTACGCTTTGCGTCGGCTTGCCTGCTGTTGGACGACGAGAAGACAGGCTCGCAGCAGAAGCTTCTTGCTTTTTGTGTCGCATCAACTGATGAGGTTCCCACAGCTCTTGGTTAATGACTGCCGGGAAAACAACGGGACCCATCTTTTTCAATAGAATATGATCCAACAATCGCAGTCCTTGCTCGTCAGTGATGTGTACCAGACCTGTTTGTTGATAGGCTTTGGTCGCAACGGCACCGATTCCTGTTTCCTTCCAACTTGGCCACTGAATGCTCATGATCGGGCAGGAATCCGTATGTGCCTCTGCAAAATAATCCATATAGGCATTGGCTAACGCATAATCACTCTGGCCCGCAGCCAGGGATGGAATGATTGTCGAAACAGATGAAAAGAGAACGAAGAACTGTAGAGGCTCGTCCTTGCAGTTATGGAAAATCGTATGCAGCCCAGCCACTTTCGGTTGTAATACCTGCTGAATTCCATCCGTCGATTTCCGAATAAACGCAGGATTTTGGTCATCGCTAAAACCAGCGCAATGAATCACCCCGCCAATCGGACCCATCGTCTGTTTCAAATCCTGCAAATGCTGTTGCCAAGCCTCTTCATCGGTTAAAGATACAGATAAGACTCGAACCTGCACGCCTTGCGCTTCCAAAGCTTGTATCGCCTGAATTTTCTTTGCTACAGAATTGCTTTGCTGCTGATAGGCTCCCCATTGCTCGCGTGGCGGCAGACTTTCTCGCCCTGTGAGCACCAGTTTTTTGACACCATAGCGCTCTACAAAATGCTTGGCACATAAATATCCAAGCCCTCGTGTACCTCCTGTGATCAATAAAACATGGTTCTCAGGGAAAACAAGCGCTGACTCCTGACTTTCTGCTACCATCTCTTCCTGCAAATAAGCGCTATAACGCTCACCTGATCGATAGCAAACCTCTGTTTCCTGATCATCGATGAGAAACTCTGCTACAATCTGCTGCGCCAGTTCTTCTCCATCAGCCAATGGATCTAAATCCACATGGCGTGATTGCAGATGCTTATATTCACTTTGCAGCATGCGGTACAAACCAACACGTGAGGCACCTGCCAAATTGACCGAGTCATTCTGGAAAGACTCCAAGCCTTTTGTCACACCCAATAACTTCAAGCCTTCCTTATGACCATTCTCAATGAGTTGTTGCAGCCATGGAATCCAAGCCAGCGTATAAGTCTGCTGCTGATGTCCACAACCGATCAAATCTACGATGCCATCATAGTTTTTCCACTCCATCTCATCCTGATGGAATCGTGATTCGAGCTCGTTCAGCTCCATGATTTCACTCTTAGCGAAATGGTTGGACAGTTGAATCGCCAAATGCTTCGTTTCATCCGTTGTGAAAATACCTATCGTCCGATGAGCTACCTTGGTTGGCATCACTGGGCAAGCCTTCCATTGCTTTTTCACGATGCGCATGTCAGAGTCAACGGGATGTTGCTCATATGTGGATAGGGATGTTGCACCTGTAAATGACGTATATCCACCAGGCACCCAATAAGCTTCTCTGCTAAAGGGATAGGTTGGAAGACTAATCCGGCGAGGCTTTCTCTCACCATACAAGCTGCTCCAGTCCAAGTTCAGCCCTTTCACCCAAACGTCCAGCAATTTTCCGTATTTGCCTTTGTTCATCCAGGAATCAATCATTTGCGGCATATCATCATCTGCTGCAAAGATTGCCAAGGTCTCTTTATGACGTTTTACCTGTCCGTGGTACAGGTCTTCAATGTCCTTCTGTCTTCCTATGAATTGCTTTAATTTCTCTTCAAGTTCCATCATCGAGCCCGCGATCACAGCCAAACGTTCTTCCATCGCTTCTCGTCCCACTTGAAGGGTATATGCCATTTCAGCTAAATTCGCATCAGACAATCCCTGTTCCGCAATGGCTCCGAGCAGTCGTTGTACCCGTTGATGAAGCTGTTCTTCATTTTTGGCCGATAAGAGAATCAAAGCAGGATTTTGCGGACTTGTCCGTACAGTAGGCTGTTCTTGCATTTTGGGAAGATATTCTTCTATCACCACATGAGCATTCGATCCTCCCGCACCAAAACTGCTCACACCAGCACGTCGTGGAACTTCCCGTCCGTCAATGACAGGGCGTTTCCACTCCGCCAGCTCTTGCTGAACAACAAACGGCGTCAAGCTGAAATCTATATTCGGATTGAGTACTTCGGCATGCAGGGATGGTGCTAATTGTCCATGCTTGAGCTGCAACAAGACCTTTGTCACCCCAGCAATGCCCGCTACACTCTCGCAATGCCCGATGTTGGACTTCGCTGATCCAATAGCACAAAACTGTTTGTCATTTGTATACGTTTCGAAAGCCTTCGTTAAGCCCGTAATTTCAATGGGATCGCCTAAAGAGGTTCCCGTACCATGTGCTTCCAGATAGCTGATCGTCCGAGGATCGATTCCGGCTTTTTGGAAAGCACGTCCAATAACCCGAGCTTGGGCATTCGGGCTAGGTACATTGTATCCATTCGTTTTTCCTCCATGGTTAACCGCTGTTCCTTTTATCACACCATAAATTTGATCTCCATCGGCAATCGCTTTCGCCAGAGGTTTGAGCAGGACTGCTCCCACACCCTCGCCAGGTACATACCCGTCACCGCCGATACCAAAGCTTTCGCATCGTCCCTTGCTCGATGCAAATTTTCCCTGTCCAAGCATCAAGTATTTATTCGGGTGAATGGAAACATTGACTCCACCTGCAATAGCAGCCTCACATTCCCCTTGCTGTAGACTTTGGCAAGCCAAATGAATGGTTGTCAGGGAAGAGGAACACATCGTATCTACCGCCATGCTAGGTCCATGGAAGTTGCAGAAATAAGAAACCCGATTCGCAATGGAGGCTGGACTTCCTGCCAGTGCCATCGGTCTGCCGAGCATCGTTTCCTGGGCTCCGTAGAGCTGGTATTCTTCGTACATGACTCCGACATAAACCCCGACATTACCGCCTAGACCCATGCCAGGTGTTGAGCCGAGAGATTCACGAGTATACCCGGCATCCTCTAACGTTTCATAGACGCATTCCAAGAACAAGCGCTCTTGCGGGTCCATGATCTCAGCCTCTCTTGGTGTGATATTGAAAAATAACGGGTCAAATTGATCTACACCGTCCAGGAAGCCACCCCACTTGCTGTAGGTTTTTCCTTGCTTTTTCTTATCTGCATCAAAAAACAGGCTGTGATCCCAACGCTCTTCAGGAATTTCTGTGACACAATCGTTGCCATCACGCAGGTTACGCCAGAACTCATTCATATTTCCAGCTTTCGGATAACGACCGGAGACCCCAATTATGGCAATGTCTAAGGCGTCGTTTGCTTGTTTGGTTGCTCTCGTCGTCTCTATCAATGCGTTGCCTCTGCTCCTGCGGTTGTTAATGATCGGTTTTGCCGTTGCCGCAACCATCGCTGGTGCAACGCTCGATTTTTTAACAGGGGATACCGTTGGTGCTTCTTTCTCTTCCATACCAAAGATGCTCATCATTTGCTCTCGATGCGATGCTAGGAAGTATTTCGCAATTTCTTCGATGGTTTGATATTCGAAAAATAATGTTTTCGACAGCGAACCAAACGTTTTTTCTAGTTCATTGGTTAATTGCATGACCATAATCGAGTCAATTCCGTACTTTTCCAACAAGGCGTCTGCTTCGATTCTATCTATTGGCAGCTTGATGACGGAAGAGACCAGCTTTTTGAAATAATAAATCGCTTTTTCCTTTGGCAAATGATGACTTGTTGGTTCGATGACGGTAGAAGCTTTGACGTCTTGTTCTGTTGTCTTCGGTCTTCCCACCACTGCTGCGTGGAGGCGTTGCAGGTCTCCTTCCATTACCATCACCTGATCTTTTCGAGAAGCTACGGCTTCATAAAATGCACGAATACCCGTCGCGGTCTGCAAAGCGATCATTCCAACCCTTTGTTTCACCATCTCCTCAACTGCTTCGTCTACTTGCATCCCGCCCTCTTTCCAGAGCGGCCAGTTGATGGAGACTGTTTGACCTTGACGTTGCTTTGCCTGCACCCGTTCATTCCGATATTTCGCATAGCCATCCATAAAGGCATTCGCGCAAGCATAATCTGCCTGACCAACATTTCCTATACTTCCTGCTATCGAAGAAAAGAGGACGAAGAAATCGAGAGGCTGCTCTTTACTTGCCTCATCCAAATTCGTAAGGCCGGCAACTTTTGGGGCTACCACTTGGTTCCATTCTTCTGTCGTTTTCTTGAGGATGAAGTTATCTCGAACGACACCCGCGCTATGGATAATGCCGTGAAGACCTCCGAATTCCTGTTGAATACTTTGGATGAGCTGGACGACTTCCTGCTTGTCCGTCACATCAACTTGACGATAGATAACGCTTGCCCCTGACCTTTGCAAATCATGGAGCATCGCTTGTTTATCTTCGAGAAGAGGAGAACGTCCTGTGAGAATTAAGGTTGCCTGTTTCGCTTGATTTGCGATTTCCCTTGCGAAAATCAACCCTAAACCGCCTGCACCACCCGTAATCAGATAGGTTCCTTGATCTCTCCATGGAATAGTGACTTCATCATGCAATAGCTTGGTTTCGCACCAGCCCAGTACATAGCGGTTACCCGCTTGATAGCGAATTCGGTCGTCCATAGGATGGCAGGCATTCTCTTGCAGCTTGTTTACGATTACTGCCGCATGTTCACCTGGGTTTATTTCCATGAATTGACCGACTACATTTGGATTCTCCTGCTGAGCTGTTTTCAGCAAGCCAGAAAGTCCGCTTACGTACGATTGCTCCGCTTCGTAGGGAACGACAACCTGTAATAACACTTTGCCAAGTATCTTTTGTTGAAAGATGCTTTGGATTTCCAAAAATACTTGGGAAGCATAGGTCTCGAACTTGTCCGCAATGCCATCCTGTTGGGATTGCAAAGGTATCAAGCGCACTTCGTCCATCTGTGCTACTATACTTGCGAGCGACGATTCAAAGCCTTCCGCCATCATCACGATATGCTGTGCATAGGTAGGAGTCTCCGTTTCCTGAACACCTGCCTGTTCCTTCCAGCAAGGATGAACCATCAGCATCTCTTGTGCCCCTGTGGTTTCGAAGTCTTCCACTTTGCCGTCCAGCTTACGAGATGAAAATCGCTTCATTCTGACGCAAACATTTCCTTGCTCGTCACATAAATCAATATCCAGCTTCTGCACAGGATCAGAAGCGCTGCTGCCATCACTGTAGCGAATATACACCCACATCTTCGGCGTGCATGGACTGAAGATTTCCAGCTCATCCAGCGCAAATGGTAAGAGTGGCTTTAACGAATCAGGCTGGTGAGAGAAGCTCCTGTCATCTGCCTCCATAAATAAACCAATCGCCGCCTGCAAAGCAGAATCCATCATACTTGGATGCAGCACAAACTGTTCTTCTGTCCCCAAAACAGCGAAAGGCAAAGACAGCTTTGCCAACACCTGCTCCGTGCCCTTATACACTTGCTCAATTCCTTGCAGCGCCGGACCATAATGGATTCCCATTGCTTTATAACCGCCATAGGATTGGCTGCCACTTAAGATGCCAAGGCTGCACGCGGCTTGTAACGTAGCGAGATCAAGCGTTGGCGTCTCGGCAACCGCATGGAATACGGCATTTCCCTGACTGTGCACAATCTCTTCTGCTTCATTTCCTGTATGCTCACTGTAGATTCGATAGCCAATCTCTCCACTGTCTTCCAGTTGAAGACCAATGTGAACATCGACAGGCTGATCATCGACAGCAATCGGCTTGGCCCACACCATATTTTTGAGCGTCAGGCCATTCTGTCCCGCCCTCAAGGCTCCCGCTGATTGATCAATTGCCTCGCGTGCCATTTCGAGATAAGCAACACCCGGTAAGAGCTGCTGTCCATTCACAACATGATCCGCCAAGAAAAATTCCTGTCCACGGAACGTAGAACTATACCGTTGTTCCAACAATTCAGACGTGTTTTTCTGGAGCAATGGGTGAAGGAAGAGTGTCCCTTCTGATGCTGCTGCAACTTCGCTCACAAATTGCGTATCCATCTGAGGAATCCAATAACGTTCTCTTGCAAACGGATACGTAGGCATGCTAATGCGACGAGGTTTCTTCTCACCGTAGAGCTTGTGCCATTCAACCACGCCTCCACTTACCCACAGATCAAGCAGCTTGGCGTATTTTCTTTTGCTTATCCAAGCATCGATTGCCTGTTTCAAATCTTCATCCGCTTCGAACACCGCAATCGTCTTTTTGTTGCCTTTCACCTGTCCACGGAATACGTCTGCGACGCCTTCCTGTCCATCTACAAATTGCGTCAGCTTTTCCTGAAGCTCTTGAATGGAGCTGGCCATCACAGCCAGGCGCTCTTCCATGGCTTCTCGTCCAATTTGAAGCGTGTAGGCAATAGCTGCTACATCCAGGTCAGAAATGGACTGATCCTTGATCGCAGCTAACAAACGCTGTGCCTGTTCGTGGAGCTGGCTTTCATTCTTCGCTGACAGGAGAATGATCGCTGGATTCGTGTGACTTACTTGGATAGCTGGACGTTGCTCATATTCTGGAATGAATTCTTCGATGACGATATGAGCATTCGAGCCACCCGCACCAAAGCTGCTCACCCCCGAGCGCCTTGGAATTTCCTGACCGTCAATAACAGGACGTTTCCATTCTGCCAGCTCATGCTGTACGACAAACGGAGTCGTGCTGAAATCAATATTCGGATTTAGCACCTCCGCATGCAAGGATGGTGCTAGTTGTCGATGTTTGAGCTGCAACAGGATTTTCGTTATCCCGGCAATTCCCGCTGCACTCTCACAATGCCCGATATTGGACTTCGCTGATCCGATTGAGCAGAATTGCTTGTCTGTCGTGTACGCTTGAAAGGCTTTTGTCAATCCTGCGATCTCAATTGGATCCCCTAAAGAAGTACCTGTGCCGTGAGCTTCCAAATAACTAATCGTCCGTGGATCAATTCCTGCCTCCTTCAAGGCACGTCCAATTACACTCGCTTGTGCATTCGGATTAGGTACGGTATAACCATTTGTTTTGCCGCCATGGTTAATGGCACTTCCTTTAATCACACCGTAAATTTGATCTCCATCGGCGATTGCTTTCGCCAGGGGTTTAAGCAGTACCGCTCCGACACCCTCACCAGGTACATAGCCGTCACCGCCAAGCCCAAAGCTTTCGCATCGTCCCTTACTGGAAGCAAATTTCCCCTGTCCGAGCATCAAATATTTATTTGGATGAATCGAAACATTGACACCACCCGCAATCGCAACCTCGCATTCACCTCGCAGCAAGCTTTGGCAAGCAAAATGGATGCCGGTTAGAGACGAGGAACACATGGTGTCTACAGCAACGCTAGGACCATGGAAATGAAAGAAATAAGAAACCCGGTTCGCTACCGATGAGAAGCTTCCGCCAAGGGCCATCGGTCTGCCCATCATGGTTTCTTGTGCACCATACAGTTGATACTCTTCATACATGATGCCTACATAAACACCGACATTACCGCCAAGTCCGAAGCCTTGAGACGAGCCAAGAGATTCGCGAGTATAACCTGCATCCTCTAAGGTTTCATACACACACTCCAGGAATAAACGTTCCTGCGGGTCCATGATTTCTGCTTCCAGAGGCGAGATGTTGAAGAAAAGCGGATCGAATTGGTCAACACCGTCTATGAATCCGCCCCATTTGCTGTAGGTTTTCCCTCGTTTGTTCTTATCCTCATCAAAATACAGGCTGTGGTTCCAGCGCTCTTTGGGGATCTCCGTAATGCAATCCTTGCCATCGCGCAGATTGTTCCAGAACTCTTGTGTATTCCGTGCTTTCGGATAACGTCCAGAAACCCCAATGATCGCAATGTCCAAAGCTCCTTTGGCTGGTTGGGTTTCCTTCTGTGTCGTAATGAACCGCGAGCCTTTTCGACTTCTTCTGCGATGGCTGTTCCTTTGCCTTTTCGATGTGTTTTCTTCTTTTGTCACGGATGCTGTTTCTTGGATAACAACGGTTTCCTGCTGTTCCGTGAGACCAAAGATTTCCATGAATTTGTCTCGATAGGTGTCCAAGAAATATCCAATCAATTCTTGAATCGTTTGATATTCAAAAAATAACGTTTTCGGCAGCGAGCCAAAGCTTTTCTCTAATTGGTTGGTTAATTTCATGGATAGAATCGAATCAATTCCGTATGTCTCCATCGCGACATCTTCTTCGATTCGATTCACAGGCAGTTGCAGAACCTCGGCAAATTCCTTTTTAACAAAATGAGTTGCTTTCTCTTGAAGGACATTTGGGTCCACAGTGGTGATCGTTTGTTTTTCATTTGGCTCTACCTTCGTTGGTGTGATCGATACCACTGGCTGCATCTGTTTGATCAGCATCTCTTCAAATTCTTCAAGTAAATAGGATGCAAGCTGCTGTAGCGTCGGACTCTCTACGAATACAGCCGGAATCAGCGCAATGTGATAGTGCTGATTAAGCTTGTTGGCGAATTCAGTCAGTAGTACCTGATTAAATCCGAGTTCAGACAGCTCCACTTTGACATCGATATCTATGGGGTGAACCTGAAGCAGCTCCGACACGATGTGCATCAAAGCAAGTTCCACTTTTTGCAACAGACTGCTGGTATCCACCGTGACCGAAGCTTCCGACCGGACAGGAACATGCTTCGATTGAGAACTGCTGACTGGTGTTTGCAAAAGCAGTGTTTGCTTGAGCTTAGCCAGATCACCTTCCATCACCATGACCTGAGCTTTTCCGGAGGCTAAGCCTTGGTACATCGCTGCAATACCCGTCGAAGTCTGCATAGCAACTACTCCCATACTTTGCTTCAACATGTCACCAGCCTCTACGTCTGCCTGCATTCCGCCCTCTTTCCACAATGGCCAATTCATGGACAATGTCTGTCCGTGACGTTGCTGTAATGCAACCAATCCATTGCGATAGTGCGCGAATCTGTCCATAAAGGCGTTGGCGCAAGCATAGTCAGCTTGTCCGATATTTCCCAAGCTGCCTGCCACCGAGGAAAACAACACCAGGAAATCCAGTTCTACCTCTTTGCTGGCTTCATCCAGATTGATGAGACCCGTAACCTTCGGACCCAGAACCGCTTGGACTTCCTCCCTGTTTTTCTTGAGGATATAGCTGTCACGAAGCACGCCAGCACTATGAATAATCCCATGAAGTCGCCCATAGTCCTGTAGAATCGTGCGGATCAATTCTGCCATTTCCTGTTTCTGCGTCACATCAACTTGACGGTATTCAACTCTTGCTCCCGATCTTCTCCATGTCTGGAGTTTCCCTTGCTTCTCTTCATCCAATGGGGAACGTCCTGTCAGAATCAGGTTCGCATGTTGAACCTTTTGTACAATTTCGTTGGCAAAAAGATACCCCAGTCCGCCTGCCCCGCCAGTGATGAGATAAACCCCACCGTCTTTCCACGGAATACTCGCCTCTTGTGAAGCATCCAGTTCTACCCACTCTGATACATATCTCTTTCCAGATTGATATCGAATCTGAACATCCAATGGACGGCGTACATTCTCCTTTATTTTTTCAGCAATCTCGAATTCGCTGTCGCCCGATTCTACCTCCATTACCTGTCCAATCAAGTTGGGATTCTCCAATTTTGCCGTTTTCAGCAACCCAGAGAACGCAGTGAAAAACGGCTGTTCTGCTCGCAAAGGAATGACAAGCTGAACCAATACCTTGCCGCGTACTTTTTGCTTGAAAATCTCTTGAATTTCCTCAAATACCTGCGTCGTATAATCAATAAAACGCTCGGCAATGCCTTTTTGTGAGGATCGCAAAGGAATGCAACGGACTCCATTCAAGTAGGTTTGGAGATTGTTCCAAGAAACGCGATCCGGTTCAACCATAATCACGACTCGCTGTGTATAGTCAGGGGCTTCGGCGTTGCTCACAACTGCTTGTTCCTTCCACTCAGGATGAACCAGCAGGGTTCCGAGTTTCCCATTGGAATCCAGCGTCTCTACTTCGCCTTCCAGTACTCGTGCCGAGAAGCCCTGCATACGCACGCAAACCGTTCCTTGGTCGTCACACAAATCAATATCTACTTTCTGAACCTTGTCTCCCGTCCTACTGCCGTCAGCCTGTCGAATCCATACCCACATCCGGGAGGTAGTCTGGCTAAAAATGCTCAGCTTCTCCAGTGCAAAAGGCAGGATTGGCTTCAGAATCGCTGTATCGCCTGTGCCAAGTAATAATCCGATAGAGGATTGTAAGGCCGAATCCAGCATGCTCGGATGCAAAACGTATTCTCCTTGCGTCTCGGCAACCTTGGAAGGCATTGCTAACTTGGCCAATACTTGTCCTTCTCCCACGTACACTTGCTCAATTCCTTGATGGGCTGGTCCATAGACAAGTCCCATTGTTTGAAAGGCTTCATAACACTCACTTGCATGAAGCGTGCGATAGCTGCATTGGGCTTTGATCCCATCGAGATTATGCGTGGGTGCAGCAGTGATTGCTGCAAACACCATACTTCCTTGGCTGTGTATTACCGATTCAGCCTGTTCTCTCTGCGGTTCGCTGTATATTTCATAACGAAGGTCTCCGTTATCCTCAGGATAAATGCCGATGTGCACCTGAACAGGCTTGTCTTCCACCACAATTGGTTGCGCCCAACCTACATTTTTAAGCTCTATCGTGAATTGCTCTTCTTCCAGCACTCCCGCTGCTAGATCCGCAGCAGCTCGAGCCATCTCAAGATAAGCAACCCCAGGCAGGATCTTCTTACCTTTTACAACATGATCCGATAAAAAGAATTCCTGACCATCAAACGTAGAGCTGAATCTTTGCTCACTGAGATCCGAGGTATTTTGATGCAGCAAAGGATGTAAGGAAGCAGTTAGACCAAGCGTACCTTGAGTGATAGTTGACGGTTGTTTCTTTGGTTCTGGCAGCCAGTAATGCTCTCTGGCAAAAGGATACGCTGGCAAGCTAATCCGACGAGGCTTTTCATCGTCATAAAGTTTATTCCAATCAAAATGCAAACCCTTCACCCAGAAATCGAGAAGCTTCGAGAATTTTTTGCGTTGCATCCATTTTTCAATCGCTTCTTGCAATTCCTCATCGCCTGCGAAGATGTCTGCTGTTTCTTTGCCTCGTTTTACCTGACCGCGATAGAGGTCCGTAATACTGTTATCACCTGCAAGAAAGCTACGCAACTTCTCTACCAATTCTGTAAGCGAGCTCGTCATCAGGGCCAGGCGTTCTTCCATTACCTCACGTCCTACTTGGAGCGTATACGCAATATCAGCCAGATCCACATCTGTAAAGGATTGCTCCTCAATCGACGCTAACAGTCTTTGAGCCTGTTCGACGAGACGCTCCTTATTCTTTGCCGACAGGACGATGATCGCCGGATTTTGCGGACTGATCGTAATCGAAGGCCGTTCCTTGACCTGAGAAATATATTCCTCAATCACGACGTGTGCATTGGACCCTCCTGCACCAAAAGAAGAAATCCCGGCAATTCTCGGGAATTCTCTCCTTTCTCCATCCACTTCCATGATCGGTCGTTTCCATTCAGCCAAGTCCTGCTGAACGACAAAAGGCGTTTTCGAAAAAGGAATATTCGGATTCAACTCTTGCGCATGCAAGCTTGGGACCAGCTGTTGATGCTTCATTTGCAGCAAAATTTTTGCCACTCCTGCTATTCCAGCCGCCGCTTCCAAGTGACCAATATTGGATTTAACGGAACCAATCGCACAATATCCCGTATCCTGCGTATCCTTGCGGAAGGCCTGAATGAGACCCGTAATTTCAATTGGATCACCTAGCTCCGTGCCTGTTCCGTGCGCTTCTATATAGCTTACGGTTTTGGCATGAACGCCTGCCTTATCCAACGCCTGGCGAATCAGCTCTCCTTGAGCAGTTGGATTCGGTACGGTATAGCCATTGGTTTTTCCACCGTGATTCACACTGGTTCCACGAATCAATCCATAGATATGGTCGCCATCTGCCATTGCTTTTGACAGTGGTTTGAGCAGTACTGTACCTACGCCTTCTCCCGGTACAAAACCGTTTCCGCCTTGCCCAAAGCTTTTGCATTGTCCATCTACGGAAAGCATATGCAGCGCTGACAAAAAGACATAGCTGGAAGGATGCAGATACAGGTTGACTCCGCCAGCAATCGCTAGCTCACAATCCCCGTTATACAGATGCTCGCACGCTTCATGAATCGCTGTGAGCGAAGCGGAGCACATCGTATCAATCGGCATACTCGGACCTTGGAGGTTGAGGAAATAGGAAACACGATTCGTCAGTGAGCTAAACGATGTGTGCGGGTAAATCAATTCACCCTGCTTCCATAAATCAGGTCCGTACAAGCTGTACCCTGTTTTTGTGATCCCTCCAAACACTCCGACTCGACGATTGTACTTTTCTGCAAGCAGTTGTCTCGTATAACCTGCGTCCTCCAGCACTTCCCAGCACGACTCCATAAACAACCGTTCCTGCGGATCGAAATGCATCGCTTCCCACGGGGACATATTGAAAAAGAGAGGGTCAAAGTCAGCGAATCCGTCTACAAATCCGCCCCATTTTCCGTAGCTTTTTCCTTCTGCCACAGCTTTGTCTGGGTCAGGTTCGAAAAAGCCATCCAATGACCAACGTTCCTCTGGAATTTCCGTAATGCAATCCTTTCCGGATTTCAGATTCTCCCAATACTCGTTCAACGATCGCGCTTTTGGATAACGTCCGCTCATGCCGATAATAGCAATCGGCTCCCGCGCTATCTGATTTCTTGATTGCACGGCTACACTGCCAGTCGGTTCATGGTTGGCTGTATCACGTTCGTTATGCGCCCGTGCTGTTGAATTTCCATGATTGACCGCACCCTGACGATCAAGCCCCGTCCACTTCATGCATTCCTGATGATGATCAGCGACGAGATAATCTGCAAGGGTGTTAAGAGTCTGATATTCATACAGGATGGTCTTGGACAATTCGCTAAAGACATCACCTAGCTTTTTATTCAGCTGGATCACCATAATCGAATCGATTCCGTATGTTTCGAACGGTTCGTCGACAGCGATTTTACCTGCCCCAAGCCTCGTCTCTTGACCGAACATCACTTTTAGCTGATAGAGCGTTTTATCTTTTAACACGCCTGTATCGACCGATAGCTTCGCATCCTGCATCGGTGTCGAATCGAGCTGCGACACGACAGGATTACCTAGCAAGTGTTCCTTGAGTGTTGGCAAATTGCCTTCGACAACCAACATTTGCACAGAGCCAGTAGCCACCCCTTGATACAGTGCCTGAATGCCACTTGCAGTCGGCATCGCTACCATGCCTCTTGCCTCCATGATCTTCTCTGTCGCTTCATCAACACGCATACCGCCATCTTTCCACAGCGGCCAATTGATAGAGAGTGTTTGGCCCTGTCGTTCACCTGCTTTCATCAATCCACGACGATACTTGGCGTATTGATCCATAAAGGCATTGGCAGCAGCATAATCGGCTTGCCCCGCATTCCCGAAGCACCCCACCCCAGAGGAGAAGAGAATAAAGAAATCGAGCGCCATATCCTTGCTTGCCTCATCGAGATGCACAAGTCCAGAAACTTTTGGCGCCAACACTTGTTCCAGTTCATCCGTTGTTTTTCTAATGATGAAACTGTCACGAATGACTCCCGCACCATGAATGATGCCAGTGAGGCTACCAAACTCTTGCTTGATAGATTGGAACAAATCTTCTACCGCCTGCTTTTGTGTGATATCAGCCTGACGATATTGAATATTGGCTCCTAGTGCTTTCCATTCCTTGCATTTGGCTTTCTTATCTTCATCCAAGGAAGAACGACCCGTGATTATCACAGTCGCTCCCTTCGTTCGCTCGGCGATTTCCTTGGCAAAAATCAAGCCTAATCCGCCTGCACCGCCCGTAATCAGATAAACCCCATCTTCTTTCCATACATGCTCCGCTTGCCCAGAAGATTTCATTTCTGTCCAGCCGCTCACCCAGCGCTTGCCATCCTGATAACGAATGTGCTTACTTTTCTCATCATTGCTGTTTTGTTTCAGCTTCTGGACCAAATCTGCTGGATTGACCTCTGCCATCACTTCAATAAGCTGTCCAATCAGCTTGGGATTCTCCAATTGAGCCGTTTTCAGCAAACCAGAGAGAGCGGAGAAGCATTGCTGTTCCTCTTTGTCAGGTACAACAAGCTGAACTAGAACTTTTCCCTTTGGTTTATTGGCAAGGATTCGCTGGATTTCCGTGAATACCTGAACGGTGTAGGCATGGAACCGTTCTGCGATACTTTCCTGCTGTGCTTGTGGTTGTAAGACCAGGCAGTGCACTCCGTTCATTTCGGATTCGATACGCTCTCTGAATTCCTCTGCCCATTCACAAAGGATCACGAGATGCTCTGCAAAAGCAGGCGAACCAGCTTTTTGGCTGATCTCCTGTTCGTTCCAGCATGTTTGGAGAAGCAGCGTTTCTGGCGTTGGAGTTGCTGAAGAGATTGGCGAAATCTGTACAGAAGCCGATCCCGCCTCCGTGCGCACATTCATGTTCGTTTTCGTATCCATCTCGGGAACCCCATAGGACTCCTCCGCAAAAGGATAGGTAGGAAGGCTGATGCGACGAGGTTTTGCGTCTTTATACAGGACTTCCCACTCGATATCCAGACCCTTGCTCCACAATTCGGCTGCTTTTTCTCCTTTGCCTTCTGCAAACAGCTTGGAAATCAACTCACGATTCGTCTCATTCTTTTTCAATAGGGAGACTTCATGGTTTGCTTGTTTTACGTTTCCGCTAAAGCTACCTGCTGCTTGTTCCTCTCCACTCAAAAAGTCACTCAGCTTTTGAATGAGTTCCGCTGTATCTTTGACAATAAAAATAGCCCTGCTCTCCATCGCTTCTCTTCCCACTTGGAGTGTATAGGCCAAATCTGCAATATGGACTTGTTCATGATTCCGGCTAAGGAAATCAATGAGTTGCTGGGCATACGCAAGTACTCGATCATCGTTTTTGGCGGATAACGGCACGAAATAAACGTGCTGGTTGTTATCATCGCTTACGCTGACACGCTTAGTTTCTGTCCCATTCTTCCGTTGTTCAAAAATCGCATGAGCATTCGTCCCGCCAAGTCCAAATGAACTTAACGCCGCTCTATGGGGAACAGGCGCATCCTCCCATTTTTTGAGCGTATCAACTACATAAAAAGGTGATTGATTCAAATTGATATTCGGATTCGGCTTTTCATAGTTTAGTGATGGAGGAATTTCATTATGGTATAAGCTTAATGCTACTTTAATGCAACCCGCTAACCCTGCGGCTGTATCGAGATGTCCAATATTGGTCTTCACCGATCCAAGTCCGCAGTACTGTTTATTGGATGTGTATTTTGTATACACTTCATTGAGCGCCGCAAATTCTATCGGGTCTCCTAAATAAGTGCCCGTTCCATGCGCTTCGATATAGCTAACTGTTTCAGGATGAACCTTGGTGTCGTCTAATACTTGCTGAATCACCTCAGCCTGACCTTTTATACTTGGCGCATAAAATCCGACTTTATCTGCCCCATCATTGTTGATGCGAATTCCTCTCATGAGGGCATAAATATGATCGCCGTCCTTGATCGCATCGGAAGCTTTTTTGAGGACAACCACGCCGACTCCTTCTCCACCGATCATGCCATCTGCTGACGCGTCGAACGTCTTGCAGTGACCATCACTGGAAAAGTTCAATCCAGCTTGATAGACATACCCTGTATAAGTCGTAGGAAAAATCGTCGCGCCCCCTACCAAAGCCACCTTTGATTCTCCCGCTTGCAGGCTGCGATAAGCCAGATGCAAACCAACCAGCGAGGAAGAACAATTGGAATGGACGGCAAAGCTCGGTCCCTTCAGCCCCATTTTATGAGAAATCATCGTCGGTATGGTTCCACCTTGCGCCAAAACCCACGAGACATATTCATTCGGGTCCTTCATGACATTCGGTGATTCCTTGGTGAAATGCGGCAAGAGTGCTTGATAATAGCTGTTGCTCGCCGACATAAAAACACCCGTCTGCGGAACCTGTTTCGGTGTATACCCTGCATCCTCCAATGCTTTCCATGAATGGGTCAATAACAGACGAAACTGCGGGTCCATAAATTCTGCGTCTCTAGCTGAAAGGTGAAAGAATCCTGGATCGAAGTGATCTTTTCCTTCGATGGTGGACTGCACCGGAATAAAGTTCGGGTTCTGTAAGTATTCATCAGGCAGGTGTAATTGATCGATTTCCTCATCCGAGAAGAAACGTACACTTTCTACGCCGTTCCGTAAATTCTCCCAAAACTCTCTATGATTTTTCGCTCCCGGGAAGTGGCAAGAGATTCCAATAATCGCGATGCTATCTTCATAGTATTCAGGATAAGTCTCCTCCACTTGTCCTTCGCTATACGCCATTGCCTGGTTCGGATTGACAAAATTCGCTTGCTCATCTGATTCATTCTCTTTCCTTGTTGCGATATATTCGCTAATTTCTCTAATATTGACGTACTTAAACAACGTGGTCACATTTAGATCGCACTGAAACTCTTCCGTCATTTTGGCTACAACCATGGTAGCGAGAATCGAGTCTCCACCCACATCGAAAAAGCCATCTTCTGTACTGATCCCCTCTACATTCAGGACATCCTGCCAAATTTTCAAAGTCCTTTGCTCAATATCAGATTGTGGCAGACTCTGCTTCTTCGCCTGTGTTACCACAAGCTTTTGATTTAGCAGCTCTGTGCGATCCACTTTTCCATTAGCGGTTAACGGGATTTTATCCATAGAAACAAAAAATGCCGGGAGCATATACTCTGGCAAATTCATTCTCAAATAATCCCGTAATTTTGAGGGCTCAAGCCGTTCATGGTTTGCACCTGCTTTCGGAACATAATAAGCAACCAACCGCTTATGATCTCCCTCTTCTTTCACCAACACCACAACGCTTTGAATCTGTGGATGAGCCATTAGTTGGCTCTCGATCTCACCCAATTCAATTCGAAAACCACGAATTTTTACTTGATGATCGATTCGGCCTAAATACTCAATCGTTCCATCAGGGAGCCAACGTGTTAAATCCCCTGTTTTGTACAACTTGGTTCCCGGTGTAAACGGGTTATCCACAAACTTCTCTGCGGTAAGCTCTGGGCGATTCAAATAGCCGCGAGCCAAGCCTTTTCCTGCAATACAAAGCTCCCCTGGAACACCAACTGGGACGGGATTCATATGGCGATCAACGATGTAGAGTTGTGTATTTGCGACAGGTCTACCAATCGGTGTATTGTTGCTAACCAGTTCATGTTCAGAGCAGGAGAACCATGCCGCATAAATAGAGGCTTCTGTTGGTCCGTAAATGTTTTCAATCTTCGCCTTTTGAAAAGTAGCAACCGTCTTTTTCACCAACTCTTTTGGAAAGGCTTCTCCTGCAACCATTACATATTTGAGCGGACAATGCTGCAGGAATGGCTGATTCTCTCCAGCGCCGTTCACGAAGACATTCAGCATCGCCGGAACAAAATTGACATGAGTCACGCGATGCTTCACGATAGATTCGGCTAACATTTCTGGAGACTTCTCCCCATGTGGCGGAAGAATGACCAGACGTCCTCTACCAATGAACCAGCCAAACAGCTCGGACAAAGAAACATCAAACACATAGTTGGTTTTGAGCAGATAAACGTCGTTCTCCATAACGGGATAACGGGATTCAAGGAAAAAGAGGGTATTGATGATACTTTCATGACTCACCATGACCCCTTTGGGTTTCCCTGTGCTTCCAGATGTATAAATCACATAGGCTAGATTGGTTGGGTTTACTACCCGGTTGAGTGTTTTTTGTCGCTGGGCTGTCTGCTCAACCTCTTCCCAATCCCTGTCTAACACGATGCATTTCGCATTTCCTCTTGCCGCTGACGATACCTTGTCCAAAAGGCGAGCTTGGGTAAGCACCAAACGGCTCTTACTGTCTTCCACCATGTATGCCAACCGCTCTGTGGAATAGGTTGGGTCCAATGGAACATAAGCTGCGCCAGCTTTCAGAATACCTAAAATGCCGATGACCATTTCCAAAGAGCGTTCGACACAAATCCCCACTGTAGCTTCAGGACCTGCTCCCTCGGCTTGCAAATAGATAGCCAGCTTAGTAATTTGTTCATCCAGTTCACGGTAGGTCAACGATTGATTGTCATAAACAACAGCCGCAGCATCTGGTGTTTGCTCGACTCGCTTCTCGAACAAATCATGGATGCATAAAGCCTGTGGGAATGCCGCTTCAGTCGCATTCCACTCAACGAGCAGCATGTTTCGTTCTTCAACAGAAATAAGTCGTATCTCATCCAACGCGATGTCAGGATTTTGGATGACTTCGTTTGCTATATTGTGATAATGCTCTGCCATCCGCTGTATCGTTGATTGGTCAAATACATGTGGATTGTATTTCAGATTCAATACAAACTCGGCTTCCTGCTCAAACACCTCTAACTCAAATTCATACTCACCCTCTTGATGAACACCCTCCATCAATTCGATGGCAAGCTTGTTTTGACATTCATCATAAAATCGCTGCAAGTTTTGCGATTGTAGAAAATTTTGGTACGTAAAGATGATATCGAATACTGGTGAATTCCCGTGAAGTCGAGGTATATTTGCCTCTCGAACCATCGCTGGAAAAGGATAGACAGCGTGATCCATCCCGTCAATCAGCGTAAGCTGCAATTCCCGAATGAACTGGGAGAAAGACCTTTCCCCCGTTACCTGACTGCGAATGGGGATCATATTGACAAAATAACCGATCAGAGAATCGAATCTTTCTTCTGGACGTCCCATCGTTGGCATACCGACAATCACATCTGTTTGACCTGTATAGCGATACAATAAGGCTTTAAAAATCCCTAACAAGAGAACAGATGCGTTCATGCGGTAATGCTTGGAGAGCTTCTTCACCTGCTGACTCAACTCTCGTGAAAATACGTGCGTAAAAACCTGCCCCTCAAAGCTTGGTGCAGAAGAACGTGGCCGATCGGCAGGAAGCTCCAGTTGTGGAAGCGTCCCGGACAATTGCTCCAGCCAGTAAGAACGATGTTCCCTACCTTCCCCGCTCGCCATCATGTCCTGTTCCCACTTTACAAAGTCAGCGTAACTGGTTGAATTCGGTGTTACTTTTGGCTGCTTTCCTTCAACCAGCTCGATATAGCTATGGACCAATGCTTGTAGTAATAACAAGGAGGAATGTCCGTCAAATATCATATGATGAATCGTAATCAGGACAAAATGCTCTTCTTCCGAACGCGACAATAGATGAATGCGAAGTAAAGAACCCTCTTCCAATGAAAAGGGTTCTTTTACTTTTTGCCTAAGATATGGCAACACATCCTGGGACGTTAGGTGTGAGATGTCCTCCTGCTCAATGGCAAGCGATTGCTCTAGGCGTTGAAGCAGATACGGAACACCATGCTTTTCTTCAACCGAACTCTGTAAAATCGGTTGCTGTTTACGTACAAGGTGGCAAGCCTGTTTAAATAAGGCTACGTCCCATTTCTGACGGATGCAAAAGCATAACGGAACATTATAAGCACTCATCGTAGGAGACATTTTTTGCAACATCCACAATCCTTGCTGCCCGACGGACAGAGGACTTGTAAACGATGGGTTTTCCAGCTCCAGAAGCTTCTCTTGGACTTCCGCAGCAGACAGCTTACCTTCTTTGTAAGCCATGAGGATTTCCCGTCGCATCATATCATCCCTCCTTTGTCGATTACCTGTTCGATCTCTTCCAAACTTAGCAGGCCTTCTTTGAATTTTTGCAACAGATTCTCTGTCCGTTCACTGCGAATCTGAGACGTTGCTTCTAAATCTGTAGTGGAAGCAATCTCTTTATGACTCAGCTCTCTTATTTTTAAAGCAAGTAGATGAGCTAAAGACTTCATCGTCGGGTTCTCCAGCACTTCCCGCCCTTTGATTTTGATATTCCAGCGCTGCTCTAAATGACGAATCAGTTTGGTAACCATGATCGAATCCACGCCATAGTCCAAGAAATATTTGTTTATGTTAATTTGCCCTTCCGAAAGATGTAACTCCCGAGAGAGAAATTGTGCCATATCCCGCTGAATGTTTTCCTCTGTTGGGCTGTCCGGGTTGATATCAATCGCGAACGTCGCTTTTTCCATAGGTTGACGGATCGTTTCAGTCCCAAGCTGCTCCCCCTCACCCTCTGAAGCGGAGAGCCAATAGCGTTCTCTAGCAAAAGGATAAGTAGGCAGAGAGAGTGTGCGACGCTCTTGTGGATACAAGGATTCCCAAGGAATTTTACCTCCCTGCGTCCAATGAAGGGCAAGCTTTTCCAGATTATTTTCTGCTAAAAGAACCTTCAACACCGTATCTCCTACCTTGCCTGAAAGAAGATTTCGCACGCCTGCCTGATCTTCATCGAGATCTCCTGTATAGATAGGAATCGATGCCGTTGGCTCACTGCCTTGCTCTACCGCTTCCAAAAACGCCTGTAATCCTTGAATCAATTCCTCTCGATTTTGAACCAGCATAGCCAACCTGCATTCCATAGCTTCTCGTTTCATTTGAAGCGTATAGGCAAAATCCGCCAAGGAAAACGCTTGCTGCTTGGCAAATGCAAGCATCTGCTGGGCAACGGCACGTAATCGCTCCGCATTTTTTGCCGAGAAAACCACGATCTGGGGTGAAGTGGTAGAAGAAATGGATTTCATCTCTGTCTGCGACGGAATATATTCTTCGAGAATTAAATGAGCATTTGACCCGCCTGCTCCAAACGAACTGATTGTAGCCCGGCGTGGAACCTCTCGTTCTTCTCCATTGATGCTTACCAGTGGTCGCTCCCACTTTTGTCGATCTTTTTGCAGATAAAAAGGCGTTTCTGCAAAATTGACATGCGGGTTCAACGGCTCCGCTTTTATAGAGGGAACCAACTCCTGATGCTGTAGCTGCAAGATCACCTTTGTCAGCTGAGAAATACCTGAAGCTGCTTCGGCGTGACCGATATTCGATTTGACCGACCCGATTGCACAAAAATGAACATCATCCGTCTGCTTCGAAAAAGCATTTGTTAACGCCTTCAACTCAATCGGATCTCCCAGCAGCGAACCATTAGCGGCGGCTTCCACATAACTGATCGTCCGTGGATTTATGCCCGCTCTAACAAAATTATCTTCCATCAACTGTGCTTGTGCATGGGGATTCGGCACCGAAAATCCATTGGTACGTCCGCCATGATTGGTCGCAGCTGATTTGATAACGGCTAAGATGGAATCCCCATCTTCCATTGCTTTGGCTAAAGGCTTCAATAGTACAGCCCCTACGCCTTCTGCTGGTAAATATCCGTCTCCATCTCCAAAGCTTCTGCTGTCTGCGTGGCTTCCAATCATTTGAGCCTGACTTAATCCTAGGTATTTCTTAGGATGGATCGAAACATTCACGCCCCCTGCGATAGCAAGCGTGCTTTCTCCCTTTATCAAGCTTTCGCAGGCATGATAAATGGCGATGGCAGATGAAGAGCACGCTGTATCAATCGCCATGCTCGGACCTTGCAGATTAAAGAAGTAAGAGACTCGGTTGGCAATCGAATGGTAGGAAGAGAGGGAAATGATAGAGCCCTTTTCCATATCCGTATCAAATGCGTGATACGGCTGATACATCGCCCCTACATAGACGCCGACTCTATTATCATATTGACGTTGTAACACCTCTCGCGTGTGCCCTGCGTCTTCGAGCAGATTCCACACGGTTTCCAGGAAAAGGCGTTCTTGAGGGTCCATCATTTCCGCTTCCCGCGGTGAAATATGGAAGAACAGCGGATCAAACTGATCGACACCGTCTATGAAGCCGCCCCATTTGCTGTATGCTTTTCCTTGTCTGTTCCGAGCCTCGTCAAAATACAAGCTGTGATCCCAGCGCTCTTGCGGAATCTCTGTAATACAATCTTTGCCATCCCGCAAATTGTTCCAGAACTCTTGTACATTGGCAGCCTGCGGATAGCGACCCGAAATACCAATAATGGCAATGTCCAGGTCAGATGTGGTTTGATTATTTGCATGCTCACGCGCAACAAACCGTGAGAAACGACGACGATGCTCTGTTATGGAGTCAGTAGGGGCAAGCACGTTAGCAATATTCTCTACTGTGCTTGTCTCTGCTGTTTTCCCGGCTCCCATAATCGCGAAGATTTTGTCTCCATGATGCGCCAAAAGATAGCCTGTCAAATCCTCTATGTTTTGGTATTCATAGAGCAGCGTTTTCGACAGCGAACCGAATGCTTTTTCCAATTGATTGGTCAATTGCATCGCCATAACCGAGTCGATCCCGTATTTCTCCAACGGAGCATCCTCATCGATTTTATAAGCTGGGAGCTTGATAACAGCAGAAATTTCCTTTTTCAGATACTCCCTTACTTTTGCCCGAAGCATATCTTGTTGCCCAACAGAAACAGGCTGTTGGTTCTCCATTTTTGCAGAGATATTTGCGCTCTCTACTGGTTGAAACTGTTGGATGAACCGATCCTGGTAGGCATCCATCAAGTGTTGCGAGACAGAAAAAAGCGTCGGGTACTCTACCAATACAGTTGGCGTAAGTTCAAGCTCATAGAATTGATTCAGCTTGTTTGTCAATTCGGTCAGCTTAATCTGGTCAAAGCCGTACTCATGGAGCTCAGCGTGGATTTCAATATCCTCTCTATCAACCTTGAGCAAATCAGCAACTATTTTCAGCAAAGACGCTTGAACTTCACTTTGCAAGCTGTTCGAATGAGCTGTTGGTGTCGACAAGGTCACAGAGACCCCCATCAGCCTTTGCTTCATTCGTACAAGATCGCCTTCCATTACCATCAACTGATCTTGTCCCGAAGCTAACCCCCGATACATGCAGTTGATACCCGAAGCCGTCTGCATAGCAACCATGCCAAGGTCGTCCCACAATCTCTTTTCTGTCTCTTCGTCTACCTGCATTCCGCCCTCTTTCCACAGAGGCCAATTGATGGAGATCGTCTGACCCTGCCGTTCACCTAACGTGATTTGTTCGTTTCGGTATGCGGAGTAGGTATCCATAAAGGCGTTGGCAGTCGCATAATCTGCTTGTCCCATATTGCCCAAGCTTCCAGCCGCTGAAGAAAAGAGCACAAAGAAATCCAGATTCAGCCCCTTAGTCGCTTCGTCTAAATGAACGAGTCCCGCAACTTTTGGCGCGAGAACTGCTTGTACTTCTTCTTTGGTTTTCTTTAGGATAAAATTGTCGCGAGTCACACCCGCACTGTGAATAATGCCGTGAAGATCGCCAAACTCTGATCGAATGCTTTGGACCAAATCCTCCACTGCCTGTTTCTGCGTGACATCCACTTGGCGATACTCGACTTTTGTCCCGGTGTTCGCAAGCATACGAAGCTTTGCTTGCTTCTCCTCAGTCAGCGCAGAGCGTCCCGTCAGAATCAAGGTGATGCCACGGGCTTTCTCCGCCATCTCTTCGGCAAAAATAAGTCCCAAGCCACCTGCTCCGCCCGTAATCAGATAAATTCCGTTGTCTTTCCACGGCATGCTTGCTTCATGCTGTGGAGCTGCCACTTCACTCCATCCCGCCATATATCGTTTCCCTAATTGATAGCGAATCTGGCTATCTGTTGGGCACAAGCTGTTTGCTCTCAGCTTCTCCGCCAATCCGGCTGAATCTTCTGTTGAATCGATTTCGATCAACTGTCCGATTACTTTCGGGTTTTCGATCTGTGCCGTTTTCAACAGACCAGCGATTCCAGCAAACAGTCGTTGTTCCGATCGGAGAGGAGCAACAAACTGAATCAGCACCTTCCCCTTTGGTTTTGCATGAAGAAGGGCTTTGATTTCTTCGAAAACCTGAACAGCATACGCTTGGAATCGTTCCGCCATGCCTTGTTGATCGGATTGCAACACAAGGAATCTCGCACCCTTTATCTGAGAGGAAATGCTTTCCAAAGAAATCTCCTCTGGTTCGCAGAGCATCACTACATGCTGTTCATATTCAGGAGCTTTGGCTTCCATAGGAATGGCTTTTTCGATCCAAGCAGGCTGAAGCATCAGCGTACTCGTGATTTTATCTGACTCCCCTGCACCTTTGCTGCCTTGTACAACTCCGGCAGCTTTTTCACCTTCGAGGCTCCTCGTTGTGAACCCCTTCATCCTTACACAAACCTTGCCTTGCGCATCACACAAATCAATGTCGAGCTTTTGCACTTTTTGGGTAGCTGCATTGCCGTCACTGTATCGAACCAACGCCCATACAGCAGCTGTAGAAGCACTGTAAATGTTCAATTGCTCCAAGGCAAAAGGCAGGGACGGCTGAAGGTCGGTAGTGCCCATCATAAAACCGAGCGATGCCTGCAATGCGGCGTCCGTGATACTCGGATGGAGGACAAATTTTCCTGCTGTATCCGTAACAGAGGAAGGCAAGATCAGCTTCGCCAGCACTTGGTCTGACCCGACAAACAGCGTCTCAATCCCTTGGTGTGATGGACCGTATGCCAGTCCTATCCCATGAAACGTTTCGTAGCATTGGCTAAAGCGATAACTACTCTTTGTGCACTGTGCTTGAATGGCAGAAAGGTCGAGCGTTGGCGCTTCCATAGCTGATCGTAGTACTGCTCTTCCCTGGCTATGTACTACTAGATTCTCCTCGGCTTCCCTTGGCTGGCTGTAGATTTCAAAAGTAATTTCACCATTCTCTTCCGGATATAGTCCCGTGTGTACTTGGATGGGTGCATCTTCCACAATAACTGGTTTCGCCCACACGATATTTTTCAATTGAATCACCGACTGGTTATCAGATCGGACACCTGCTGCCAAATCGACAGCTACTCGTGCCATCTCCAGATAAGCTACCCCAGGCAAGACCTTTTGCCCCTTCACGACATGATCGTTAAGGAAAAACTCCTGCCCTGTAAAAGTAGAACTATGCCGTTGTTCCGAAAGTGTCGACGTATTTTGATGCAGCATGGGATGTAGGGTAGCCAGCGCTCCTGCGGTAAAACCAGCTGCTTGTGAATCCACCTTTGGCAGCCAATAGCGCTCTCTTGCAAAAGGATAAGCAGGTAAGCTGATTCGACGAGGCTTCGTATCCCCGTAGAGTTTGTTCCAGTCAAAAATCAGTCCCTGTACCCACATCTGCAAAATCTTTGCGTATTTCCCTTTTGCGATCCATGTATCGATTGCCTGTTGTAAATCTTCATCTGCGGCGAAAACATCCATCGTTTCTTTATTCCGCTTTACCTGACCCATGAACAGGTCTTGTATTTCATCCTCCTCTTCCAGATAACCCGTTAGCTTTGCTTCCAGCTCAGAGATCGACTTGACGATCACAGCGAACCGCTCTTCCATCGCCTCACGTCCTACCTGGAGCGTGTAGGCAATGTCTGCTAGATCGTTGTCCGTCAGCACTTGCTCCCGAATAGCAGATAACAACCGCTGCATCTGCTCTAGGAGACGGTCTTTATTCTTGGCTGACAATACGATGACAGCTGGATTTTTTGCCGAGATGCTGAATTGTGGGCGGTGTTCCTCTTCGATGTATTCTTCCATGACGAGATGAGCATTTGCCCCTCCCGCCCCAAAGGAGGATATCCCCGCAATCCTTGCATATTCTCTCGTTACCCCATTGATTTCAACCACCGGTCGCTTCCACTCCGCCAGCTCTTGCTGCACGACAAATGGAGTCTTGCTGAAATCAATATTCGGATTCAGTGTGCGGGAGTGAAGGGACGGAACTAGCCTCTTGTATTTCATTTGCAGCAATATCTTGGTCAACCCTGCTATCCCTGCCGCACTCTCAGCATGCCCGATATTTGACTTGGCCGAACCAATCGCGCAGAACTGATTCTCCTTCGTGTATTCCTGAAAGATCTTCGTCAATCCGGCAATTTCAATCGGGTCCCCCAATGAAGTCCCTGTACCATGTGCCTCTATGTAGCTGACCGTTCGCGGGTGAATTCCTGCCTCTTCGAAAGCACGGCGAATCACTCTTGATTGAGAATGAGGATTGGGAACCGTATAGCCGTTCGTTTTTCCACCATGATTAATGGCGCTTCCTTTGATCACACCATAGATGTGGTCTCCATCTGCGATTGCTCTCGCCAGTGGTTTGAGCAATACCGCTCCGACTCCTTCGCCAGGTACATATCCGTCTCCGCCTTCCCCAAAGCTTTCGCATCGTCCTTTGCTGGAAGCGAATTTGCCCTGCGACAAATACAAATATTTGTTTGGATGAATAGAAACATTCACACCACCTGCGATCGCAACCTCACATTCACCGCGTTGCAGGCTGTGACACGCTAAATGAATTCCCGTCAACGATGAAGAACACATCGTATCGACCGCCATGCTCGGACCGTGGAAATTGCAAAAATAGGAGACGCGGTTAGCGATGGAAGCTGGACTTCCCGCAATCGTAAGCGCTCTGCCCAACGCCTGTTCAGCGGACGCATAGAGCTGATATTCCTCGTACATAACTCCTACGTAAACCCCTACATTGCCTCCCAAGCCATCGTGCTTGCCAAGAGCATCGCGCGTATACCCTGCATCCTCTATCGTTTCATAGACACACTGTAAAAATAACCGCTCCTGTGGGTCCATCAGCTCTGCTTCCCGCGGGGAAATATGGAAGAACAGCGGATCAAATTGATCGACACCGTCTATAAAGCCACCCCATTTGGAATACGACTTACCGACCTTGTTCTTTGCTTCATCAAAGTACAGACTGTGATCCCAACGGTCTTTTGGGATTTCGGTAATACAATCCTTGCCGTCGCGCAGATTTTTCCAATAGTCATGTATGTTCCAAGCTTGCGGATAGCGTCCAGAAATACCAATAATGGCAATGTCCAACGCTCCTTTTGATCGTTGGGTTTCCATGCGCAGGGACGCGAAACGTTGAGACTTGCGTTTTTTGCTCCTGCGCTCTGTCTGTACTGTCCTCTCGTCCACAATCGTTGTTTCTGGCTCTTGCGTGAGGGGAGCTTCCGCATTTCCCCTCATTCCCAGGATGTGCATCAGATTTTCACGGTAGTTTTCAACGAAATAACCTGTTAATTCTTTAATCGTTTGGTATTCAAAAAATAGCGTTTTTGGTAACGAGCCAAATCGCTTTTCCAACTCCTTGGTCATCTGCATAGCCACAATGGAATCGACACCGTATGTTTCCAACGAGGCGTCTGCTTCCATTTTCGTTGCTGGTAATTTGATGACGGAGGAAAGCAGCTTTTTTAAATAATGGGTTGCCTGTTCCAGTAGTGAGGAGGAATCCAAGGCATTCTCCTCTTCGAAAGAAACAGAAGCTATTGACGCTTCTACTCCTGCTCCAACAGATTCATTTGCGATCTTGCGCGTAGAAAAGCCCTTCATCCGCACCTGGATATTTCCGTTCTCATCACACAAGTCGATATCAAACTTCTCCACGATATCTCCAGCTTTACTGCCCTCACTATAACGAATGAGTGCCCACATGGAAGCGGAGCAAGCACCTACGATCTCCAATTCCTCAAGAGCAAAGGGAAGAATCAGCGAAAAATCACTGGTTGCCATCATCAAGCCAAGCGACGACTGTAGGGCTGCGTCGAGCAAACTCGGATGCAGACCAAATTGTCCTTGGGTCTTCATCACGGAAGAAGGCAGAGACAGCTTCGCCAGCACCTGCCCCTGACCGATCAAAATTTGCTCGATCCCACGATGTGCAAGCCCATAGTCGACTCCCATCTTTTTGAAAGCCTCATAGCATTGTTCCGCGCTGAGTGTGCTTAGGTTGCACTGTTCCCGCAATGCGGTGAGATCGAAAGGTAGAATATCTGGAATGGAGCACAACACGGCACTTCCCTGACTGTGTACAATCTCCGCTCTTTGCTCCTGGTCTTGCCTGCTATCGCTGTAAATTTCAAAAACAATCTCACCATTCGCCTCAGGATAGAGTTCGATATGAGCCTGAACGGGCTCTGGCCCGACAACCAAAGGTTGAGTCCAGACCACATTTTTGAAACGAAGTCCTTCCTGTTCTTGCTCCGAACTCAGACCTCCCGTCGCCAATTGTATCGCTGCCCGTGCCATCTCCAGATAAGCCGCACTTGGCAAGACACGTTGACCCTTGATGACATGGTCACTCAGGAAAAACTCCTGTCCCGTAAACGTGGAGCTAAACCGCTGCTCCATGAAGTCGGATGTATTTTTGTGTAACAAAGGATGAATCGAACCTCCCCCTGCGCTACTGCTAACAGGCTTGGCTTCGATCCAATAAGATTCCTTGGCAAAAGGATACGTCGGCAAACTGATACGACTCGGTTGCTCTTCCTGATAAAGCTTGTTCCAATCAATCGGTAAGCCCTTCACCCACAGGTCGAGAAGCTTGCTGTATTTGCCTCGTTCCATCCATCTCGCAATCGTTTCTTCCCATTCATCATCGGACGTCAAAATATCCAGCATTTCCTGATTTCGATTTACCTGCCCCCGATACAAATCAGCAATATGCTCTTGCCCTTCTACATAAGCTGTTAGTTTTTGTTGCAACTCCTTCACAGAGCCAGTAAGGACAGCAAGACGCTCTTCCATGGCGACACGTCCTACCTGAAGCGTGTACGCCATGTCGGCTAAGTTCGCATCAGATAAGGAGTGTTCTTGGATAAAGGCTAACAACTGATGAGCTTTCTCATATAACCTCTCCGCATTCTTTGCTGACAAAACAAGAATAGCCGGGTTCTGAGGTGTGATTTTTATACTGGATCGCTGTTGCTCTTCCGGAATATATTCTTCAATAATCACATGAGCATTGCTTCCCCCCGCACCAAACGAGGAAATCCCTGCAATTCGTGGATATTCATTGGTTGTGCCATTGATCTCAACGATTGGGCGTTTCCATTCCGCCAACTCTTGCTGAACCACAAACGGAGTCTTGGTGAAATCAATATTGGGATTGAGTGTGCTGGAATGTAAGGAGGGCACTAATTGCGCGTGCTTCAGCTGCAATAATATTTTCGTTACGCCAGCAATTCCTGCCGCACTTTCACAATGTCCAATATTCGACTTCGCTGATCCCAATGCACAAAACTGTTTGTCCTGGGTGTCTTTTTCAAAGGCGCGAGTAAGTCCAGCAACCTCGATCGGGTCTCCCAGCTCCGTCCCTGTTCCATGTGCTTCCAGATAACTGACCGTTCTTGCATGTACCTTGGCACGTTGTAAGGCATCTGCCACTAACTGCGCCTGCGCCTGCGGATTAGGGACGGTATAGCCATTCGTTTTCCCACCGGCATTCATCATACTTCCTTTGATGACCCCGTAAATATGGTCACCGTCGGCTATCGCCTTATCCAAAGGCTTCAAGACGATAGCGCCCACACCCTCTCCATCCACAAAACCGTCCGCTTGATCGCCGAAGGACTTGCATTGATCCGAGGGAGAGAGCATCGTCAAAGCTGACAATTTCATATAGTGGACGGGATCGACAATGAGATTGACTCCCCCTGCGATTGCACACTCGCTTGTACCGCTGTACAAGCTTTCCAAGGCGAAATGAATCGCTGTGAGAGAAGCGGAGCAAGCGGTATCCACCGCCACACTTGGACCTTGAAAGTTTAAGAGATAAGAGAGGCGATTCGCGATCGACCAATAAGTGGCTCCCGTCGGATAATTTCCATTCATCACGCCGACAAAAACGCCTACTTTTCTGCTTTCACACAGATTGGTAGGCGTATATCCAGCATCCTCGATACTCGCATAGGCTTCTTGTAAAAATAACCGTTCCTGCGGGTCCATCTCTTCGGCATCTTTTGGAGAGATTTGAAAAAATAAGGGATCGAATTTATCCATATCATCGATAAATCCGCCCCATTTTGAATACATAGATTCCTTTTTGCCTTTTTCTTCGTCAAAATAATTCTTCCAATCCCAGCGATCCTTCGGGATTTCAGAAATGCAGTTTTTCCCCTCTTTTAAACGGTTCCAGAATTCATCCACATTTTTCGCCTGCGGATAACGCCCGGAAAGACCGATGATCGCCACATCCCGCACCACAGATGAAGGCGAAATGGATTCCTTGCTTTCTTGTTCTCGAACGGATAAAAAGCGTCTCGTTTTTCTCACAGGAAGATTGGTATACGCCGTTGAAGCAGAAACGGTCATTTCCTCATTCTCTATCTCGCTCTGGTATGTTTCGTCAATTGCTTCCTGTGCTTCTAAACCTATTACCTTGATCAACACTTCCTTTTGCGTCTCGATGAGGTACTCTATCAAGGCATCAATCGTTTGATACTCGAAAAATATCGTACTGCTCATATTCGCAAAATCTTTGCGAAGAGAATTGGTCAATTGCACAACCAGAATCGAATCAATCCCATACTGCTCTAATGGGGCTGATGATTGAATCTGATGGGTCGGAATTCTAAGCGTTTCACCAATCAGCCTTTTCATATAAATCGTACTTTTTTCGCGAAGCAATTCCTCAGTGACTCTGCCTGATTTTTTCGCTGGTGTTGTGCGTACAGGCACTTGTTTCTTGAGTGGTTTCGTCTTCAACTTTGTGGCTTGCTTTTTTATAGGCGAATCCGCAACTGTTACCGCCGACTGCCTCGGCTGACTGCTACGACGTATAACCCCATCGCTTTCTGCAACAATAATCTGCTGGCATAAATCCAAATGCTCTTCTGCTGGCAAGAAAACAGATCGGTATCCTGCCTTCTTCAACATCTTTTGCCATGTTTCAACCGTTAACAAAGGGCATCCAGGAATACGCCATTCTGGATCATCATAGCGCCACCAACCATCCAGCAAGCCAAACGTCAAGTGAGCAAACAAGGTATTGCTCGTCAACTCATTCAGAATCAGAAAGCCATTTTTCTGTAAAGCTGTTTTGGCATGGAGTAAGGTTTGGCTAATATTTTTCGTCGCATGCAGCACGTTTGTGGCAATCACCAGTTCATAGGTGTCCGCAGCGATCCCCTGATCCTCAACAGGCTTTTCCACGTTAAATATCCGATACGTAAGATATGGATTTTCGGCTCCATACTCTTTTTCGGCGTGAAGTAAAAAGGCTTGCGAAACATCGGTATAACAATATTCCTCGATATGCTTCTGAAAGGGTTTTAGCCTTGGCAGTACGATCGCACTGGTTCCACCTGTACCTGCCCCGATTTCCAAAATTCGAATCCGTGCAGAAGCATCTTGCTCCGTACGCTGCTTCACATAGGTAACAATTGTATTGGCTAGCACTTCGTTAAAGTAGTCCGCAACCACATTATGTTTATAAATCCCTTCCACCAATTCCATCGAGGAATTAGGAAACATGATCTCTGTAGCTGGAATCTTTCCTAGTAAAATCTCTGGCAATACTCGCATAGTTGCCTCTACCAGAATCACCTGAGCTTTACTATTCGGGTCGTTGAGCCATGCTGTTTTTTCTTCCTCCCAATTTTTCCATGCTGTATCGAGATCAATAGGGGTGATATCGTTTGCGATGAGTGACTCTCCGTCGTACTCAAGATAATGGTTTTGCACGAGAACGGCTATGCTTTCTTCCAGCCATTTGCCGTACCTGTCATGCAATTTGGCTTTGAGTTCTGCTATTGTCTGTTTTTTTACCGTGAACAGCCCGATTGACTGTAATTGACCATAGAGTAGTTCACTGAGAAGCTTATCCATTGTGTTCATTTATAAGCCTCCATTTCAGATTGTCTGCGTTGAGACGAAAACTCTAGTTTGGGCATATCATTCTTTATACTTTCGATGTGTGATGCCAGTTTTTCTGGATAGATGTGAATCGATTTAACCGGATTTACCGTAAGCATGGCCTGTGCTTTCGTTGTTTTCACCAACGCGACTTGATTCATCGGTCCAGCAAGCAGGTTTTCCAAGGCCATCATCGCTTCGCTAGGTTCAATGGAGCCTAATCCTGCCTGTGCCATCCTCTCCTGATAATCCTTGGTGGCAACAATGCCTACATTCGCCCAGTATCCCCAATTCATCACCTTCACTGCACTGAGGCTATGCAACGAAAGCTGGTGTGCGAATATATCTTTAAACGTACAACCTGACGCATAATTGCTTTGTCCAGGAGACTTGGTAAATGAGTTGATCGATGAAAAGAACATGACAAAATCCAACGGCTCCCGATCAAATACTTGAGCAATCCGCACGCTTACATCTACCTTTGCCGAAAGTCCGGCACGGAAGCGCTCTTCGTCCATATTCGCGAGGCTTTTATCTAGCAGGACAATCGCAGAATGAATGACTCCGTTTACTTGCTTGTATCGCTTTTTGATCTCTTCATAGGCAAAATACAAGGACTTGCGATTCGTTGCATCCGCCGCCATATAGACAGGAGCAGGTCCGAGCTTCGCAAGTCGATCCACTTTGGCTTGGATCTCTGCATTCTTTTCTCGGCGTCCAATCCAGATGATTTGCGCTTGATAAGTACTGATCATATATTCGCTCCAGACTTCGCCAATACCGCCAGCACCTCCAATCACAACATAGACTCCCCCCTGCCTGTAGGAAGCATGTGCCCATTGCGGTTGACGTAATGGAATCAATTCCTGACGATACCATTTCCCTCCACGATAAACCGTTGCATTCCCCTCGGCATCTGGCGGAAGGGTGAACACCTCTTCCATTGGCCAAGCACGACCAGCTTCCAGATCAACAAGTCGGATACGCCAGTTTGTGTATTCTTTTGCCATCGAACCGACTAATCCGTAAAGACTGGCATGCATAGGGTTGACCACATCGTTTGGATGAATCGGTTGGGTCTGAAAGGTTACGAAACTCCATCCTAGCTCCTTGGTATCGTAGCCCAGCTTGAGCAGCGCTTTTAGCAAGCGAAACACATGAAATACACCGCGCTCCTGCTCGATGATGAGTGCCTCTTCTGCCAGATATTCTAAATCAATCCATGGAGCAATCCAGATGATATGATCAATCGAACCAACCTGCGCTAGCTTCACCGCTATTTCATCTATACTTTCTGCGGGTGTAAGCTCCATAATAGCTGCCCGGGGATAGCGTTGTTGAACAAGGCTTCGGTTCTCGTCATCCGCACAAACAATCAGAATACGATCACTTGCAAGTGGCGTTTCCGAACCACGGTCCATCACAACCTCTTCCCATACAGGACTGAGCAGCATCGTTCCAATCAGCGATTCGCTAGAGGTCTCAACTGGCGCATTCGTCGCTGTCCGATCGGTTTGGATCTCTCTTTCCAGTACCCGAGATGTGAATCCCTTCATTCGTACACAAATCGTTCCTGTGTCGTCACATAGATCCATATCGTATTTTTCTACCTTATCCCCCGCTTGGCTTCCGTCGCTGTATCGCACGTACGCCCACATCTCAGGGGTGCACGGGCTAATGATTTCAATCTCCTCCAGGGCAAAAGGCATCACTGGCTTGCGTTTTGCCCTACTATCCGACGACATCACGTGACGGGAAGAGAGTGTTAACTCCACAGAGGCCTGCAAAGCTGAATCCATCAAGCTTGGATGCAAGACAAACTGATCCTCTGAGCCGGTGACCGATAACGGTAAAACCAGCTTTGCCAAGACTTGTCCTGGCCCGACATATACCTTGTCTATTCCTTTATGTCCGAATCCATAATCAATCTGAATCGCTCTAAAGAACTCATAGAATTCCTCGGATGAAATCACATGCTCGCTGCACTGTGCTTGCAAAACGGGCAAATCAAGCATTTGCAACTCCGAAAGCGGACTAAGCACAGCATTTCCTTGACTGTGTACCACGATCTCAGCATCACTGCCCTCTGCCTCGCTATAGATTTGGTAGGACACCTCACCATCTTCTTCGAGAACGAGACCCGTATGTACCTGAACAGGCTGATCGCCTACAACAATCGGACGAGCCCATACGATATTTTGTAGTTTCATCGCCGTATCCCCGTGGACTCTCTCTCCTACAGCGTGCTCCATCGCGGTTCTTGCCATCTCAAGATAGGCAACTCCCGGTAACACCCGCTGCCCTTTGACTACGTGATCCGCCAAGAAAAACTCTTCTCCCGTAAAGGTGGAGCTAAACCGTTGCTCGGAGAAAGTAGAAGTGTTCTGATGCAGCATGGGATGGATCACGGACGCTGTGGTGTTTTTTGCTGCTACCCTTGCATTTGCTTTTGTTTCACTCTCAAGTACCCAATGGCGTTCCTTGGCAAAAGGATACGTGGGAAGTGAAATACGAGAATACGGATCGTTCGCAAACAGCTTGTCATAGTCCAATCCATATCCCTGCACAAACAATTCTGCAATCACAGACAACTGTTCCAAATATTCGCTCGCCTGACTCGTCCCATGCAAATTCTCGATGCTTTGATTACCGTAACGTTTCAATGCGGTTTGTTCACGATGATCTTTTTCATTTAACTCGGAAACAAAAGCCTGAGATACTTTTCCTGTGTCCAGCCACTTTTTCAAAAGCTGGACAAGCTCGGCTGTATGCTGAACCATGCAAGAGAAGCGGTGATGGAAATGTTTTCTGCCTACTAACAGCGTATAGCTGATATTTCCACAATCCGTCTCCGGTGCTTTTTCACAAAACGAAAGCAATTGGGCAACCTGCTGGCGTAGCTGTTCAAAAGTGCGCGCCGACAACACAATCAAATAGCCTGGCTTTTTCGCATGATTCCGCTCTACCTGAGGCGCCTCTTCGATGACCATATGCGCATTTGTACCACTGGCTCCAAAGGAACTGATCGCCGCACAACGTTTGGCTTGCGGCTCCACTGACCATTCCTTCAGGCTTGTATTGACATAAAATGGGCTGTCTGCAAACGTAATGTTTTCATTCCCTGCTTCAAAATGCAGAGATGGCGCGATTTGTTTGTGTTTCAATGACAAAAGGATTTTGATGACCCCTGCAACGCCTGCTGCGATCTGGGTATGACCAATATTCGTCTTGATCGATCCAATCGCACAAAATTCTTTTTTATCCGTATAGGCCCGAAAAGCGCGAGTTAGCGCTTGATACTCAATCGGATCTCCCAGCTTGGTTCCCGTTCCATGAGCCTCGACCATCGTAATTTGCTCAGGATTGATGTCGAATGTATTGTAGACATTGCGTTCCAAGCGCTCCTGAGATTTCGCACTCGGTGCTGTAATCCCATTCGTCGTCCCATCCTGATTGATTCCCGAGCCACGGATGACACCGTAAATATGGTCACCGCAAGCAATCGCTTCCGAGAGACGTTTCAGTACAACGACACCAGCGCCTTCTCCCGTCGCAAAGCCATCGGCCCGCTTATCAAATGTATGGCAGCGTCCTGTCGGTGACAGCATACCTGCTCGCTTGGCAGACAAATAGAATCCCGGCGTAGATTGAATGAAGACACCACCTGCCAATGCCATGTCGACCTCACCTGTACGCAAGGCTTGGCACGCCATATGAATCGCCACCAAGGAACTGGAGCAAGCCGTATCAATCGTGACGGCAGGTCCCTGCAAGTCCAGATGATAAGCAACCCGAGCAGGCACAATGGACTCCATATTTCCCCAGAAGGCTTGGGCAGGAGGATTCTCTCCCACGAGACGATCGTAATCACCTTTGGCACATCCTGCGTAGACGCCGCATTGGATTCCTTGCACGCCTTGACCTGCATAGCCAGCATCCTCCAACGCCTTCCAGGATTCCTCCAAAAAGAAGCGTTGCTGCGGGTCCATATAGTCAGCTTCCAGACCGGAAATGTTGAAAAAGAGCGGATCAAACAAGTCAATATTTTCTACAAGCCCGCCGTATTGATAGCCCTCTGCCTCGTCCAGTCCGTACGCTGATAAATCCCAACGAGTCACTTTCGTAAGCAAATCCGAACCGTTCACCAAGTGATCCCATAAGTCGTCAGTGTTGTCAGATGAGGCAAACGTACCGCTCATTCCAATAATCGCAATGGGTTCATTAAGGAACGCAGCTTTTTCTGATGCGCGCCCTTTTTCCGCTGAAAGCATAGGAGCTGCTTGAATGAATGGCTCAGTCTGAATAGCAGAGACGGAACCTTCCCTCTGCTCGGATAGACTGACTTCCTGTCCTAACGCATGAGCAATGACCTCTTTGTACTCAGACAAAATATAGCTAGCAAGTTGATTGACTGTACTGTAATCAAAAAGAATGGTCGTCTCTATTTCAATGATCATCGCTTGATTAATCTCTTGAACCAAACGAACCCCGAGAATGGAATCCAATCCATAATCTCTAAAAGGTTCGTCCACATCGATCGAATCGACATCGACTTCCAATGCGGTAACTAGCTTTTCTATAATCATATCCTTCACATAATCCGTCACCGTCTGCTCGGTCACCACAGACTGGCTTGGAATGTTTTGGGGTGCTGGCTGCGAAGAGACTTTCCCTTCTTCTTTTGCCTGATGGACAGTCTCGCGCGCGATAGGTGAAACAGTCGTATCGACACGAACATCAGGGTGGAGGACGCCATCGCTTTTTCCAAGGACAATCTGTTGCCCCAGATCATGAGCTTCCCGCGCTGGAAAAGAGATTGCGTGAAATCCTTCCTTTTCCAGTACCGTTTCCCAATCTGCCGGAGTTAAGGCAGGAGAACCTGGAATACGTACATCCGTATCTTCAGACAGCCACCATCCCTCCAAAAGACCAAAGGTCAGATGAAGGAACAAGGAATTACTGCTAATCTCATTTAAAAGAACCAAACCGTTTTCTCGTAAAACAGCTTTGGTATGGCGCAAGGTTTTGCGAATATCTTTGGTGGCGTGCAACACATTAGCTGCAATTACTAGATCGTAATAGCCCTCTCGAACGCCTTGCTCAGCAAAAGGCGCTTCCACATTAAAAATTTGATAGGTCAGATACGGAACGTTCGGTCCATATTCCTTTTGTGCGAACATCAAAAATGCTTTGGAGATGTCGGTATAGCAATATTCTTCTATAAACTGCTGATAAGGCTTCAGCTTTTCAAATACAAACGTGCTTGTTCCGCCTGTCCCCGCACCTATCTCTATGATGCGAATTTTTGCAGACTGATCTTGTTTCAACCGTTCTTCCACATAGGTGGCAACTGTTTCCGCTAGCATTTCATTGTAGTGATCTGCCACCGGGTTATTTTTATAAATATGTTGTACCAATTCCATAGAAGAGCCTGGAAACATGACATCCGTAGCAAGTCGCTTGCCTGTTACAATGTGCGGCAGAGATTTCATCGTTGCTTCCAGCAATCTGATCCGTACTTCCAGATTGGCATCCTCTCGCCACTCCACCTTACGTCGATCCCATTCTTCCCATACAGCATCTACCTCGATCAAAGTCGGATCAACCACCAGGCATTGCTCTCCATCAAAGCCATCGAGATAGCCGTGACGAATTAACATCGCGATAGTTTCTTCCAGCCATTTTTCATAACGGTGCTGGAAGCCTGTTTTTGCCTTGAGGTCGGCGACATTCACACTCTTGTCCGTAAACCAACCGATGGACTGCATTTGCCCCCATAACAGTTTGCAGAGAAGCTCGTCCATCTCCTTCCACAATTCGGGGTGGGTATTGGGCAAGCGATCCTGTCTCTTTGTTTTGGGCAGCCAATAGCGTTCCCCTCTAAATGGATAGGCTGGCAAAGGCACCCGGGTGTATTTGCTGTTTTTATATAAGGAGCTCCAATCCAGCTTGTACCCTTTTACAAATAAATCAGCAAGCGTGGACAGCTTCTCTTTCCTTGCTTGGGTGGTTAGCGAACTGTTCTCTACTACTTCTGTAATTAATTTTTCTCCGAACTCTTTCAAGCTCTTTTCTAGCTGCACAAAATCCGATTCATTATGGACAAAATAATCAGCAGCTGTTCCCGTTTCTTTTACTTCCGCGATTTTTTGCCGCAATTCCTCTACGTCCTTGGCAATAAACATGCAACGGTGCGAAAAATGGCTTCTCCCTGTGAACAAGGTATAGGAAATATCTTGTTCGTGAAAACGTCCCGCTTCTTTTGCTAACCAATGGGACATTTCATCCATTTTTTGCGTGAGAGCTAACTCGCTCTTGGCTGAAAACGGGAACAAGTAATAGGCTCCTGCTTGCTGCTTGCTTGATTGCAGTTGTACCGTCGGCGCTTCTTCCAGAATCAGATGACAATTGGTTCCGTTCGATCCTAAAGCGCTCACTCCTGCTCTTCGCGGAGTCGCGTCACTGGTATTCCATTCGATGAGCTCGGTATTGATGAAAAAGGGACTTCCGGTCAATTTGATATGCTTATTGACTTCCTTGACACTGATCGTCGGGGCGATCTTCTTATATTTCATCGCCATGACCACTTTAAACAAACTCGCCAATCCCGATGTCATCGTGGTATGACCGATGTTGGGCTTATGTGAGCCAATCGCGCAAAATTGTGTTTTATCGGTAAACGAACGAAATGCTTCCATCAATGCTTTCACTTCAATAGGATCACCCAGTTGCGTTCCTGTCCCATGCGTTTCGATATAACTGATCGTCTCCGGATCAACCCCTGCATTTTCATAGGCATCCACAATCAATTCTTTTTGGGCAAGCATGCTCGGTGCTGTAATACCGTTTGATTTTCCTGTCTGATTCACGGTCGAGCCCTTGATGATCGCATAAATATGGTCGCCATCTTCCATTGCTTTCGCAACTGGCTTCAGTACGACTGCTCCCAATCCTTCTCCAAACACCATTCCATTCGCATAATTGTCAAAGGTGTTGCATGTTCCATCAGGTGAGACCACGCCCATTTTGGAGGACATCACAAAAAAGTCAGGGGAGCTGTGAATCGCCACTCCGCCTGCAAGAGCCATTTCGGATTCTCCCCTGCGCAGACTGTCGCAAGCTAAATGAATGGCTACCAAAGCAGAGGAGCAAGCTGTATCAACAGCAAGACTTGGTCCCTTGAGATTTAAAAAGTAGGAGAGTCTTGCCCCTAACATCGACATTTCATTGCCTAGCATCGTTTGGGAAGAGATACCTTCAGCTAACACAGATTTCTCTTTGTAGTCTGAATGGCGCCCCCCTACAAACACACCTACTTTTCTCCCGGATAACTGTTCAACCGAGTATCCACTATCTTCAAAAGCTTTATAGGATTCTTGTAGGAACAACCGTTGTTGAGGGTCCATACTTTTTGCTTCGTCAGACGAAATATTGAAAAAGGATGCATCAAATTGATCAATGTCCTTGAGAAGCCCGCCGTAATATTGATCTGCTTCCCAACCACTGCGTGATATTTCCTCGATACAACTGTCGCCAGACGCAAGATGCTTCCAAAGCTCTTCCACCGAATCTGAGCCAGCAAATCTGCCTGCTATTCCGATGATCGCGATATCGGAGTGGCGAATTTCATTTGCTAAAACAGTAGGCAGGATTTGGCTGTCGTCTGCTACCATCTCTGACGCAAATTGCAGAGAGATATACTCAGCCAGCTCACCCACCTCTGTATAATCAAAAATAACTTCTACGCCAAGATGAATCCCCAAGTCAGCATTGATTGCTTCTATTAATTCAACCGCCAACACAGAATGAATGCCCAGCTCTATGAAACTTTTATCGAAATTAAGAGTTTCCACAGGTGTATCCAATAGTTGAGCCATGATTTTACCTATCTTGCTCGCAATCGTTGTTGAGCCATGATCAGCGTGGGTACGATCTGTTGCTTGAGTGATTTCCTGATATTTCTCGAAAATGTGCGTGGCTAGTTGCTTGGTATTCTCATGATCAAAAACGACCTCAATCCCCAAGTCAATGCCTAGCTTCCTATTCATCATCTCTACCATTTCTACAGACAACACCGAGCTGATACCTAATTCTATGAAGTTTTTATCGAAATCCAAGGGATTCGTCGTATCTTTTAATAAGTCGGTCATTACTTCTTTCACTATGGTTTCCACATCATGAAATGAATGAAAAAGTACCTTCATACTCGACTCCCCCCTTTCTTCTACACCGATTTCTCACCAACAGCCATGTATAGCTGTCTGAGAATAGAATGACCTTCCGTATTCAGCATGTTTCGCCATGCCACAGATAGCTTACCCAACGCCTTGCTGGATAAATAACCGTCACGCACCAACTGCACAGGAATGCCTACACCCTCCGACTTTAGAAACATTTCGTACCCGAGTAGCTCACTGTGAGCGCAAATGACTTCGAAATCTATATTTCCAAGTCCGCCTTGCTTGAGGACCGTTGGCAGTTCTCGACCGATTTTCGGGTTGCCGCCTTCCGCATAGCGTGCCGCACAATAGGCATCATACAGCTCTCGCAATTCTGGTACATGTGGGGTGGTCATAATGTGCATCTCGAAATCATTGTCGATAAATACCGCTTTGCCGCCTGGTTTTAATAACCTCGCCACTTCACGAACCGCACCGACTGGGTCCGGTAAATGTTCCAATACGAGTCTAGTAATGGCAAAATCATAGGAATCGCTAGGTAAGCCAGTTTCCATAATCGATCCCGCGACAATCTCAAATCGATCCGACTGCTTTTGAGTCAAATAGTTTCGTGAATAATCAACGAGAAGAGGATCAAGCTCCAATCCCGTCACTCTGCAATTTGGAAACTCCTGCATGACCTTTTCCATTACGAATCCTGGTCCCGAGCCTAGCTCTATCACCGACATTCCATCTGTCAGATCAAACTCGATATAATGCTTCAGCTCTTTATCCCAAAACAACTCCACCTGCGATTTCAAACGTTCTATTTCTACCTCAACATTCGTAGCAATGTTTGCGATTTGATAAGAACCTTCCATGTTATTCCCTACCTCCGCCATTCAGATAAATAGATTCGCTCAAAAAAGTCAAAATGTGGCCAGCAACAGCTTCCCATTCAGGATCAAGCATCATATCATGACTGATATTTTGGAACAGAACGGGTTCGATTCCGTATGTTTTGCCAATTCGGCGCGTTGTTTTCTCAGAAATCATCCGATCCTGCTTGGAGCCGAGAACCAGTATCGGAGTTTTCGCACGGACGGTTTTTGGAACAATTTTTCCATTCATCTCGGTTCTTGCTTTCAGTGATTCAGGCTGCAAGAGCTTCACCCACTCATCCTTTTTTTCAATCGGCAGCTCCTTGGAAAAAAAGACATTGGCGAGCAGTGATGCATCTCTTTTCTCGTTATATGTAAATAATTGCATAGCTTCTTTAAAGTTTTTGAACATTAATCGGAATAAGTCACCCATTCCACCATGCGGAGGAATCGAGGCAACCAGAACGGTACCTGAGATTATATCTGGATGCTGGTGCAAGATCTTCTGCACAATTCCTCCACCCATAGAGTGTCCGACCAGCACTGGCTTGCTTTTTAGACGCCCGATCACTTCAAGAACATCATCCGTGTAATCCTGAAGTGTGTAGGAATGAAGATTTTCATAGCCGTCACTTTCACCATGTCCACGAAGACTCAGCGCATAGGAAGAAAAGCCTTTGTCAGCAAAATAAGGAAGGAAGTTTTTTTCCCAACACCATGCTCCGTGACATGCTCCATGGACAAAAAGAAGAGACGCTTCGCTAGAAACGCCCTCAGGATGGTATTCTACTAGTTCCAAATTCATTTTCGCCGTTCCTTTCTTATTTGAGAGTCATTGCTTCTCTACTTGCTTGAACCTGTTAGGGCGTGGATACGCTGATTCAAAAGGTTGGCTGTCTCCTTGATCATCATTTCACCAATTTGATCAACATGACGGTCTCTCCAGTTTTCAACAGCCGTTCCCTTCACCCATTGATTAAAAGAACCTAACGCTGGACCGCAGTAAATCTGATAATCCACTTTATAGCTTTCGGCTCCGTCCAAAGCCCAGTCAAAACAACGGTTAAAATACCATTTGAAAAGTAATGCCATCTTGTATTTAGGCGTTCGTTCCGCTCTTTTCAGTTCCTGAGGCGGGCAAGTCGTTTTCATCTGCTCATACACCTCTTCAAAGCTGCGTTTAAAATACTTTTCCTGGAGCTGCTTCTTGGTTTTCTCATCGATCTCATCAAGCGAGTTGTATTGACGATAGAGGTCGTGCAACTTGTTCGCTCTGGCTGGAAAGAATAAGCCTTTTTTCAACACCTGAATTTTGGCTCCCATTTCAAACATTTCACCCGCCGGAGCATACTCTGTGTCTTGAACATTGGCCAACTGCAACGAATCCTTCACAGACTCGCTCGTCGCTGCCTCCACTGTGCACTGGTTAATCGAGCCTGTAACAATATAATCTGCCCCAAGCATGAAAGCGACCGCTGCAGCCTCAGGAGTTCCAATCCCTCCCGCAGCCCCGATTCTGATTGGCTTCCGGTATCCATACTTGTGCATCATGTTATCTCGTAGTCTGATCATCGCTGGCATCAAAGCAGAAGCTACACCGTGATCGGTATTTCCGCCAGAATCGGCCTCTACCGTTAACTCGTCCGCCATCGGAACTTCTCGTAACAGACTCGCTTCTTCTGTCGTAAGCTTATGTTCTTGCACCAATTTTTCTATCAGATACTCAGGTGCGGGACTTAAAAAGGCTTCCGCAACCTCAGGCTGTGATACTTTGGCAAAAATTTTGTTTGCCGCCTCCACTTGCCCGTTCATCCCCCGCTTTAATCCCTTGGCCCGATAGATGATCAACGCAGGGGTAATCGCCATAAACGCCGATGCTTCCATCACCCTCACTTGATAAGCAAGATACAGATCGACGGTTTTTTCTTCCATGGACGGGTCACTTGGATGATGCAACAAATTCATACCATACGGCTCGCCATGCTGTAGTTCACGTTGAATCTGTTGGATGGCACGCTCGATTCTATCTAGCTGTAAGCCACCGCTTCCGAAAAAGCCCATCATCCCGGCTTTCCCCATTTTAATGACCAGCTTTTCCGATGAGATTCCCTTGTACATCGCTCCTGCCAGGTAGGGATATTTCAGTTTGTAGTCCTGTTTAAATTGCTGATTTCCCAGCGAAAAAGCGGTAATCCCTTTTGGCTGCTCCATGCTGTTCGATATCTCTTGCTCCATGTTTTCTTTCTCTGCTTCCTCTTCTATGATCAGGGGTTCTGCTTCATTTCGTATCGTAGTAACTAACTTGGTCAACACAGTACCAGGACCAACTTCTTCTATTTCATTTTCCCCCAAGGCCAGGAGATATCGAATGCTGTCATTCCATTTCACTGGGTGTGTAATTTGTTCCACCAAATTTCGTTTCACATCGCTCTGTTTATAGGGTCTTGCGTGAACATTTGAAATCACAGGGATGGTCATACTGGAAAAGGCAAACTGATTCAAATAGTCCTCAAAGCGTTGCTTCGCATCACTCATGTAACGGGAATGGAATGCTCCGCTCACCTTTAAGGGGATGTATACTTTTACACCCGCTTCCTGAAAAACAGGGTTGGCCCGCTCTATATCTTCTTTTCGACCTGCAATCACAAATTGGAAGGGAGAATTGTGATTGGCAATATCGATACTGGTCAAATTATTTTCATGTAACACGCGTTCTACTTGCTCCAAAGTAAACCCGATCACCGCCGCCATACCTCCACCGACGGCCAGACTCATCAACTCGCCTCTTTTTTTCACCAAGTGTAACCCTGTCTCAAAATCAAACACCCCTGATGCAAAAAGTGCGTTGTACTCACCCAAGCTGTGCCCCGCCACATAATCTGGTTTTTTCCCGGTTTCCTTTACCTTTTTCAGATAGCTAAGCGCATTTACCACGTACAAAGCAGGCTGAGTAAACTGGGTTTTACTTAACTGTTTGTCCGGATCATGCAGACAAAGCTCTTTGATGGAATAACCTAATATCTGATCAGCTTTGGCCGTTATTTCTGGAAACTCATCAAACAGAGAGCCCCCCATTCCTTTTATTTGGGAGCCCTGCCCTGGGAAAACATATGTGGTCATTTTTCTGTCTTCCTTTCTGTTTGTATGCACACTTTTATTTGAGAATAGTTGCTTGATGCGCTCTACATTTTCACCATCCTTTTTAAAAGGAGTGATAATCGAGTAGCATTCTGATTGTGAATCTTGTCGCAGATTTCGCTTTGTAAAATTACTCAAATTTCCTGCTGGTCCCAAATCCAAATAGATGTAGCTTTGCTGTTTCTCCAGCTCTTGGACAGCTTTTGGAAGCTGCATTGGTTTTCTTACCACTTGCCAAAAGTAGTCAGCTGGCAGTTCCTTCATGATTTCACCGTGAACACACGAGACAAAGGGAATCTGGGGAATTCCAAACGTTTTCTGTTTCAATACCTCCCGATAATGTGGTTCAGCCGGATCGATGTAAGCTGAGTGAAAAGCATACGATACGGGTAGTCGTTGACAAATGATCCCCTTGCCTTTTACATAATCCTCCATGCGTTGTAGCTGATGACTGCTCCCGGCAATGACAAAATGCGAATGAAAATTCACCGCCACCAACTCACTATTTCGATGCAATAAAGGGTCTTGATCATACAAATCGGGATTGTGGAGAATCGCAAGCATACTCCCTTTCTGACAATACGTTTCGTAAAGGGTGGCTTGTTCAACCACGAGTTGTAGTAATTCTTCCACAGGCATGATCCCAGACACAGCCCCCGCCGCAAACTCCCCCAAACTGCTCCCCAGACAATAGTCAGGCTTAATTCCGCTTTCCATGAGAAATTGAGCCAGAGCGTACTCCACCATAAAAATGGCGGGATGCGTAAAAAGGGTGCGATCAAATATGTCGTCTCGACGCTTCGTGTCATCATATAACTGGGCAAGGACAGACTCCCCGATCAGGGAATGTACCTTTTCATCTAAACTAAGCATCCATTTGCGAAATACCGGATTCTGATCAAAAAGGTCTCTCCCCATCTGATAGTACTGAGACCCCTGTCCAGAAAACATAAACACAACAGGCTTTTCCATGTATGATGCACCCCTTGTTTTTAAAAACAGTTTTTTATAATAAAAACTCCCCACAGCCTGGTCAATTGACCGTTGTGGGGAATTCATAAGCGATTTGTCATAGAGTGTTCTATCTCCTGAAGTACATCTTTTACGACAGCAACACTCCACTCTGTCTTTTTCGGGTAGGTGATCGAACACACATAGTCACCAAGGATAAAGGATGCAGTACGGTATTGAGGAAAGTTTTCAAAAAGACTATAAACAACCCCATCCCTTGCCTCTACTTGGCTTATTTCATAGATATGAAAAGAAGTGGTTAAACCTGTTTTCAAAATTTTGGATAACGCTTCCTTGACTGTCCAGAAAAGAGTGAGAGTCGTTTCATAAGAATAAGGCAAGCATGAAAACAAGCTGCTCTCTTTCACAGTCATTTGCGTCTCCAGAACTTTATTTCTATCCACGCTAATTCTCTCCATATCAATCCCCATCGGTAGTTCTTCCGAAAAAGCAATGCCGGCTGCAAGATCGTCACAATGGGTGATACTCACCTGGACGTTGGTTGCATTCGGTAAGTTCACGACTGGTTGATGAAAAATGCCCTGTTCAATACATATTCGCTCTAAGCTTTCGTCTCCAACCAAAAACGAAACGGCTCTTTTGGCGACATATCTCCCTGTCAGGTAGCTTTTTACTCTCCGCTCATACTCCAGCTGAAAATAGTACTCGAATTCTTTTGGGTGCAAGAATTTTACTATTTTTAAAAAATCAGCGGGAACAGAGAAATAGCCCATGCACAAACTGGCACGATACTCTCTATCCTTACCTTTTATAACGAATTCTTTCGTAAAGATCTGTGGAAACACATGCAATTCAATCTCCGCCTTCCGTTCTCCTACTGTGCCAAAGGGCAGAGCTTCCCCAGTTCGTGGGTAAATAAATATACACACTACTGTTTCAACGTATGTCCTCCCTACGTTCCTTTAACGTGCCGAAACATCGATTAAATTCCCTAAGGGATTTTCCTTTCGATAAAAAACTTATACAGCTAACTCTTTATATTTATGCAGAAAGTTCCAACAACCACGTTTATTGCATAACGCGAAAAAATTGGATATATTTAGTATAATACCACAAATTTTAGGATTTTATCTACTCAATCATTCCTATTTTTGTGGAAGCAGTAAGCGCTCAAGATACTTGCGAATCTACTTCATAATGAAAGGATTACTCACCTTGAAATGGTATGCCATCTTTGTAGAATCTGGTAAAGAAGAAGTCGTTCAAAAGTACCTCAAACTCTATTTTAATGAGCAGTCTTTAAAGTCCGTTGTGCCGAAGAGATTGGTTCCTGAGAAAAAGTCAGGCATTGCGAATAGTGTCATGAAGAATATTTTTCCTGGATATGTACTTATTAAGACTGAAATGACTAACGAAATGTTCCACAAAATCAAAAAAATTCCTAGAAGTTTGCGTTTGGTCAATAACGGTAGTTACTATTCGCAAGATGAGGGTACTTATTATTCGAGCATTGATGAAAAAGAAATCACCCCGATCCTCCAACTCATGGGAAACAGTGAAGTTGTCGATTATTCAAAGGTTTATCTAGAAAATTCAAAGGTGATCGTAGAATCTGGTCCCTTAAAAGGACTGGAAGGTCTTATCAAAAAAGTGGATAAGCACAAAAACAGGGCTAAAATATTTTTAACCTTCATGGGAGTAGAGAAAACAATTGATGTGGGAATTGAAATCCTCTCAAAACCTTTGTAAGTGGGAAGCGTTTCGTACGCTTCCCCTTTTTATTTTCTTCATACAAGCACGCATTCCATCGTAAAGACATAGGCTCATGGTAAGTATCATTCGAGTAGGATTGCCCTGCATTCATTTGGGAGAGACAGACAAGATTTCCGATGTACGACTTTTCAAAAGTGTTGGATCCTTATTCTTGTTTGGAAAGGAAATTGTCTACATGGTTTTCTCGGACGAAGACAACATGTTTACTAGTCAGGCTGCCATTTTCCTAGCAGCCATGAGCTATCAGACTTATCCATTATATTTTGATGGGAAGCTCACCTTACCCAAAGGTTTTCAGCTTCGATACACGATTCAGGCTTTTGCAGATGTAGAGAATCCAACAGAACATGTATATGGTTTTGTGGCAGAATCTAAAGATGAAATCATCATTGCCTTCAGAGGGTACGCAGCATATCCGGCAGACCTTTTGGCGGCCTATGACATCCTCCAAGTCCCCTATCCTTTTGTTCCAGATGCAGGGAAAACCTCACGTGGATTTACCTGCCTGTATCAATCAACACGGGATCAGTTCATCAGAAAAATCAATCAGTTTCCCGCATCAAAAAAGCTGTTTATTACTGGCCACAACTACGGCGGCGCGCTAGCTGTACTAGCAGCTTTAGATATTGCGGTAAACACAAAGATTAGGCAACCAATCGTTTACACCTATGGTAGTCCACGTATTGGTGACCCCCAGTTCGCCTCACGCTTCAATCAAGTCGTTGTCAATAGTCTACGCATTGTAAATGTCCACGACTCTTTTCCTACATTCCCCGATCAAAAGTATCCGCCTCCTTTTACCCAGGAAGGTATCTATTATCAACATGTAAAAAACAAGTTTCCTCTCTCGTTTCAACTGAATAATACGCCTCGCAACGATAGTATCGCCTGCTATTTTCATAACCTCACTCAGCTTGACCCTGATTATGCCCAAACGCTCTGTGTGGAAAATCCGGGGTTTTGTCCCAATACCGATACGTGTATTCCGTTTTTAGGCAAATGCTAGCTTTTTTACAGCCTTGAAACTCAGAAAGGGAGACACATGAATGATCGATCGTATTTATAACAGCAAAGATGCGATTTTACTTGCGGCTATGATCCATCAGGCCTATCAGCTATTTGAAACAGATTCACTTGTCTTGCCAAAAGGGTATCGTCAGCTCTCGACTATTCGAGCATGGGCTGGTGTTGAGACTCCGGAGCCAGAGGTGTTTGGTTTTGTAGCCGAGTCATCCGACAGTATCGTTGTAACTTTTCGAGGAACACGCACGTTTAACGACAATGAGACTGATCAAGATTTGTATCAAGTCCCCTATCGTTTCGTCAGAAAGGCAGGAAAAACCCACCGTGGGTTTACTTGTATGTATCAATCCGCGAGAGATGAATTGATTCGGGAGCTGAGCAAGCTCTCCAGATCAAAAAAACTATTTGTTGCAGGGCACAGTTTAGGGGGAGGGTTGGCCGCCCTAGCTGGTTTGGATATTGCGGTGAATACGAAATTTGCGCATCCTTTTGTGTATACGTATGGGAGTCCTCGCGTCGGAGATCCTGTCTTTGCTTCGCGGTTTAATGAGACAGTAAAGAACAGTGTTCGGATCGTAAATGTTCATGATATTATTCCAACTTTGCCGTCCAAGGCGTACCCACCTCCGTTTACGAAGAAAGGATTGTACTACCAGCATGTGGATCGGAAGTATTTGTTGGATTTTCAGTTGAATAGTGTAGCTGTAAGGAATCATGAAATTGTTTGTTATTTTAAGTTTCTGGCGCAAGAGGAGCCTGGGTTTACGGAGAGGTTGTGTGCCGAGAATGAGGGGTTTTGTCCGGATACAGGGATGTGTGTGCCTTTTTTAGGGGGATGTTGATTCAATGGAATCACTCTCTTTTTTTATGCCCTCTTTATCACGCCGTGAGAGGTAATCTACAAAAAAACTTATTGATAACCATTTTCAATGATATTATAATGGTTATAATTTCCAAATATTTACTTTCGCTCATGGATGAGCAAAAAAGGAGGCATTACGATTATGAAAAAAGCCATTTTAGCAGGAGCATTAGGGATTGCAGTACTTTCAGGTGCAAATTTGCCAGGATTGGAAGTCTCAAAAGTTAACGCAGCAGCAACGGCTTTAGACATTCAAGAGGTTACGAAATACTATTCTCTGAGTTCATACGAAGTGACCCAAAAAGAATCTTTTCCGCTTAAAAAGGGTGAAGAGCTTACGATTTTTGTAAACAATTCAGGATTCCCGATTTCTTATACAGTCTTTGATGCAGATAATCAAGCGATTGGTACATACCAAGCTAATTCACCATACGGACGTGTATTCCAAGCGCAAAAAGACGGCAATATCTCTGTACAATTTCAAGCCGGAGCGAACTCTTCCTATATGAAAAAGATGAATTTTACAGCTAAATTCGCTCTTTCCAAGTTTTAATAAGCGTTAAGCGTATGTAAAACAGTAAGGGCTGTCTCAAAAGTCGATTTCTCGCCAAAGAGACAGCCCGCTTGGATTCATTAACAATTCGAAAATCAGCGTTGTTGACGTCAATAAACCAGGTGCAAAAAAAGACCCCCCTTGTCTACAGAGGGGTTGAAATTATTAGTAACGATGTGAAAGAAGCAGTCGATAAGTACAATACATTCAAACACGGATGTTCTGTTTATAGAGTTATGATTTACAATGGGGCAATGGGGCAACCAGTTTTCCCCGTTCGATGTTAAGTCGAGTGAGAAATGGTCTGTGTCGTTCATTGCTCCTTATTTCTTTAATTCCTCTGGAATTTCAGGTTTCCCCACGAATCCAAAGGATGCTGTAGTTACCGCCAGTACCGCAACAAATGAAGCAACTGCTGAAACATGTTTCGCTACGAACATCATCGCTTTATTTTTCATCTTTTCCACCTCCTTTCAGTGGAATTAGCGTCAGTGATTGCACAAAGAAGGTCTTAACCAGTGTCTCGCTGTCTATGAAAAATAATGAACTGACGATGATAATGGAGATGGTCTTGAGGAGCAAAGTCTGATTCTGTTTGAATAGTCGTGATTGCAATTCCATTTCTTGCGGTGCAAAAAGTGCTACTAGGACTAATGTGATAATAATAATCGGGGTGACAAAATCATTAGGTAGGGTAATGAGAGGGATTAATACAGCTCCCACTATACTTGTCATGGTGCAGTAGACAGACGATGAATAGTGAAATCCTCCTGAAAATTGGCGTAGTACTAAAAATCCAGCCAATGTGATTAATGTTCCTTGAAATGTCCCTATCATTAGTGAAATGGTAAGGCTACTCGTAATGATGAGAAGCATGTTGATGATAAGGATTAACCCAAATTTCATTGTAGGCACTGACTTCGTTTCATGTGGATTGATCGACTTTAGTTGGATTGCTATTCTTTCAGCAAGAGTTTCAATCATATTCCCCATCCCTTTTTATAGCCAGCCATGCCAGTATCGTGATTCCGATTGCCATCCCAAAGAAGATCCAGACTATGGAAGCAATTCCATATGTACTTGCTAATTTAAACAAGACCGTTATCAATACACCTGTTACAACAATCAGTGACAAAATAACCATGTTGATTCTATGGTAAATAAAGAAAGGCGCTCCGTCTCTGACAAATGTAAATTGCAGTCCAAATTTTCGAAGCCCATAGCATAATGCAAAGGTAAATAATGCGGAGATTGTCTGGAATATGAAACCTGTGTTGATGGTTCGATCCCGTAACGATTCGATTGTCTCTAGGGCTCCTATGACGGTCAGGAAGAACACTTCCACCATCTGAATCCCCAAGTATATTCCTGCTGTTATCATGGTCATTAAGGCAGCATGTCCCCAATTCACGTTCCATACCAGGATTAATGCCCCAAAGATGATGACGACTTGGGCTATGGTTGCATAGTCTCCATATGGCGTAAATTGTCGTAGCCCAAACGAGAATAGCATTAATACCAGACTCACAAAGAGAATCCTGTTGATATGCACCAAAAAACCAAACCTAAATAACGTAGTCATAAGAGCAAATATTGCGAGGTATTCCAATGTTGAAAATAGGACAAACAGCATGTAACTTTTTCACCTCAATTACTTATTGAGGGTTATATTCTACTAGAAACGACAGATTCCTGCTTGAATTTACCAGTTTTGACATTTTAGAGCGTTCAAGCGCCACTGAGCACGGAAAGTATATTTTTGAAGAAAAGAGAGCTTGAGGTACAAGTTATCAAGATAATAGCCTTGGCCTTTGTACGATATTAGAGATACTTCAATTCCCCCGAAATCTGAAGAGAACGTACAAACCAGTCATAAAGAGCGTAGACGCTCCAAAAATACGTTTCCATGACATAAGACATACTCATGCTACGCTTCTTCTTATTCAAGGTGCCAATCCTAAAGTGGTAAGTGAAAGATTAGGATATGCAATATCCGATTGGCTCAACGCTCTTACTCCTTCCAAATTCGTGTACCCAAAACAAAAACCGCCAGGTTATTTACCCGAGCGGCTTATTCATCGTGCTTAGCATTAATATAGTGCGTTTTTAGATTAACTTTCAAAAAACGTCAAAATTTTTGACAAAGTAGATAACACTCCCCGAAGGACTGTTACCATCATAAGCTATAACAAACTTATTATGTGCCAGAGCCACTGTGTAAAGGACTATCAGATAGAGACTTTAGATTAGGTTTATTTGGATATCGCGGAGTTTAAAAGTATTTTAGCCAAGCTGCTTGTGTAAGAGAACAACCCGCCAAGATGTTAAGCCTGGCGGGTTGTTTGCTATTGTATTTATTACAAGTCTGTTAAAATTAATTCAATGGTGCCCGTGTTTAGTTTTGCTTGAGAATCAAGATTTCTGTAGTAATTAACATAATGGTTATGCTTAAAAACTATCCCTGCGTCGTTATTTGTTACACGAACACCTGGTTCATATACAAAGTTATTTTTTGCTGTCCTCGTTCCTAACTTAAAATCGACAATCCACTTAGTATAATTATCGGATAAGCTTGATTCATCCTTAATATTTGCTGATTTAGTGTTGAAAGTCCAACTCACAGAAGGAACTAAACCTGATAATCCAACAGAAGCAGATGAGTCAGTATCAGTTGTATAGGGCCCATATGAACGAATTGTCTGTTCGTCAGCATCACTACCACTATGTCTGTATCTCATTGCTAATTCTCGAGTTTGATAATTATTTCTTGGTTCTGTTTGATTGAAAAACTTAACATCCCAAACAGAGACTTTCTCTCCCTTTAATGTTGACGTACCTTTTCTTATATAGTCTACGTTGCTGGTATAAACACCCGCGATCTCATTTCGATTATCATCTCTCACTCTATACGTGTAAGAATCGGAATATGTATCATCATCAGAACTCGCAGAAGCTTTTAATGATATAATATTCCTTGCACCTTCATTTTCAGCAAGTTCAACTTTTTGTTCAATTTCTTCACGAATTTCTTCTAAAGGGACTTCATCTAGTTGATCAAAAATGTAATCAACGTGTCTAGTGCCATCTTGTTTATAGACACCTACACCCATCAGTTTTGGTGCAACTCCTTCGTCTTCAGACGAGCGATTTATTTTGAGTTCAGTCTTTACATATTCCTTTATATCTTTGGGATCTATTTCTCCACCTTCATTATGGATGAAGTAATGAGTTTCTTCGCTATCATTATTATTCAACGCTTTTAACGATCGCGAGGAACGAGAGTCATCTAATGCGATCTCAACTATTTCTAGTTTTTTCAAGCGTTCTTTTGCCAATACATTGTCACTTATCCCAGGAGTTAACACTAATGTTGTAGCAAAGCAGACACACAAAAAAGATGCTAACTTCTTCATATAATTCCCATCTTTTTCCATTTTTCTTTCCGTGTTATTATATACGTGAAATTCTAAAAAAGGAAGATGAATAATAATGTTCAAATTATTGGAAATATTTATAATCGTTGTTTTAGGACTCTTTACTGGATTATTCTTTGGTGGAGGTAGCAACATAATACTAGGCGGTATATTTTGGGTTTTAATATTTATTTTACTAAAGCTATATGACAAGTAATTAAAACAGCCCTCCCCCGGAATATTCCAAAGGAGGGCTGTGCCACTATTTAGAAATGCCTACTGCATCACGCAATGCATTCGCCGCATAATGACCCGTATCTCGATCATAGTATGGTCCGGACTGTGTTCGAACCAGCTCCCCCTGTCAAAAAGACCGGGTCATCGTTTTTAATGCTAATTGATCTGTAAAACCCTTGAAAATCAAGTGTTTTTCTCGTTCGCATCTGAGTGAATCTTTGACGATTCAAGTCAGTTTTGTCCCCATTCGTCCCCACTATCCTACATGGTCCAGAAATCAGCCTGTTTCGCATTTTTGTTTACCCTCGTTAAGTGCATTTAGTATTCGTTGAGCAGTTTTCATAGTCGCTAGATATTCATTATCTGATGCTAGACGCGAATCAATAGTATTGTTTACCCCCGATTCTTTGCTCAACCACTGTTGCGTAAATCCTCTCTGATCTAGCCACTTTCGTAACTTCAATCTTTTCTTTCTTAATCCAAACACGAATACCACAGGATGGGCAAGGATTCAGAAGATTAAACTTGTCTGCGAATAAAAATTCGAGTATTGGACAATCCTTTCTGCATTTACTCATCATACACACGAAGTAAAGGAGAAGAAACGCTTGGACGCAGAAAAGTACACCTTGAAATTGGAAATAAACGGTATACTAATCCTACTCAATCGAATAGGCTTAAAAGGACGTTTGGCTAACCTCTCGGAAGGGAAGTCATGCCTGTGGAGGTTAGGAATACTTTGACGCTTATGATTGGTTTCGGCATGTTGATTATCGCATTGCTGGGGCTGGGTGAATCTATCGTCACTGCCATCAACCAAAAGAAACGTAAATAAACCTCCCTCCCAGGAAAGGTAAGAAGATGAGCGTTTACCCGAAAACTCACTGTTCAACACTTTTACATCTATTTTGATGCTAAATCTAGGAGGAGTTTGAAATGAAAAAAGTCACAAATGCAATAATCGTTGCAACAGTATTATCAGTAGGTTTTTTACCGGGGTTGCAAAAGGAAATGTCTGTAGCCGCTGCGGTAAAAAATCCAAGTCCAACTGTAGAACAAAAGAATCCATACTTTGTCGCTGGCATTGATGATGCGAAGGCATTTGAGTCATATTTTACTAGTCTGCAAAAAGAGATAAAAGCTGGAGACAAAAATAGTGTGGCGAATCGTTTCGAATTCCCGTTGACTGTAAGTAGCGAAAAGAACGGTGAAGACATAGAAATAATAATTAAAACCAAGCAAGAATTTATCCAAAAATATGATCAAATTCTAACCAAAAACGTCAAGGATGCTTTTTTAAACCAAAAAGTGAATGAGCTTTTTGTGAAATATAGCGGGGTAATGGTTGGAACAGGTGAGGCTTGGATTGCACCAAAAAATACACAAGAAAATACGAAAGAGCAGTACTCTGTGTATGCCATTAACGACAAGATGATCGGCGTGAAAGTCGATCAGGATGCTACAAATCCAATGAATAAAGATGCGTTTACTTTTTACGTAGACAAATTCTCAAAAGGTTACACACTTGAGAAGATGGAATGGAAATCAAATGAGAAAACGATTGTGAATACAGTTGAACAAGCGGTGGAAAACGCTTTTTCTGAGAGTACAAAACCTAAATTTACGATCGGTGGCTCCTTGCAGATTCTCAGTTTTAATTATGATGCTCAAAAGATGAAGGGTCAGAAGGGTGTCCTAACGCTCACTTTTAAAAACGAAGCAAATCAAGAATTGGTATGGAAAAAGGAAATTGTACTAAAGTAACAGTTGAGTATTTGAGACTCCCAGCTCTAAAACCTTGGCAATCAGTGGGATTCTTAAGTAGTATTCGGAAGATAACCTTTCTGTTAATCCTTCTCTAATTACCCCTTTATAAATTCTATGCTTCTTCATGCTCATCAATCTACTTCTTGTTGATTTTAGTGATAGGTAAAACATCTATGATATTCTCTAGACAGGCAGATGAATATGTAAAAAGAAGACTATCCCAAACTCAGGAAAATGACTGAGGGATAGTCTTCTTTTGCCTTTCATAGGTTCATTCACTCCTGATATAAGTGCATTTTCCTGTATTTTACCATTTGTAGTTTGTAAGACTGAATTAAATGTCACTTTCATTTGGATTTATTCCAATACCCATCCACTGCTATTGCTACAGTCCTGAAATATTGATCTCTCAAATAGGATTCCTGCTCCTCTTTATCATGGGATAAAAACCATTCTTGCTGCATATCCTCATCTCTAAAAACATTTGGTCGCCAAAATGCCAGCCCCAATTCATGAAAGGTATAGCTATATCCTAACTCCCAATCATTTCTATCATATGGAGAAATTTTATCAATTCGTTCAACTAAATCCTCTGCTTTTGTCTCAAACACATTAATATCCATAAGCAAACAGGTTATATCATGATCACCCTTAAAAGAAGACAGTTCTATGAATATAACTCTATCTTCCGAATCGTACTCTACCTTGAAATCCCCAACGGACTGCACCGCCGTTGAATCTTTCCTTGGATTGAAGAGTCTCACACCCTTTGCTTCGGCGTACTTTCTTACTTCCTCTCTAGTCATTCCTAACGTTATCTGCCCAATTCCTTTTCGTGGCTCAACTATGATCGTTTCCATGAGCATCCTCCCTTTTTATTTCTTAATATAGCATTAAATATCGATTGCAATATTAAATGGTTCTAGTACAAACTCGGGTTTGTAATTTCTAAATTGCCACTTCATTAGTTCAATAACAACTTGTAAATTAACAGGTACTAGCAATTTATATAATCCTTTTTTAGCTCTTTTATTGACATCTCTTTCAATCATTAATGTTAAGAAATATCGTGGTATGCAGATTACTCAAAAAGAGATGTCAAAGATGCTGCTGAAGTTGAATGAAGTAGGATTCAATGAACGTGAGCTTGAGATACTAGAGGATTGTAAAGCAAACAAAATAGAGAGCATTTTGGTTCGTAAGGTTGAACAAAAAAACCATTGCATATGAAAGTAACAAGTAAAACGATGAGTTAGTTATGAAATAGATCTCACTAACTGAGTGAATAATTGAAACTAAATTACAGAAAATATATTTATATTCGGAAATGTCAGTAAGATTGTTTGGTAGATTTAAAAATCGTAGATTGACCTTCACCTAAAATATACCTATTATTGTATTTTATAACAGAAATGTCTTTCAAAATTCAGCAAACCTTAAGAATAAAGGGTTAGATATAGTTTCTGTCAATGTTGACTTGCCAACTCAAAAAATTAACATTGGAGTAAAGGAAAAGACATCAGAAAAAAAGGCTGCAAAGCTTCTTATGGCAAAAATAGATGAAAAGGCTGCATTGGCTGAAATAGGTTTTGATGCTGACATTTTCATTATCAAGAAAGAAGAACCACGCAAGGCTCAGGCTCAGCCAAGCGACAAATTTAGACCAATTCAAGCTGGCTTAAGAATAAAAAATACTACAGAAGACAGAAGTTGCACTTCTGCGTTTTCAGTACAAAAGGATAACGATTTTTATGTTTTAACTGCTGGACACTGCACGGAAAATGTTGGGGATATATTTGAGCAAGGAGGAACAAGGTTTGGTAAAACTGCAGATGTTAATTTCGGTGGTAGTGTGGATGCAGCACTCATCGAACTAACAAAGGGATCTGATGATGCTACTTACTATGTTTTTGGAAATTATAAATCAGAATACAATACTATTACAGAGGTTCAGAGAACAAGGGATGAAACCATTGGAGATACTGTTTGCATTTCAGGAAGTCAAATGAAAAGAGTGAAGTGTGGAACGCTGAAATCAACTAATTGGAGGGGGAATATAGAAAGCCCCAATGGAGAGACACAATACTTTACTAACATGAGACAAGCTAGTTATTCAGAAGTACAAGGGGATAGCGGAGGGCCTATATTTTATGGTGGAACAGCAATAGGAGTTCATAGCGCGGATACTGGAGTTTTCACACATATCAGCGAAATAGAAGATTATTTTAACATTGATTCAATTTTTACTGGTAACTAGTTGAAATAAAGTTCCCCATGAGAGAAGGTTTTCTCATGGGGAACAAGAAAGGAAATGACACAATGAAAAAGGCTTTGATATTAATCATTGCAGCATTGCTCATAACTGGATGTGCCACTAATCACAAGAAGGTTGAAAAGCAAGCATTAACAGGATACGTAACTGAAAAAGATTATGAAAAAAAAGGTCTCTTAGTTATAGAAAATGATGAAACCAAGACGAGCGATGAGAATTTCTATGCAGCAGAGTGGTATTTCCCAAAAGAAGAAGCCGTATTCCTCGATAGCAAGGGGAATAGCATCTCGTATGATGAAATCGAAGTTGGTCACACAGTATCTACATGGTCAACAACACCATCAGCACAGTCTTATCCCAGTGGCGCAGAACTCAGTAAACTTATAATTAAAGAAGAAAGTAAAAATCCTATTGATCAAATGGATGAAAAAAGTGCGGTTCAACACGCAATCAATTACTTAAAGAACACACATAACGATGGAATCATTATTAAAAGTGCAAGTGGACAGAAAGATCATTAGCTGATAAAAGCAACCGACTATGATCATAAAACAGATACTACTCTAAAAATCAATGCACAAACAGGAGAAGTAAAAGAGATTTAAAATTTGTACCCTGCTGCAACTAAAGAAAGGAGGTGATAATTTCTCATAAAAGTGTCATTTTATTCGTTCAATTCACCTATCAATGGATCAATTAATGAACGAAATTCGTTAATTGAAATTCCAAAACCATAATGATTTAAAATATCAGTCAGCTCATTGTTATAGATTTCTGACTTGATTAATGCCAAATCACTCAGAAGTATATTTACTACTTCTCGATCTTCATTGTTCGATATAAGTTACTGTATTGTCTAAGTGTAGCGCGAGTTGGCTTTTCTTTGAAATTGCAGTAATACATTGCCATAAAGTGCTCAAATGTGACAACCTCTTTTTTGTCCATCTCTATCACCCTTTTCCAATCAAATTAACATTTCATCCATTCCCAAATGTTGCTGTCTGTCTTTTCTTCTTTCAATCTCCAACTACTCTTCTCATAATACTCATTCATTTTAGAAGTAGTCGGACATATTACCTCAATTGGGCACTCCCCCAAGATCTGAAGCATTTTATCCATTAACCTCTGTCCTCGATGACTTGGACGAATTGCAAACTGATATAGCGAAATAGTTTGATCAGACTTTCTAGGATAAAAGCGTAATGCTCCTACAATTTGGTTATCATCTATTGCTACAACGACTTGCCTTCTACGCACAGCAGCAAATGCTCCATCAGGACATAAAAATTCCCTATTAGAAATACCATCGTTATTTTCTTGAATGTTATTCTGAAAGAAAAATACAACATCATTCCCTAACCATGAATCAGCTAATGTTATCTTCATTATTCTAACCTCATCAAATCCCAATTTATGTAGAGAGTAGTTCTTTAATGGCTCTCCTGTAACGCAACATCCGTTCATGGTCATTTTTGTTGGATCTGGGATGCGGGTCAAGTCACAGTTATCTTCTAGGTCTGCCAGTTTAACGAACCTTGCTATCGGGTCAAGTTCCGCTCTTTTTACAATTTCCATGTAGGTCTCGCCTTCATTTCTAGTTAGAGCAACGACTGCTCCCACAATCTCAGGAGAAAATCCAGATTCGAGAAGACCTTCCTTAGAGCCTTCTCTAATTGTACTCATTCACACCCTCCTTCCTCATGAAGTCCCCATTTTAAAACGAATAGTATTTGCCACCCAAATCGTAGAATATGGAGGTTAGTGACTGTGGCTAATCAAAAGCATAAAATAAAAAACCCTTGATTCCTCAAGGGTTCTAACGTTCATACTATGGTGATCCGGACTGGGTTCGAACCAGCGACCCCCACCCTGTCAAGATGGTGCTCTCCCAACTGAGCTACCGGATCATGGGATATGTGTGTGATCGTTTAATGGTGGGCCCTGTAGGACTCGAACCTACGACCAATCGGTTATGAGCCGACCGCTCTGACCAACTGAGCTAAGGGCCCGAATCGTATCGGACGTCGATCACATTTATTACTATACAGCATCGTAAAATGGATTTCAAGAGGAAATGAATAATTTCTTGTAAAAATTTTCACTCGTACCAAAAGAACACTAAGAAACCCAGTGATATCAGTCTTGCTTTTACCATGTAAAAAGCCTCGTCATCTCGTTTCAGCTATATATGCTTACCCAAGACCCCAACAAAAAAGCCATTCCCCACCGCTGCGACCCACATCCCCCCTACTAAACATGGGGATTACCTACTTGATGGCATCACATCAAACATGACGCCATCAAGCATATGAGCTACACCAGTGAAGAATTGGCTTCTGCCAGTCTAAAGACGATCCAATAAAGGGTACAACAACAAACAAGATAATTAGGTAATGATCGAGACAAACTTCCTCATCGCAACCCTAACCTACCCCGCCTGCTCCGTCCCTTTCCCTTTCTCCTCGACACGCAGCTCGGCTTCCTGTTGCTTCAACGCCTCATTTCGTGTCAATTCCGCCTCCTGCTCATCTCTCATCCGATGGGCCATACGGCTAGACGCATTGGCTGCCACACTCGCCACGAGGTCGTCCAAAAATGTGTGAACACGTCCCTCTCCCGACTTGGTATCCAGCCTTTTAATCACCCCGACCTTGTGCTTATCCAAATGGCCAAAGGTGGTCACCGCGATACTTCCATATCCAAATACGGAGCCTAGCGCCAATGTTTCGTCGCATCCGAACAGTCCTTCATCTGACGCGATGATAGATTGGAGCGGCTCGGACAAGAGGCCCTTCTCTGCTAACGTATCCAACTCAACGCCAACCAGGATGGCGTGCTGCATTTCCCTTTTTTCCAAGACCGCTTTCACGCTCTCGATGCACTGCGCCATCGTGAGATCTGGATGGTAAGGTGATTGCATGAGATAGACGATCTCTGCGATATCATCCATCGTCACTCCGCGTTCTGCCAAACGTGCGAGAGCAGCGTTTCTGACTTCGATGCTGTGTACTTGCTTCTTCATATAAGAGACAACCCCTTCCACAAATCGAGTGAAGTCGTTTCCTACCATAGTATCACACGCTGACCAAATTGCGACAATCTTTCGCCCACAGCCTGACTGACCCTGCACCCAAACTGTTGGGCATGCCCGCTCACTCCTGTATAATAATGAATAGAAGATCCCAATAAGGAGGACACCGCAGTGGCCCTTGAGGAAATCATCTTGGAAAGCCGGCATTTGGGGACGCCGGAAAAGCTGATTGTCTACACACCCCAACGCTACTCGCCACTCTACTCGTATCCAGTCCTTTATGTGCAGGACGGAGAAGATTACTTGGCAATGGGCAGGATGGCTTCTTTGCTAGATCAATTGAATCGGGACAAAGAATTGCCTGATATCATCGCTGTCTTTCTCCCTGTTGAGAAAAGCAAACGGAACGACCGCTATCATCCGGATGGCAAGGAGCATATGGCCTACCGTCGCTTCCTCGCCGATGAAGTCGTGAGCTATGTCGATACGCATTACTCCACACATCCTTTGGGGAACGCACGAACACTTCTAGGCGAATCTTTGGGCGGGGTTGTCTCTCTGTTCACTGCTCTTCACTATCCCCATACGTTTGGACAAGTTGCCTGCCAGTCGATTGCCATGGACGCAAAGTTAAATCGTCTGATAGCTGAAGCTGAATTTTCCGTGCCGCAGACCATTTATTTGGAGATCGGGACGGAGGAAACGGCAGTAAGCACGGGCCGCGGCACATTGAATCTTCTTGCGGCAAATGAAGAGCTTCGCGAGATTTTGGGCACGAAAAAAGCCACCCTCGTTTATGAAACGTTTGAGGGTGACCATACGTGGGGCCACTGGCAGCGCAATCTGCCGCGTATGCTTAAGACGCTTTACGGGTAAACTTACCGTGGCTGTTCTTCTTGTGGACCTTCATCCTTGATAGTCGATACGAGTGCTTCTTCGAATTCTCCTTTTCGTATCGCAGTCAAGATCGTGAAGGTCAGCACAGACAGTAGAAGCAGAACCAGAAAAATGAATGTGATCATCATAGCCGTATACATGCAGTGCGGCACCTCCTTGCACTACACAGTCTTTCCTTTGACACAAGGAATATACAGACCCACGCTTAACATTACACAAATGAAGAATTTTCTGTTAAAATAATATCTTGTAGAGCATGATAGATAGTAAGGAGGAGTGGTTCTGATGATGTACAGTATCGTTATATTCCCATCTAGCAAGGTGCAAGAAGTAGCCAATTCTTACCGGAAACGTTATGACCCGGGCTATGCTTTGGTTCCTCCGTATATCCGTTTGAAGGAAGCCTTTGAGCTGGACGAAGCCAAGCTTCCTGAGCTGGTGAGCCATCTGGAGCAGGTTGCCTCCTCTACCGACAGCTTTTCGGCTCATTTCCATCGGGTATCTTCTTTCCACCCTACCAACAACGTGATCTATTTGGCTGTGCAAAACAAAGAACCATTTAACGAGCTGCATCAAAAGATTGCCAATCAGTGTGTGAATGAAAAAGAAACCTACGCATACGTACCGCATCTGACCATCGGGCGCGACCTGTCCGACGATGAGCTGCGGGATGTAACCGGCCAACTGAGCATGGCAAAAATTGACCTGAACAGCGAGATTGATCGCTTCCACTTGGTTTATCAACTCGAGGATGGCATCTGGAGCGTTTACCAGACTTTCCTTCTCAAAAAATAAACACCCTTTCCTCAATCATCAACCCTCCCTGCGTATCCGTCGTAGGGAGGGATATTTTCTAACAAAGGACGAATACCGATGAACCTGCAAACCTACCAGATCCAAAGAGTCACCACTGAACAAGAATTGGCGGATGCCCTGTCCGTACGCCGAGTCGTTTTCATCGAGGAACAGGAAGTACCAGAAGAGTTGGAAATAGATGAGCATGATACATTGGATAGCGGGACGATTCATTTTGTAGTCTACCGCGAAGGAAATCCAGTGGGGGCAAGCCGTCTCCGTACCTACGCACCTGGGGTAGGAAAAATTGAACGGGTAGCGGTTGCCAAAACAGAACGCGGTACCGGACTGGGCCGCCAAATCATGCTCGCGATGGAAGAGTTGGCCAAACAACACGGGTATGACAGCCTGAAGCTGAACGCACAGACGCAAGCCCAACGGTTTTATGAAAAGCTCGGCTATGAACCTTTTGGCGACTTGTTTGATGATGCGGGTATCGAGCATATTGCGATGGTCAAATCCATTCGCGAATAACAGAAGCTACGTGCAGCCCCATCCCTCAGATAGAAAAACAACCTCGTTTTCGCTATGATCATCATGCGAAGCGAGGTTGTTTTTCATTGGCACCCGAGAAAGGCATTAAATCAGCTGTGGTTTCCGGATTGCCTCAATCACTCGTTCAAAAGAGTCTGCACCGTGGCCCTCTGCTACTTTCTGTGTGGCCAATGCTAGCAACGGCGTTAACCAATCAACGGGGATTCCCTGTTCCTTACTGGCATGGATAATGTGTTCAAGTCCGAGTTTATTCGTATTCATGTTGGACACATCGGTCGTGAAGTTTCCTTCATCACGTGCACGTGCGGCAACCGGATCTGATAAGAGCGGGGCAATCAAGTGATGAATCCAGCTGGTTGCGTATGGAAGAAACTCTGTCGCCGTTATGTTTGCCGTACTTAACAAGGCATGCGCATGCAGAGAACCATACCAAGCGCCATACATCATGGTGAGCAGCGACAAATCGTAGATCAACGGCACGCCATGGTCTTCACTGAGATAGGCAGCGTTACCTCCCAGCAGCTTCAATGTCGGTTCATATGCTTCAAATAGCGCCTTCGACCCGCCGTAGAAAATGAGTGTTTCAGGCAGTCCAATCATTTGAGGAACAGCCATAATCGCTCCATCGAGATATTGCCCACCGCGCTCGCTTACCCACTTGGCAGACTTGCGTGCATCCTCCGGGGTTCCGGTGGTAAGGTTAACGATGACACGCCCTGATAATTCATTTTCCAAGGGCTCTAGCAGGTCTTGCATGACTTTGTAGGTCGATAAGCAGACAACGACCAAGCTGCTTGCCGTGATTACCTCTGCTACACTGCCCGCCAGCACTGCTCCCTTCTCGACGAGACCTTTGGCTCTATCTGCTGAACGGTTCCAGACAGTCGTTGGATGACCACCATTTAGAAAAGCATCCGCGAGTGCTACTCCCATATTGCCAAGGCCAATGACTGATACAGACGCTGGAATTGATGTTGATTTCATCGTTTGACACTCCATTCATTTTATACTTTGCAAGTGAGATGATCTGACGCTACATGCAAGATCTATCTCTCTTGATTGCGATTCTAAAGGTTTACACTAGTGTGAATGTCAATACAAAAATCAATGCTTCTTGACACTTCACTCCCGGTGGAATAACATGGAACCAGAAACATACGATACCGTATCTTTTGAGGTGAACCATGCAATACGTACGTGAAGATTGGATTCGGGCAGGACTTGATATGTTGGCTGAAGCAGGCATTGACGCTGTTCGTGTGGAACCTCTCGCCAGAAAACTGAAGATCAGCAAAGGGAGCTTTTATCATCACTTTCCAGATCGTCAAGCGCTACTGGACTCCATGATCGAATATTGGGAGGAGCATGCGACAGAGCGGATCATTCGAGCGCCACACGCTGACAACATGTCGTTGGAACAGCTGTTGTCGAGTGTTTTTAACAGCGAGCGAAAAATCGAAGCCGCTATCTACAACTGGGCGAAGCAGCATCCTGCCCTTTCCAAACGTCTCGTGGAAATCGAAAAGCGCAGAATCGGCTTCGTGGCCACATTATATGAGAAAAAAGGGCTGGCTTCCGCTGAAGCAAAGGCACGCGCCCAGCTCGCGTACCTCCTCTATGTTGGTTGGCTCGTGCGCCGAGAGCTAGAAGCACCTTTCGATATGTCCGAACCCTTGCATCATTTTATGACTTGGATTTGATTCCCCTCTCTGCCTGACAGGCTATACTGCGCAGAGATTTTTTTGCCCAAAACATACGGATGCGTATCTTTCACAAAACCTTTTAAATCAATAGGAGGCATTCCCATGACGCATGTTTTCCCCATCTCATCTGCTATCTTCTTAGTCATCGTGTCCTTGCTGCATTTTTATTGGGCCTTCGGAGGAAAATGGGGGACCGATTCCGTCATTCCCACAACAGCTGATCATTCACGTCGAACTTTTTCCCCTCGGAAAGGCGGAACGATCGTCGTTGCCTGCTTGTTGACTTGTGCCGCTTACCTTTTGCTTGCCCAGAGCGGTTATCTCCCACCCGTTATAACCCGTTCTTTGATTCAATGGGGATGCATTGTCTGTGCCGCTGTATTTGTCCTGCGGGCTGTGGGAGACTTCAACTACATTGGCTTTTTTAAAAAAGTAAAAAATACGAAGTTTGCTCGTCAAGATACGGCATTGTTCACCCCTCTATGCTTGTGGTTAGGGATATCATTTCTACTCGCCTTGTTATAGGTTCACAAAAAGCCCTCTTCCCATAAAAGAGAAGAGGGTCCTTACCATTACGTATGGATGAATTACGCCTTCCGCTTCGCCGCAATCGCACGTATCTGTTCAACAGCATCCATCGTTGCGGTATGAGAACCGAGCATCGCATGAAACGGCTCCTCTCCACGCCAGCCATGGAAATCAGAACCGCCCGTTATAACAAGTCCGTATTGTGCTGCCCATTTGCTGTAGCGCATTTTTTGTACCTCATCGTTGTCCGGGTGGTTCACTTCAATCCCGTCCAATCCGAATACAATCAACTCCTGGACCAGCTCATCATCGTCATACAGACCCGGGTGAGCCAGCACCGCCACTCCGCCAGCCTCTTTGATCAGCGTGATTGCTTCCTGCGGGGTAATGCGTGGAGGATTGACATAAGCAGCTCCCCCTTTGCCCAAGTACTTATCAAAGGCCTCCGCGATCGTTGAAACGATCCCCAGCTCAATCAGTTCTTCTGCAATATGCGGTCGCCCGATGTTTTTGTCCGTGCCCTGCTTGCGGCGGTATACCTTTTCCAATGAAATGTCGATACCGAGCTCCTGCAGCCGTGCTATCAGCAGTTGGTTACGCTCATGTCTTGTCTCTCGCAAACGGAAGAGACGCTCTTCAAAAGCTGGGTCTTCATACGGGACAAAATAGCCGAGAACGTGAATATCCTGCCCCTTCCCTACGGAGCTCACTTCGACTCCCGGAATGATTTCCACGCCGAGTGCGCGGGCAGCCTCCATTGCTTCTGGAATCCCTGCTACCGTGTCGTGATCCGTGATCGCCAGTGCAGCAAGTCCAGACTCCTTCGCCAAACGTACGTTTTCCGCAGGTTCGCAGGTACCGTCTGAAGCCTTTGTATGTGTATGCAAATCTGCTATAAGTTCCATCCTCGTCCACTCCTTCTTTTCTTTTTCTACAAGTCTGAATTGATATTGCCGTACATAGTATGAGAATAAGCTCGATTTCTCAATGGTTGAACCGAGGAGGATGTCCATGCGGTTAAAAAACAAGACCCTTACCGGTGTCGTTCAGCCACTCTCTTATGTTGACAAAATGCTGCGGCAACAAGGCTTTCATCGATCAGGCGGCGACAGTATGCCAACATACGATGTCGTCATGTACGACTCCGCCAGCAGCAGCGCATATTTTTTGCGCATCCCGACGAATTACACCAGCACAACGACCGGAAAAGGGGAACTGAATGTCAAACTGGGTCATCCGTATTTGGAAGCAAAGTTTTATATGAACACCGCATCCGAAGAAGTTTTTTTCATTCCCAAGGCCGTCCGCGAAGCTGCAGAGCATAAGCTAGCAGAAATCGCCGATTACCTTTCTGCTCCCTCCGCTCCATCCTGAACAGTTCTCCACAACCACCGATTATGTTCAAATCGGTATGCCACCCTCTTTGTTTTTTGAAGCCCGACCAAGTAACCCATAAACGCCGTCCGAAACAGGACGTAGCTCGAAGCATTTTCTATGGAAATGTGTAAACGCTCACACAGGAGAGTTAATGCTTCTTCTGGTGTTCTCTCCTCTACTAAAATGTCGCAGATCACCGAGAAAATCCGCTCATGCCAAGCAATATTTTTGTTCACGGCATCATGAGAGGTGGTGGTATATGCTCCGTGCCCAGGCAAGTATCCCCTGTAGTTGGTTGCAAGCAGTTTATGAAGACTGAGTAGAGTCTCATGCGCATCCACAAGAAACGGCAGCTTGTGCTTTTCCAAAACCTCTTCGCCTAAATAACTGTCGGCAGCGAAGCAAATCTCGTCACAGACGACGCCAACCTGTTGCCAGCTATGCCCCGGCAGAGAAAGGATAAAGAAAGGTACGCCATCTATCTCGATCCCTTCATCCAGTGGAAGGAGGTGGTCCACCCGAGAAGGTTGCGCCAGCAAAAACTTGTTTTTGAGATCCTCAAGTGGTGCTGCACCCACGTTCAAGTAAATGGGCTCAAGTATCGGATTCCGAATGATCGCCTCTTCCAGCGGTGGCGCATAGACCCTTGCTTCGGGCCAGCATCCGAGCAAGTAGGCGTTTCCACCGAAATGGTCGGCATGAGAGTGTGTCTGAATGATTGCACACAAGGGCTGGGCGATAACGTCCAGTCCTTTTTTGATTTTTTTTGCGTTTTGGGTATCCAGACCAGAATCAATCAGGATTGCTCCATGCTCACCAATGACGAGGCCTATGTTAACATGACCGGGAAAATAGCCGACACGCTCCGTTATCATTTGAAATGCTTGTCCAGACACAGCACTCCCTCATTTCATCCTTTTCCTATTTATTTTCTCCAAAATATCGCCTTCCCCTTCCCCGTTCCTATTTCTCGTGTTCTTGTTTACATAGAGCCGCGACGAGCGACCATCTATTTTGGGCGAAAGAAGCGGGCCAATGATCGTATACGGTGGTAAAGGTCGTCCGAGTCCACTGAACATATGCGTAGTCGCTGCCACTGCGACGATCGTCAGCAAAGAGAAAATCATTCTCTCCATCCCGATCGTCTGAATCGAGCCGAGTACGATCAGCCCATCGATTAGAAAAATCAGCAAGGCAATGCGCAGCTTGTATCGTCTGGCAAGAAATTGCGCGAGCAGGTCTGTCCCGCCCGTATTCGTCTCGTAGGCAAGCATCAAGCCGATCCCCATGCCAATTAACACGCCACCAGTAATTGCGGAAAAGGATGTTGACCATAGATTCCAACCACGCATATCCGAGAGAATATCTATAAAGAAAGCAGAAATCAGCATGCCGTGAAAGCTGTGAAAAAACAATCTGCGATCATAAAAAAAGACGATGACATACACAGGAATACTTACCAAAATCATCACGAGACCCGGAGGCATCTGCATGTAATACGTCGCCAACAAACCGATCCCAATCATGCCCCCGTCCATCAGGCGGTGCGGAACCAAAAACAGATTGACTCCTATGCCTAGAAGCACGCTTCCTGTGAGAATCGCTACACCTTTTTGCAGCCAGTACACGTTGCTCCCCTCCTTGGACCGTGCTCGTTTATATTTATGATCAGAAAGAAGCAGGTATGTCCAAGCATTGCCTAAGAATGCGCTCGTTCAAATCGGAACGTTTTGACTGTTCGGTTGACCTATTGGTATACTTACGAGTAACAAGAAAACCTGAGGCATGGCTCATGAAAAGCATATCCATTGCAGGTTTTAGATCGAATATTTATCCGTTTTTGGTCGTACATGTAAAATACCATTATCGTATCGGAGGTGAATTCTCCACCTTTCGCACTGCGGGAGGCGGAGGTGTGCTTGGAGAGTCCGATAGGGGAGATTACGCTGAATCTGCTGCTCGTGGTATTTTTGGTTCTTCTGAACGGCTTCTTCGTCGCAGCAGAATTCTCGTTGGTAAAAGTTCGCCAAACACGTCTGACTCAGCTCGTCAGTGAAGGCAATAACAAAAGTGCCCGCTACGCGCAAAAAGTCACGCGAGAGCTCGACGCCTATCTGTCCGCCTGCCAGCTCGGAATAACGCTGGCTTCATTGGGGTTAGGCTGGGTAGGTGAACCTGCCGTCGCCCATTACGTCGCGCCCGTCATGGCATTATTTCATTTCCCAACTTATTTGGTCGGTCCGACCTCACTTGCAATCTCCTTTGCTATTATCACATTTTTACATATCGTCTTCGGAGAGCTTGCGCCCAAGTCTTTGGCGATCCAAAAAGCAGAGGCCACTTCCCTATGGACTGCTGCACCACTCATGTTTTTCTACAAGCTGAGCTATCCGCTCATCTGGTTTTTAAACGGAGCAGCCAATTTACTGATCAGACGCCTTGGAATCGAGCCTGCCACCGAAAACGAATCTGCTCATACAGAAGAAGAAATCCGCCTTCTCATGAATCAGAGTCATAAAAGTGGTCACATTGACCAGACCGAGATGGCGTTGGTCGACAATGTCTTCGTGTTTTCCGAACGTCTTGCCCGGGAAATTATGATCCCACGGATTGATATGATTTGCCTTTACGACGACAACACGTTTGACGAAAACCTCGAAATCATGAGAGAGTCTCGCCATTCACGCTTTCCCGTCGCCCATGAGGATAAGGACAGGCTGATTGGCTTTGTGCACACCTCAGATTTTTACCTCTCTGCGTTGACGACAGGAAAGGCTGAGCTAAATGATTTTCTCCGCCCTCTATTGACGGTGCCGGAGTCTATGGAAATTAGCCATGTCTTGCGCTTAATGCAAAAACGCCGCTCCCAGCTCGCCATCGTGATTGACGAATACGGAGGTACAGCAGGGCTGTTAACGATGGAGGACATTTTGGAGGAAATCGTCGGTGATATTCAGGATGAGTTCGATGAAAATGAGCGCCCTGAAATTGAAGAAAGCTCCAGCAATACGCTCTCGGTTTCCGGCAAAACTCTCTTGACAGAACTGAATGATTACATATCGATTGAAGTCGTTTCCGACGAAGTCGATACCATTGCCGGATGGCTCTACAGCCAGTTAAATGAAGAGGTCGCGAAAGGCAAAACCGTCACATTCCAAGGCTATCTTTTTTCGATCAGTGAACTGGAAAACCATCGCATCACACGGGTGAGCATCACGTATTTGGGAGCAGAAGATTCGTCCGCTGTCCCGGAGGACATCGTGTCGTTACACTCCTAATCGAAAAGAACAACCATAATGGCAAGTGTCCCCTGCCGACAGGGGGCACTTCTTGTTTCCGAGGTGTCATGATGAACTACGCTTTACTAGACAACAAACCCATCCTGTTGCTACCAGAGAACTACAACCGCATACCGTTTTGGCGCATGGCTGCCCGGCAGGACAAGGTACGCTGTCCAGCCTGTGCATCAGCGCTTCGTCTTCATGCTGGCATTAGCTTTGAGCCGCATTTCTTCCATCCTGAAGGAGCAGAGTGCCCGCTTCTGACGGAAAATGGTCCAGCTCCTCTCGATTCGCTACAAGCGATTAACGAGACGGCTGCCACTGCCTTTCAGGCTGTCTTGACTGCTACGGCCGAAAAGGATCACAGCGACAGTGACGACAACACGAAAGAACCACTCGCTTTCTCAACCAAGGAACACAGTGCATCCATAGACGAAGTAGATACAGCGACCATCGGCTCCTTTCGCCTTCCGAAAAAGAGAACGATTGGCACGAGCACGACGCCTCCCCCGCCAGCTCCGAAGCCACCGGTTTTCCGCAAACGCTTGATGCCGAAGAAGACCATCTCTCACATGGCTGAGCAAATGCGTGATCAACCGCTGCATCCGGGACAACAGCAAGCGGTGCACGCTACCGAGGGACCTTTTCTAATCCTCGCCGGAGCCGGAAGTGGCAAGACGCGCGTTATGACGGCTCGCACGACTCACTTGATCTGTGAGTTGGGCGTAAAGCCGAATCAAATCATGGTCGTGACCTTTACGACCAAAGCCGCCGATGAAATCCGTCAGCGCATTGCCCGGCAGCTACCCGCTGGACAAGCACGTGAGCTGATTGCCGGTACGTTCCACAGCATCTTTTACCGAATGCTCCTACATCACCAGCCAGAACGCTGGGATCAGCAGCGCCTCTTGAAAAAGGATTGGCAAAAATGGCGGTTGATGCGTGAGACTGGCGCACTGCTCGGTCATGATGACCTTGCCACGTTAAAAGAAACAGAGATCACCGAAGCACTCGGCATTATCAGCCGTTGGAAAAACGAATACATCCTCCCCCATGAGGTCGCGTATCGGGAAGCAACGAACGATGCAGAAAAACGGGCGATCCAGCTTTATCCTCTGTACGAGGCCACGAAGAAAAAGCATCATTGGTTTGACTTTGACGACATGCTTATTGGCTGCTACGAAATGCTGCGCGATGATTCAGGACTCCTGCGCCGTTATCAGGAACGCATCACCTATGTGATGGTCGATGAGTTTCAGGATATCAATCGCATTCAGTATGAGACAGTCAAGCTGCTAGCTGCTCCACAAAACAATTTGTGTGTCATCGGGGATGACGATCAGTCCATTTACGGCTTTCGCGGCAGTGATCCCCAGTACATCTTGGGCTTCACCAAAGACTTCCCACAGGCGTCGACTTTTACACTCGAGGTCAACTACCGTTCCCATTCTTCGATCGTCAGTCTTGGCTACTCGCTGATCGGTCACAACCGGGAGCGTTGGGCAAAGGAATGTCAGTCCTTTCATCGCGAGGAAGGCGACACGTATTTATTCGAGCCGGAAGACGAAGAAGAACAAGCTTCCCGGATCGTCGATGAAATTATTCATCGTCGTGAGCAAGGAGCCATTTTGGGTGAATGCGCGATCTTGTACCGCACCAATGAATCTGCACGCCCCATTTTAGAGCGTCTGAGCGAAGCAGGGATTCCTTTTCATTACACGCAAGAGGAGGATTCCTTTTACCAACGCCAGACGGTTCGCTGGACGCTGAATTACTTACGGCTCGCGTTAAACCCGGATGACACCGATGCGCTTAAAGAAATATTGTCGACTCTCTACATCTCAGCCGAAATGTGGAATGCCTTGCGCAGCCAAGCAATCATCGAGGACAAGCCGATTCTGCACGTTCTTCCGCATTTGACACAGCTCAAACCGTATCAGCGCAAGCACATGCAGCAAATCAATGATATTCTCACCGCGTGCAAGGACGTTCCACCTGCTCAGGCATTGGAGCTCATCTTTGAGGATGGCAAACTGCGCGACTATCTAAAAAAACGCGCGAAAGACCGGGAAGATGGCCGGGAACGTTGGAGCGATGAGCTGCAACAAATACTGGCAGCTTCCAAGCGTCATGCGACAATCAGCGATTTCTTGGCTTATATCGATCAAATGGCGCGACAAGAAAAAGAGTGGCGCACGATGCGACCACTCCCGGACGAAGCTGTTCATGTTTTAAGTATCCATCGGGCAAAAGGTCTCGAATACGACCACGTTTTCTTGCCCGATCTGGTAGAAGGTGCCCTTCCTCATGAGTACACATTGGATGAGCTGCGAAAAGGCGGCTCCGGTGCTCTTGAAGAAGAACGTCGTCTCCTATACGTCGCGATTACCCGGGCCCGTCACAGCTTGTGTATCGGTATCCCCCGGGAGCGATTCGGACGAAAGACCCGCACCTCCCGCTTCATCGCCGAGATGGGCAGGTAAGTACTGAAAGCCGCCCCCCATATAAATCAAGAATTCTTCCATGTTCGTAATTAATGGAAACATAAAAAACAGGCCCCCTTTCACGCATTTTTGGTATAGTATGCGAGAAATAGGGGCCTGTTATTCTTTTTCGGGAAATTTGCTTCTGGTTAGCCGCCCATAATGCTGTAGCCAGCATCGACGTGCAGAATTTCACCCGTGATTCCTCTGGAGAGATTGCTGAACAAGAAGAGGGCCGTGTCGCCTACTTCCGATTGATCAATCGTGCGGCGCAATGGCGCTTTTTCCTCAATTTCCTTCAGCACGGAGTTGAAATTGCGGATGCCTTTTGCAGCAAGCGTACGGATTGGACCAGCAGAGATCGCATTGATACGAATATTCTCTTTGCCCAAGTCGTTTGCCAAGTAACGAACAGATGCATCAAGCGCAGCTTTGGCTACACCCATTACGTTGTAGTTTTGAATCACGCGCTCACCGCCAAGGTACGTCAAAGTCACGATGCTTCCGCCCTCGGTCATCAAAGGACGAGCAGCACGAGCAACTGCTACCAGGGAGAATGCGCTAATGTCTTGTGCCAGTGCGTATCCTTCACGGGATGTGTTGACATACTCGCCTTCGAGCTCTTCGGTTTTCGCAAACGCGATGCAGTGCGCTAGACCGTGAATAACGCCCACTTTTTCTTTGATCACAGCAAAAGCCGCTTCGACATCCTCATCCTTCGTGACATCGCAATTTACCAACAGCGACTCTACTCCCAATTTTTCCGTGAGTGCCGCCACGTTTTCACGCAGACGCTCCCCTTGGTACGTAAAAATCAGATTCGCTCCAGCATTATGTAAGGATTGCGCAATTCCCCAGGCAATGCTGCGGTGGTTTGCTACGCCCATGATGACGATGTTCTTTCCTTGCAACAATGTATTCATTATGTATCTGCCCCTTTCCCAACTTATTCCCCTGCATTATAACCGATCTTGTCCATGGATACGAGGGGATAAACGAGAGGGGCCGTACAAAAACATTTAATCGGTACTTCCGGCCTGATCGGTTAGCGCAGTTAGAGCTTCAGAGGAAGCCCACGATTCCTGCATTGGATTCAACGATGTCCCCATGACCGGGAATTCAGTCAGTGACTGCAAGAGATCGTCTGTTTGCAATTGTTCTTGATGGTTCATACTGTCAGTCCACACTCCCTTCCTCCAGACTAGACTGGCTAGGAATGGGACCTTTTATGCATGCAAGTGGTTCGCGTGTAAAAAGGCAGACAAAATCAAATACACGGCCATGGCACCAACAAAATAAACTCCGTACTGTGCCTTTTTGGTTTGTCCGATATAAGGGACGAGATGGCTAGCGGATACATACAAAAAGATACCGGTCGTCATGGCCAACATAATGCCAGACCAATTCGAAGGAAACATTTGCTCGGCAAAGCCAAAACTGAGAGCTCCTGCAATCGTCGCGATTCCAAGGGATGTCGCCCCCCAAAATGCTTTCTTTCTCGAGTTGGTCGCTGCCAGCAAAAGAGAGGCAATGGTCACGCCATCTGGAATTTTGTGCAGCAGCATCGCCACCAACACCGATACCCCTACTTCTGAATCCATCTGCAAGCTAGCGACTAATGAGACCCCTTCGACAAATGCATGCAATAAAAAACCTGTCATGACCCCAATGATTCCCGTGGAGCCAAACTCTCCGCTAGACTTGCTGATTAGTTCCAGAGCAAAAAGCATCACAAAGCCAACGAGCACAAATGGCATCAACCACAAGCTCTTGTCAGAAAAGACATGTGGCATCAAATCTAGTAGCGTTATCGCTAGCAGTAGCCCAGCGCCTGCACTGATCATCGCAAACAATGCCTCGGATGACCAGGCACGCAAACACAACAGCAGTCCTCCGATACTGCTCGCCAAGGCAGCAGTCAAAAGGACAATCCAGAAAACAGATTGCATCATCCGGTCCTCTCCTCACCCAACGAGCAAAAACATGGTTTCTCCTTCCATATGTACGCGCCTGTCCCGGTCATTATGAGCAGTCAACCAAATTTGACAAAATACGACGATCTGTCCGAATCGGACGAAAGATCACTAGTTTTTAGAACCTTTGTCGATTCTCTCTTACCCGGAAAATTTTGGTGCTATAATGAGTCCACCGGGAATACCGAGAGGAAAAAAAGGAGTGATTCTGGATGGATGTACAAGTTTGGATGGCTTCAAAAGAGGTAGCTGATCGCCTTGATGTGCATGTTCGTACACTGCGTAACTGGCTGGACTTGTTCGTACCTGCACAGGAACGTCTGAAAAATCCGCAGGGTCACTATTTGATCAGCGAAGCAGGCTTTGAACTGCTCAAGGAAGTAAAGGAAAGAAAAGACAGCGGCAACAGCTCGTTAAAAGATATTCAGCGCCAACTGATAGAAGAAGGACGTCTGTCCGAGGAAATGCTCCTGGAAGAAGAACTCACAGGTGCAGAAGAAACCGCCGTTACGATTAGCGCCACAAACAAGCTGGGAACAGGCATGCGAGAAGTGGAAGTGACTGTCCACGAGACACTCGTCCAATTTCAGCAGGAGCTCACACAGCTCTCCTCTATGAATCATATGCAATCGACCATTCTGCAAAAAATTGCGGATATAGAAGAAATGCAAGAGTCCCTTCGCTTGGAAATGCGTCGTGTTACTTTTGAACTGGATCTCATGCAGCAGCGCTTGACTCGTCGCAAGGAGCGCTATGCCCGCTACGAACCTCGCTGGTCACTCAACCCTTTCCGCTGGTTTACACGTTCAGATCGCGCAGCCGAGCAATAATCGTGTTTTTTTATACGGAAAAAAATGACAATTAAGAGAATAACCTCAACAGCGGTAGTCTCCCCATGTTCTACTGTGATAAAATGGTACTATATGAACTGACTGAAAATCAGGACTATTTACATTCCACCATAAAAGGACTGGGGCTTTCGTTGTGAGAAAATTGCATATTACTTCGGTAAAGCCGGGCGATGTCATCGCCAAGAGCTTGTTCCAGGAAAATGGGAACGTTTTGTTGGGGATCGGGGTACAACTAACCCCTCGATACATTGAACGGCTTGTTCAATTGGGAATTGATACCCTTTACATTCAAGACAAGCACACAGAAGATATCATGCCGGAAGATGTAATCCGCGATGAGACGCGTAAAGAAGCCGTGGATGCCGTGTACAAAACGATGACCACCCTCATGGATCAGCCGCAGATCAAGCGCCGTACGTCCGTACCTGATTTCGGGAGCAGTTTTCAAAAGGTTTTTCGGGAAATCTTTCAAGATTTGAGCAGTCGTAAAGATATCTTGGTCAACCTATCCAGTCTTCACGTATTGGATGGTTACCTTTTTCACCACGCAGTCAATGTCGCCGTTCTGTCTGGTGTGGTAGGGATGGCCAAAGGCTACAACCAGCAACAGATGATGGAGTTGGGCATTGGTGCGCTTTTGTTCGACATCGGCATGACACAGGTTCCTAAGGAGCTCTGGACCATGCGTACGGAGTTAAGCGCAGAAGAACGACAACGTGTCCAATACCATACCGAAGAAGGCTTCAATATTTTGCGGAATCAACATAATATCTCGGTCGTCTCCGCACACTGTGCGTTGCAGCACCACGAGAGATACAACGGAACAGGATATCCCCGTCAGCTCTGTGAGAAAAACATTCACGAGTATGCACGAATCGTAGCAATCGCTGATGTTTACGATGCCTTGGTTTCCCCGCGCCCATTTCGGAAAAGCTACTCGCCGAGTGATGCTACCGAGTATTTGTTCGCTACAGGAAACACCTATTTTGACCTCGACCTGCTCAAGCTATTCCTGCAGCACGTCGCTATTTATCCAATTGCTTCAACTGTAATGCTAAGTACAGGGCATACCGGGGTCGTTTCCAAAGTGAATCCATTGGCAGTGAATCGACCGACGATCCGTATTCTTACCAATGAAGATGGATCTGAAGTAGCCTCCACCTATGAAGTCGATCTCTACGATAAAGAATGGATGAGCGTGACGATCGTCAAAACCTTATAGGCCCGCGACAAAGCTGAGATTTATTATTCATCTCAGTTTTTTCATGCGTGGGTACGTGGTGTTTTCGTACGTTGCAAATATCCCGCAACTAACACGAGAGCGACCAATCCAATTTTGATCGCATATTCGAGCCAAGCCCTCCCCGCGATCCACTCATGCATTGTATCATCCATTAGAATCATATTCACCGCTGTTACAGCCAGGACACCTGAACCAATATAAACAAGCCATACAAAGCGCTCCATTGCTTTTAGAATGAGCTGGCTGCCAAAAATCATGAGAGGCACACTGATCAAAAGGCCCAGCACGATGAGGACGATATCTCCTTTCGCTGCTCCTGCAATGGCGAGTACGTTATCCAGTCCCATCATCACATCTGCCACCACAATCGTCTTGACCGCTTGAACCAAGTCTTCACTCGAGCTGATTGCTTCCTCTCGCTCGTCCTCGCGTAACAGGTTGTAGCTGATCCATAGCAGGATAATTCCGCCGATCATGTACAGATACGGGATTTTCAGCAAATAAACAGCAAGAATCGTAGCGATCACACGTACGATGATAGCAAGAAACGTCCCCCACAATATGGCTCGTTTTCGTTGTTCGATAGGAAGCTTCCGACAAGCGATGGCAATGACCACAGCATTATCTCCACTTAATACGAGGTTGATGGTAATGATGAGTAGCAGCGACGAAAAAAAGGCAGATTCAAACAAAGGATGCACCCTCCCAGAACTTTTTAAGCCCTACTCGCCACCCTTGTACGGTACCCCTGATTTTTTGTATGATGGTAACGAGGAGGGTTGTCGAAATGTCGAAACAATTCGTTATAGAAGCGATCATGTTGGCTATCTACGGGGAGTTGATGGTCCCATCGCAACCAGTAGAATATCTGATACCCGCGTCGACAATCTATGAATTGGACGAATTTATCCAGAGTCCTGAACCTATCATGCCCTACTCTGCTGATGATCAGTATGTCCGGCGGATTATGAAAGAAATGAGCCAATTTTTTGCCGATCCATTCAATCGCAAGCGAATGGAAAAAGGACTGATAGCCCCATGGTCCAAGGTTCCCTTTTCTTTTCCGAACGGTGTGACACTGACAGTCGTAAAAGTGGAGGACAACGCCATGTGGGGGGAGATATTTGATCCCGTAGAGACACAGCTATTGTTGACGGCCATGAAGTTTGAGGTCCCACTTCTCACAGACCAGCCTGATTATCAGGATCGGATATTGGAATATATCGTGCCTGTTCAATTTTACGATGTGGATGATTTTGATTTCGCGCTTGAGCAAGGAATCTCATTGAACGATCTTCGTGAACCATAATCATGAAAACAGACCGACGAGCCTGACGCTTGTCGGTCTGTTCTTTTTGAGACAAATGAAAAAGGTAGAAGGGAGCCGTCACTCATCAGTCAGGTTCTGCTGAATCAAAAGGATGATTCAGCTTGAAGTTGTCCCAACATTCGGTACAATCTCTGAAGCATGGCGTCTTGGCTGCCCTGCTCTCATCCTTCCTATCATTTGTATCCTGGCATCGAATAGTTAATAAGATTTGACGAATACCACTGGACCATTATGATAGAAAAAGCCACAGAATTCAGTGTATCTGCCTCTGCAAATGGTTCTTGGGTCATAACCTAAACCAATAAGCCGCCCACAATCATCTCTGTTTTTAGCTGGTGTCGCTCCTGGTTTGTGGCCCCACAACGCACCATGAGATCCATCCGTGACTAGCCGATAGAAGTGAAAATCCGAATCAAGTGGTCCGCCTGGTTTAATTACGCATCCAATCATCAATACGTTCAATGAGCTAGGTGAGCAGTGATGACTCCAACCATCGGCGTACAGACCACCCATCACTTCACTACAGGTATTTTCCCTTGCTGGACGGCCTCCGCGGAGGCCAGGGTGAGCCCAGCGCCCTCCCCCCAGATGATTACTGGCGAAGGCATAGCAATTATTATTAGCGATTTGATGAGGTTCATTGAAAGCGGTTACGTTATTATTGTAGTACATGGAAGCGCAGACCATTGATTCGGAGACTTCACTACTAGTATCTATGGTTGGATCAACAACTTCAGTGGGCGAAGGTAATAAAACGACACCACTTGCAGCCTCTTCACGCAGATTGTCCGTTACTTTACTGTTTTTCTTTTCTGATGTTTGCAAAAGCCACTCAGTAGCGAGGGCTTGCTTCGCTGGTTTACTTCCAACACGGAACTCCATGGGGAGTGGACTTTCCATTTCCCGATTGGTCCTGCTCCAAATCCCTTCATCCGTCTTAATCTCGCGGACAATAAATCCACGATAGCCAAGACCAAACTCCTCCTCAGGGGTATACACTGGTGAAATTTGCGTCGGGTCGGAGGTTATTATTTTAAGTAGTTCCTTCTCTTCGGTCTCAGACAAAATCCATTTGGGATTGGGCCTTCCTGAAAAGATATCTAGTTCTACTTCTAGCATGATAAATAACCCCCAATAATATTTTTGTCTTCGTACTACAAAGGGATTTACGCTTGCAATTGTTTGTTGCATTTTCATTCCGAATGTCTCCAAACAGTAGGCTGACCATTTCATGAAATATCATTCATATAAGAAGTAGAAAATTCTCCTAATTGCTTTAATCCAGATCCGAGTCAGCTAGATTGTCACATTGGAGTTAAGATAACGCGGTTTGGCTTGCGGACGGTCCCCCTATTAAAACACAGTCACATAAACGCCACGTCGGTGTTCCGCTAACAGCTACCACACCCTCAGTTTGAATCACTTGGATTGTAACTGCATGAGTGACAGAAGTGGAAATATTGTCATTCCACGTAAGGTTAGGATTCATCACGATACCGGCCCCTTTGTTTACGCTAATGCTTTTTAACCAAAAGTCGTCTAGTTCGGAAAGTATGGGGCGGTAGTAACACTACTTTCTGAACCGTATAAAGCTCATGAGGTAATCATAATCATGTAGTAATGTGAATCTGAGGTTACTAAACAATTGTAGTAACCTCAGATTCAGTTTTGTATAACAAGCAAAGGAGGCAGTCAATATGTACAGCGGACTCATGGCTTCGTACAGAGCTACCAGCTACGGCCCCACTCCAGCTGTATTTATCAGCAAGAACGATGGCACCCTCTGGATGGTCGATAAAGTGAACCGATACGACCCAAATTCCAGCTGGACGCCATGGCGCAAGGTGAGAGTTCCAGTTGGGGGTGTGACAGTAGGTAGTGTGTTTCCACGGGTGGGCGGGTTGCTGCAAGCGTTCGTCATCGCGAACTCAGATTCGAGCGTCAGAACGATGTGGGAGATTTTGATGCATCGCTGGTCAGACTGGCAATTATTCTGGAACGGTGCTGGCGTGACAAGCGTGGCGGCTGTTGCTCTCCCCGACGGGCGTCTCCAAGTCTTCGTTACCCTGAGGACCAACACGATCTTCACCACCCAGAAGAAAACGACCGCCGAAAACTCCGATTGGGTTCCATGGCACGAATTCACGCCGCCTGGCGGACATCGCATCAGGCGGATCTCAGCATGCATCCTGGCGGACGGACGAATACAACTCTTCGTGACTACTGGACTAAACGTGTTGACGACTTGGATGGTGCATAGACACGCCAACTCGGACTGGGCACCGTGGCGTGTTTGGTACGATACGAGGGAGGACGACAAGATCTCGGCAGGTACTCTTCCCGACGGGCGGGTGCAACTGTGGCGTCTCAAACTTGATGGACATCTGTCGAGCCGGTGGAAGACTGGCGGCCCGAACTCCGACTGGAGCCCATGGAGGTCATTCCACGCGCCTGGCCGGCCCGTCGCCTTCACTGTGGCACCGTTGAATGACGGGCGTCTGCAAGTGTGGGTAGCTGACCAATCTGGGGATATCCACACACAGTGGAAGGTTAGTACCGATCCAAATGCCGCTTGGACACCCTGGAAAAGATTTCGCAAACCGTAATCTGGCTGTAAAAGAAATCTTACTGTAAAGCAAATTTTTTGATTGATTTGAGATCAGCTACTGCTACACCCTTTCATAAAGTCCCATTATCGTAATAGCTCCGCGAGTCTAGAACTTTATTTTTCAGTCTACAACTATATTTTCTAGTCAAATACTGCACTCAATTCGAACGTACATTCTCTATCAAATCACCCTGAATAGATAATGCAGATTGGTTTTGACAGAACATTGAGCAAAATTGCCTTTCTCAGCTTTGGAGTCAGCATGACCATTGTTGTTCTCGCTTCCTTGCAGATCATCCCCTGAAACTAGTTCATAAGTCTTTGCCTGCCACAAAAAAACGTCCTGAATAGGTTTGTCCATGGTACAATATGGGTAAAGACATGGAAAGCGGTTCGGGGAGGAATAGTGCACATGGATTTGACGAAAAGAAGCAATGATTTGGAGGCAGAAGTAGCTGTTGACCAACAGATTTTGTTTAAAATGGGGAATGAATATTACGGACTGTCAATTTCACTCGTACGTGAGATTATCAAGCCACTTCCCATTACACGTTTTCCAAAATCTCCACCTTATGTCGAAGGAGTCATTGATCTGCGTGGGCGGATCTTACCGATAATCAACTTGCGGAAAATGTTTGATTTGGAACCTTTGGAACAAACGGATGATACTCGCTTTGTCGATTTGCAGATGGATGCGTTGAACATCGGGATTATCGTAGATGCGGTCTCGGAGGTCATGAATATTCCGCAGAACTTGATCGAGCCTGCACCACCGATTATCGCTGGTGTAGAGGGCAAGTATTTGCACGGCATTGCCCGTTTGAACGACAAGCTGATCATGCTGCTCGATGTGGATGAAATTTTTGGACAGTGGAAAAAGAAGTAAGCGGCAGTGTAAAGCCCAGTGCGATGATGCACTGGGCTTTTGTTCTCTTTATTCGTTACTCCCTACTCTCTGCCTCCGCTTGCTAAATACGCATAGTTCACCCATACCATCTCTTCGATTCCCAAAATTTCTTTGAACAGGTCAACCGAGTCGTACAACAGTGAAGCTCCTGTGTCGTCATCGACGTTCGTCAACAACTGCAGATCAAAAAGGGAACGTAACTGCTGAATCTGCTTTGGACCCACGATCCGACCAAATGACTGCGGCTTGATACGTGTGATCCCTTTACCTACCTCGCGCCGATACAACTCCGAACGCACTACCCTCTCCAGTATGTCTTCATACTTTTGCCGAACGTCCTCGCTTTCTACGATTCCTTCCTGCAGGTCAATCTCTGGATAAAGCCTACCAAACTCGGCTTCCGCCATTTCTACATCGAGCGAGTAGCTGATTGTCGCTGACGCAACCTCGTAGCCTGCATCGAACAAGCGAAAGCCCCAGCCGTTGTCCTCAGCGTCATGAAACCAGAGGAGGGGTACGAATTGCTTGGACAGTCTCAGCAAAAAATCAAGCGTCGTGGAGGTTTCCAGCCACTCATCCTGCAGGAAAAATGCATTCCAGTCGATGTTGACGTTTCTGTGGAAGTATGGCTGCTCTGTCTTGGATAAGGCAATCAGTACTTTCGGTTCGTATTTGCGTGGATAAAGAATGCCGGTCGTGAACTCACCCATCCGTTTTCCACCGCTTTCTGGAAGGCTTCCCTGATCCTTTCTTCTTAGTCTATTCAGGCAACGCTTGTTTTTTGCTGTGATCTTTATCAAACGTGCTCGTGTGGATCATCGTATGTACCGCGCCCTCCGGCAACAGCTCGGAACGATATAAATGGAAATGCCGTGCCTTCCATTGTGGGGGCTCCTGCGCTAAATAACGTTCATTCCAATCTACGAGGGCAAGCTCATCCCCACTGCGATGCGGACCGCGCGCCAGCGTAATATGCGGCCGATACCGCTTCCGATCGTAGGACAAGCCTTCGTGCAATTCGAACCTTCTACCCAACAATAAATGCAGCTGGTTGAGTGGAGAAAGTTGGCCGCGCAGTCCCAGCCAGAGCACACGTGGATGCAGGGCATTCGGAAAAACCCCGAAGTTACCAACACGCAGGGTAAATGGCTGGATGATCGCGCCGACGATATCCATATCCTCACAGATAGCGGGTACGAGTGACTCATCCACCTCTCCAAGAAAATGCAGAGTCAAATGCAAATTAGCGAGAGACTGCCACCTGTCCGCAGTCACATCTTGCTTTAACCGTTTTTGAACATCGGCAATATAAGCGGCAGCATCAGCTGGAATATCCAACGCTATGAATAAGCGCATTTCTGTCCTCCTTCGAAAAAAATAGCCCTCCTGTGACGGAGAGCCATTTATCTTTCCTGCCTCGTTAGGCAGCCATCATCTTTCCGGTTACGATTCCCAAAACACTCCTGACATATTCCGCAAGACGGTTCGAGCCAGGCTGGTAGGTAAAACGCAAGGTCAGCTCACTATGACCGACATGACCAGCAGGAGGGATATTCCAGAAGTACTCTGCTTCCCCATATAAAAACTCTTCAATGCGCTGCTTCTTTCCTTCGATATCGATACTCGGATCATGCGTCAAGGAAAACTTCATCATGACTGAAAACGAATCTGTCCAAACTTGATCGCGCTTATGTAATTTCCCATGAATAACTACTAAACCGGCTTCTCCCCACAAATTGTACTCGAGCAAAGCCTGAAACTGCGGATGTACCTGCAGCTCCAAGGCAGGAAGCCCTCCTTCGATCGTAAGTGCATGACGTTGTGCCAGTTGCTCAATCTCCCCTTGAAAACGGTGGGCGCATTCAGAAACAGCCTGGAACAAATTGGGTTCAACAGCGTACATCGTCGTCACCTCTCCCCAATGGATTGTCTGTCTTACTTAATTCGAATTCCCGCTTGTCATATCCTTTGTTGAAAAATGACTTATTTACCCATATTTCATCGAAGAACAAAAAATTCCAGGGAGAGTCTTTTTTCACAATCCTCAACAATTACAGGTAGGGGACAGGCATTCCTGGAAACGCTTTCGCAAACACCTGCGCGAGATGCTTCTGTACATCTTCATCCAGCTCCAAATGATAGAGGCGACCGCTCTCATAACGCAATAGTGGATAGGCGCCTACCTGCAAGGGAGAAGCGTCCTGTGTTTCCACATACTCCGGCAAGGTCATCAAAAAGCGCGAGAAAGGATTCGCTTCATCTTCTGACATATGAACGACCTCGAACAAATGCGAGAGACTTGGCGTCAGCACGATCATCGCGTAATCTCCCTCTTCCGCAGCCCATACGGTAAAGGACGTATCCCGGACCTCGCTGCGGGCGTGCCTGCGCATGACCCATACTGCTTGCTGCACAGTACTCATCAATAAATGCTGCGCTCCTTCTTCACCCTGGACATCTCTCATGTGCTTGTAACGCAATACGAAGGCCATCCCCGATTCTGTAAAAACAGATCCAGGCAAGCTCATCGCTGAGATGCTTTCTGTCTCTTCCTCACGCACCTGCACCTCTTCTGGAAGAGTATCAGGTGTTCCTTCATAGAGCGCCTGAATCATCTCACGCGTACGAACCACTTCCGCTGGGGAAAAAGAAATCGACTCGGAATAGATGTGGGTAAGCTCACGATCCGCGTAAGCCAAGTAGTGCAAAGAAATAAACGGCTGCTCGATCATTGTCAAAGCCATGCTTCGCTCGTCAGCATGCGCTATGTCGAACGTCAACGGAAAACCAAGTGGATTCAGCGGGTCCGACAGTGTCCAAATGACAGCGAGCAGTTTATTTTGATACGTTTTGAATTCGAGCGAAACGGCATCTCTCGTCTGCTCGCTGAAAGCATCCACCGATTCGAACACCAAATACAGCTCCACCTCGCCCGTTCCACTTAGACGGACAAAGTAAGGAAGCCCCTCCTCTTCTGCCAGCTTGTACAAATCGTGATAAACCACGGGATCGAGAACCTCTCCCTGTGTTGAATCGTCTGGAGAACACAGGGTATCATCGGGGGTTAACGAGGGGAAAAATTCTTCATTCATGCGTTATTCCTCCTGTTTTCCCCAAGCTTTTAGCAATGTCCAATTGTCCATTTGTTTTAAGAGAGTCCGATCTGTCGCGTCAATGTGGACAGGGGTAATCGCAATATAGCCATGCTTGAGCAAATCATAGTCCAGCGGCTCCGCCAGTGGCATGACTTGAGGGTACTCGCGTGCCAAATAATAGCCTTCTGCTTCTTCGCTATATTTGTCTTCATAGTGATTCATGGACAAGGTGGCCGGAACCATTCCTTTCACCTCAGCCAGCGGTACATGCGGGATATTAATATTCCAGAATACCTCTGACGCCAGTTCTCCTTTGACCGCACGATCACTGAATTCTTTTACAATCGGACGAATCATCTCCACTACATCGCCGTAGTTGTCTTGATCGAACCAGTTATCATAGGAAAGGGCAACACCGGGAACCCCCAAGATTACCGCCTCCCTGGCACCGCTGCACGTACCGGAGTAATAAATATCACGTCCGAGATTCGTCCCGACGTTAATCCCCGAAAATACGATATCCGGCTTTTTCCCATGTTCAAACAGGAGATGGTAAGCAGCTTTTACACAGTCTGCAGGGTTGCCATTGACCGCCCACGCTTTCACCGGCATTCCGTGAAAATCACGCTGTTCAGGCGCGAGCGCACTGCGATAAGTAATTCCGTGTCCCACCCCGCTTTTCTCTTCAACCGGTGCCACTATATAGACTTCCGCTCCCTCCAAAGTGAGCAAAGCTTCTACCAATCGCTTGATACCAAGAGCATCGATGCCATCATCATTCGTAACCAAGATCCGCAATTTGGGTCTCCTCCTTCATAAATAGCGTCGCCACTCGCCAAGACATCATTTTTCTTATTGTACTGTAGAATTCGAGGCTGCGCCAAGCTTCCACCTAAAACGAAAGGACCCCAATCATATTGGGGCCCCGTCTATTCTCCTACAATATCTTTCCAGCGTTCGCGCCAAACAATCCCTTCGCGAATCCACTCTTCTACTTGACGCTGCTTTTCCTCCGAGATTCCGATCAGGCAAGCGATGCGGGCAATCTCTTTTGTCTCCGCTGGTGATAACTTCCGATCGATCAATGCCATGTGGTAGAGCTTGCGCATCATAACGAGCTTTTCAGCCTGCGTCATGGCTACCAGGTCTTCCACGATGACCTCCGGACGCTTCGGATAGTCCATGTCATCCATTAAAATTTGTCGTTCTTTCAATGTAAAATGCTCCGAATTCACGATTTCATGAATACGATCCATTTCTTTATTTCCTATATAACCGTCGGCGTGTCCGACGCAGATCATTAAGCGAATGGACGCAAACAAAATGTGTTTGTCCTTTTCGATTTTGGTATACACCGGCATAGTTCCTCCTCAAAAAGCTTTATGAGCATAATATATAACTACATATGATAATACGATGAAAAACGAAAGCGGTTTCACATCATTATGTGACAAATTTATGCTATTCCCTAACAAAAATGCGTCTGAAATCCATCCAGCCATAGGCATCCAGACTTACACCCGATAACCGCGGATGTGCAAGTATCTCTACCCGATTCGAATACAGCGGGACAAACGTACTGTAAGCCGCAAGCGTATGCATGATGCTGTCCACGCAAGCTTGTCGGTCTTGCGCTGTTTGGACGCACGACATGCGGTTCATCCAATACGCGATCTCTTCCTTTCCATGCGGATCTAAATGATGTGAAATACTCAACGCACCAGCGTTTAGAAATTCTCGTAAAGACAGCTCCGCCCTTTCATCTACATTCGCACTATCCACAACCAAATCTGCCTCTTGTAACAACGGAGGCAAGGCAAGCTCCTCCGGAGATGCATACCTGATCTCAATGGCAATTCCGTATTCCTCGCACGTTTTCTGAATCCACTGGGCATCTTCTATATGATCGGAATCTGGATACGTGTAGAGCGACAGTGCCTCTCCCTGATACTCGCTCTCTTTGAAAATACGAACCAACTCCTGCACATCCGGCACCTCTCTTTTTTCTTGGAACGAATCACTTCCACCCCAAATGACTGCATGCTCCCTCGTTCCCTGTAGCTCTTGTCTCAAGGCTTGTCCACAAATGATAGCCACCATGAGACTCCGAAATTCGCTATGTGACAGCGGGCCATTTTTTGCTCCATTCAAGCTGACGTATTGAAAACAATCTTCCAATCTGCCGACGTCACTCCATGTCAGAGCGCTCGTATCCCGATGATCATCCATAGCCATTACGGATAACAAGCTCTCATCTGCCTGTGCTTCTGCTGCCATTCCAGGTACGCACCAGATTTCAATTCGGTCCAAGAACGGCCTACCACCAAAATAAGGCGTGAACGCTTCCAGCACGAGCATGGAATCGTCGTTGCGGACTACTCGAAACGGCCCCGTTCCTACTGGCATTTGCGCAAATTGCTCCCCCATCTCCAGAACGTAATCACAGGGGACAATCGCCATATATTCCTTGCTTAGTGCCTGTAAAAACAATTCATCCGGCATATGCAAAGAGATCGTCAATACGTAGTCATCTTTGACGGTAATCGATTCGATTGAAGCGGCTAGCCAGCGATGTTTATAGGAATGCTGCATCAAACGAAGCAAGGAAAAGCGCACATCATCCGCAACAAGTGGACGGCCATGATGGAATAGAACACCTTTCCGCAAGTAAAAAGTCCACTGCTTCCCTTCTTCACTAGTGTCCCAATAAAAAGCAATAGCGGGTTCAATCCGTTTCGTGACAGGATCAAACTGAACCAGAGAATCAAATAGCTGCTTTACCATATGTGACTCGGAGCGCAGGAGAATATGGATCGGATCAAGCCCTGCAAATGGCCGATTGTAAAACAAACGCAAGGTATCGATTCTGCCCTTATTTCCCTTTTCCCGTTTCACATGATGTCCAAACTGACTATTCATCCATCGTGAAAATTTTTCACCCAAAACAGGCAAATTTACCCTATATTCGTCGATCATATCCCGTGCAGCACGAATCTCCCCTTTTTGAACGAGCTCCTTGGCTACGCTCAGAATCAGGTCTTCCGGCGCAAGCAAGCATGTCAATACAGATCGATTTCCTCGCCCTCTCCCCGGCTGCCAGACTACCCATCCCTGACTTTGCATTTTTTTCAAGGTCAAGGTCGTATTCCGCAATGTACAAAATAAAAGCGAAGCAACTTCAGCTAACGATATGTCAAGCGGATGCCCTATCTCTTCATTAGGCCGCCCCGCACATAAACGCATGTATTGTTCAACCAGTTGCATCTTGCCACCACCAATTCCCTCAGAAAACATGAAAAAACTATTCGCCTAATCGTACGCTTTTTCTCCGGTCTTTGCCACCTTACAATTCTAAAAACACCAACTAACCGGAAAAAGCCGAAAGAAAGGACTTTCTTATGCCACACATCCCTCATGCACTCCGGCGATTCTTTGCTTCGTATCCAATACTTCTCTGGGTCCGTCTGTTCGGCGAAACGCTTACCTCTTTATCCAGCGCCATGATCGCTCCGTTTCTCGTATTGTACTTGAGCGAGAACATCGGCGGCTCTGTCACTATGACCATGCTTGTCATTGGCTTGCAGCCCTTCTCCGAAATTTTGCTGACGATATTTGCTGGTGGTATCACGGACCGCTATCGCCGAAAAACGATCATGCTACTCGCCCTGTTCCTGCAAGGCTTCGCCATGTTGGGAATGGCTTGGGCAGACTCCATGCTGGGCTTTGCGATCCTGTACATCATCAACGGTGCTGGCCGCTCCCTGTTTATCCCTGCCAGCCGCGCGCATCTCGCTGATACGATTTCCTCTGCACAAATGGCAGGTGCCTTTGCCCTTCTCAATACTTCTAGCAGTATCGGGGCCGCATTGGGACCTTTAGTCGGCGTCATCATTTATAAGTACGATCCTGCTATGGCATTTTTGTTTACTGCGATCTCGCTATTGATCTATGCTCTTGCCGTCTGGTGGAAAATCCCGCAAACTCCGCTGCCAGAAGCTCCTGTCGAGGAAGCAGCTGATGTGCGTTCACGAGGCTCCTGGCATGCTTATCGACCAGCCCTTGCCATTATGATGTTGTCTTTGCCGATCAGTCTGTTTTACGCGCAAACCGAGACGAATCTCCAGCTTCATCTAAAATACACGCTGCCAGACTATTTGCAAACACTTGCCTTGCTCATTGCGGTAAAAGGGGTCCTGTTGCTCCTGTTCGAGTATTTGCTCGTCAAATGGACACAGCACTTGCCGGCTCGCCTGTTGATTAGCGGCTCGTACATTTGTTTTCTCATCGTATCCTTGGGCTACGCCTTCATCGACAACATACCTGTCCTTCTTTCTCTGCAAGTGCTGCTCGTCCTTGGGGAGAGTATTGGTCTGACTCAGTTGATGGCCTTCGTCACACGAATATCACCTGTCACGATGCGCGGGCGGTACTTCGCAATCACGGGAACACACTGGGATATCTCCCGCATGTGTGGACCATATTTGGGTAGCCTTGTCTTGCTGCATGATGGCGGCACGATGCTATTCACCATCATAGCAGGCATCCTCTTGATCGGTGCCGGATTCATGTACATGTATCTTTCCAAGCATGAAAAAGCCTCCCTGCTTGAACAGGAAGGCTGATTCGATCCGATTAGGTTAACAAGAAGCGATCTTCACTGAAGCTTTCTCCACCGCGGGCTGTTTCGAATGCGCGAAGCAGATCCTGCGGTTTCATCGTCCGTTTTTTCTCATCCGGAATGTCGAGGATAATCCCCCCATCGTGGAGCATCAGCAGACGATTGCCCATGTTCAACGCTTGTTCCATATTATGCGTGACCATGATTGTCGTCAGTTTATAGCGCTCCACGATTTTTTCCGTTAAATCTACAATCAACTGCGCCCGTTTTGGGTCAAGCGCTGCTGTATGCTCATCGAGGAGCAAAATCTTCGGTTCTGTGAAGGTAGCCATCAACAGGCTAAGCGCTTGACGCTGTCCCCCTGAGAGGAAACCTACCTTGGTCTTCAAGCGGTTCTCCAGCCCTTGATCCAGCTGCTTGAGCTGCTCACGGAACAGCTCTCGCTTCTGGTTATTCACCCCAAATCCAAGTGTACGGCGTTTTCCCCGCCCCAAAGCGATTGCCAGATTTTCCTCAATCGTCATGTTCGGCGCTGTACCTGCCATTGGGTCCTGAAAGACTCGACCAATCAGACCTGCGCGTTGGTGCTCCGCCAAGCGCGTGACATCTTTGCCATCAATCGTAATGCTACCCTCATCTGGCGTCAGTCCACCGGAGATCATGTTCATCATCGTCGATTTACCGGCACCATTACTACCGATAACGGTGATGAACTCTCCCTTCTTAACGTCCAGATTAACGTTTCGAAGCGCGATCTTTTCGTTCACAGTTCCTGCGTTGAATACTTTGTTGACGTTTTTAATTTTAAGCATCGCTACTTCCTCCCCTTGCCGTGCGTACCGCTTGCTTTTTCCAGATGCCTTTTGCCACAGTTGGGACAGTCAGGGCAAAGATAACGATCAGGGCAGTAATCAGCTTCATGTCAGAAGGATTGAGTCCTGCATCCAGAGCCAGTGCAATGACTAAGCGGTACACAATCGAGCCGAGAATGACAGCAAGCGTCACTCGGAAAATCGAAGAGCTGCCAAACAAAACTTCCCCGACAATAACGGAAGCGAGACCGATGACGATCATCCCGATCCCCATACCTACATCCGCAAAGCCTTGGTATTGGGCTACCCACGCACCAGCTAAAGCTACCAAGCCATTGGAGAGAGCCAAACCAATGATCGTTGTCGAATCCGTGTTTACCCCAAAGCTACGGATCATCTTCGAGTTGTCACCTGTCGCACGCAAATCCAGACCCATATCCGTATGCAGGAACCAGTCAATGATGAGCTTCAACACCATAACCCCTACGATAAAGACGATTGCTACACCAGACAGCAAGGTAACTCCACCTACGGCCAGGTTCGGAATGCCCATATCCTTCACATAAGTGAACAGGGTATCTTCCCGCAAAAGGGGCAGATTCGCTTTCCCCATGACACGCAAATTGATCGAGTACAAGGCGATCATCGTCAAGATCCCCGCCAAAAGTGCGTTAATCTTTCCTTTGGTATGCAAGACGCCCGTAAAAGCCCCTGCCAAACCACCTACGATGAAAGCCAGCAAAGTGGCCAAAAACGGATTGGTGCCATCGATTATGAACTTGGCTGCGATTGCGCCTCCCAAGGCAAAACTACCATCTACGGTCAAGTCAGGAACGTTTAGAACTCGGAAGGTCAGATATACACCGAGAGCCAAGATACCAAATAGTAAACCTTGCTCAATGGCTCCCATTATTGCCAGTTGATTCATAGAAGAAATCCTCCAATTACTGCATTTATTACTCGATCACTTGTCCAGCACGGTCGAGCATGGCTTGCGGAATCGTCACACCCATTTTTTCCGCTGCTTTCTTATTCAATACGAGCTTCATGTCTGCTTGCACTTCAACAGCCATATCAGCTGGCTTCGCTTCACCCTTCAGGATTTTTGTTGCCATATCAGCTGTTTGCTCACCCAGCTTTGTGTAGTCGATCCCGTAAGTGGCAATCGCTCCGCTCTTCACAGAGTTTTCTTCACCAGCGATGACCGGAATTTTTTGTGCTTCCGCTACACCGATAACAGCTGCGATCGAAGATACGACCATGTTGTCAGTTGGTACGTAGAAAGCATCTACTTTGCCCACCATGGACTCAGCTGCTTGCTTCACTTCCGTTGCGCTCGTAATCGCCGCTTCTTTAATTTCTAAACCAAGCTTGCCAGCTACAGCTTTTGCCGCATCCACCTGTACCTTGGAGTTGACTTCACCAGAACTATAAATGATTCCAACAGACTTCGCATCAGCTTTCATTTCTTTGATCAGCTTCAATTGCTCTTCGACAGGGTTCATATCCGATGTACCAGTTACGTTCGCTCCTGGCTTGTCCATCGCAGCTACCAGACCAGCTTCTACTGGATCAGTTACCGCCGTAAACAGGATTGGAATCTGCTTGCTAGTTTGTGCGGCAGCCTGTGCCGTCGGGGTTGCAATAGCCAACACCAAATCTACTTTGTCAGCCTCGAATTTTTGGGCAATCTGAATGGCAGTATCCATGCTCGCTTGAGCGGATTGCACATCGATTTTTACTTGCTTGTCTTTTTCGTAGCCGTTTTTCGCCAATTGGCTGATAAAGCCCTCTCTTGCTGCATCCAAAGCAGGGTGTTCCACGAATTGGGCAATTCCAATCGTCAGCTGCTTGGTTTCAGTAGACGGAGCAGGCGCCGTCGTGGTTGCGGGGGCTGGTGTAGAATTGTTTGCAGGAGTAGCGCTTTGCTGTCCACATGCGGTAACAGACAAAAGCAATAAAGGAAATAAAAAACTCTGAAAAATTTTAACACTCTTCTTTTGTTTGAACATTTAGTGAATTCCCCCTCGTGAATTTTTTTCTACAATTTTAACATGGATAAAACGGTTTTAAAAGAATAAAAAGAGAGCATGACGCTCTCTTTTTACTTGATGATTTCTTTCGCCTGTTGTTTGAGTGCCTCAGAAATAGTGAGACCAAACTTTGCAGCAGCTGTTTCATTAATATACAAATCAGCTTGTTTCGAAATCTCTACAGGAGTATCAGCAACACTCTGCCCTTTTAAGATACGGGCAGCCATATCGCCTGTTTGTTTACCGATTTGGTAGTAATCAATCCCATACGTAGCAACCGCTCCACGTTTCACTGTATCGGTATCAGAAGCAAAGACAGGGATTTTGTTTCCTTCTGCTGCTCCGAGTACCGCTTCAAACGAAGATACGACCGTGTTGTCAATTGGGATAATAATGGCATCTGCTTTACTAGCAAGCGATTGTGCTGCTAGCTGCACTTCGGATAGCTGCGAAATGCCAGCCTTGATGATTTCTACGCCTTCTTTTTGCGCTGCGTCTTCCAATTCCTTGACCTGTACCTCTGAATTAATTTCGGAGGTCGTATAGATCACGCCCAGCTTTTTCAACTCAGGCAGGAATGCTTTCACCAGCTTCAATTGTTGTTCCATCGATACTTTATCGGACGTCCCGGTGACATTTTTGTCTGGCTTCTCCAGACTGCCAACCAGTTGAGCCGAGATCGGGTCTGTTACGGAACTGAAAATAACAGGTTTATCTGCAATCGCCTTGGCTGCAGCCTGAGCGGATGGCGTCGCAATCGCTACGACAAGATCCTTTTTATCTCCGGCATACTTCTGTGCGATCGAGACCGTATTGTTCATGTCGCCATGGGCGTTTTGGGAGTCTACCTCCAAGTTCTTGCCCTCTTCGTAGCCAGCATCCTTCAGTCCATCCAAAATTCCTTTATGAATAGCATCCAGCGCAGGGTGCTCCACGAATTGCGTCAGCCCCAGCTTCACTGTTTGCCCTTGGCCTGTCGTTGCTGCTGTCTCTGTTTTCCCACCTGTTTCGTTGCCACATGCTGCCAAAGAAAACGCCAGCAATGCGGTCAGTACCATACTGACTGCTCGTCTCATCTGTACTTCCTCCTCTAGTCTCTACTCTCAGCTGCTCTAATCGCCCTAAGCAATTAGGCTCATTGCCATCTAGGCAACTTGTGTCCCATTATAGCATATTATTGCGCATTGAGAAGCCCCTTTCCTTACTTAAGTAAAATTGACTTCTTCCTCTGCTTTGCCGATTTTCTTTACATATACCCTGGTGATTCTGTAATGGTCGACTTCTCCCACGACAAATTCGTACTTCCCCTCTTTTACTCGATCCCCCACGCGCGGCGGATGATCGATTTGCATGTAAATCCAACCTGCTAGCGTATCTACATCGCTTGACTCCAATTCGATGTCCAGATAATCGCCCACTTCCTCCAGTAGCATACGCCCGTCCAATGACAGCATCCCGTCACTTCGCTCCACCTCGGGGCGCTCGTCGTCGAACTCGTCTTGAATATCTCCGACAATTTCCTCCATTATATCTTCAAGCGTCACTAGCCCCGCAGTGCCCCCATACTCGTCAATGATAATCGCCATTTGTCCTCGTTGTTTTTGTAGCATAGTCAGCAACCGGCTGATCGAGATCGTCTCCGGCACAGTCAAAATAGGGCGCATGAAGCTCTGAAGGTCATTGCTCTCCCCTTCCAGAAGCCCTGTCAACATATCCTTGATGTGCAAACTACCCACAACATGGTCCTTGTCTCCATCCACTACCGGATAGCGGGTAAACCGTCCATTTTGGACATGCTTGACGTTTTCGTCAAAGGGATCGCGCAGGTTCAAGACAACCATATCTGTACGTGGAACCATGATTTCTCTTGCCATCGTCTCCGAGAAATCAAAAATATTATCGACCAGCATCAGCTCAGTTTGATCAATCAAGCCACTTTTGTGACTTTCATTGACGAGAATGCGAATCTCTTCTTCTGTATGTGCTTCTTGATGCGGCTCCAAGGATATATGAAAGAGCGCAAGAAAACGACTCGCGGCCCAGTTCAGCATTTGAATAAAGGGATACATGATTTTGTAGAAGAGCTGGATCGGTTTGGCTACCGCAAGTACCACCTTTTCGGAGTATTGAATAGCCAGTGTCTTAGGAGCCAGCTCCCCCAGCACGATATGCAAAAACGTAATCAGCGAAAAAGCAATAATAAAGGAAATACTGCTAACAACCGTTTCATTTAAATGGAAGTAACGAAAAACTGGATGCAGGAGATGCGCGACAGCAGGCTCTCCCAGCCAACCGAGTCCTAATGAAGCCAGCGTAATCCCGAGTTGGCACGCGGAGAGATAAGCATCCAAATTGTGCAGGACCCTCTCGACGTCAACAGCGCGCTTGTTTCCTTCCGCTGCGAGCTGGACAATACGCGATTCCCTAACTTTTACAATCGCGAATTCAGTCGCAACAAAGAACCCGTTCAGGAGTACGAGGATCATGACCAAGATCAAATTAAACAAGCTTCCCCAAATTGTCATGCTCCCCGCCGTCCTTTCCGTCCATGCTTTGGGATATTGTTTCCCATCCTCGCCAAAATGTTACCTGTTCGTTTTTCTTTCTTTTTGAGATTGTGATACCATAGTGCTGATTCCTATGCCTTTTGTAATGAGGTGAGTCTATTGTCGTACCGTCCAGACCTGCCCTTGATCGTTCAAAGCGATCGGACGATATTGTTGGAAACACAGCATCCTTTATTTTCCGAGGCCAGACAAGCTATCAGTGGTTTTACCGAGCTAATCAAGAACCCAGAATACATCCATACCTATCGGATCACCCCTTTATCGCTTTGGAATGCGGCTGCATCTGGTCTTACATCACAAGAGGTAACGGACGTGCTTGGCAGCTATAGCAAGTACGGTGTCCCACCTACCATCGTCAAAGAAATAGAAGATACGATGCGAAAATACGGCTTGTTTCGTTTGGAACGCATTGGTGATCATCTCGTATTAATGAGTGATGACCCCCTTCTTTTAGCAGAGGTGACCAGTTATAAATCAATCGCTGCTCTTTTTGAGAATGAATTCGTCATCAAAAGCTATGCGCGCGGTCTGATTAAACAAGAGCTGATCAAGCTCGGGTTTCCTGTTCAAGATTTGGCGGGCTATACAGAAGGAGAATCCTGTGCAGTCAGCTTGCGGGAAACGACATCCCAAGGCCGAGCATTCTCCTTGCGCTCTTATCAAAAAGAAGCTGTCGATGCCTTCTATTCTGGTGGAGCTGTGACCGGGGGAAGCGGTGTACTCGTCCTGCCCTGTGGTGCTGGAAAAACGGTCATTGGACTTGGTGCCATTTGCCAATTGCAAACAGCCACACTCATTTTGACCACGAATACGACATCGGTTCGTCAATGGATTGCAGAGCTCTTGGACAAAACAGGACTTGATCCAAATATGGTCGGCGAATACACTGGTGACAATAAAGAAGTCAAGCCAATTACTGTGGCGACTTATCAAATTCTTACATACCGCCCCACCGCCGAAGATGATTTTCCTCATCTGAAACTCTTTTCAGAGCGCGACTGGGGGCTTATTATTTACGATGAGGTGCATTTGTTGCCCGCACCCATCTTTCGTGTTACTTCTGGGATTCAAGCCACTCGCAGACTTGGGCTGACTGCTACTCTTGTTCGGGAAGACGGGCGGGAGGAAGATGTTTTCACGCTAATTGGTCCAAAAAAGTACGAGGTTCCGTGGAGAGTCATGGAAGAGCAAGGCTGGATCGCGGAGGCGCATTGCCGAGAAATTCGACTCCCCTTTGAGCCGAAGTGGCGTGAGGCTTATGCACATGCAACCGCTCGTCAAAAGTTTCGCATTGCGGCAGAAAATCCAAAAAAACTGGAGGTCGTCCGCGAGCTATTGGAGAGGCACGCCCACGATCGTGTTTTGATCATCGGGCAATATATCGATCAGCTTGAACAGATGGCAACGGCCCTCCAACTGCCACTCATTACAGGAAAAGTACCGGACAAAGAACGTGAGCTTTTGTACACGCAGTTTAAAAAAGGGGAAATTACACGCCTGATCGTATCCAAGGTAGCCAACTTTGCGGTTGATTTACCGGATGCCAACGTCGCGATCCAAATTTCCGGGACGTATGGTTCCAGACAAGAAGAGGCACAGCGCCTGGGACGCATCTTAAGGCCCAAAACAGACGACAACACCGCCCATTTTTATACATTGGTAACACGAGACACGAGAGAGCAGGAGTTTTCGCTCCATCGCCAGCTTTTTCTGGTCGAACAAGGCTATCCATACGATATTATAGAAATCGAAACGCTGGTCTGAAACGTTTACGAATAACCAGCGTCTCATAGAGGGAAGGGAGGCCAAAGATTCAATGCAATCCGACGCCGAAATCATTCAGCGGATTCTTCAAGGCGACATCGAAGCGTATCGCGACCTCATCCAGCGATATCAGCATATGATCTATGTTTTCATTTACAAAATGGTAAACAATCGCTCTGATGCAGAGGATCTCACTCAAGAAGTATTTGTAAAAGCGTATGAAAAATTGTCCACTTTCCGCGGGGACAGCCAGTTTTCTTCTTGGTTACATACGCTTGCCCGAAATAAGAGCATCGACTTCTTGCGTCGCCGAAAGTATCATGACTCGGATGAACAATTGGCCTATGTGCCATCAAATACACGGGATGAATCCCCTCAGGAATCGCTCATGACAAAGGAGCAACGTCGAGAAATTCAGGAGGCCTTTGCCTTACTGTCGGATTCTTATCGAGAAGTGATTGTCCTTCGCTGTACGCACGAATATCCGTTTGAAAAAATAGCTACACTCCTCGGCATCGCCGAATCTACAGCTCGCGTCCGTTACTTGCGTGCTCGTCAGGAACTCGCAAAATTGTTATCCCGCAAGGAAGGGGGGCTCGTACATGAACTGCCAGGCATTTAGAAAAGCATGGCTAGATGACACAGATAGCGATTCACACTCACATATTGAAACCTGTGACGAATGCATCGCTTGGATAGAAACGCAAATGACAACAGAAGAGGAGGTGCAGTTCTTGAAGGAGGTTCCACTACCTCAAGCGAACCTGGAAGACAGAATCATGCAAGCAATCTACCAGACCGCCGAAAAAGGTGTACCCCCTCACGCCGCTACTGCATCTTCAGAGCAACAAACGAGCACAGTGATCGTAAAGCCAAACAAGCGTTGGACCAAAGGCTTCCCTTCATACGCCTGGGTTAGCGCAGCGGCTGTCTTGCTCGCAGTTGGTTTCGTCGGCTACCAACAAATGGCACCGGATAATCTTCAAATGGCTGCCATTCAAGAAACCGGGATGAAAGACAACCAGAACACTTTTGCATTTACCGATACGGAATCAAAATCGGCACCGTCAGCCCCAGCACCTGCTATCGCTTCCATACCAGCAGCAGCCGATAGTCCGACGATGAAAAAAGCAGAAAGCAAGCCAGAGTCCGCCGCTACACAATCGCAGGTCGCTCCGACTGCACCTGCAAAAGATACACCTCCTGCATCACCTCCCCAATCGAACAATGCGATTGCGATGGTGAAACCAGAGGAAAAAGTAGTAACATCCGAGCCACGTACGATCAATAAAGACGGGCAGAACAGCGTGGCATCTCGCGGATTACAAGGGAACTCAGCTGATCAAGCAGCAAAAGCGAAATCGGAAGTTCCAGCCGTGTCAGCAAATACTGGTAACCAAGTAGCTGCAAAGGAAGCCAATGGCGCCGCTGCTGAGAAGCCTACGACTTTTGGGATCGCTTCCCAAGTGGAACCAGACACTGCTGATGGCGGTAAGACTGAGAACGCATTAGTGGGTCCAACGTTGCCGGCGGTAGCGAAGCAGCCCATTACGCTTTCCTCCTTCTCGGATTTGAACACTGCTGTACAAGCATCAGATATGCCCGTACCTGCCCTCTCGCAAGCACCGAATGGGTTCTCGATGAGTACGGTATCGGTCCAATATGAATCCGAAACCAGTCAGAAGGTGACTCGCTTAACTGCCGATTACAAGCGGAACAACGACTGGATTCGCCTAGATGTTGTGCGCAATACAGAAGGCAAGCGCAGCCTCTCTATCCCAGGCACTTTCTCCGCTACTCAGTTGTTCGCTGTCAACGGAGAGCAAGCCATCGCCGTTTCTTTTGATCAAACGGATTCAAAAGGATCAACAGCCCAGCATGCGGTTCATTTTAACGCTCAATCCGACAACCAATCGTTGTATGTGGTAGTGACCGCAAACGGAGTTACCTTAAATGAATTAATGGATGCTACCAAACATATCACGTGGAATCCGTAAAAAGATCCCTACAATCGGAAAAGACACGACCTGATTTTCGGGATCGTGTCTTTTTAATCATGAGGAGCTAACGAATGAACAAATTTCACATCTGCTTCAGCCTATCTGCCTACGGTACACTTCGATCGGTCTTCCGCAAACAGAATCTACTACAAACAGAAAGCATCATCTGTATCGAGGATGATTTTTCAGTTGGACCGCTACATCAACTGGAGACCGCAACCGGGATGAATGAAAGGATTGAATGGATTCATTCTTTCTTCAAGCAAGTAGAACCGATCTCTAACGAAGACCTGACAACGATAAAAGCATACCTGCTGCGAAATCTAACCTTGCCATCACAGGTCCCTGATGGCAGTAGCGTAATTCTGTGGTATGGTCAGAACGCATCTGACAGCATAGGGATTCGTTATGTTGTCTCCATGCTTCAGGATAAAAACCTCTCATTCGAAGGAATCGATATAACGGCATTTAGTGTGAATTGCGATTACAAAGTAAGAAACATAGATGGCAACGAGGTATCTTATGTATTGAAAAGCGCGGGTGCCCTCCCTCCCAAATTGGTGGTGGACGCTTATCAGGTGAAAAAGAATATGCCTGCGCCTCTCGTACAAAGCCTCATCCTCGAATGGGAAAAGTGGTCGCAATCTGATAGCACGCTGCGCGTTTACAAACAGGGTGAGGTATTAGAAGTATCGGAGGATTATTATGATGCCTTGCTCTTGGAACATGCATCAAATAAGTTCCAAAAGGCTGCACGTGTGATCGGTACCGTCATGGGGGAAAGCGATCAATGTATTGGTGACACGTATTTGACATACCGGGTTCATGAGCTGATCAAGCAGGGGCTGTTACAGTACCAAGGAGAGTTGATGCCTCTACGCCGATTAGAGATTGGATTGAAGTAAAAAAACGCTGTTCTCTTTCGCAAAGAGACAGCGTTTTTTCCTACTCTTTAATGCTTTTGATTTTTCTCCTGATTCCACTGCTTGATTTGCTCGATGATTTCCCGAATTTGATTCCGTGCTTCCATATGCTCAGGCTCGCTTCCCCAATGCTGAATCAGCGGAGGCATTGCTTTTGCCATTGTCGTGTACAGGCACCATACTTTTACCATTTCTACGCGCTCAGGAGTCGCTTCTCCTGTCAACAGCTCTGTAAATTTACGAACGAGATCCTCCAGTTCAGGGACCAACGCTTCTTTTTTCTCGTCCATGTCAGTTACCTCACTTTCGGGAACTTTTCTATTTGTATCCTTGTTTATTTTACGAAAAAACGCCCAAGCAGAAAAGGAAGATTTTTCAGGAGCGATCGGTTACGCTTAAGCTATCAAGATGATCGAGGTGAAGACTTATTATTCGATTGGTTCCAACAACCAGAGATAACTGGCAAGATGCATTACGCTTGCAGGTACAAGATGAGCAGCAGCGCTTTGTCCCGTCTGTTGCCGTTTCATTAGCGAAGGTTCATATCCGCCCTGATGGTGACAACTGCGCATATGAACCATTCTGTTTGTATAACGCTGATGAAATGGTTGGGTTTGTCATGATTACCTATGACGCCTCAACAGATTGGTGTTACTGGTTCAACGGTTTTTTGATCGATCACCAGTACCAAGGCAAAGGATATGGCAGAGCGGCTCTCACAGCGATCGTGGATACGGTACGGAACCATTTCCCGCAAAGCCGATTTGTCAACCTGACCGTATGCCCAGACAATGCAGGTGCAAGACATTTATACAGACAAACCGGCTTTGAAGAAACTGGCGACGTATACGATGGAGAGATTGTCTACAGAATCACGTTATGATGAGCATGAACAAAAACCGCCAGAAATTGGCGGTTTTCTTTCATATAGCTATTTCGTTTCTGGTACCATGAATTGCAACAGACCAAAAGCCACTCCTGCCGTCAATAACACACTCCAGATAATGATGCCCACTGACATCCACAGCATGAGCTTTTTCGTAGGGGCTCCCAGCGAGATACCAATAGCAGCTCCCAGTGGGGCTCCCGTTAAAAGCGGCGAAGCGAGACCAAGGCCGACCACTCCGTATTTATCCCATATCTGCCACATGCGCCCCTGACGCTTGCTCCGTTTCTCTACACGCTTTAAAAGCCAGGCGCGCAAAGAACCTCCCAAAAAAATGACGACACCTGCGCTGATAATCGCACCCACCGCACTAAATATTCCGATCAGAACCGGTGGTAGTTGCAACATAAAACCTACAGGGATCGCTGCCCACAGCTCAAACATGCCAGATAATGTCACCGAGCCTGCTTTCCATAATACGTCCATTCTGTTTCGTCTTTCTCCTCTCGCTGTCTTTTTCATTCGTCATGGTAAAGACGAGCAGACATGTCATTAAGTAACGGAATTTGTTAAATTAGGATGTGACATCCTTACGGATAAAGGTCGTGTACGCAATGATCAGCGCTGCGATCGCCCATACACTCAACACGGTCAGCGAGAACGGCAAGGTCATCCCTTTAATCGGAGGTAGTGTTCCATTTAGGTAATCCGTAAGCTGCAAATTTACCACGAACAAGTATTTGGACGATTCCCAGGAGGATGCCATCTGCGTCAGGATCGTTCCGCTAATTAATGCTGCCATCATAATTCCCATCCCCGCAGCCGCACTCCGAACCAAAACAGAGACCATGAGTGTTACCGTGGCAACCACGACGCAGACGAACCAGCCTAGCCCATACTGCATCAGCAAAAATTGCCATTGTGGCAGCATGAATGCGCCAGATGTCTCGAGCTCTCCTCCCGCCACTTCAAAGCCAGTCAAAATGGGCAGGTCCCATCCCGAATAGCCAAACACGACCCCAGAGAGCAAATAAGCGAGAATCAGTGTCGTGAGAACCGTGAGAGAGGTAAACAGCAGCAGGGTGATGTATTTGCTGGTCAATACCTTCCAACGCCGTACGGGTCGCGTTAATAGCAGCTTGACCGTCCCCTCGCTAAACTCTGAAGATACGAGGTCGACCGCGAGTACGACGATAATCATCGGCAAAAACATCGAAATGGCCTGATCCATAAAGCCACGGGCGAATGTAGGTCCACCCGGCGCCATCGGGTTAATGTCATGATCCAAATAATATTGCTGCTGTGCGATCCTGACCTTGATAAAATCCCGCCACTCTTCAGGAAGACGGCTTGATGCCAGCCTGTTTTGCATATCGACGATTTGTTGGGTTAATAGCGGGCGCCAGTCGGTCGTCCCCATTCGTTCTTGTGCAGTGACAACCGAGCGGTACTGCGCGTATGTAAAAATCGGGATCAGAATCGCCAAGATCAGCACAACGACGAGAAAACGGCGCCGACGCAGCAATTTTATGGTTTCATTCTGTACGAGCCCCACCATGCTCTGCTCCATGACTTCCCCCTCCTCCCGTCAATGTAAGGAACAGGTCTTCCAGTGTAACCGTCTTTGTCGCAATCCCCATCACAGGTATGCCGCCATTGACCAACGCTTGGTTAGCCTCACTCACTTTTTCTATGTCCATGCGTGATTTCAGACGCTCTTCACTGACCACCCACACATCTGTCACTGCTGGTAGTTTCCGCAGGACTTCCTCGGCCTTCTGTATGTGGGAAGACGGGATTGTCCAATCAACCTGATCAGCAAACTGCTCCATCAGTTCTTTGACTAATCCAACCGAAATGACCTTCCCTTGGCTGATAATCGCCACCCGGTCACACATCATCTCGATTTCACTGAGAAGATGACTCGAAATGAAGACAGCGAGCCCTTCCTCCTCGGCAAGCTTGCGAATAAACTGGCGCAACTCACGAATCCCCGCCGGGTCCAAACCGTTCGTCGGTTCGTCCAGAATCAATATTTTCGGACGATGCAAAAGTGCCTGCGCGATTCCCAGACGCTGCCTCATTCCGAGTGAGTACGTTTTTACCTTATCATCAATTGCCCTCTCCAAATCAACGAAGCGAACGATTTCCTCAATACGCTCAGGCGTAATACCACCGCTCATTCTCGCAAACTGCTCCAGATTCTCTCTACCCGTCAAAAACTTGTATAGCTCCGGATTTTCGACGATACAACCAACCTGCGCAATTGCTTGCGGAAACTGTTCCTGAAGGGAGATGCCTCCGATGTGAATATCTCCCCCATCGGCTTTTGCCAATCCAACGAGCATGCGGATCGTAGTGGTTTTGCCTGCGCCATTCGGCCCGAGAAATCCAAATACCTCTCCGGCGAAAACATCAAACGTAATATCATGAATGATCGACTTTTTGCCAATCGCTTTTTGCAATCCTTTTACTGAGAGGACCGTTTCGGCCAATGTGCGCCCTCCTATCTGAGTCATGCCTCGTCAACTGACGATGGCGTTCTGTTTATGGTACACTGTCATAAGATGTCCATCCACATTATACCATGACCATACACTTTAAAACGAATAGGAGGATACCCGATGCGCACATCCGGCCAATTTCTTTGGCGCACGGCAGGTCTCTTGTCTTTACTCTCCTTTCTTTTATTTGCGACAGGGTTTGTCCTCGCGATGAACCCGCAGCAGTTAGCACCATCCACAGCAACCCCACCTGCCCAAAAAGAGCAGCCACCCTCTCCTTTACCAGAAAAGGGTCTCCACAAAGTAGTCGCACTAGGGGATTCCCTCACGCGCGGTGCCGGAGACGCAAATGGCCAAGGCTATGTCGGACTCGTTCGCCAAGCATTGGAGAAAAAATCGGGCCAGTCGATTACGTTCACAAACCTCGCGATTAATGGACAGGAATCATCTGAGCTGCTCAAACAAATGTCTCAGGAGCAAGTGAAGAAGCTGCTCGCTGAAGCCGATCTGATTCTTTTTACCATCGGTGGCAATGACTTGTTCAGGCAGACAGGTGGGCTGTATACCATTGAAAAAGAAAAAGTGACCACAGCTCTTAATCAGCTTGCGGTCAACTATGAAGAGATTCTCAAACAGATTCGCAGCGTCAACAAAACAGCGACGATCGTCTATACTTCCCTGTATAATCCTTTTGGCAATACCGAAGCATCCGTCGACACCATCGGGCCTGTGCTCGACTGGAACAATCAGGCGTCCCAAATCGCCTCAAGATACCCGCAAGTATTCGTGGTGCCGACCTACGACTTGTTCTTGCGTAAAGAACAAAACTACTTGTATACAGACCACTTCCACCCGAATGCTGAAGGCTATAAACGGATGGCGGATCGTATCTTGCAAGCGTTAGAGTGATTCAGCCCTCGCTTCATTCAAGGACTTGCCACGGGTTGCCTCAAAGGCGCGAGCACCCGCCCATTGGAAGGCACTGCTCATCATCGAGGTAGCTGCTACAATCAGGAACAAGGTCGTACCTCCGTAGTGTGCCAACAGCAATCCACCCATCCACGGACCGATGAACTGGCCGAGGTTGCTGAAGCTTTTCGCACCGTAATAGCTGCCGCGCATACTCTCTGGCGCCATTCGGTCGATCAGAACGTCTCCTGCTGTAAACGTAAGGATTTCACCAATTGTGAAAAATACCATCGCCACAATGAATATCAGCCATGAGTTGGCAAAGGCATAACCCACGTCACCAACTGCATACATGACGTTTCCCACCACAATCGCGGTGAGAGGCGTCTTTTTTTCTGCCCAGTTCGTCAACGGAAGCTGCATCACAATCACGACAATCGCATTGACTGTCATCAGGATGGCAAACAGCTCTGTTCCATTCAAGACCGTCATTTCTGCGAATTTTGCCAGCGTAGATGACATTTGCGAGTAGCCTATCGCTCCCAAAACACCGGCGAGCATGTACAAACGAAACGCTTTGTCGTGCACGACTACACTGAATGCACGGCCGAATGTAACCACTTCTTTCTTTTGACCCTCAATTTGCTTAATGCCAAATTTGTTCAATAATCCTTGCAAGCTAATCACATAGATGAGATAAATCACTGCCGTCATCAGGAAAGGTAAGGCTACAGAGCTTTTCGCCAGCACTACCCCTGCGATAGGCCCTACCGCTACCCCCACGTTAATCGCCATGTAGCGAATACCGAACACACGAAGCCGCTTCTCTTGTGGCGTTACATCTGCCATCAGCGCCTGTGAGACCGGTTCGTAGAAGGATCGACAGAGTCCCCCTGCTATATTGAGAAAAAGCAGAATCCACGGGTCTTTACTAAGCGCAAACCCGACGAACACGAGCGTCCACACGTACAACGCGCCTAGCATGACTCGCCTGCGCCCGATTCTGTCCGACCACGCTCCCGCAATAAAGCCTCCGATTGTACCCGCGAGCGGTCCTGCTCCAATAGTCAATCCGATCATAGCCAAGCTCATATCTGTTTGATTAGACAAGTATAAAAACAAAAACGGCATGCTCATCGAGCTGGCGGCCCGGACGAACACGGTCCCGACGACTAATGACCAGACGATCGGGTGAAACTCCTGTAAACGCATCTTGATCCAGCTCATTGTCTCTCTCCTCACCACTGTTATGCCTTTCCATCTTTGCCAGAACAGATGCTCTGTGATGTTCCCATTGTAGAGAGGCAATGGGCGTTCGTCAATGAGCATTCAAAATTTTTTGATTATGAAACATTTCTATTAGAGTAATCAAAATTTCGATAGGGTTGGACACGGTGACCTTAAACAACACAAAAGACCGCCAGTAAACACTGACGGTCTTTTGCTTGTCCTTTTTACAAAATAACTTCTATCCGATCAATCATTTCTCCCTGTTCGTTCCATTTCACCGCACGGTAAACGCTATCGTGGTAGAACGTGAACCAAGCTCCTTGCTTGATCCCGTTGTTGATCCATTCGTCTTTTGCAAAGATGGATGTCATCGGGTAGTCGTCGTAGGCCATCACCCATAATGGATTTTGATGGGCGTGTGTAGGCATGATGTCCGCTAGATGCAAAAGCAGCTGCCCCTCTGTCTCCATCCGTACGATAGCATGTCCCTGGCTGTGACCGCCTGTATGATGAAGCGTGATTCCCGGCACAACTTCCTGCGAAGCTCCGTACGTCTTCACCTGATTCTCAATCGGACGCCAATTTTCTTCCCAATATGTATTCTTCGAGCGAATATTCGGCTCTCTCATTTCCGCCCATTCCTGCTCCTGCACGTAGATGACAGCTTGCGGAAATGTAGAGATAAGTTGTCCATCACGAATAGAGACAAGTCCGTTGGCATGATCGTAGTGCATATGTGTCATGATGACGATATCAATATCAGCAGGAGTCAATCCTTTTGCAGCGAGGGAGTCCACCACTTGAGACTCTTCTTCCAAGCCAAAATTGCGCTTCTGTTTTTCCGTTAGCCGATCATTTCCCAATCCCGATTCAATCAAAATACGCTTGCCATGAGCCTGTACCAGGATCGGGTCAGCACGCAAAGGGATTTGATTGAGATCATTCGATGGATATCTTTTGCTCCAGAGCGGCTTGGGCACGACTCCAAACATTGCGCCTCCGTCCAGCTTCGTGAGTCCACCTCTCAGCCAAGACAATTGAAACTGACCTACCTGCCATTCGTTCCCTACCATGATCCTGCCGCCTCCTCGATTGTTCGGAATGATGATTGAAGATCGAAAGTGAAAAGCACCCCGTTCAGGGTGCCTTACATCTTTTCTGCTACACTTACAGTTCTAGTCGCCGGGGCGATTTCTAACAGGAGATCACTTGATACAGCCTGCACAGTGACATCTGAATCACTTCGTCTATGATGAAGCACGAGTTGCGCTACCTTTTCATTCTCTCGGTAAACGCTGATTAATGTCTGTAATGGATTGGCACTCCCGCCTGCGATCATCTTAAACCCCGGGGCTATCGTAAACGTCCATCCCTCCACCTCTACTAGCGGTGCTAACGAGTACAGGAAGTAACGTTTCCCTAAGAGAATGCCATTATGGTTCATCAAGGCGAGAGCCCCCAATCAAATGAATTTGAACAGTATAACTTCATTTTGCAAGAATTAGCGGAGGTTGAAAAGCGATTCGACAAAACTTCTAAAAAGACGACATACTTTTCTTAATCATATCCGATCCCCATTGTTTTCGAAATAGAAAATCTTTTCATCACCTTAAATCGCTCTTCCTACCGTCGCACCCTCCAAAATCGCTCGCTTAGCATCGAGCTCTCCCGCTTCTTTAGCCCCGCCTATGAGGTGCACAGGCAGCCGATCAAGCAATGCGTGGTATAGCGAATTGTTGGAGGTCGCTCCAGCCGCTACAATGACCGTATCAGCAGGTATCATGCGTTCCTCCCCGTTCTGAATGAAGTATACCCCTTCTTCTGCAATCCGGCTATATTCAATTTGTGTCAGCATCTCTACGCCACGTCGCTTCAGGTTGGCGAGAACTGCCCAGCGCGTCGTTTTACCCAAGCCCGATCCGACATGCTTCCCACGCCGCAACATGCTGATCTTTCGTTTTCGCTGTTGCAGTTGCTGTACAGCTCTTCCATCCAGAATCCGATACTCCTGCAAGTATTCCGCTGCCTTCGGTGAAATCGTTTCGTCGTGCATCAGCAAATGGGACAAATCACATGCGATTCCTCCTGCACCGACGATGACTACTTGTCTACCGACCTTGGCGCGCTTTTCAAATACCGCATCATATCCCTTTACATGTCCAAGCTCCACTCCTGGAATCTCTGGACGCCGAGGAATGACTCCCGTTGCCACTACCACTTCTGCAAAGCCTTCTTCAATCAGGGCGTCTGCCTCTGCCACTGTTCCCAGCCTTATTTCGACACCAAGACGCGCAAGCTCTGTCCGATAATAGCGAAGCGTTTCATTAAATTCCTCTTTACCCGGCACCTGTCTGGCGTAGTTTAATTGTCCACCGATCTGTCTTTTGGCCTCCATGATAACCACCTGATGCCCTCGCTCTGCCAGCACACGAGCTGCCTCCAAGCCGGCTGGCCCCGCTCCGATTACAGCTACCTTCTTGCGGTTTTCCGCCGTAACCAACTGCCACTCTGCTTCTCTGCCCACGAGAGGATTGACCAGACAGGAGGCTACCTTCCCATCAAAGATATGGTCGAGACAGGCTTGGTTGCAAGCAATACATGTGTTTACTTCATCAAAGCGTCCTTCTTTACTTTTTTGAACGATATACGGGTCCGCTAAAAATGGACGAGCCATCGAAACCATATCGCTGCATTCTTCATACAAAATCTTTTCAGCCTGGCGCATGTCGCTGATTCGATTGCTGGCAATAACCGGGATGTTCACGACCTGCTTGACTTGCTGAGCCACCCATACATACGCTCCACGCGGCACCATCATGCCAATCGTCGGCACTTGTGATTCATGCCAGCCAATTCCGACATTGAGAGCATCAGCTCCTGCCTCCTCCAGCATTTTGGCAAATTGCAAAGTCTCTTCCATCGTCGTACTATCTGGCATTAAGTCCAATCCCGACATCCGGTAGATAATCGGATAATCGGGTCCCACTGCTTGGCGGGCACGCTTAGCCACCTCGATACCAAAGCGGGCTCTGCGTAAAAAGTCCCCACCCCACTCATCTTCTCGCTTATTGGTCACAGGGGATAAAAATTGATTGATCAAGTATCCTTCCGAACCCATAATTTCCACGGCATCAAAGCCAGCTTTTTTAGCACGTACGGCGCCATCAGCAAAGCATTGGATCGTTACTTCGATCTCCTCTGCGCTTAACTCTCTCGGCTTCCAACGGTTAATCGGCGCCTGCAATGGCGATGGTGCTACCGGGTCTAATCCTGTTGCTTCCTTGTACGCGTAACGCCCGGAATGGAACAGCTGCAACGCAATTCTCCCATTGGCTTGATGAACCTCTTTCGTGATCAGACGCAATTTCTCGATATCCTCGTCTTGGTATACATTGCAATACTCGTCGCCCATACCGCCTTCTGGATGTACAGCAGCCCCTCCTGTCACGATCAGACCTGCCTCTCCTTTAGCACGCTCTGCGTAAAAGGTAGCAAGCCTCGCTACACCATTCTCAAGCTTTTCAAATCCAACGTGCATGGACCCCATCATTATCCGATTTGGCAACGTCATCGAACCAATTTGAATCGGTTCCCATACTTTTGAAAGTTCCACGTTAAAACGCCCTCCCAACGAGTGAATGCTCATTCATTTTTTATTATCTATACGATTCTCTCTCTCCTCCTCATATTCCTCCTTCCTCACATTTCATGCAAAAAGCTCAGGATAATACCCCTGAGCTTTCCTTATGTACAGCCTATTTTTATGTGCCGAGTTTGACGAGCATCCCCAAATCTGCGGAAAATCTTGCGATGGTTTCTGTAAATGCGATTTCTTCAGCTTCTGTTCGCGGCATCTGCACGACAAAGTGATAATCCAGTACGACATTCGCTTCCGCCTGCGTACCCTGCTCCACAAAGCGGCGCTTTTCTGTCAGCGAACACTCAGCTACCAAGCTTTTTGCTTGCTTCCATAATTGTTGAATCTCCTCATCTTGCAAGCTATAAGGATAGTCAATTTCCACCTCAATTTCACAGCTGTCCTCTTCTGTAAGCGAAAACAGATGGATGGTAGCCGTTGGTTGCTTTTCGTCCTCTGCCTCGGAAAACGTGATCAGAACCTCTTGCCCTTCCGCTTCTTCCAGCAACGAATGATCGGAGCGCAAGACGATATCCGAAATCATTCCATGCGTATGTAACTGTTGATTTAGTTTTTCCAGCATAAATTGTAACACGTACTTCTTTCCTCCTATTTCACGATATCCTCTCGTAGCAGTATAGCACGAGTTCTACAGATGCGAAAAACCCCTTCACGAGGAAGGGGTCGGTGAATTGTTCATATTTTTTTGATTCATGAATTCTGACAGCCACGCACGACGCACTTCTTTGTTTGGACAGTAACCTAAAATGTAGCTTTCTCCGCGCATATATTTTTCCTTAATCCACTCTTTATGCTTGCGGAAAAAGGCATGCTGGAAATCAATCGGCATCTGCTGATATTCTTCCAAAGCTGAAGGGTTCTGGAGGAAAAAATCTTCATCGTACACAAACTCTTCGTTTTGTTGGCGGCTGATCAGGTACACAAAAGCAATCACCAGGAACAGGTTCACCAAGAAAATCGTCATAGAAATCCCTCCAGTCAGTAATAATTATCTGATTAATCTGTCTTATCAGCATATTATTATTGTACCACGAAATTGGTGTTTTCTAAACCTTTTCCATAAACGAATTTTTAAAATTTTTTAATGAATCGACAAATAAAAACACCCGCTCATGATGAACGGGTGTTTTTCGTACTCGTTAAGAGTTCGTGTTCGATCCTTGTGTAGTTGCAGGACCTGCATCCTGACTGGACGGCGGGATGATATCCGGCGGTGGTGTAGAGTTGTTGCCGTTATTACCTGCTGGTACAGTCCCAGGAGATTGTGTTGCATCAGTCGCAGGCGTCTGTGCTCCCTGACCTTGATCTGTCGACTGGCCTTGCCCTTCTGAGTCTACGACATCAGGTGGCGGCATTGCACCTTCATTTGCCGTACCGTCTTGATTGTCTGTTGAATTCGGCTCTTGTTCTTTCGGAGCCTCCGTTTTTTGTTTCGTTGATGTTGATGCAGCTGATTCTGTCGTTTTCTTCTTGACGCTCTTCTTGTTGCTTGTCGCTACCGCTTCACCGGAACCGAGTATCGGAGAATTGTTGAGGGACGCTACGACGCTCCCACTCAATCCCATCTCTGATTGCAAGGAATCGCGAACAGACTCGAGCTTTTCTTTTTCGAGATACGTGTATCCTCCCTGCCAATATGCCCCATTATCCAATGCGGTGACCGTAGAAGAATTAAATCCTTTGAAATCGTAGGCCAAGCCTTTGATCTGATCCTTGGAAAGATCGGTATGTATATTCTTGGCACCTACGTCCATGACGTTAAATATCTTCGTTAAGCCTTCAAGAGAAGCCGTTTTGTCCACGACAGCCTTGATGACCTCTTGTTGGCGACGGTTACGGTCGAAGTCACTGGAGTAGTACTTCGTTCCACGGTTGTCATGACGATGTCGTACATAACCAAGTGCTTGCTCACCATTCAATTTTTGAAGTCCTGGCTGGAGATTGATGTGAGTATCGTCAGTTGGATCATCGTATACCAGTTTGCGATCCACATTGACTTCCACACCACCTAATTCGTCAATGACCGCTTTGAAACCATCGAAATCAATGGCTACAAAATGCTCAATCGGAATACCCAGTACTTCATTCAACGTTTTCTTCGTTAAGGAAATACCATCTTCAGTAACCGTTCGGTTGTTGCGCTCTGCTTGCCTGCGTTCTGCTTCGCCATTGGCATAGACAGAATTGATCTTATGGTAGTCGCGATAGCCTGGGATCTTGACGCGTGTGTCCCGCGGAATCGATACCATGGTAACTTTCTTCGTCTTTGGGTTGGCAACTGCCACAATCATTACGTCTGTATTCATGGAACCAGTTTCCGGACGGGTATCAGAACCAAGCAATACAAACGACATTGGCTTATCCGAGTAGTAAACAGGATCGACATTTTGGGATACTGGCGAAGTAAATCCGCTGTTTGCAGGGCTCGTTACTTCCGTCAGAGTGTCCTCAATTTTCCAATAAATTGCTCCAGCCACACCGCCAACCAGCAGCAAGGTGATCAATGTGAAGGATACAACGAGTTTACGTATTTTTCGATTACGGCTCGGCTGTTTCTTTCGAGAAGCTGAAGCGCGTGTTTTCACAACAGTATCTGGCATATGAATCAGTCTCCTTGTTCGCGCACGCTTTTTGACAAAGTAAAGGGAGGCACGATTTTGAATTGTGCCACTCGACAATATGCACCACTTTTTTCTTCAGTTGGCAATACTCTGATTGAGGTATTGTACCATATCGTTGTCTGCATTTGTAGAAAAATGTTCCTTTAAACGAAAAGTCCCCCATCTTTTTGTCGATAAGGGGACTTTAGTTGCACATATAAATTTAGACTTATTGCAAGCCGCGTGGTGCCTGACTAAATCCTTGTACAGGCCCTTCAGGACGCTTGTTTTTGGAGCGGTGTGAATCCCCACCCTGCCGAACATGGCTCTCTTGTTTTCCATTCACATCATTCGATTTCTTTTCCATGACATACACTCCTCCTCTGTACCAACTAACGGGTAGTGTACGTCAAGCTATGTATTTTCATTCTCTGTCGAGGATCTGTCTTTCTTTTGCGGCATAGTAATCTTTTCGTGCCAAAAGGACATCGATATCGTATTGGCCATTTCCCTTTGTTCTCATCTCGGCCAAAGCAACGCCGAAAGCTGCTTGTTCTGTAAGGGACAATGCTTTGTTTTGCGCATAAATGATACCTGCGGCAAACGCATCTCCTGCGGACTCTCGAATCGGCATAGTCGGGGCAGCAAGCCATTTTTCCTCCTGTGCGGTGCACAGCCACAGCCCTGCTTCCCCACAAATGACCATGACCTGATGAATACCTTCTGCCACCAATTTTTTCGCGCATATTTCCACATCATTATAGGAATGAAGTGATTGGCCACCTAGCACTTCAAGCTCATCAATGCTCGCGACAAGTATATGAACACCTTCAAGCAACCCTTTCCATTTTTCTGCTTTTTTCACAGAAACAGGGTCCACGATGATCTTTTTATCGAGTCTTCTAGCTTCCGCCAAAAATGCCCGCATAACCTCGACGGGAAGATTGGCATCCAGAAACAAGCCTGCGGCCTGAGACAAGCGTTTGAGACCTTGCTGGACAATCTCCGCTGGCCACTCTTCATTTAGTTCCATGTCTGCAACAGCCGTGTACAATTCACCGTCACGATCACGAATAGCCAAGTAGCGCCCAGTCGATTTCCCTGCGATTCGCAACATGCCATGAGTAGCCACTCCACTATTTGCTGTGACCTGTCTTAGCCACTCGCCATCTGCATCTTCTCCCACCAGAGCAAACAGCTGCACTTCTTCTCCTAGCCATCCCAGATTTTCCGCCACGTTTCGAGCTACGCCGCCTGCTGCTTGATGTACTTCACCCGGATTACTTGTTCCAGGCAACAGTCTGGCAGAAGTGATCCCCTGCACGTCAACATTGGCTCCTCCCACGCATAGCCAGTATTCTGTTATACCTTCCAGCATTCCAGCATTCCCCCTAGCCTTCTGCTCATGGTCTAGTCCATTGTGCTCCTCTCTTTTTCGACACCGTTTCTCCATTTACCTACTTTTTAAAAAACTTCCTGACAGATCAAATTCTTTATTTCCGACCATCATATTCCCATCATTCATGGATGACGTCCTGTAGAATCCATGCTACATTGAAAAAAATAAAAAGTAAGTTACCTAAGAAAGGTTGGGGATGAACTGACATGAGTGCCTCATCAACACCCATTCACTCTACACCGGCAGGGACTGCGGCACCAACTGTCTATCGCATGCTATTTGCCATTAGCATTGCGCATCTGTTAAACGACAGCTTACAAGCGGTCATCCCTGCATTGCTTCCTATTGTAGAGAAGAATCTGGTATTAACGTTTACACAAGTCGGAATGATTTTACTCGTCATGAATCTTACTTCATCTGTTTTGCAACCATTCGTCGGTTACTTCTCCGATCGCAAATCGATTCCTTTATTGCCACCACTGGCTTTGATCGTATCGGGATTGGGGATGCTGGCACTCGCATTCTCCGGTAGTTACTATTTCGTTCTCGCAGCAGTCGCCTGTGTTGGTATTGGCTCAGCCATCTTCCACCCAGAAGCCTCACGCTTCGCCCACTTGGCATCCGGTCCTCGCAGAGGGCTGGGACAATCCATTTTTCAAGTAGGTGGAAATGCCGGGCAAGCACTCGCCCCCTTGATGACCATCCTGGTCTTTGCAAATCTGGGACAGACAGGGGCTGCCTGGTTTCTGTTGCCCGCGCTATTAGCTAGCGGCATCTTGCTCTATGTTGCTCTCTGGTATCGTGGGCAACAGCGCTTGAAAAAGGCTACTGCCGCACCTGTCACGTATACGAATCGGAACAAGCGATTGATTGCCCTCGGTCTCCTGGTTGTCATCGTCAGTGTGCGGTCCTGGATGAATGCTGGCTACCAAAGCTTTTATCAGTTTTATTTGATGTATGTGAAAGATATGGATTATGCCAGTGCACAGCTCGTCATTTTTGGTTTTCTTTTCGCAGGAGCGATTGGGACATTTTTTGGCGGACCGCTGTCTGACCGATTCGGAAAAAGGAACTTGCTCATCATTTCCACACTCGGTTCACTTCCACTGACATTGCTGACGCCTTACGTCTCAGGCAATTGGGCCTTTCCATTAATGGTGATCAGCGGCTTTATCATGCTTTCGAGCTTCTCCGTCACAGTCGTGTACGCGCAGGAGCTATTGCCTGGCAAAATCGGTACCGTATCCGGACTGATCATCGGGCTTGCCTTTGGAATGGGAGGCATGGGCGCTCTCGTTTTCGGCTATCTCGCCGATCTTTACAGTCTGAGCTTTGTCATTCTGTTATGTTCGTTCCTCCCGTTAATCGGGGTTATGGGCTTTTTGCTGCCGAAAGACAAGACACTCCGCGAATGGGCTCACTAATCTATTCCAAGGAAAAGTCAAAACAAAAAACCCGAGGACACGAATCCTCGGGTTTTTCTTTATGCTAGGGGTTCTAGACTAATACACCTGTTGGTGCGCCCAGCACTTGGGCAATGACTGGTGGATACACTTCAGGCGTACCAAACAGTCTCCAAGTACCGTCCTCACCTTGACCGAACAAGCCATGGATCACCCAATCTGCTGCCAGCATAGCACCCAATTCAGCGCCAATAGACAGCTTGATTGTCTCGCCATTCGCTCGTTTTGCCGTACAACCAGATGAAGTGATTTCTTGCACGAGTATGGATTCTTCCGTGACATCTTTGATCGCCATTGGTTTGCTGAAAAGATTTTGAGTCGCTTCCTTTTCCAGCACACCACGCAAGCGATAGGATTCCGGCAATGTTTCCTTCAACTCGGCGAACAATGGCTGCATGACAGGATAAAGCGCGTATGGTCCTTGCTTATCCAGCCACTTGAAGAACGCCGTCAAAACAGACATCAGATTCGTTGCCAACGTTTTGGTCGTTGCGTCTGTGCGCGTGAAAATGTCGTGGACGAAGAAGTATACCAGATCCTCTCTACGCAACTGCTCCCATGTGAAAGATGGGCCAAACGCTCCTCTGACGAATGAACGGAAGTTATTCATGACCTCATCGTATTTTTTGACGGTTGCTTCCGACTTGCCTTCGGTCATCTCTTGCACGAAGCGATTGATGTCCGCAAGTCTGTCAGGATGCACGGTGTACACACTCTCCGGCAACCCCTCGATCAACGGACGGCGCAGCAGGTTATGCACATGCAGGCTGTCATTTGACAACGAGAGGCGCGGACGAAGAATGTCCATGCGGATAAAGCGAGCCAAGCCTTGTCCGATTTTATGATCCTGTTCCATTTGTTCCATCAACTTGTGAAGTTTCCCATGCAGCTCCTCGTTTTCTGTAGCCGCAACCAAGAGCGGAGCCAAATCATCGAGCTGTTCATGGGAAGTAACCAGCCATTTTTCGGTAAAATAGGTTTGGACCGCCCACTGCAACACTTTTGGTGGCAAAGTAGGCTGACTCGTGATAAACAGAGTTCCTTTGGACAAACGAGAGCCCGTTGAAGTAAGAACGCGAATCTCCTCTTCGTTCTCAAATGCAAGAAGCAGTAAAAGCTCTGCGACTTCATCTAACTGCGATGCATACCCTTCCAGAATCAGGCTGTCATCCTGCAAAATCACTTCTGCCTGTACTTCGTATAGCTCCAACAAGGCATCCTTTAAATTCGGGAACAAATGCTCTTCCTTGCGTGTCGCATATACCCATGTCTCACGAGCAGCATCCCGTTTTTTCAGCTCGAATGCAGGATTCGACTCGATTACTTTCAGGAGCTGTTTACGATCTGGCATCGCATAGGTACGACGCAGTAACGATTCTTGCTTCGGTGCTTCCGACTCGCTTGCCGCTCCACCAAATTGAACGATGAAGTGATACAGCTCTGTCGTATAGCTTCTCTTGCTCGTATCTGCCTTCGCAGCTTCTACTTCTGGATGCTGGCGTAACCACTCGAGCAGGCTTTCCTTGACATGTGGCTGCAAGATGATGCTGCCAGAGAAGAGCATATCACGCAGACCTAGATTCAGCAGGCGCCCTACGATCAATTGCCCAGGGACAACATTCAACGTATTGGCACGAAGCAGATAGTGTTTTTCTTCCGATATCGGTTGTTGAACCGTGATGACATCACGATCCACTTCCACGATTTCATAAACGTTCAGGTGCAATCCAGCAAACGCACGGCGAAGATCAGGCTCCATCCGACGTCCATGCTGTTTGATATAGTTCTCAAGCAGCGTGCTTCCACCTGTTTTGACGTCCAATACACACCAGTTGAAGAAATGGGCTGCCCATTCAGGACGTGCGACACTCTCTTGAGTCAAGCCTACTTCTTCGGCAAAACGATTCCGCGCTTCTTGAATCGTCTCGCTGGTTACATTTGCGCCGACAAAATGGTTCAGTCTTTCGACCCAGCCAGCGTATTCTTTTTGCAGCTTTTGCTCGTGGCGGCTACGCAGCTCCGTAATGGGAGTGACAACCCCACAGCATTTTTTGTATTTTTTTCCGCTCCCACAAGGGCACAGTTCGTTTCTTCCTACCGACATAGAGGGTTTGGATCTCCTTTCCAGCCCACGCGGCATGCGCGGGGAATCATGCACAATCCCCCTATTTTACCGCATTATTCGTCATGTGTTCAAGTGTTCTCGCTTTGGTTCATGTGCGATACCCACATCCGTGTTGTTGCTTTCCCATTGAACAATAAATTGTTCCAGTCGATTCATCAACCTGACGATGCGCTGCTTCTCGCCCATACATGCTGAAATAGCAGAGAGCTGGTTCGTGGTAAAAAGCTCTACCACTTCCTGCTCCATTTCTTGAAGGCGAATCCGATAGCCCGCGATAACCTCGCGCAGGATGGCAAATCTCTGCTCTAACCGGATCGTAGCCTCAAGTTTACTCATTGTTGTTCACTGGTCGCCAGCACCTGTTGAATGCCAAGTACGATCTGCTCATGCTTATGTTTCTCTTTCATTAGCACTTCTATAGCTTGCATATTGCTTTGTTGAAAATGAGCGACAACTTCTTGGGACATTTCTTGGTTTCTTGTCTCCAAGCGGTCGATAGCTTCTTGCATCAGTTTTTGTACTTCCTCAAGAACTTGCTGGTTGGTAATGGTAGACATAGTAGCTTCCTCCTTGGTAACTAATAGTTCATGTTGTTGTTCCACCTGATGTAAGGGATTCGCTGGTTCTTCCGATGCAATTTCTTCTGAGACGGACTCGCTGTTTCCTATCGATACAGAAGGGGCAGCAACAGCAACCTCGAGGGCCGCCTGCTCTTCCTTGGAATCTTCGCTACGAGCAATGATGTACATGGTATCACCGTCAATGCGGAAGCGGTCATCTTGCGCAGGGAGAAAAGCAGCATCTGCAGCAATTCCTACTTCCTGCTCCAGAAAATGGACTAATGTGCGAGCAGCTACCTGCGTAATGCCATTGTCGCGGCAAAACGCATACACTTGGTCATTGCCCAAAGTCCACTCTGCCAAAAACCATCTGCTGTCGCCTTGATATTGCACAAAGCGAGGATCGCGTTCCAATTGCAACATACGAAGAATCTGATTCCAGCCAAACTGCGTTTGACGACGCAGCTCTGCGACAATTTGCTCAAGCTTTTTTGGTGTTTGGCTATCGCGTAAATAGCGATGAGCCAAGTCGTACACTTGATGCGGCTGGTGAGTGACCTCTACGATCGCCTCTGAACTTCCAACTCGCACTGGAGACTGCTCCATGTTCAACACTTTATCCAGTATTGTCTTGCAGTCCAGATCCAAAAAAGCATTCAGCTCATTCGCTTCCATCCGGGAGCAGATCTCCGTACGTGGAAGGGAGCGCTCACCGGGCCGGAATACCTTTTTTACAATACTTGGTAGGGTATAAGTTGGCCGTTTCATTGCACTTTCTCCTTCTCGTGTTCGGCATTGTTTGCCAAATCAAATGGGAATCAAGAAGATATTCTACAAAAAGAAAAAAAATCCTACCTGACTTGAAGTGTTTATGAATTCCGATAATGATGAAAAGGAAAACCCGACACGGCTTCTACACCATGTCGGGTAATGCTTAGTCGGACGCTTTCCATTCCAGCCAGGTTTCTTCCACTGCACCCGTTGCAGCATCGATCTGCAAAGACTTGGCATCGGCCGTTGGTAAATAGGCCAGCTCCGGCAGTTTCGCTGAATGTGTACCTACCTTCGGATACCAGTATGCCAAGCGTAGATTTGCTTCTTTGAGATACGCATCCTTTGCTTTCTCATCCTTGACAATACCGTCTTTACTGATGGTAGCAGGCATGGACGGCAGGTCATTTACTTGAACAAGGACTACATTACCCTTCTTTGCGTCCACTTCCATGTAAAACAGTGGTCTCTTCGTAGGGATACCATCAATCTCAGGATGAAAAGCAAAGCTACTGATCGGCCGCACCAAATTTTGATCCGCCCAACCCGGCAGATTTTCTATAAGACTCGTCTCCTTTACGGAGAAAGCTTGTTCTTTGGACAATAAGTATTTCTCCACAAATTGTACTGCGATGTCTTTTGCCTCATCATGCGTGAGCGGCTTCTCAAGCTCCTTTTCTACGGAACCGTCCAGCTTGAATTCAATGGGTGATTTTGTTTTACGGTCGAGAGTAATCCACGCACTTTGATACGAGCTCGCATTCCATTCATGGCGATCGATGTCACTGTTTTTATACTTTTTGTCTTCTTTTACATTTTTGTACGTGCGCTGATTCAGCTTCAGTCCAAAATCCTTCTCGAGCATCTGCTCCATTTTTTTCGTATCTCGCCAGATGCCCATGTCTGCTGTTCCTTTGATTTTCATCGTCTCATTCGTTGTTTTATACACAGACGGAACTTCTTCACCAGACAGAGCATCTATCGTTGGCAATTGGTCGGGCACGTAAACAAGCTTGCCCGCTGACTCATCGTAGACCAGTTCCATGGATACCTTGTCTTGCCACTCCTTCGTTGCCTTTTCGAGTGGTACAGCTTTGCTTGGGTCCGCTACTTCTGCTGGGGTAGGAAGCTTTACCTTATCTTGCTGAAAATCGACAACCTGGCCCTTTGCATCAACCATGACCCGCGCTGTCTCTTTGTCCACCCACGTATTGTTCAACTGTGGGTAGACACTGACGACTGCCAGATGATCCAGCTCTGACGCACGATCGAAAGAGAGCGTCGCTTGCGGGGAAATAACATGGTTAACCACTATGTAATTTCGAATAAAATTGACAGCCTTTTGATAGGCTTCCTTTTTATTGATTTTGGTTGTTTTGTCCCGATTCACATCATGCAGGACAAATCTGGTTATATCTCCCTCTGCATTCGTGGAGATATTGAGCGTCGTATTCGTAGTAATGATACTCTTTCGATCCGAGAGATTAATGACATACCCCGAGTTGCTTGTCCCACCGTATGAGTCCACATGAAGGTCTTTCATGAGAGGCACATAGTCCTCTTTCAATTCTGTTAACAAGTGGACGATGTCTTCTGGCAACTGAATGGGTTCCAGACTTGATTTGCCATCATACGCATAGGAAGACAACGGATGCAGAAGTGCCACTGGTGTCGTGACCATGCTGACTGCCAACACAAACATGGCAGCTCTGTTTCGCTTTTTCACGAGAATACCTCCTATTTACAAGCCATTACTGTTAAGACGAGCTTCCTTCAAAAACGTTTCTGATTTATCTAAAAAAAGCCAACTGCTTCGTTTTGCTTAGCAGTTGGCTTTTTGTTCCATGAATTAATACCCGCGCCAGACTTTTCGTCTAAGCACGCCAGCGTACGCCCATTCCTCTTCTTCCGTCATGTCCGCTAGTGTTTGGCTCAAAGCGTTCATTTTGCTGTCGATCTGGTCCAGGTAATGGAACATGACAGCTGTTGGCGTTTTTCCAGATACAGCACTGCCCCAACCGTTCTCTACCTCTCCATGATGACTCAAAATGCAATGCTTCAAGTGCAGAACCTCCGCGTCCCCTAAAGCAATATCTAGCTTGCGGCAAATGCCACTCACCATCTCGACTCCCATGACCAGGTGACCAATTAACTGACCTGGCGTGGTGTAATCCGGTGCGATGGGATCAGATAGCTCGTACAGTTTTCCAATATCGTGCAAAATACAAGTCGCAATCAGTACATCCCTGTCTACTTGTGGATAAAGTGGCAAGAGGCTCTGTGCCGCCGTCAACAGAGAGACAATATGCTCGAGCAAACCATGATAATAGTTGTGGTGCATACGAACGCCAGCCGGATAATGGCGAAGGCGGTCCTGAATCTCCTCTGTTGCCAGCGCTTCTTGAATAATGGCCTTGAGCGTGGCACTCTGCAGGCTGTCGACTGCATGGGTAAGCTTTGTCCACAGTTCATCTACTGGAAATGGAGAGATCGGAATGAGCGACTCCATCTGAACTTCGTCTGATGCGGCAGCCGGTCTGATCCGTTGAATCACCAGTTGCTTTTTCCCACGATACACTTGGACGGCAGCGTCGATCTTCACGACAGCCTTGACGTTGATCCATTCCTTCATTTCTGCATTGACATCCCATAGCTTTGCCGTGATCGTTCCGGAGCGATCTCCCAGCTCCAAATTCAAGTATTCACTCTGGTTACTCGCTACGCCAGCTTCCTTGCTTTTAATCAGGCAAAAAGCGACAACACGCTCTCCCTCTTGATAATCCAATAAATATTTCATCTATTTGTCCCATCCTAGCTTATTTTTTTCGGAACAGGGTTTCTTCCAGCTTTTTCACTATTTTCTTGCCAACCAGATCATCCGCAGATCGAACTACCTTCGTAATGACAGCCAAGAGGTCTTCTTCGCCATTCCAATGCTCACGTACAATCGATTCATCGATGTCCACCAAAATCTTGCGCAAAGCATAAACGGCCAAAATGACGTCGTCCACAAGCCCGAATCCGCCCACTAATACCTCCGGAATAAAATCAACCGGGGTAATGAAGTAGGCAACCGCTACACCTGCTAACGCTTTTGATTGAACACCTACGCGCTTGTCCAGCATAAGGCGAGCCAAGAGAACAAACAAATCGGGTGCAAGCAATATAAAGTTGGCTACTGAATCATTGACTCCCTTGTCTCTAATGAACGCTTCGATTTTGTCACGCAATTTATCATAAAATCGCTGATGTTTTTCCGGTAATACTACAGGAACCAGTTCGGTTGGCTTTTGAACCACAGGCAGTAGATTTTCGTTGCGGTTTTCTTCACTCATTCTGATCCCTCCGTAATTGCTTTTTTACATTCTTCTTGTGTCTGAAATACGACCAGGTTGCGATCAATGCGAGCAAAGCGATAAAGAAAATCGCGAGGTTACGAGCAATCAAATCAAACAGCTCATCCCAGCGTTCTCCTAATTGCCAGCCAAGCGTCACAAAAAGCAAGCTCCAAAACAGCCCACCCAAATAGGTATAAAGCATGAAAGTCGGAAATGGCAATCGCGTGATCCCCGCAAAATAGGCCGTAAACTGACGAACTCCAGGGATGAAATAGCCTAGCGGAAGCGCCCATTTGCCGACGCGATTAAACCACTCTTCCGTTTTTTTGTAAACGGTATAGCCCATCCCTAGTCGCTTCCCATATCGTTCGAGAAAAGGGTAACCTAACGTTCTGCCGATCCAATATGCCACCGTCATCGCTGTAACGGAACCGAGAAAGCAGACGAAAAAAGTAGGCCAAAATTGCAATTTTCCCGTTGAGACAAGAAATCCAGAAAAAACGAGCAGCGTTTCTTCAGGTAAGGGCATCCCCAAAATTCCTAGAAAGAACAATCCAAACAAGGCGCCATACCCATATTGCGTAATATAGTCACTAAAGGTTCCCATTACATCAGCCACGAATGTCACCACTTTTCCAGCAAGCTACCCTCTTCCATTATGCCAAAAGAAAGGCGCATTCACAAATCAGAGCTCGTATGGCAACTATTAATTTTTGCCAACTTGGAGATACTCTACAGCATCAAACAAAAAACAAATCCAGCTTCACCATTCGCCTTACCCTTAGGGGATATGACAGACAAATGACTTGGGACAAACGAGGGATAGCACGGATGTGGAAAAAGACATATCGAAAGCTAAAATTCGAATATTACAAGGTGCTGAGAATGAAAGGGGCTCCAGCTTTTGTCGCCCGCGGATTTTCGCTCGGAATCTTCATCGAGTTCATTACCCTACCTACTTTTGGCCTTGCGTTTTTGTTGCTTTTCCCACTTTGCAAGCTGTTTCGCGCCAGCTTGCCCGCTGCTTTGGTTGCGTTTGTCATCGGAAAGCTCATCTTACCGCTTTTCATTCTTTTCAATTACAATATTGGATACGTGTTGATCGGCAAACCGTTACAAGGGCAATTGATCCATCACGAGCCTGGGATGCAATGGCTTGTCTGGGTGAAAGAAAAAGGACTTGTCTATTTTACCGGGAGTGCCATCATGGGGCTGATTGTCGCTTTTGCGAGCTACATTCTCGTTTTAACTGGCCTTCAATTGTATCGTCGTAAGAAATTGCGGCGCTCATTTCCTGAGGAAAGCCCTACCCCTTAATCGCTCGAACGAAAAAGACCGGTCTGACAATCGAATGTCAGTCCGGTCTTTTTTGCTCGCAATGTTATGCAAAGTAGCCTTTATCGTGCAGGTGCTCCATGATTTCGGCAACAGTTTTGTCTTCGTTCAAGAGCTCCACGGTTACTTCCACTTGCTCTGGGGACAAACCGTTCGCTCCGAGGCTTTCCTTGATCAACACGTCGTTAGGGCGACGGAAGTACGTTTGCAACGTACGCTTCACACGTCCTTCCAGACTTGTTCTCAGCATCAATTCAGTTGTAGACATCTGTTCCACCTCTTTCCTAGAAAGATTTGCGTAACCCCTATTATCTTATAAAACCGTGGAATAATCAACCTTTCTGCGAAATAGCTTCCTTGTATAGTTGATCCCGGTTTTGGTCATGGGAAGAACAGAGATGTTCATCGATCGATACACCATCATACGTCAGTTGGGAAAACTGCTCTCTGAGTACGTCTTCCTCTACGTTATTGGCGATAGCCTCGAACACAACTGCACGTGCATCCAACAAATACTGGCGATCCCGTTCAATCCGATGCAGGATTTCCTCGCGTCCTTTTGCAGGTACTCCGTGGCCAGGAATAACTTCTTCCACTTCTCCTTGTAAGACCAACTGCTCGATTTTTTCCAGACTCTCCAAATAGGCACTACTATCATCGATAAACGGGAACTCCAAATTGGATAGCATGTCACCGACAACCAGCAGCTTCTGCTCCCGGAACAAGGTCGCCATCTGATCGGGTGTATGTCCTGGTACAGGCAAGAAAAAGACTTCCTGCCAATCCTGTGCATCCTCTACTAATTTCGCGAATGTCGGCATTCCTACTTCATACGATCTGACCACGTAATACGACCCGTCAAACCGTTTCGCCTTGTTCAGCTTCTTCTCGATCCGTCCAGCGGTGAGGATTTCCTTTTGTGCAATGACTGTGGCATCCGGAAATTTGCCAACTCCGACTACATGATCCCAATCTCCGTGAGTCAGGACGAGAATAAGCTCCCTTCCATTCCTCTCACTCTGCACATAATCAGCAATCGCCTCTATCTCATGGGGAAAATAGGCCGGATCAAACAAGTAGAGACGTTGTTCGGTTGATACAACTGCACTGGTCGTTTGCCACAGACAACTTGTAAACAGCTTGTATGATTGTGCCATATCTATATGCCTGGCATGGTGTTGCGCTTATGCTCAGAGATTCGATGTAGGTAATCAATACGTTCTTTGGCTTCTGGTCGAGTTTCCCCTGTAATCAGCAAACGATCCAGATCCTCATAGGTGAAGCCCATCTCTTGTTCATCCGTCTGCCCTTCCCACAAATCGGCAGAAGGTGGCTTCGTAATGATCTCTCCAGGCACCCCGAGCTCAGCTGCGAGTATTCGCATCTCATGCTTCGTCAGGCTTGCTACTGGATTAAAGTCGGCAAGACCGTCTCCGCCTTTTGTCATATAACCAACATGAATCTCGCTGCGGTTGCACGTATCCGCTACCAAGTATCCTTTTTGGTTAGCGATGGCGTACAACACTGTCATGCGCAAACGAGCCTTTGTATTTCCCTTTGTTTTATCATCAAGCCCAAGTACACTTTCGATAGCAGGAACCAAAGCGTCGTAGGCAGGCCCTACATCTACCTTGTGCAAGTGAAAGCCAATCGCTTCAGCAAGTCGCTTGGAATCTGTTTCATGAACGGTTTGCGAGTAAGCAGGCAACCAAACGCCAATAACACGTTCAGAGCCTAATGCACGAACACACAGCGCTGCCGTAACCGCACTGTCAATCCCACCAGAAATACCGACGACTGCACCGCCGAGGCCATTTCCGTCAATTTGCTCACGAATAAAGGCAATACGTTTTTCCACGTCTTCTTTTACATGAATCTGGTAGTTCGCCAGATGTTCTTGAAACTTGTCCATGCTACCTACCCCCAGGGTTGAGTATTTCTCCCTCATCCTACCATGCCGTTTTCGGTGTGGCAATTGGCACAGAACGGGACTACACTATATACTATAGAGAGTTCTTGACTAACGAGGAGAAGGAGAGAGTCGATGATTATCCTCAAGACACCTGAAGAAATTGAACTCATGCATGCAGCAGGCAAGACTTTGGCTGCTTGTCATCGTGAGATTGCCAAGATGATTCGTCCAGGCATTTCTACCTGGGAGATTGATCAATTCGTAGAAGAATTTTTGGCTAAAAATGGCGCAACCCCTGAGCAAAAAGGGTTTCATGGATATCCCTATGCCACATGCGGTTCAGTAAATGATGTCATCTGCCATGGCTTCCCGAAAAAAGAGCCTCTGCGTGATGGCGATATCGTAACAATCGACATGGTTGTTCGCAAAAATGGTTGGCTGGCAGACTCCGCTTGGTCTTATGAAGTGGGGACAGTGTCCCCAGAAGCGAAAAGACTGCTGGAAGTCACTGAAAAATCGCTGTATCTCGGTATTGAGCAAGCTGTTGTAGGCAATCGGATCGGCGACATTTCCCACGCCATCCAAACGTATGCGCAAGCACAAGGCTATTCCGTCGTGCGCGATTTTACCGGACATGGAATCGGTCAGGAAATGCATGAGGAGCCGTTCGTTCCTCACTTTGGCCCTCCTGGCAGAGGACAACGCCTTAAAGAAGGCATGGTCATTACCATTGAGCCCATGCTGAACATCGGGACGTACCATGCGACCGTCGATGAAGATGGTTGGACAGCACGTACACGCGATGGGAAGCTGTCCGCTCAATACGAGCACACTCTCGCTATTACCGCGGATGGACCTGTTATCTTAACAAAACAATAAGGATGTACGAAGAGCCCTTGCATTGTCAGGGCTCTTTCTTTTTCTCCCAATGTGCTCGGTCGCACATCCAATCGTTGACATCCCTTCTGCCGCTCCGTATGATGCAAGTACGCTTTGTTACTACTCAGTAACAAACTTATCCGACCAGCAACGCTAAGCACAAGGAGGGTTCCATCCCATGTCCGATACAATCTTATCTAAGCAACTACGAGATATCCCATTGTCCGTTCTCGATTTAGCACCCATTACAGAAGGCAGCAACGCTGCTGAATCGTACAAAAACAGTCTCAATTTGGCGCAACAGGTGGAAAAATGGGGCTTTACTCGTTATTGGCTCGCCGAACACCACGCAATGCCCAGCGTAGCCAGCTCTGCCACCTCCGTTCTCATCGGTTACATTGCTGGTGGCACCAGCAAAATCCGTGTAGGCTCAGGCGGCATTATGCTACCCAATCATGCTCCACTCGTAATCGCCGAGCAATTCGGGACACTGGAGTCCCTCTATCCAGGCCGGATCGACTTAGGTCTTGGACGCGCACCCGGGGCGGACCAACGAACATCACGAGCGCTACGCCGCGATTTGCGGATTGGTGGAGAGGATTTCCCGGAGTTACTGGAGGAGCTGCGTGAATATCTTCGTCCACGAACTAACGAGTCGGCATCAGCTATCCGCGCTATCCCTGGTGAAGGTCTGAACATCCCGATCTGGCTACTCGGATCCAGTGATTTCTCAGCGAGACTGGCGGGCATGCTCGGATTGCCGTTTGCTTTTGCTGGACATTTTTCGCCGAACTTCACCTTACCTGCATTGCAGACGTATCGCCATTGTTTCCGTCCATCGGAAGTGCTGGATCAGCCATATGCCATGGTTGGCGTCAATGTGATGGCAGCCGATACCGATGAGCTCGCGAATCGACTGGCCACCTCCCATTACCAAGCATTCTTAAATCTCGTCCGCGGCGATCTCAAGCCTATCCAACCACCTGTGGACAATATGGATGAGCTATGGAGCGAATTCGAAAAACTGTCTGTCCAAGCACAGCTGCGTTCTTCCATCATCGGTAGCCCGGCTACCGTGAAAAGCAAACTACAAGAGCTACTCGATGCTACAGGCGCAGATGAGCTCATGATTACGACGCAAATGTACCACCATGCCGATCGTGTGCGCTCTTTTGAAATTGTCTCCGACGTCTGGAAGTCCTAAATGGGGGATGGAATATGACGGAAGCAAAACGGCCTCGCGTGCCTCGGGAAAAAGCACAAGAGATCATATTGAACGCTGCTGAAGAATTGTTTTATCAAGAAGGGATCCATGCCGTCAGTGTAGACGCCATCGTCGAGCGGGCCGGAATGAATAAAATGAGCGTCTATCGGCAGTTTTCCTCGAAAACGGACCTGATTCTCGCCTACATGACCCGAAAGCAAGACGTTTTTTGGCAAGAATGGGAAGAGAGCATCGCCAAACATCCCAATCGGCCACGAGAGCAACTCATTCAGTTTTTTGCTGATCTGGCTGAGCGCGCGACCAACGAGCAATTTCGCGGCTGTTGTTTTATCAATGTAGCTGTCGAGTTTCCTGATCCGGTTCATCCTGTTCGCGAGTTGGTATGCTCCCATCAGAAACGAATCCGCGACGCTTTTTTGGAGCGCACGACTGCCCTTGGCGCTGCGAATCCATGCGAGCTGGCCTATATGCTGATCTTGTTGATGGAAGGTACTTACGCGGATAGCCAGACGTACGGAACCGATAGTGCAGCGATCCGCATGGTTCCTGCCATCGTAGAAAAAGTTTTGGACCAAGCGCTTCATAATTAAAAAAGTGGCTTTCTGCCTTCATCGGGCAGTTGCCACTTCCTCTTTTTGTCGCTCATACAGCTGTTTTAGCGCCGGGCACTGGTCGCATACTTTTCTTGTTTCGCCGTCATCGCTTCTAATTCTTTGACGTCTTGTTCCAAGTCACAGATGTCTTCTTCAATCAGTTTTTTCAGATGTTGCTTTTCCCGCAGGATTTTGCGGGTTTGCTCCAAACGCTCATTCAAATCGAACACGCCGAGATACACTGCTTTTCCCTCCCTATGTAGGTTTTCCACCTTACATGTTATGCAGCAATCGCCAGAAGTTGCTGACCATTTTTTGTAGGGGCAAAATAGGTAAAAAAGTGAAAAGAGACTTCCCATGAGCGTAAAGCCCTGGAAGTCTCTTTATTTGCTTTAAAGTCCTTTGTATTTGCCCAATTCTTCGCGTAGGCGATACACTTCCTGTACCAAAGCACGCTTCTCCAGACGGTCAATCTCCTGATCCAAATCGTTCATACGTGCATGTCCACTATATGGGGCATCATGCATCGGGAAACCGTCAGAAGCGTATGACCACTGCGGTTCCTTTGGCATGATCATCGCCATCAGCAAGTAAAGCAAAATCGGTACTCCTGTAAAAACAGTGAGAACGACAACTCCTACACGTACCAGCGTAGAGTCAATGCGTAAGAATTGCGCAATCCCACCACAAACTCCAAATAACCGTTTATCATGAGAACGGTATAGTCGTCTTTCCATCATTGCATTCCACCCTCTCTACAGTATCCGCTTGCCTTGTATCTACAGGATACCCGATAGGCGATTCCGGTAAAATGGTCCGTAGAGGGATTTGTCCTCCGTCGCTGGACGGAGATCAATCATTTGGCAGGAGGCTCATAAACGGGGCGGGGACGATCAAACTGTTCTCCCAGAGTCGCATACGTATGGCCAGCTAATCTGCTAACAGGAGCAAACGCTGCGGCATCAATCCGTCCTGCATGATACAGCTCATCCGCTACATGTACATGCACCACTTCCCCGATAATCAAATCCGAAGTCGTCGGACTACCTAATTCCACAATCTGATGCAGCTTGCACTCAAAATGGATGCGGGATGCACGCAGTCTCGGCACCTTGACGAGAACAGATGGGGCGACTTCCAGCCCCAATGCCTCTACTTCACTGATCTCTGGCGGATAATCAGCAGAAGTCTGATTGACTGCATCCACATTGTGTACGTCCACCATGTTGACCACGAATTCTCCCGTTTGCATGATGTTTCGTGCCGTATCCTTTGGGACACTACCCGGCTTGCGCATGACGGCAACCGAAACCATCATCGGTTCAATACTAGCGACATTAAAATAACTGAAAGGAGCCGCATTGACGATGCCTCCCTCCCCTAACGAAGTGACCCAAGCGATCGGCCTCGGGACGATACATCCGATCAAGAGCTTGTATTTTTCCTGCCGTTCAATCTCGTGAATGGCGATTTCCATTGCGTTTTTACACCTCTTCCTATTCCTGCGGTGGCAACCAGCTTGACATGTATGCCTCATCCTCAATTTGCAACGCTTGCTTTGTAACGTGAAGCGGGTGGAATGTGTCCAGCATGACAGCCAGCTCTTGCGTTTCTTTTTTCCCAATGCTCGCCTCTACCTTGCCTGGATGCGGCCCGTGAGGAATCCCCATTGGATGCAGAGTGATCGAACCCTCGTAAATACCTTTTCTACTCATAAAATTGCCATCTACGTAGTATAACACCTCATCACTTTCTACATTACTGTGGTAGTAAGGCGCAGGGATCGCTTGCGGATGATAATCGTACATCCGCGGAACGAACGAGCAGATGACAAAGTTTTGACCGGCAAAGGTTTGATGTACAGGTGGTGGTTGATGTATGCGTCCAGTAATCGGTTCAAAATCATGAACACTCAATGCATACGGGTACAAATAACCGTCCCAGCCAACGACATCAAACGGATGGAAGTCAAAGAAGTAGCTGTAGACCACGGATTGGCGTTTGACGCGCACCTCGAAGTCTCCACTTTCCACATGCGTCACCAATTTTTCCGGCAAACGAATATCACGTTCACAAAACGGCGAATGTTCCAACAATTGACCATATTCGTTGCGATATCGCTTTGGTGGTACGATCTCATTTTGGGACTCAATGACGAGGAAACGACTCTGCACAGAAGGTACAATCCGGTAGGTCGTGCCGATCGGAATAACGAGGTAGTCACCCGGCCTGTAAGTGAGTGTACCGAAAATCGTTTGCAGCTCTCCCTCTCCTTGATGGACAAAGACGACTTCATCCCCATCCGCATTGCGATAAAAGTAATCCATCGGCTCTGTTGGTGCGCATACTGCCATGACGACGTCGTTATTTCCTAGCATGTATCGACGTCCGAAAATCGGGTCCCCTCCCGGCTGAACATCAAACGTTTTAAAATGCTGATGCTTTAAATCAACCTGCTCCACATATTCCAAGCGGACGTCTGCGTATTTGCGCGTCTCCCTCACTTGAGTAGGCGGATTGTGGTGATACAGAATGGATTGAATTCCGGAAAACCCTTTGGTTCCCATCACTTGCTCGCGGTACAGTCCCCCATCCGGCTTGTAAAACGTCGTATGCCGCTTTTGTGGAACTTCCCCCATTCGTTGATAAAAAGCCATACGTTCCTTCCTCCTTTTTTCATCCTTATTCACAAATCGTATTGCGAAGCACACCGAGGCGTTCCACCTCTAGCTCCACTACATCACCTGGCGCAAGCCAAGCATACTGCTCTGTCCCCAGCTCCAAAATGCAACCAGTCCCTACTGTTCCCGATCCGATAACATCTCCGGGATACAAGGAGCAATCCTCTGAGGCGCGGGCAATCATTTCAGCAAATGTATAATGAATGTCTTTGAAGTTTCCTTTTGAATACTCCTTACCATTGATGCGTGCCACCATCCCCAGATCATAGCGGCTCCCCTTTTCGCCTGCGATACGTACATCTGCCAGCTCCTCCGGTGTAACCAGCCACGGTCCCATGGACGTTGCGAAGTCTTTGCCTTTGGCTGGCCCTAAGCCGACCTTGACCTCCTCCCGTTGTATATCGCGGGCGCTCCAGTCGTTTAAGATACAATATCCTGCGATGTGCTCTTCCGCTCGTTCAACTGGGATGTTTACGCCTGCTTTTCCAATCACGCAGGCAATTTCCAGCTCATAGTCCAGCCACTCGGTTGCTTTTGGTCTGCGAATATTCGCTTGCGTCCCTGTAAAAGCTGCTGCATTCGAAAAATAAAAGACGGGGAAGTGATACCATTCGGGCACCATCGGAAGTCCTCGTTTGGCTCTCGCTGTCATCACATGGGCCTCGAAGGCGTAAAAGTCTCGAAAGCTGGCAGGACGTGGAAGTGGCGAACCTAGCTCGACCTGCTCCAAATCCCAGTCATCCTGTGCTTCGTATGCTGCTTTGAGAACGGGTAACCAGTTCGCCCACTCTTCGAGCAATCCCAGCACTGTACTCGGCGCCCCTGGGCAAGCATGTGCAATATCTTTGACTTTTCCTTCGTGCAGAAGCCCTGCTCGCCAAGCATCCCTTTCCCTTTCTCGATAGGAAACCAGCTTCATGAAACCCTCTCCTTCTCTTGGGCAAATAAGAAAACCCAGCTCACCCCCAAAGCAATTCCGGTGCATGACAAATAAAAAGGGAAACCCTCTTTGTCAAAACGATCCGAAACAGGCATCAGGCGCAAGCTGGGTCTAGTCTGCTACTGAAAAAAATCTTTGCGAGATTTCCCCCCGCAGACAGCCAGCTATTCTCTGTTGTGTCTCCAATTGTTTGTAACGAATTTCTTCTATCATATCGAAAACGCTTACAGCTTTCCAGAGGGAAATGACGAAATTTTTCGCCTAGGTCATTTCCTTGCACGGATAATCAGGAAAAAATAGTTGGGCTAGCTGCTCCATATCACTTGGCAGTGGCTCCTCCCAGCTCATCGCAAGACCGCTACGCGGATGAACAAAGGATAGCCCCCATGCATGCAAAGCTTGTCGGCCGATATGCTCCCGTTCTCCCCCGTACAGATCATCTCCGGCTAGTGGGTGCCCTTCACTGCTCATATGTACGCGAATCTGATGCGTTCGCCCCGTCTCCAGCTTTACCTCGACAAAACTCATTCCTTCCCCTCGGGCAAGCACACGATAATGGGTAACAGCTGTCTGCCCCTCCGGTCTTACTTGTCTGGTGATAAACGAATTTTCCGCAAGACCAATCGGCGCATCAATCGTACCTTCGTCAGACTCCACGATCCCTTGAACGATAGCTCGATAGGTCCGCTGCAACGTCCTGATCTGCTGCATTCGACTGAATTGTTCATGTGCCCATTGATTTTTCGCCACGATCATCAAACCTGATGTATCTTTATCCAAACGGTTCACCGCCCGGAACTTTCTGTGCTCGCCACGTTTTTTCCAATACGCGATCATCCCATTTGCCAAGGTTCCACTGGGATAATTTCCTGTCGGATGAACGACCAATCCCGCTGGCTTTGCGATGACCATCAAATCCTCGTCCTCGTAACGGATGGAGAGCGGCATGTCCTCTGGGGCAACGGTCTCTTCCGCCTCTTCTTCAACCATGACTGCTATTTTGTCGCCGGCTTGCAATTTTTCGTTCACAAAAACGAGGACGCCATTCCGAGTAATGGAGCCTTTAAACTTGGCACGTATGAGCAAGCGGCGTGATACACCATAACGCTTTTGCAGTACTTCTCGCACAGTTTGCCCTGCATCTGCCTCATCAACCGTGAAGCTTATTAATTCTTCTAGCATGTTGTCTCTCCTTTAAGTCTTCCCTCCCCCTCAGTATAGCAAAAAACGATCATGGCTGTTTGGCCATAACCGTCTGATATGCTGATCCGATGCTGTCCTTTACTTCGATGACAAATGCATGCCCTGCATCACCTTGCGCCCACTGACCGCGAACGTCAAACAAATACCAACCTGGCTGTTCGGGCGCCTTCCACTGATTGCCGTTCTCTATTACTTGCTCCACTTCTTTCATGCCGTTCCATTGGGTGACCTTGAGCGTATTTGTAGTTGGCTGCTGGGCAAAAGTGATGGTCATCGTGGCCCCTGGCCTTACTTGCAGTGGGGCAGGCTTATGCTCTGCGACAAGTTCCGGTGGTGCCGCCATATCTTTGCAGATCGACTCGTTATTATAGCTCCAGCAGGAAGATGCAGGCACCGTCACAGCTGTTTTTCCGCTCCATTCAATGACTGGCTGTGGTGGTTCTGCAAGCTGCGAAGTCCCTTGCGCGGACGATCCGTTCCCACACCCTGTCAGTAACAGTGTCGCTATCAGAAATAGTTGGCCAATCCATCCTACCTTTTTCATCCAATCACCTCAAACCTATGACGCGAGAAAAAGGGGATTCGTTTCATACGATTCAGCTCAGACGAAAAGTGCCCTATGATTGCCAAACACTAGTTGGGATCGAAAAAGAAGTAGAGACCTCTTTCAGATAGTCATCGAGCTGTTCTGCCGGATGATAGATCGGTTTGCCATGGCACACTTCCAAATGGCGTGGTTGCAATTGGCGGACGATCAAACTGCTTTTGAGTGCTTGCGCCATATCCGCCGTAAACATCGGCATGGGACGATGCAATCTGCCGCGTTTGGAAGTAAACAAGTCTCCCGCCAAAAGCACTCCGTCCTTTTCGTGATAATACACCACATGCCCTGGAGAATGACCAGGTGTCAGATAAGGTTGCAGTCCGCCAATTGGAGCTACATTCCCTTCGGCATCCTCTGGCAAAGACTGAGCTAGGCCAGGCTGGACGTTTACTTCCAGCTTTTTACGACGAGGATACAGCTCTTTCCCTTCCATATACGGAATCTCGATTCGATGGGCAAAGACTGGTACGAATTCTGCCGCCGCTATTTTTTTAACGGCCCCCACATGATCCGAATGACCATGCGTCAGCAAAATTCGTTTGAGTGGTCCTGCATTCAGCTGCTTGATAAAAGCCATAATCCGTTTCGTCATAAATGGCATCCCCGCATCGACAAGCGTAACGCCATCCTCCTCCCTGACAATCCAAACCCGCAAAGGAATCAACAACCACGCTTTGATACACCAAATGTTCGCCGAGATTTGCTCCACTCTGATCATTCTCTGGTCACTCCCTGTTCATTATTTTTTGACTTCCTGCTAGAAAAACATCCACGGATAGAGCAAATGTAGGGGCTAGCCTTTCCATCAAGCTGTCCAATGGTTCTTCGGAATGTGTATACGTACCGACGATGCCATGCAGCGTGTAGAAATAAACTCGTGCATAGGCAAGCGCTTTTTCTTCCTCTATCTCAGTTGGCAAGCAATGTCTCACAGCCTGCCTCAACAAACCAAACAATTGATTGCGCAGCGATTGCAATTCTTTTTCCGGTTCCTCTACATCGATCCGAGAGGCATTGATCATGAAGAATAACGTATACATCGTTCGATTGCGCAAGCAAAAGTGGATAAACTGACTGCTGATTTCACGCAGGATATCTTCTGGTGTTCGTTCTTGTTTGGACAGTGTTTCTTCCATTTGTAGCGCCAAGCTTTGCAACGGTTCCTTGGACAGATGATGAAGCAGTGCTTCTTTGTCCTTGAAATAAATGTAGAGGGTTGTATGGGAACAGCCGGCTGCTTTGGCGATTTCCCTGATGGATACCGTATCAAAGCCTCGGGTAGCGAAAAGGTCTGCTGCCGCCGTCAAAATCGCCCGTTTCGTTTCTTCTGAGCGTATTTCTTGTTTGCTTGCCATGCTTGATAGTCAACTCCTTACTTCTCGAAAAAAAAAAATTAGTAACCGATGGTTAGTAACCGTTGGTTATAATATAACCACTGGTTACTAAATCCGTCAAGACTATTTTTTCCACTTGCTGCAAATAAAAAAACTCCCTTTCCGTCACATGGACAAAAAGGGAGCTTACTTATGAAAATTGCTTACTTCGCAGCTTGTGCAGCAGCAATCGCAGCTTCGTAGTTTGGATGCTCACCAGCAGCAGCCACATACTCAGCGTGTACAACCTTGTCGTTTGCATCGATTACGAATACAGCACGAGCCAAGAGACGGAACTCTTTGATCGCTACGCCATAAGCTGTACCGAAGGACAGGTCTTTGTGGTCAGATACTGTTTTCACTTTGTCGATGCCAGCAGCACCGCACCAGCGATTTTGCGCGAATGGCAGGTCAACGGAAACAGTCAGCACAGTTACGCCTTCCAATTTCGCAGCCTCTTCGTTGAAACGGCGAGTTTGTGCATCGCACACGCCAGTGTCAATAGAAGGGATTACGGAGATGATGCGAACAGTGCCTTTGGAATCTTCCAAAGTTACAGGGGACAGATCGCCACCTACTACAGTAAAGTTAGGAGCAGTATCTCCTACTTTGATTTCAGGACCGAGCAGTGTTACAGGACCACCTTTGAATACAAATGCGCCTTGACGCTCAACAGCAGTTGTCATGATTTCTTCCTCCTCACCAAATCTTTCATATGTACCTCAATATCATACCCTATCATTCACTTTTTTTCACTATGCCAATAGTAGAAATTACAGATTCACTTGCACTTTTCCGCTTCGCTTGACTTGTACCTCGGCGATTCGCTTCACTTCATGCTCATACTCCCAATCCGTTTTCGCATTCAGCTCATGACAGCGCATCAGCGCGTGATAGAGGGCAAAAGCGAAGGTAACCTGCTTCATTTCGTACCGCGTTCCATGTGCTTTCGGCAATGCTGTGTTGATAATTTCAATCTGATACGTGGCTTTTCCCCGCTTGTCCCTGACTGGCACGATATACCCCATACGCTTTAAGACATGGCCGTAATCGAATTCTCCCTCATCGTCAAAATCAATGGTGTCGTCCGATGTTGCCAAATACTCCAGCAAGGTCCCCATATCCAGCGTTTCGAAGCAAGCAGGTTGTGGCATGGACAAAACTGAGCCGTCATTGTTTACAAAATAAATGTGGTCGCGATAATGAAAGATCAGTTCATCTTCTGGAACTTCGTCGGGAAACATCCAGTGATTTTGCGGAATCAGGTAACGCCAGATTTGTGCAGGTTCACTATGGAGTAATTCCATGGCAGGGCTCCCTCCTTTTCCCTACCAGTTTTGGCAAAACTAGCACTGGCTATTCAGACTGCTCTTGCATGTAGCGTCGCCAATTCCCATGCCGAATGTGCACTCCTGTTTGCTTGACCAGGTCTTGATCCAAATAACGATATACGTAGACGTTCACGACCTGACCTGTTCCTTCCACGGTCGCTGACACGATGATCCGTTCATATTCATTGCGCGGATCACCCTCGCCATAGTACGTCTCCAGCTCGTCCAGTCCAGCTAGTGCTTGCTCGTACACGTCAGGGGCAAACGTGACGATCTCCCCCACGATCTCCTGCTCTCCTTTCAGCAATCCCGGATAGCCTGCCGGCAAATGATAGATGTCACCTTGAATCATCGCAGGTGTTGCCTCATGCTGATACGGTTTTACATAATTCCTATAGTTACCAAAGCCCGTCAAAAGTGTGCCGTACACAAATACAGGCAGCTTGTCGTACTGATTGTTCATGTTCATCCATCCTCCTGTGATCGAAAAAAGGGTGTCTTGTGTCGAGAAAATTTTGTATATTTGTTCTATATATAATTTTAATACGTCTTTTTTTCCGAGACGTAAGGGGGAGAGAATAATGAAAAAGAGAAAAATCAATCGCCTACTGGTAGCAAACCGCGGTGAGATCGCCATTCGGATCTTTCGTGCAGCAACGGAACTCGGCATACGTACGGTAGCCGTGTACTCCGAGCAAGACAACGTTTCTATCCATCGCTTCAAGGCTGACGAGTCTTACTTGGTCGGAGCGGGTAAAGGGCCTATTGAGGCTTACCTCGATATCGAAAGTATCATCGAAATAGCCAAGCGCAACGATATCGATGCCATTCACCCAGGCTATGGATTTCTTGCTGAAAACGCTGATTTTGCAAAGCGTTGCCAAGAGGAAGGCATCATTTTCATTGGACCATCCCCTGAGCTGATCGACAAATTCGGGGACAAGGTAGAAGCACGTCGTCTTGCGATTGAAGCGGAAATCCCAGTGATTCCTGGCACTCCGGAGCCCATCGAAACACTTCAAGAGGCACTTCTCTTTGCCAAAGAATACGGCTACCCCATCATTATTAAAGGTGTATCTGGCGGCGGAGGCCGTGGCATGCGTATCGTCCGCAGTCAGGAGGAATTGCAAGATTCGTTAGATCGCGCACGTTCCGAGGCCCGCTCTTCCTTTGGCAATGCCAAGGTGTATCTGGAGCGATACTTAGAACAGCCCAAACACATCGAGGTCCAAATTCTCGGAGACAACTACGGAAACATCGTCCATCTGTATGAGCGCGATTGCTCTGTTCAACGGCGCCATCAAAAAGTGGTCGAAGTGGCACCGAGCCTATCGTTGAATGACAAACTGCGTGAAGAAATTTGCCAGGCTGCTCTCACTCTTATGCAAAAAGCCGGTTATTCGAACGCTGGTACTGTCGAGTTTTTGTTAACGCCGGACAAGCGTTTTTATTTTATAGAAGTCAATCCTCGCATTCAAGTAGAGCATACCATCACAGAGCTCATCACTGGAATCGACATTGTTCAGTCACAGATTCGCGTAGCTGAGGGTCATGCGCTCTCCGGTGAGGAGATTGGCATCAGTGCGCAAAGTGATATCCAGATGAGTGGTTTTGCCATCCAGTGCCGTGTCACAACAGAAGACGCTGAAAACAACTTCCTGCCAGATGCCGGCCGCTTGTCCGCCTGGCGTTCTGGTGGCGGCTTCGGCGTAAGGCTGGACGGCGGCAATGGTTATCCAGGCGCGATCATTACACCGTTTTATGACTCGCTTCTGGTCAAAATCTCCACGTATGGCGCGAGCTTTGACCAAGCCGCTCGCAAAATGCTCCGCACATTGCGTGAGTTCCGTATTCGTGGCGTGAAAACGAACCTGCCGTTTTTGGAAAATGTCGTGACACATCCTGATTTTTTGAGTGGCAACTACGATACGTCGTTTATTGATACCAAACCAGAGCTGTTCATCTTCCCTGGCCGTCAGGACCGGGGTACCAAATTACTATCTTATATCGGAGACACGATTGTCAACGGATATCCTGGTCTCCAGAAATCGGAGAAAAAGCCGCACTTCGACTCACCTCGCATCCCGCGGACACCATTTGCTCAGCCATATCCGGACGGGACGAAGCAAATTCTGGATAAGGAAGGTGCCGACGGTCTGGTACGCTGGATTCAGGCACAGAAGCATGTGCTTGTTACAGACACGACATTCCGCGATGCCCACCAGTCTTTGTTTGCTACGCGTGTGCGCACCTACGATCTCGCCTCCATTGCAGAAGCGACAGGCAAGCTCGGTTCTGGGCTCTTCTCGCTGGAGATGTGGGGCGGTGCCACTTTTGACACGACGATGCGCTTTTTGCAGGAATCTCCCTGGGAACGACTGCAAATTCTCCGCCAACGCATACCGAATGTCCTGTTCCAAATGCTTTTGCGCGGAGCAAATGGCGTAGGCTACACCAATTACCCGGATAATGTGATCCACGCCTTCGTTAAAGCCTCTGCGGAAAATGGCGTTGATGTCTTTCGGATCTTTGACAGCCTGAACTGGCTTCCCGGAATGCAAACAGCCATTGAAGCCGTACGTGAATCTGGCAAGGTAGCCGAAGCAGCGATTTGCTACACCGGAGATATTCTGGACCCGACCAAGACCAAATACAGCTTGGCCTACTACGTCAATCTGGCTAAAGAATTGGAAAAAGCAGGTGCCCATATTCTCGCGATCAAGGATATGGCAGGTCTTTTGAAGCCGTATGCTGCTTATTCGCTCGTCTCTGCTTTAAAACAAGAAATCAGCATTCCGATCCATTTGCATACTCACGATACGTCAGGAAACGCTGGTGCTATGCTTCTGAAAGCAATCGAAGCAGGCGTGGATATCGTCGATGCTTGCGTCAGCTCCATGTCTGGACTCACTTCCCAGCCAAGCTTGAACGGGTTGATCGCGAGCCTAGCCCATACGGAGCGTGAGACTGGCTTGTCTCTTGAATCGTTCAACAAGCTGTCGGATTACTGGGAGGATGTACGTCCGTACTACCAAGGCTTTGAAAGTGGCATGAAGGCGAGCAACACTGAGGTGTACGTTCACGAAATGCCTGGCGGACAATACACCAATCTGGAGCAGCAAGCCAAAGCGGTTGGTCTGGAAGGTCGTTGGGACGAAGTGAAACACATGTATGCTGTCGTCAATCAAATGTGTGGCGACATTGTAAAAGTGACCCCGTCATCCAAGGTCGTCGGTGATATGGCATTGTTCATGGTCCAAAACAACTTGAATGAGGAAAACATTTGGGAAAAAGGCACACGCCTCGACTTTCCGGATTCGGTCATTCAATTTTTCCAAGGGTATCTTGGCCAACCGCCGGGAGGGTTCCCGAAGGAGTTGCAAGAGCTCGTGCTAAAAGGTCGCGATGCCTTTACTGCACGTCCTGGAGAATTGCTCGCGCCCATTGACTTTACGCAAGTTACGGCTGAGTTGGAAGCCAAAATCGGACGTGAGCTCAGTCAGCTAGACGTCCTGTCCTATATCATGTATCCGCAAGTCTATTTGCAATTTGAACAACGCCTGAAGGAATACGGAGACCTGTCGGTATTGAATACCGGAACGTTTTTCTACGGATTGCGTCCGGGTGAGGAAACCGCCATTACGATCGAGCGCGGTAAAACGCTGATTATCAAGCTGGTCGCAGTTGGCGAGCTTCATCCAGATGGCAGACGCATCATCTATTTTGAACTGAACGGACAGCCACGTGAAATCTTCATCCGTGACCAATCCGCAAAAGTCTCTGAACTGATCCGCCGAAAAGCAGAAGCCCAAAACCCTGGCCACCTCGGTGCCTCTATGCCTGGAAAAGTGCTCAAGGTGCTTGTAGCAGAAGGTGACAAGGTGCGTAAAGGCGAGCATCTTTTGGTGAGTGAAGCGATGAAAATGGAGACGACGATTCAAGCCCCACTCGACGGAAAAATTAAAGCCGTCTACGTGAAAGCAGGCGAAGCCATTCAAACTGGCGATCTGCTCATTGAAATGGAGTAGGCATCGTCTATAATAGGAGATAGTAAATTGTTCCTGGGGATTCATTCCATTTGCTTTTAAGGAGGTGACCGACATGAAAACGAATCGAGTCAGCCATGTTCCATTTACGCAGCGGGTAGGCCGCTATCGTACCCATATGCTTCAGGCAAAATTAAGCACGCCGGTCAATCCAATCTTCCGTTATAATTTGCAGCCGTTCTACACTCGTCAGCAGCAATGGACAACAGAGCTTTCCGATTCCTTATCGCGTCTCTACCGGTTTTCCTCCGATTTGGAGAAGAGTGCTCGGGAATTTATAGCCGCGGGTAAAGATAGCGAAGCTGGACCTGACATGGAGCTATTCCATGAGCGAACACACTCGTTAGTAAGTAAATACAATCACCTGCAGCTATTTCTTACGGAAAAGGCAGATACCTTGACGGCGCAAAAGCTGGATGCATTCGCTCAAGTGGCAAAAGACGCAGAGGAAAAACTCCAAATGTTTGGAATCAAGCTGTTACCAGATGGACAACTGGAAATGGACGATGAGAAATGGCTGGAGGCCGTACAGACCCACTATGTGGACTATACAAATACAATGGAGCGAGTAGCCCAAGCATTCAGAGCAGGTACATTGGGATTGCAAAGCAAGCCCCTCGGCTCCTTTTCACGGTACTACGAGGAAGCGATGGCTCTCCATCCTTATATCGCCTCCTCCAGCTCGAGCCTTCATTATCAGCATGTTGCGAAAACAGGCTTGTATGTAAACGAACGCTGGTAATGTCATACGCTTACTACTGAAAAAACAGGTATGCCCCTTTTGTGGAGCATACCTGTTTTGTGCTTGCCTTACTTTCGATCCATCAGGTCTTCCAAATCTTGTTCTTCTGCTCTGGCAATTATCGTATTGGAATAAACAGTGGGTTCATCCGATTTGGTAAACATCCCCTGAACTTTATCCACGATTTGCGGAACAGAATCCAAAATCCGGTCATAGAGATGGGTCGTATTTTCAAGCGGAATCGAGCGAATTCCTTGTTTGCCAACGACCAAAAAAGCTACAGGTGTGATGGAGACACCGCCCCCACTACCCCCGCCAAACGGGTGACCAGCATGTTCATGCTGTTGATTGTGTTGGTGCCCATTATGCTGGTGATCGTATTGAAACTCACTACCCCCTGCTGCGAAACCAAATCCTACCTTGGAGATCGGAAGAATGACACTACCGTCAGGTGTCTCAACCGGATCACCTATGATTGTATTCACGTCCACCATTTGCTTGAGATTTTCCATCGCTGTTCTCATCAGGCCTTGAATCGGGTGGTCTGCCATATTTGTCGCTCCTCCTTCCTGTCTGTGTCATGTTTTATCATTCCCCCAACAAATCCGGAGCATGTACCCTACACAAGGGAATAAATATGCGGGCTCCAACCTTTGTCATTAGGCACGCGTAGGCGCAGCTTGCCATTTTCGTTGTTTACTTTTTCGAATCCGCAGAATTACTTTTAGCGCATAGAAAACGAAGTGACCCAGACTAAAATGTAACACCGCTTGAACTTTCGTATGTAGAAGGGCTTGGTTCCAGACAGGCTGTACACTCATGGCAGGCATCGTCTGTAAAGAGATGGAGTGAGAGAGAATCCCGACAATCAGACTTTTCACTCCCCAGATTAGTCCTGTCAGCGCCCCTGTTTCCGCTGCCTGACCTGTGCCCAACAACGTATGCCATTCTAACTTCGTACAGCGAATTTGTTTGAACAGGTCTTTTAGCAAAGGCAGCAAATCACGCACTCTTTCCAGCACGTCACGATAATTTCGATACCATACCTTCACTTGCCTCCGCGTAAAATCTTTGACCTTTTCCCGAAGCTTGCTTCCTTGCTGGATCGTTTCCACCTTTGCGACAAGCTCAGGCCCAGTTTCTGTCATTTTCAAGAGGAGAATGGGAATTTCGTATTTCCTGCGAATGATACCCCAAGCTGCAATCGTAATTTCCAATTGATCATTATCGCCCTCGCGACTGTAAAAACACGTCAATTGTATTGGCGTAATCGCTAGTAGGACAAATAAACCAAACAATGCTAGCAACACCCATACCATGAAAAAATCCCACCCCTTCCACGTTAGTATGAGTGGAAAGAGCAGGAAATATGTTCAGCATTTTTATTAATCAAGTACGTATACTTTGACGCCTTTTTGCAAGCCATGATTTTCAGCTTCGTTCAACGTCGGAAGATACAGATCCACATGGCGTTGCTTTACCGCACCACCGATATCAGCTGCCACTGCATAGCCGTAGCCATCGATGTACAAGTGCGTACCAAGCGGGATGACATTTGGATCAACCGCTACTACACCTTCGCGCAGTGGATACTCCAGATACGACAGGATTTTGTCGTTCGGGTAGCTGTAAGCAGTCGTCTGTACCGTTAATTCCTGGCGAAAAGGTGTTCCGTTTGCGAGAGCTTTTGTCGTTCTCGGCTTATCCGGAAGCAAGTGAAGGGCCGCGTATGTGGCTGCTTCGGCTCTCGTCATATACTTGTTCGGCTTTAATGTACCGTCCCCATAGGAACTCATTAACCCGTTTTGCATGGCGTAAACGAGTGGGCGTTGCTCTTTCTCTTTCACGTTGTTTCCATCCGGGTATTGGTTCAATGTCTGGATCGTCGTAGACCACTTCAGGTTATTGACTACCCCGCTGTCCCCCATTGTTCTTACCAGGATAGAGGCGAGCTCTGCTCTTTTTACTGGGGCATCCGGATGTAAAAACAGGTGATTCCCCTGCTTCTGCCCATGGACAATTCCCAGTCGATAGGCCGTCTCTGCATAAGGCGACAGCCAGCTGTTTCCCGGTACGTCCGCAAAGGATGATTGCTTGTTGCCAAGAGGTTCAATTCCTTTCGCATTCACAAACATCGTGAGCAGTTCACCCAATGTCACATTGTCATCAGGTCGAAAATATTCGTTTTGACCAATTACGTCCGCTATGTAAAGTTGATTGATTTCTTGTTCTGCCCAATGGCCGCTAATGTCTACATAAGGTGTTTCGTTCATTTTCGTTGTTTCTGCCTCGACAACTGGTGTACCTATTAGCAAAAAGGCTGCCAGCGAGGCAAGGATCATCCGTTTCTTCATCATCAACCTCCATGGGGAAATATGCGATTCCTTTCGTACCATTTTATCGAACTATTTTGTAAAAACAACGAACAATAGTTTCCAGTCAAAAGGAAAGCCCTCGAACAGCATCATGACGAATACTGTTTCGAGGGCTGCATGAGCAATGGTTAAATGGCAAAAATGTGTTTGCCGATCTTTTTCACTTGTGTACGTGACCAAATCCACTTGGAGGTCGCCGTAACAGGGTTAAAGTAGTAAATAGAATTGTTTGTCGGGTCCCATCCTCGTACGGCATCCCAAGCTGCCTGATAAGCAGTCTTGTTAGGAGTCATCCAGAATTGTCCATCATCTACAGCGGTAAACGCTAATGGCTCAAAGATGACACCGGCAAGTGTATTGGGAAAGTTTTTGGACTGGACACGGTTCAACGCGACCGCAGCCACAGCTACTTGGCCCTCATAAGGTTCTCCGCGTGCTTCGGAATATACCAGCTGCGCCAGCATCTGCATTTCCGCTTTATTTACCGACACTTTCTTTAGAACGCGCCATGTATTTGGTCCAGTGATACCGTCAATCGATAAGCCGTATGCTTTTTGAAACTGTCTGACGGCCTTTGTTGTATTCGCACCGTAAATGCCATCCAATTTGCCGTTGTAGTAACCCAGCATCTGCAAACGATACTGCAGATCCCATACATCCCCGTTCACACTTCCGCGCTGAATCTGTGTGGCTGCCAGGGAGTCGGCCGGGAAAATACACGCTACAGCCATAAAGGCAGCAAGCAAGGTTAATACTGCTTTCTTGCTCCACCACATAAATTGTTCCCTCCTTTACCCAACCCATTCTACAAGTTGGCGAAAGTAGGTTCAATTCAAGTATTTTGGCACAAGTGGCAATATGTACCTGCCATTATCCTTTTGGCCGGAACATGACTGCTGTGATAAATCCGAAGACGATGGCAGCCGAAATCCCCGCACTCGTCACTTCAAAAATGCCGGTAATAATGCCAATGACTCCATGCTTCTCGGCCTCCGCCATTGCACCGTGTACCAGTGCATTTCCAAAGCTCGTGATGGGTACTGTCGCTCCTGCTCCGGCAAAATGAACCAGTGGCTCGTATAGACCGAGTCCGTCTAGCACTGCTCCAGTGACAACAAGAGAGGACATCGTATGGGCAGGTGTGAGCTTGACGACATCCATGAGAAATTGACCGATTAAGCAAATCGTTCCTCCTACGAGAAACGCCCACAAAAACATCATGGTATCACTCTCCAAGTTGCTCCGACTCAATAGCCACGGCATGGGCGATGCAAGGAATGCTTTCTCCCTGCTGGAAGGTCAACGGGGATAAGAGGGCTCCTGTGGCAACCAGCAAGATTCGCTTCCATTCTCCTTGCTTCATCCGCCGAAGTAGATGCCCGTACGTCACTGTAGCGATACAGCCACATCCGCTACCACCCGACCATACATTTGGATTTTCACCATAAATGAGCTTCCCGCAATCGACATAGCGCTCTAAGGGAATGTGCATGTGATGCTTGGGCAACAGATCAGATAAAATGGCATGGCCCGTTCGTCCTAAATCGCCTGTTACAATCAAATCATAATGGTCGTGAGGGAGCTGAAAGTCACGGAAATGCGACTCAATCGTGGATAATGCGGCAGGCGCCATCGCTGCTCCCATATTGAATGGATCTGTTAATCCCATATCGACTACATGCCCGATGGTGGCTCCCGTAATCCGCAATCCCTTACCCTGACTGGCTACAACAGCAGCCCCTGCTCCCGTCACGGTCCATTGTGCCGTTGGGGGCTTTTGTGAGCCGTACTCCGTTGGATAGCGATATTGCTTTTCCGCAGCCCCATTGTGACTGGAGGTAGCAGCCAAGACGTACTCGGCAGCTTGACTATTCACCATGAGAGCAGCCAAGGCCAAGCCCTCCATCGCTGTTGAACACGCTCCGAAAATCCCCAGAAACGGAATCGAAAGCGTCCGGGCCGAAAAGCTGGCAGATATGATCTGGTTCATTAAATCCCCGGCAAGCATAAAGTTTATTTGCTCTTTCGTGAGCCCCGCTTTCTCCACCGCTTTCGAGCACGCTTCTTCCAGCAGGACTTTCTCCGCCTTTTCCCAGCTGTCTTGTCCGAGATTCAAGTCTCCGTGCAAGATATCAAAGTCTTCGGCTAACGGTCCCTTAGCTTCAAAAGGCCCACCAATCGCAGCGTGCCCGAGAATGACAGGTTTTAAAGGAAAGACCCAAGACTGATGACCTTGGCGCATCCGTCAGCCTCCCATCGTAAACAATGTTTTGATCAAGCCAACGACGAAAGCCGCCGCCACTCCAAACACAATCACTGACCCCGCGAGCTTGAACATGTTACCGCCGACCCCCAGCACAAATCCTTCGCTGCGATGCTCGATCGCCGCTGATGCAATCGAGTTGGCAAAACCCGTAACCGGCACACTCGTTCCTGCCCCAGCCCATTGGGCAATCCGGTCATATAGTCCTAGACCGGTCAAAAGAGCCGAAAGAATGATCAAGACAGCTACTGTAGGATTCCCAGCGGTTTTCTCCGTAAAATGGAAGTAGTGAATGAACATTTCTTGTATCCCTTGTCCGATCATACAAATGCCGCCACCCACTAAAAATGCCCGAGTAAAATTGCGCAAAAGCGGTCGCGGAGGCTCGTGTCCCTTTGCCAATTCCTGATATTCTTGCTGGACGGGAGTCAGCTTTTTCTTTTTTTGATCTGCCATGTTACTTACTCCTTTTTACCGTATCATGAACGGTTTTACTTGATCGATAATCTGTTGTAGCTGTTCCGAATCGGTTTGGTAGGTACGCTTCATGTGTTCATTTTTTGTATTGAGTGCAAACAGCTCCAGATCCGCCTGACATTTTTTCAATGTAGCAAAAGCCAGCTTCATCGCTTGGGCACCTGGAACCATCAATTTATCGTCATACAGGTCGAGATAGAGCTCTCCACCTTTGTCTACTTGGCCGAGGAAAACATTTTCCAAAGCCACTCCCGCTTTTTGCAGCTCCGTGCGAACCCATCTGCGATTCAGACCTGCTGTTGCCAGCGGCTCGTCCATGATCACCCCATCCATAATGACCACTTGATTCTCTTCCGCAGGAGCTACTGTCAATTCAAGGTGTTTGGGGGTTACCGGCTGACTCTCTGATTTTAATAAGACACTGACTTCCCCGCTTGTCTCCATTAACGCAAACTCTACATCGGCTACTCGGAACACGTTTTTGATTCGTAATTGTTCCATCAAGTCTTCCGCAGTCAATCGTTCCTTTTTCAGATTGTCCTCCAAAATCTTGCCTTCTTTGATGAGAACTGTTGATTTCCCTTCAAATAGGTCGCGGAGAAACTTGCTCTTGAGTGATAGCCACTCCATTAAATAAGGGAAAAGCGCAAAAATCCCCATGCCGATCAAACTATGATAGATCGGTCCATCCATTTCGGTTGCCATGAAGGCCGCAATCGAACCGATGCTGATGCCGACAATGTATTCGATGTATGTAAGTTGCTTGATTTGCCTTTTCCCAATAATCTTCGTCAATAAAAATAAGTACGCAACTGCGCCAATGGAACGCAGCGTAATATTTAACCAGTCAGGCATAAGCCACCTCCATCACCTGAGGTGATTTTTATAGGTAGTAAAACCAAGAGAGAGGAAGTCCCTCTCCCTTTCCCTACACTTCCACTAGAATCCCTTAAACTGTGGTTCTTCCTTTTCCAGCTCCGTTACACGCTGCTGGAGGTTGTCTACGATGGATTGTGTCTGCTCTGCTGCTTGCGAATACAATTGCTTCGCTTTCTTGTTTTGCGTGCTAAGAGCAAACGTTTCAAAATCTGCTTGTGCGCCTTTCAAGCTGGCAAGCGTCTGTTTTACTTGTGCTCCTACTGTCATATCCACTCACCTCCTAACACATATAGAATCCGCCTCCACCCAATATTTATGCGGTGGTCTCCCCCATTTTCATCTGTAAATAATTTCCTTTTTCTTAGAAAAATAAAAAGAGAGACACCATAGGTGCCTCCCTTCATCCAGCTTATTAGATTAGCCACGTCCAGCCAGTTGTTGCTCAGCAAAGGAGACAAGACGTTTTGTAATCTCTCCTCCAACTGAACCGTTTTGACGGGAAGTGGTGTCTGGTCCAAGCTGAACACCGAATTCGGATGCGATTTCGTATTTCAGTTGGTCCAGCGCTTGGTTTGCTTGAGGAACCACCAGATTGTTACTGGATCTGTTGTTGTTCGCCATTTGTATCACCTCCTCGTCGTTTGTAAGTTTAATATGCGTGAAGTTTTGCTTGTTCATTCGTTCTTTTTTTCTTCCAATTTTAGTCTGTTAATTGAAGCAGAGCATGGGCTATTCGATGAGCTGCTTCTGGTCGCCCCAGCTTGTCCAAACATCCTACAAAAGCATCCCTTTTTTCAGGCTGACGCCATGACCTGATGATTTCTTTGATTTCGACCGGCGTTTCAGCCAAGATCGCCACTTGTTGCTCGAGTAAAAAGGAACAGTTATGCTTTTCTTGTCCGGGCAATGGATGGAATAAAATGAGCGGTGTCTTAAGAGCAAGTGACTCCGCGCACGAAATACCACCTGGCTTCGTTATATAGGCGTCAGCTGCTCCAATCCACTGCCACATTTGCGGCTCAAACCCTTTCAATATAAAACGATGGTCAGTGCTCTTTGTACCTAATAAGCCCGCCAGTCGTCTGTACAGGCTTGTATTCTTCCCTGTCACGACTACGATCTGCAATGGTTGTTCTTCCAACAGCAACTCTCGTACGACCTGCTCCACTCCACCATAACCGCCTTCTCCCCCACCAATTAGCACAGTGAATTGATCTGGCACGAGTCCCAGTTGTTTTTTCCAAGCCGCTTTGTCGGTATGCAACGCTGTAGTAAAAGCAGGCCGAACTGGAATGCCATAAACATGGATTTTTTCAGGGCCAATCCCGTAGCGTTCGATTAGAATTTGCGCAATTTGCTCATGTGCCACCATGTACGCATCAATTGCTGGATGAACCCAAAACCGATTAATATGGAAGTCCGTCGGCACACAAACGAGCTGGAAAGGCTTGGACACCCTTTTCTTCGCTTCAGCCAATGCGGACAAGCAGTATGCATGTGTAGCGATGACGACATCTGGCTTCTCTTCTTGCAACAGTTGATTGGTTAATCTTGCGGATAGCCACCATCCCAGTGCTTTGGTTAATGCACTGCCCAGCATTTCTTCCTGTTCATAGATGCGTTGCCACACGGGTTGACCGTAGCGCAGCATATTGCGATAAAAAAAATGAGAGAGCACACGTAAGCCTGGACTGGCGGTTTTCAATCCTCCCACCACTCGCGCCGATCGTGCCCCCTCACTTTCCAGTAAAACTTCTTGCAGAGCTTCAGCAGCCATCCGATGACCACTCCCTGCCCATTCCTCTGTCACTAACAGAAACCGCTTTGCCATTAGTAGGACTCTCCTAGAGGCTGCTTGCCCTCCGCATATCGATTGAGTAAAAATTCCTTGGACATATAAACACGCTTTAGGGGCATTTCATGATTCCATGATTGCAATCGCCGCTTTCCATTGGGATGCACGATTCTTAGCATGAGGCGCAAGTACCATCGCTTGTACCGAAAAAACCAAGTCATGGGCACATCAGAAATCGAGAAGCCCAAAGGTGTTACCCCTTTATGTAGCATGGTCGTTCCCACTATCCCTTTTATTTGATCTTTATTTTCCATCGAATCCAGGAACGTGGCTAGCTTTGGCAGTGATTGGAGGATAAGTCTTCGCAAAAGAAGTGCCAAGCGCAGTTCATCCTTCACTCCTTTGCACAGTGTAGCAAAGTAATAATTGTGTATATGTAGCTTTAGGATCAAATCCCCGTCATGAATGATGCAGTGATCGGTAGTTACGAGTGGCTCTCCCCGATAGCGTAATACAACAACCCGAAAAATATTGTTCCCTTTCTCAATATAGGTAAGTCTGGTGCAACGCTGGTAGATTTCATCCCAGTATCCCCATAGCATCAAGAGGCTTGTATTCATTTCGAAATAGTTCCTTTCCCGCTATGTTTTCATTCAGCTGGATGTGACCACTTACATTTTCGCAAAACGGCCATGACCTTTGTTGTAGTATGCCCAACAATGTACAATCCTCATCACCTTTTCACGTCCTTTTCATCCGCCCCCAAAACATGACCACTAATGCAGCAAATACGGGCAACCACATATGATTGAGAAGCAAAGGATTCACCCACTTCCAGACATATGGATCCTGGAGACACATATCCACTGCCGTAAAGGTAAGAATTCCTCCGCCAATGATGACCATACTGGGAAAACGATTCATCAAGCGGGCAATCCATACACTTCCCCACATTAATAATGGGATGCTCATCGCTAACCCCAGCAAAACTAACCATAAATCGCCATGTGCTGCTCCACCAACTGCCAAAACATTGTCTAAACTCATGACAAAATCTGCTACTATAATGGTCCTGACCGCCTGACCAATTGTCTGATTATGCGATACGTCTGCGAACTCTTCATTCTCACCCAGCATCAACTTACACGCTATCCATAGCAATAATAATCCCCCGATTGCCTTCACGAGAGGAATATCCAACATCCAAGTAGTCATTCCCGTTAGCACAATTCGCAAGAGGATTGCTCCCAATGTCCCATATAGAATTGCCCGTTTTCTCTCATTTTGAGGGAGTCCGCGGCAGGCCATACCTATGACCACAGCATTGTCACTGCTTAATACCAGATCGATCATAAAGATGTGTAGAAGACCCAGCCAAAAATACTCGCCCATCCCTGCCTCCCTGGTCCAATAAAGTTCGTCCATTCTACTTTATGCGACTGGAATCGGACTCATGATTGAATATTTTTCCGAAAAAAGGCGGTTTTCAGCGGATTTTGTAGATAAAAACTTCCGAAAAAAATACATTTTATTGCGAAATCAGGATAATTATACCTTGTCTAAATTAGGCATTTTCCCTTACGATTTTAGTGGGGTGGATAAGAGATGGTGGAGACTGTGACGCTAAACCTTTATAACGTTTCAAGGAAGATTTTAGACTTAACACCAAGCATCACCACAATATGGCTGCAAGAAATTGTTCGCAGCATGGAAATTCCTGTAACCATTCCTCGCGATTTTGCAGAAAAACGAACAGTGCTCTTGGCTCGCTATCTGGTTGAGGATGTAGATCATGACATGCAGACTTGGGCATTAGATATGGGAGAATGGCTTCGTTCTCAGGAATTCCCCTTCTCCTCCATTTTGCGCACATATCAATTGTACCGGAATGTATTCTGGCGGGTTCTCCAACCAGAATTACAGAGATGGTCCCTCTCCTCACAAGAAATGCACTATTTGGAAAGCCAACTGGGCAAGGCCATGGATGAAAGTGTCTTCTGGGCTGTTTATCATTTTGAACAAATGATAAATAAAGAGCTGGTCCAGAAGGAAGAAACGATCTCCTATTTGCATAACGACAAACTGACCATGCTCGGAAAAATTGCCGCCAATATGGCTCATGAGCTGCGTAATCCGTTGTGTGCCATTGAAGGGTTCCTGAAGCTGATCGGCGAGTCTACGCAGGAACAGGCCCAGCTTCAGACGTACATTCAAGTCGTCATGCATGAATTTGAGAATTTACATCGGCAACTGACCGGATTCCTCAGCTTTTCCAAAAAACCAATTCTCGATGAAATTTTTAAAACCGTTCAAGTAGAAGAACTGCTTGAAGAAGTAGAGATGCTGATTACGCCTCGCCTCGTGGGAGAAAACATACGTTTTGAAAAACAAATCCACCCCTGCTCACTCGCATGTTATGAAGAAGGCTTGAAGCAAGTTGTCGTCAATCTATTAAACAATGCCATTGACGCCGTACAAAATCGTACAGACAAGTATATTCATGTCATTTCCACTTCTTCAGATGGATGGCTCTATTTGAGTGTGGAAAACAACGGCGAAAGGATTCCACCCGAGATCGTAGAAAATCTTTTCCAACCATTCTTTACGACTAAACAAAATGGGACAGGTATCGGCTTGTCCATCTGCAAAAATATTATTGAAAAGCATCAAGGCACGATCCATTGTGATTCCAATGAAAAACGCACACGCTTTATCGTTTCTCTGCCGATTGCGAATGCTCAGGAAGTTGGTCCACGAATGGAAGCTCTCTAAGGTCGCATTCTTTTGTCTCACGCAAAAAAGCCCCCTGACAAGGCAGGAGGCAAGGCAAGAGATCCGTTACCAATTTCATCGGTAAGCGATCTTAGTTTTACTGTACACGAAAACATATGTTTCTACCATAGAAAACGTCAGACAGCTTTCGACAAAAATTTATACCTGTATTGAACAAAGGCTTATCTATTCAACGATTGGATAAGCCTTTATACTTTTGCCTCAAGTAAAAATAGTCCTGCTTTCCTAGACGCAAAAAAACAGAGAACCTATTGGCTCTCTGCTTTATGTATGGAGCGGGTGATGGGAATCGAACCCACGCGACCAGCTTGGAAGGCTGGAGTTCTACCATTGAACTACACCCGCATCAAAATAAATGCTGGTGCCGAGGACCGGACTTGAACCGGTACGGGAGAAACTCCCGACAGATTTTAAGTCTGTTGCGTCTGCCCATTCCGCCACCCCGGCAAACCTGTAAAACGTGGGCAAATCATGGTCGGGAAGACAGGATTCGAACCTGCGACCCCTTGGTCCCAAGCCAAGTACTCTACCAAGCTGAGCTACTTCCCGACATTATATTTTCTTCACTTTTGTAGTAAAGAA